>JAAXXK010000016.1:0-48244 GCA_013334525.1 Chlorobiaceae bacterium
ATCCGGATCATTGTCGACATTTGCATCGTGGCCCCGGCCTCGACACGCTCTACGGTCCGCTTCGATACGCCCGCCTGTTCGGCAAGCATCTCCTGGGAAAGCTGAAGTTCAAGCCGGCGTTGTGCGAATCGCCTGCCCAGCTCTGCCAGGATGGCCTCTTCTGTCAATAATCCTTCAATTTTCATCAAGAGTCCCCCACTCTATATTCATTCCATATATCGCAATTTATGTCGATAATAACAGCAAATGTAATCATTATTCGCCACACATGACGCATTGATTAATGCGCGATCAGGATTAATTCAATGAGGAATTGAAATCTATCTAGTGGATTTGGGGGAGCTCATGACGGAGTGTACGATCGAGGAATAGTGAGGCCCACGGAATTTGGTCGTGGTCTGATGGTGGTTGGCAGGTATGCTCCTGTTATGGCAATATCCTCCTGTTGATGAGAACGGAGGAGGCTGTCTCAAAAGGGTTGTCGAGTGCAATCATGAACCTGGGAACGCCAAGCTCCGGCTTGGCAATTCAACGGCGGACTCTGGATTAAGCAATGAAAGGGTAGAATTCGACTCCAGTGGGGTTGATGCAGAGCCCTTTTGGATATCCATATAGATGCCAGGCTGGTGCCTGGCGCTCCCGGCAATGCAAGACCCTGCATCATCTTGACTTTTTAGACCGCCTCCTGCGCAGGGCAATATCAAGAGTTGACCGCAAACGCGTTTACGCTTTTTCGAAGCAGGCTACCGTTTCGGTGTGGTTGGTCTGGGGGAACATGTCGGCAGGTTGCACCGAGGTCAGCCGGTAGCCTCTCGCACAGATCTTATTACCAGCCATGACCAGGCCTTCTGGATAGGAGTTGTTATGGAGATACCCTTCTTTTGATGAGAACACACAAGCCGACTTCACCCAAGAAGTTTTTTGGCCCTGCTCATTTGATCGTGTTCGAACGCCGGTGCAAAATCGTCAAGGTCGCCTTTGTCCATACCAATAACCGGGCTTACAGCCAGTTCCCGCCACCTCCTGACAGCTCCAAAGACTTTTGCAAGAATAGCGAGAGCGCTTGCTTGATCAAGCCAGAATCGATCAGCGACACTCATTACCTCCTCAATTGAAGAAACCGGGCCTGTTGAGTCTGTCATCCACATTTTCAGCTCACGCTCTTTGTCAGGAAACGGGTTGATATCGAATGCTGGCGACAATCTCCATTGGCCATGCCCTGTGTACAAAAAGGCATGGTTTCGAAGATGGTCGTCCACATTGGTGACGAGAAGGTTGAACACGATCCTGCGCCAGAGTTCGGCAAGATCATTCTCTGGGTCAGCAGAAATCGAGACTATGCGCTCACCAATCCCTGCATAGGAGTAATCCTCATCACGCCTGGCCTGCATGATAGCCGCTACAGACAAAAACGGGATGCGCCCACGATGATCCTTGAGGCGGTCAAATCGCCGAACAAGGGCTACAGGGGAGTCATCGACATCGATGATCCGTGATTCGGCAGCCGTAATCCCCGCAGCTTTAGCCAGATGCAGGGCCAGCACCTCACCCTTCGTGACACTCCGTTCATCGGTGATGCTTGGAAACTTACCGATGCAAAGGTGCCCGTCATGGTCGAAAACTGAACATTTCGGTCGGTGTCCGCCAAGGGAGGTTCCCTTGCCACGCAGGAAACGCAAATCAACCGCTGTTTCTGTTCCCCTTTCAACAGCACGACTTGCATTTAGAAGCTGGGAAAGTTCAAACAAGGGCGGCACACTCCTGCCGCCGTCATCCGCTCTCCGGACAAACTGATCGTTTTCATCCAGAAATCGAATCGCTCCGATGCGACTGACATCATCTACACCCATCAGGTAGTCCCAGGCAGTCAATGGAGCTACTGGCGAGGCCGGATCTTCTGCCAGTCGATCCTTTCGCATTTTCGCATGGTCGCGGACAATAACCCGATGTCCCCAGCCATCAGGCTCTGTATCGGCAATAGCCAGATGAAAAACCGATTCCCCCGTGGCTGGTGCCTTGTGATATTGATAGCCATCAGTTAATTCAAGATCCGGGGAAAATGAAAATCTGGTGCTCGATTCCAGCCAGGTACGGGCATACGAGAATGCCGTGTGTTCACGAAAACCGCTTTTCGTGAAGTTCAGTGAGCCGATGACCAACCCCCTGTCGCCAAGGCAGACTGAAGCATTTTTCTGGATCACCATACTCATAGAGCTCCCGAATCCGGACCTGGCTTTACCCTGCCAATCCGTTTTGGAAGTTGCTGGTCCATGAGAATGAGACCGATATCATCCTTTGCGGTATCGAGTAATTCGGCAAACCGGTCAAGTTCCCCAAGCACAAACAGGGATCGGGCAATCGTGCCCCAGGCCAACGTTGGATCACCCTTCTCCATACGCCGGAGGCTTGACAATGAAATCCCGACACGATCCGCCATGGACTGCTGCGAGAATCGCCGCCGCCTGCGGGCAAGCGACAGGTCGTTACCTATTTTTTTCAGTGCCCTCAAGACCGCATCCGGCATCGGAGCCGCACTTCCCTTATTGATCATATAAATATTATTGAGTACAATTATAAGTCATATATGACTAATATAAAAAAACAAGCGCCCTAATAAACAAAAACTCGCCCACACATTTGAATGTAAAATGCGGAAACCTGATGGAACATATGAAAACCTGGTCACCAGAAAAGTTTGATTGCAGCAGCAGGGATGATCATGACCGAGGAGATGGCAGAGCGTCAGCGAGGCAACAGGATTGGAACGTGATCAAAAAGGCTGCCTCATCTTGACTTTTGAGACAACCTCATTCAATTTTCCCATATCCGGAATCTGGGGGCGGTTCGTGAACTGCCTCCTGCGCAGGGCAATATCAAGAGTCGACCGCAAACGCGTTCACGCCTTCTCGAAGCAGGCTACCGTTTCGATGTGGTTGGTCTGGGGGAACATGTCGACCGGTTGCACCGAGGTCAACCGGTAGCCTCTCGCGCAGATCTCCTTGCCGTCCCTGGCGAGGTTCGCCGGATTGCAGCTCACGTAGACGATCCGCTCCGGCTCCAGCTTGAGCATGGTGTCGAGCCCCTTGGGGTGCATGCCGGCCCGGGGAGGGTCGGTTACGATAACCCGCGGAGTGTCGTACAGGGAGAGTGCGTCGCGCATGGCGTGGAAATCCTTGAGGTCGGCCCGGAAAAATACCGCATTGGTCACGCCGTTCAACTCCGCATTGCCCTGTGCGTCCCTGACGGCGCTCTCGACCACCTCGATACCGAGCGCCTGTCGGCAGTGGCGGGCGAGGTAGAGCGTAATGGTTCCGGTGCCGCAGTAGAGATCGTAGACCGTGTCGTCCGGACCGAGGCCTGCCACCTTCAGGATCTGGTCGTAAAGGGCCTCCGCCTGGCGGGTGTTGGTCTGGAAAAATGAGTTCGCCGAAATCCTGAAGTCCAGCGTACCGAGCCGTTCGGTCACATATCCCGACCCGCTGACGATATACTCCTGCTCACCGGTCGCCACGGTGTTGTTCCGGGTGGTCACGTTGTTGATGATGGTCATCGTCTGCTCAGGCATGGCTGCCTCAAGCATCGCCTTCAGTTCCTCCATGATCGTGCGTTCGTACCATGAGGTCACGATGTTGACCATAAGCTGGTCGTGACGCTCGCTGTACCTCATCATGAGGTTCCTCAGGTAGCCTTCGTGGGCTTTGGCGGCATAGGGCGCCAGGCCCCGGGCGAGCGCAAAATCGCGGACAAGGTTAAGCACCTGGTTCATGCAGGGTTTGGCAAGGTAGCAGGTGTCGAGGTCGAGCACCTTCTCAAAGTTTCCGGGCGCATGGAATCCCAGGGCGAAGTGCTTCGGCTTGATGAGCTCGTCACTACCCATTTCATCCCTGAGGAGGTATCGCATGTTGGAGCAGGAGAACTCGACCTTGTTGCGGTAGTTGAACTGCCCGGGAGCCTCCAGCACCGGAAGGACATCCGGGTTCTCGAAGCCCCCGATGTGCACCAGCGAATCCGCCACCTTTTTTCTCTTGTACCGCAACTGGGCCTCGTAACTTACGTGCATCCACTTGCAGCCGCCGCAGGTGCCGAAAACGCTGCAGACGGGATCGACCCTGTCTGTGGATGGCTCGATCACCTCTATGGCGGCCGCTTCGAGATAGCGCTGCCTCACCTTGAATATTCTTGCCGACACCCTGTCGCCGGGGGCAAGCATGCCGGTAACCATCACCCCCATGCCGCTTTCCGTCCGGCCGAAGCACTGGTCTTTCTCTGCCGGGTCGATGACGGTCAGCTCTATGATATCACCTTTCTTGTAACAGTTTTCCACTGGTATTATCGGTTAAGTACATATAAAAACGGGTTCGCTATGCGAGTGGCCGGGTTGCCGATGGAGCGGCAAGCAGCGCCGCGCCGAAAACGCCTGCACTGTCGCCGAGCAGCGGCGGCAGCAGGGGAATGTCGAAAGAGCGGTTGAATACGTGAGATGCGATGACCTGCCGGGCTTCTGCGGTATAGAGCTGGCGGATATTGCCTACTCCGCCGCCCACGATGACCAGGTCGGGATCGAGTATGTTGATCACACCGGCCAGCGCCCTGCCGAACGATGAGACGAGCCGGTCGATAGTCTGCCGGGCTGCATCGTCCCTGCCTGCCGCTGCGGCGATCAGTGCAAGAGGCGCCAGGCGCCCGCTGAGGGCAGAATAATAACGTTCAAGGGCTGGGCCGGATATCACGGTTTCGATGCAGCCACGACGACCGCAGTAACATGCATCGTACTCTCCGCCAAGGGGATTGTGCCCCCACTCACCGGCGATGCCGTGGGCTCCCCTTACAAGCCGGCCGTCACAGACAATGCCCCCTCCGACCCCGGTGCCCATGATGATCCCGAACGCAGTCGTCCCCGGCCTTGACATTTCATCCCGACCGGCGCCGAGAATCGATTCGGCCAGCACGAAACAGTTCGCATCGTTCTCGATCGTTACCGCCATGCCGAGTCGCTCTTCGAGGTCCCTGCCGAGCGGCATGCCGTTCAGGCAAACGGTATTGGAGTTCTTGACGATCCCTCCGGCTCCTTCGGTGCGACCCGGCGAGCCAATGCCGATCCTATCAGGCCTGGAAAGGCCGGCCTTTTCGCTCATCAGGCCGACAAGCCGGTCAATCTGGGCAAGGATATGGCCGTATCCCCCTGACTGTTCGGTCGCCAGGCGCTCCCTGACGATCGGGCGCAACGACTCGTCGAGGATCACCCCCTCGATCTTCGTGCCGCCGAGATCGATTCCCCAGCAGCTCAACTCACGGACCCCATGCTTCGCATCGCCCCGCCATGGACGAATCGCTTGATTGTCCATGCTGCCGCCGTATAGACGAGCGTGGCGCTCACAAGGCCGATGACCATCCCGCCAAGCACGTCGCCGGGGTAATGGACGCCGATATATATCCTCGAAAAAGCCACGAGCGAAGCGTAGACGATCATGATTATCGTAAAAGCCTTGTCGACAAGGGCTCCCCTCCAGAAAAAAATCCAGACAAGGCTTGCTATCGCTGTACTGTTGGCGGCATGGGAGGAGGCAAAAGACCAGGAGTGGGACTGGTTGACCAGCAGCCGGACCCCGTCAAGGGCAAAGCATGGCCGTACTCGATGGAACAGCGGCTTCATGATACCTGATGCCGTGAAATCGGCGATCCCCACGGCAATGAGCAGGAGGAGGAGGATGACGAAGCCGTCTTTCCCCCTCCTGACAAGCATGAAGGTCGCCGCAAGGACAAGAATCTGGGCCGACAGCTTCCAGTTGGTCAGGAACAACATCAGATCATCTGCCGCCGGATGAACCAGCTGGAGGTTCAGGAGCCGGAAAAGCCAGGCATCGGCCTGCTCGAGAAGACCCATGGTCAAATTACTTTTTCCGCCCCCCCTTTTTCGCACCCTGCGCCGGCTTGTGGGCAGATGCCTGAAGCGCCGCGGCCGACATTTCTTCAGAAGTGGTGGTGGAGTTGATGTAGAACTGCTGGGCAACGCTGAAGATGTTGAACATCAGGTAATAGAGCCCGAGGCCAGCCGGCATGTTGTTGAAAAACAGCAACATCATTGCCGGGAACATCCAGAGCATGACCTTCATCTGGTCATTGGTCTGCGTGGTCGGAGTGATCTTCTGCTGGACAAAAACGGTAACAGCCATCAGGATAGGGAATACCGCGATATGGTCGCCATAGAGCGGCAACTTGAAGCCGAAATCAAGGATTGAATCGGGCACGGAAAGATCCTTTGCCCAGAGAAAGCCATGCTGGCGAAGCTGGATGGATGAGCGGAACACATAGAACATCGCAAACAGCAGCGGCATCTGCAATACCGTCGGCAGGCATCCACCGAGCGGATTCACACCCGCCTCCTTGTAGATTCGCCCCAACTCGCTCTGCATCTTTGCGGGGTTGTCCTTGTACTTCTCCTGCAGCTCCTTCATCACCGGCTGCAGGGCCGACATCTTTTTCATGGACTTGGTCGAAGCCATGGAGAGGGGATAGGTCACCGCCTTGATCAGGAATGCAAATATGATGATGATCAACCCGAAGTTGCTCACATACTTGTTCATCACATTGAATATCGGCAGGATGATATATTCAGCGAACGGCCTGGTCAGCCACTCCCATCCGAAATCCATGATTTTTTCGAGCCCGATGTTCAGCGTCTTGACCGTATTGTAATCGAGAGGGCCGACATAGAGGCGATATTTGTCCTCGACCACATTGCTGCCGACTGGAAGGTTCATCTTCACTGCGGTGGCATAGTTCTTGAAATCGCTGCGGGCTTTTTTCGTGCCGTTCAGGTAGACCCCTTCAGTCGCCCTGCCGGGTATGATGGCAGCGACGAAGTACTTGTTCCTTATCGCAACCCATTGCGCCTTGCCGGACTGTTCGTCGCGATAGGGCTGTTTATCGTCCTTCGCGTCCAGCTTGAGCAAACCGCCGCCGAGATAGGCGCTCGCAATCGCATTGCTGGCCTCATCGACCTTGTCTTTCTCGGAATAGGCCAGACCGCCGTCCCATGTCAGCTGGTACTGGTTGCCCGCGACGGTCGAACCGAATCCCGTAAGCTTGATATCGTAATCGACCACATAACTGTCGCCGGTAAAGGTATAGGTGACCTGAATGCTTCGGGCGGCATCGACATCGAGGATATAGCTGACCGAGAGCTTCTCTTTTCCGGTAATGGTCTTCGAGGTCGTGGCATCAAGGCTTCGGAAATAGAGGTCCCGGGTATCGATACGCTGGCCGGCATTGTCCATGAAGAGCATGGACAGCGCGCCTTTCTCACCCGAAGTGACCAGATCGAAAGGCTTGAGAAAACCGTCGAGATGCTTTTTAAGCACCAGTGATTTCAGGGTGGCTCCTCTGGAAGAGAGGGTTGCCTTTATAAAATCGTTCTCTATGGTAACAACCTTCTCTGCGCCGACGGAGGCGGAGGCAAACGCCCCAAGACTGTCTTTCCTTGCCGCTGCCGCCGTGGCCGCAGGAACTTCCCTTACTGAAGCGGGACTGACAAGCTCCTTTCTGGCCGCCGCCTGCTCAAGCTCAACCTTCTGCTGAGGTTTCATGAACTGCAGCCATACCATCATGATTGCAGCGATCAGGGCAAACCCTATCACCGAATTTCTATCCATTAGTTCAACTCTTTTGAATTACCTACTGACCTGTTGTTTTTCGACGGAACGGGATCGTAACCGCCTTTTGAAAACGGATTGCACCGCAATATCCTCCACGCAGTCAACCATGACGCATAGAGAAAATTATGCTGCCTGAACGCTTCGATGCCGTAATTAGAACATGTGGGATGATACTTGCAGGATGGCCCGAGTAGCGGAGATATATAGGCCTGATAAAACCGGATCAGGAGGATCGGCACCGAATTGAAGATTCGCCCGATGGTGTTGCAGATCATAACCGCTCTGTATTCATGTTGATCGCCTTTATTACCCACCCTGATTGCCGTTCGGTACCGACGTCAACCTTTTCGAAACAAAAGAGCCCAGCATTTGTCGAATTTCGGACCTAAACCCGGAAAGGGATGGGTTGCCGTCCCTTCTGCCCCGATAAAGAAACGCTATAAAAACCATATCGCCGGATTGACGGCCTTCAGCTCCCAGCAACACACTCAATGCCTGCTTTTCAAGTCGGTAGGCCTCTCGCATCAGGCGTCTGATGCGGTTGCGATCTACAGATTTCGGAACCAGTTTCTTTCCAACCGTAAAAAGCACCCTTATGGAGGACCCGCCAACGGCGCTTTCCGTGACGCCAGGAGTGCTGATCATCAGAAGGGAGCCTCCACTCATGCGGCTGCCGCCGGCAAAAAGACGGGAAATATTGCTTTTCCCTCGGGCAATCTCATGCCTCGGCAGAGTATTGACACGTTTTCCTGTAAGCATGCTGACCTGCACGCGATTCCGCCCGGAAAGATACCGAAGTACAGTCCCGGGCTTTGGATTTATTTATTCGATGAGCTCATGTCGCTGCTTACGGTCAGGGAGTGACGACCTTTGGCCCTTCTTGCGGAAAGAATCTTGCGGCCGTTCTTGGTTGCCATTCTCGCCCTGAAGCCATGCTTGTTGCGTCTCTTCCTGTTGCTCGGCTGAAATGTCCTTTTCATATCCTAAAATCTCCTCTCAAATGATTTAATAAAAAAACAGGATTTGCAATTTATCATTTTACTCCATGATAAACAAGCAATCCCACGTGACAGAAAATGTATCCACATATGGTCGCGATTATTTTATCAACAATGTTGATAACTTGTTGATAAAATAATTACATCCGACCAAAACCCCTTCCGTTGCTCCATCGGCGATTCATCCACACATGTTGACAAGTTTCAGGAAGAAATAAAGTAAGTTGTAAATATAAAACGCTTTAGTATGTTGAAAACCTCCGCCCCGACCAACCCTGCGTCTGAGTGGATTTTCGGTGGCTGCGTTGTTTTTTATCCACCGAAAACACTAACTTGTAAACAGAAAATGTTGATGAATCTCCGACCTAACGTATTTCACCCTCAAATCCAATGCCCGATCTGATCCAGCCAGAAGCCATCCGCGATCTGCCAGCAAGTACCACGCACAGCAGCTCATTCGCCGAGAAGGTCTGGAGCGCATGCCTCGGGCTTATTCAGGAAAATATCAACAATCTTGCCTTCAAGACCTGGTTCCTGCCGATCAAACCGCTTTTCTTTTCCGGAAGCGAGCTGACCATAGAGGTTCCGAGCCAATTTTTCTACGAATGGATCGAAGAGAACTATTCCGTCCATGTAAAGCAGGCCCTCAAGCAGGTCATCGGCCCCGAGGCCAGGCTGATGTACTCCATCGTAATGGACAAATCTCAGGGACAACCTGTAACCATAGAGCTCCCTCACCAGAATGACGCATCGTCGGCCGACCGTGACCGCCGGTTGATCCAGGAAGAGAAAGATTCTGCCGGCCGGGCAAAATTCGAGAGAAGCCGGGCCCGGTTCGAAACGAACCTCAACCCGAAATACACCTTTTCGACCCTTATCAGGGGCGATTGCAACTCGCTTGCTTTCGCGGCCTCCAAATCGATTGCCCAGAGCCCGGGCCAGAACGCCTTCAACCCATTGGTGATCTACGGTGGAGTAGGGCTTGGAAAAACCCATATGATGCAGGCCATCGGCAACTCCGTGCGTGAAAACCGGATTACCGACGCCGTGCTGTACGTATCGAGTGAAAAATTTGCCATCGATTTCGTTAACGCAATCCAGAACGGAAACATCCAGGAATTTTCCTCTTTCTACAGAAATGTCGATGTGCTCATTATCGATGACATCCAGTTCTTTGCAGGAAAGGAAAAAACCCAGGAAGAGATCTTCCATATCTTCAACACGCTTCACCAGTCGAACAAGCAGATCATCCTCTCTGCCGACCGGCCGATAAAAGAGATCAAGGGAATAGAGGAACGGCTCATATCGCGGTTCAACTGGGGACTTTCGACCGATATCCAGGCTCCCGACTACGAGACAAGAAAAGCGATTATCCAGAGCAAGCTTCACCAGAGCGGCGTCATGCTCGATCCAAACGTCATCGAGTTCATAGCGACCAACGTCACCCATAACGTAAGGGAGCTCGAAGGGTGCATCGTCAAACTTCTTGCCGCACACTCGCTCGACAACCAGGAGATCGACCTTCAGTTTACCAAATCGACCCTCAAGGACATCATCAGGTACAATACCAAGCAGCTTACCCTTGATACCATCGAAAAAGCTGTTTGCGCCTATTTTTCGATCACTCCCAACGATTTAAAGGGCAAATCGAAGAAAAAAGAGATCGCCGTCGGACGACAGATCGCCATGTATCTCTCGAAAGACATGACCGACTCCTCCCTCAAGACCATCGGCCTCCATTTTGGCGGCAGGGACCACTCTACCGTGATCCATGCGGTGAACACCATCGACAGAAAAATAGATGCTTCGAGCGATGAGCGAAAAAAGGTCGAGGAACTGAAGAAAAGGATCGAGATTATGTCGATGTAGACGGTGAGTGTTAATAACCTGTTTATTGCGTGTTGGCAGTATCTTGACTTCCGGGCTGTTGTCAACATTATGGAAGAACGGGCAAAAAGAGCCAACAAACCCCCAACAGGGCCCGACCAGAGAAATGCACATACCATCAACACTGCAAAGGAGGCTTGAGAAATCGATAAAAATTTATTTTTGAAATAGTTACAAGTCTCGAAATGGTTTGTGTCAAGATTTCCACACGAACAACAACAACAACAAATTTTATTTATTAATAAAGAATAACTGTTGTAAGAAGATGAAATTCACCACATCTATCAAAAAATTGCAGGATGCAGTCAGTAAAGTTATCCTTGCTGTACCTTCAAAATCCCTTGACGCACGATTCGACAATGTCCATCTGACACTTGAGGAGGGACAGCTGACGCTTTTTGCCACTGATGGAGAACTTTCCATAACGGCCAAGTGTGAAGTGACATCCACAGACAGGGGTACCGCCGGAATAAGGGCGAGAACGCTCCAGGATTTTCTGCGCAGCATGTACGATACCGGAGTTACCTTCGATATTGAGCGTCAGCAGGTCAGCGATCTTGGAATCGTACATATCGCCACAGACAAGGGTCGGTACAGGATGCCCTGTACTTTCGGAGTTAAACCGGAAAACCTGGAAAGGAATTATGACCTCGCCATAGGCCTCCAGCCTTCCGAATTGCAGGATGTTATCCATAAAACCCTTTTTGCCTGCAGTGTTGACGGCATGCGCCCTGCAATGATGGGTGTTTTGTTTGAATTCGAGGGAAACAACATTACGGCAGTTGCCACTGACGGGCATCGACTGGTTCGTTGCAGGAAAAAGACGACGACCGAAACCGCCGAAAAGCATAAAATCGTTGTTCCAGCCAGGGTACTTTCAAGTATTCAGCGGCTGTTGCAGAACGAAGAGGTCAAAATGGCCGTGGACGCAGAGCGCAGGAATGTACGGTTTCAGTCCGAGAACGTTGAGCTGGAGTCGGCACTTATCGTTGAACCATATCCAAATTACGAAGCTGTCATACCTGTCGAGAATGACAAACAACTCCTTGTCGAACGTGTACAGATACACGATTCGGTGAAAAGGGTAGGGAAATTTTCGAGTATCGGCGATCTCAAGATTACGGTGCTTGGTGACAACCTGAAGATTATGGCAGAAAACGCCAGTGAAGGTGAATCTGCGCAGGAGGAGTTGCCATGCAAATTTTCAGGTGAAGAGATTACCATCGGTTTCAACTCCAGGTTTGTCGAAGCCGCACTTGCTCATATCGAGACTGATGAAGTTTCCATTGAGCTGAGCAGTCCGACAACAGCGGTGATATTCAAACCGAAGCACGAGGATCGTCAGGAAGATCTCATTATCCTTGTTATGCCGGTCAGAATCAATAACTGATTGAAATAAAAGGGCCTTGCGACTCGAAACCATAAGAATTGCCAACTTCAGGAACCACAGGGTTCTTGAAGTTGAGCCAGGCCCTTCCATAACCAATATTTACGGAAGAAACGGCTCGGGGAAGACCAGTATCCTTGAAGCAATACATTTCTGCGCGCTTACAAAGGGATTTGCTGGCAGTGCGGATCGCGATTGCCTTTCGTTCGGAGAGGAGATATTCTCCATACGGGCTGCTTTCGTCAGTGATCATGGCCGCAGAACGGAGATTCGCATATCCTACAGCCCCGCCAATGAGAAGCAGATTTTTGTCAATGAACAGGAATTGCAGACCTTTTCGAGGCATATAGGGCTCATTCCCTGTGTGACCTTCTCACCTCATGAGCTCTCGATCGTCAATGGTCCGCCTTCAGAAAGAAGACGTTTTCTCGATACCGCCATCTGCCAGTATGACAGAACCTACATGGCTGACCTTCTTCAGTACAGAAGGGTTCTGCAGCAGAGAAATGCGTTGCTCGCAAATTTCACCGACCATCCATCCAGTCACACGGGACTGGATATATGGACTGAACAGCTTGCTGCACATGCAGCCTCCATAGTGCTCGCAAGGCTGCTTTTCATAGTAAGATTCAGGGAGATGTTCGATAAGGTTTATTGTTGGCTGCCAGGAGGTGCCGAGCCATCAATAAATTATTGCTGCTCACTCAGGATGTCCGGCAAGGAGATGTCAAAAGACGATCTAAAAGATTATTATATCGAAAGATATACTGAAATAAGGAATCAGGAGATCCTGAGGAGGCAAACTCTTGCCGGTCCACACAGGGACGACCTGATGTTTTTCCTCGATAAACACGATATCAGGAAATATGCCTCACAGGGACAGCAGAGAGGCTATCTTGTGGCCATGAAGCTTACGATGCATCGATACCTCCACGAAATGTCCGGAGAACAGCCGATAAGCCTGCTGGATGACCTGTTCAGTGAGCTTGACGATACCGTTTCCCGACTTATGGTGGATGCGCTCTCTTCCTGCGGCCAGGTACTGATCACTTCGACAAAGGAGAGGGAAGAAAAAGGGGTAACCTCATTTTCAATCGAAGAAGCGGTAAATAAAGCTTCCGCACAGATATGACAAGAACCAAAACACCTCGCAACCTTAATGCCGTCATGGCCGATATGTGTCGTTCAATTGGAATGACAGAGGCATATGAGCAGTTTAAAACCCTTCAGATATGGGACAGTGTAGTCGGCGAAACCATTTCGAAAGTGACGACGGTGGAGCGGCTGAAGGACGGAGATCTCTATGTACGGGTAAAAAACCCTTCATGGAGAATGGAGCTGAATTTCAGGAAAAAAGATATAACCACACGGCTGAACAAGGCGATAGGCCGTGAAATGATCACGACGATCATTTTCAGGTAATAAAAATTGCAAGGATCAAAGGGACTTAACGGACTAAAAGGACAAAAGGGTTTAAAGGGGATAGGATGATGTAGCAGCCCTTCTTTATTTCACAGGAATGCAGGTTTTCCCGCGTTTGACAATGCAAAAGAAGCTGCCCCACATTCAGAATAGAGGCAGCTTTTTTTTGTAGTTGAAATGGTTGGCCAGATCACTATATGAATCCTGTAAATATCAATAATATAACAAGATAATTTACAGGTTGCAGCTAAGATTGTGCATCTCTATCATTTTGTTCGCAAAAGCCTTGCCGAACTCCCTGCACTGTTCGAATTCCGTTTCGTGAGGTTGAAACTTGATCATTATGTTCCTCTCGAACAGTTTAAGCTTAAGATTTGAGAGGTTGTTCTCGATGATCCTCACGCCTTCCCCGCTCCATCCGTAGGAACCGAACGCAGCCGCAAGTTTTCCCCGGTCACGCAGAGGATTAAGCACGGCAAAGATATTGTAGATCTGGTGAACGATGTTCTGGTTAATGGTCGGTGAGCCGATGATGATTCCCATTGCATGCGCGATCTTGTCCTCAAGTTTTTCTGTCGATACGTTTTCTATGTCACAGACATCGACGTTGAAATCACACGCTGTCCTCAACCCTTCCGCGATATGATTGGCCAGCAATGTGGTGTTTTCATAGGCAGAAACATAGGCAATGAGGATGCTCTTCTCGTTGGGCATGGCTATGGCTTTCTTGGCATAGCGCTGGGAAAGATCCACATATTTTTTCCAGTCTGATCTCAGGATGGGCCCGTGCCCCGGACAGATGACCTTGATGTCCAGAGGAGCGATTTTGTCGATAGCCTGCAGCATGTACTTGCTGAACGGCCTCAGGATAGCATCGAAGTAATACTTGAATGCGTCATCGAAATCGCCTGACAGATCGTCGTACATGGCTTCGTTGCAATAGTGGCTGCCGAAAGAATCGCAGGTGAAGAGAACGCGATCTTCCTCGAGCCAGGAGTAGATTGTATCGGGCCAGTGCAGGTTTGGGGCACCTATGAAATGGATGGTCTTGTTGCCAAGATCAAGTTTATCTCCGTTCTTGACGACAAGGTGCTTGAAATCGTGGCCGGTCTGGTCCCGAAGAAACTTGATGGCATTGCCGCTGCCGACCACAGTAGCGTGAGGGGCTACAGAAAGGAGGTTATGAACATTGCCGGAGTGGTCAGGTTCGGTATGATCGACAATGATGTATTCGATCTCTTCCGGATTGACCACCTGCTTCAATTTTTCAAGATAGGCCGGCCAGAATTTGATTTTGGTGGTTTCAACAACCGTCTTTTTTTCTGCGTTTATGAAGTACGAATTATAGGTGGTGCCGTACTTGGTTTCCATGACGATGTCGAACGTAATCAATCCAGGATCAAGAACGCCTATCCAGGTGACATCATCGGTTATCGGAAGAACTCGGTTGTCAATCATATGCAATAAGTAAGAAAATATTTATTAAATGCTGAAGATAATAACAGTTATACGGTATATAACATAAATAATTAAGGAGAAGTTCCTAGAACGGGGTCTCTTCACGATAAAGCGAATCTGTTTCAAGATGACGGATTTCCCTTACAACATCTATTCCGTCCGGCGAAAACGCGAACAGGGTATCGGCAGAAAATATGGTGCTGAAATCCTGCGGTTTGAAAAAGGGCATGAACTTCTGTGCAAATTCGTCAAGGCGTTTCAGGTAGAAATGGGTGTTTTCATCCGGCTGGCTTTTTTTCCACTCTTCTGCTGGACGTCCCTTGTCGAAATAGGATGAAGCATTACCGGTTCCCGATACATAGAAGGTAAGGCGATCTCCCTTCGAAACCGGGATCCCCTGCCGTAATGCGATCTCGTAAGTGATCGATTTGGAACGCTTTCCTGATTTAACATCGGTTGCATACTGCTCAAGGGTGGTCTTCATCGATTCAGTCCTTGAAAATTCGCTGATATCGAGCCGGTGGTGCATGAGATCGTTCCTGTACCTGACGTAGAGATCGTGAAGACCCTGAATATCCTCACTGAGCAACAGGATGAACCCCTCCCTTACAAAATCCCGGCCGAACTTTTCTCCACTTCTACTTACCAGCGACGAGCCTTTCAGTTTGAGCTTGTCATTATAGTCGAGAAGGACATAATTTTTCTTCATATAGGAGATCATCTTTCGATAACGGCCATCGAATCCGATAACAATACCAGGGGGCATTGTTTTTGATACCTCTCCTACCAGTCTGCGTTCCTCTTCCTCGGTAGTGACATCAGCCGGGGGGACAAGGAAAATGCCGTCTGTATCCACCTCGATAACTTTTGCACCTCTTGATTCGAACTCCCTGATCATCGATTTGGCAATTGCCTGTCCGTTTGTAGTGACTTTGTCAGCCTCTTCAAAGTCATTGAATATGCCGCTCCCGAATCCGAGGTACCCATACATTGCGTTGATGATGATCTTGAAAGAACCCTGCATGGCGTCAAAGTTTGCCGCCAGTGCACGGTTCCCCCTGGATAACTCCTCTTCTGCACGTTTTTTTGAAGAAAATCGCAGATCCTTGAGATTTCCCAGGATTGTGGGAAATACTTTCAATGCATCGGTTTTGGGGCAAATCCCGTAGGAAAGCATAATCGAGGGGTAAAGAGACTCGACGTCGGCATAGACGATCGGGCCGAGAATGCCTTTGATGAAAACCTCGGTAAAGCCTCCTGCGTGTTGCTGTCCTATCGACGGCCTCGGGATTGAGACCTTTCGTTTGAGATATTCCCTGACCATCAAAGCTTCAATTTTTGCTGCAGGCCCCAGCCTTGATGTATTTGCATATCCGTAAGGGAGCATTTTTGTCATGCTGAAATTGCTGCCCGATAGCAGGGATGCGATTTCCCGTGTTTCCCTGACATCGTCAAGGGCATAAGCAAGAAGGGTTTCCGGATTGTTATCCCATGTTGGTACGATATCCTTGTACTCGACATATGTCCTGTTGGGAGAGGCGAACCCGAAAAATTTGGCAACAGCCTTCAGTCCATAACTTGGTAAAGTCCGTTTTGAAGTGTCGTAACCCTGAACGAGGAAATAGGTGTCGATGACATGTCTTCCCGGAATATCGAAAAACTGGTAGTCAATCATTCGTTCGGCAAAACGGATTGTTGCGGGGAAGGAGCGAGGCACAAGGCCGTCACGTCCTATCCTGAAGGGTACTCCGTTCAATTCGCATCGTCGCTGCAGATATGGAAGATCGAAGCCGAATATATTGTGTCCCTCGATCACGTCGGGGTCCTTTTCACGAACGATCGCAACAAGCTCCTCAAGAAGCGCTTTTTCAGTCCTGCCTTTCGAATGGATGACATGCTCCCATGAACGGTTGTCGCTCAGCGAGACGATGATCACAGGGTCTTCACCGAAAGACTCTTTTTTCCCCGATCCCTTTTCAGGCCTGTAATAGGTTTCAATATCGAGCTGAAGGCGATGGATATCTTCGAAAAGCATCCCCTTGAACATGGTTTTCCCGCTCTGCAGAAGATACTGGGTAATCGCATCTCCCCTGCTGTATGTCAAATGGCTGTTGCTCCCTGTCGAATTCTGGAAATCATTTGCCCCAGATGGATCCAGATTCCCGCTGTTGACATGATCTATTGCTGCCCTGTAGTTTTTCCAGCTCCTGAAGATCGCAAGATGGCTGTAATAGTTTTTGCCCTCAAGGGGGATCAGCCAGAACTTTTCCTTGTCAGATGGCGAAAATCCGTCGAGAAGTTCATTGTCTGAAAGAAAAACAAATGGATAGAAGGGATCATCGCGTTTCACTATCCCGTCAGGTGTCCTGACAAACAGGCGAATTTGCGAATTGTTCAACTGGTAAGCGCCAACTATGCACTCCTCTCGATCTTTGCCGAAAAGTAATTCGTTGTACAGTGATGAATCAATCTGGTTATTCATGGAGTTGCAGCAGCCGGTTAATTGAGTACCCCGTAGCCATGTTTCACGTGAAACATCGTCAGGTTTATCTACCAAGCCTGATCATCAGTATTGACAGGTCGGATGGCGAGACGCCAAGAATCCTTGAGGCCTGGCCGATTGTCGATGGCTTGTGTTTACTAAGTTTTTCCATCCCTTCACTTGACAGGGAGTTAAGTGCATTATAATTGAAATTTTCAGGAATATGTAGCGCGTCAAGTCGGGTAATGCGCTCCGTCATCAACTGGTCACGTTTGATATATCCTTCGTATTTAATCACTATCTCCACCTGCTCTGCAATACGGTTGTCACTGCAATAATGACCTACGGCAATTTGAACCGTTGGTGATATCGCAAGCAGCTCGGCCAGACCTATTCCTGGTCTTTTGATAATAGTGAACGCCTTGACCGGAGCCTGAAGTTCCTGAAATCCATGGCGTAACAGGAGGTCGTTAATTTCATGCGGCGGTACCTTGATCTCATGCAGGATGCTTACGCATAGATCGATGCCCTTTATAATCGCCATGGTCCGGTCGTATGATGCCGCAGACACGAGGCCGCAATCAAAACCTGGGGAGCTCAGGCGAATGTCGGCATTGTCATGTCTCAGAATCAGCCTGTGCTCTGCTGACGACGTGAACATCCGGTAGGGTTCGGTTATATCTTTTGTTACAAGGTCGTCAAGAAGAACACCAATGTAAGCCTGATCGCGACCGAGAACAAGCGGCACTTGTGATTTGATTTTACGTACGGCATTGATACCTGCGACCAGTCCCTGGCATGCAGCCTCCTCATAACCCGAAGTGCCGTTGATCTGCCCTGCGAAATAGAGGTTGTCGACCAGACGCGTTTCCAGTGAGGAGCGGATTTGCCAGGGATGGAAGTAGTCGTATTCGATAGCGTAGCCCGGCCTGATCATCTTGACGTTCTCCAGCCCAGGTATCGATCGAAGTCCGGCTATCTGGACATCTTCAGGCAGTGAGGTGGAGAAGCCGTTGACATACATCTCAATGGTGTCCACACCTTCAGGTTCAAGAAAGATATGGTGACTCTCTTTATCGGGGAACCTGAATACCTTGTCTTCGACGGACGGGCAGTATCGGGGGCCAACGCCCTTGACTTTGCCGGTGAACAATGGTGATCGGTCAAAGCCGCTCCTGATGATGGCGTGGGTCACTGGAGTTGTCTTGGTCATATAGCAACTGACCAGGTTCCTGTCCGATACACTTGTTGTCTGGAATGAAAACGGTACCGGCTCTTTGTCGCCCGGTTGCGGGGTGACGATGTCGTAATTGACGCTTCGTGAGTCTATTCTCGGCGGCGTGCCTGTCTTGAGCCTGCCTGTCGTAAAGCCCAGCGATATTATTGATTCCGTCAGTCCTGCGACGGGAGGTTCCGCTACTGTCCGGCCGCCGGGAAAGTGGTTCATGCCGATATGGATCAGCCCATTAAGGAAGGTTCCGCTGCAGAGGACAACCGCCTTTGCTTTTATTGTCCTTCCTGAACTTATGGTTACTCCTGCCACAACACCTCCTGCCGCAGTGATCCCTGATACGGTATCCTGAAGAAGATCTATCCTCGATTCGTTTTCTATAACCCTCCTCATGTACAGGCTGTATTGTGTCTTGTCTGCCTGGGCTCTCGGGGAGTGCATGGCAGGACCCTTGCTTCTGTTGAGCAGCCTGAACTGGATTCCTGTGGCGTCAATTGCCTTGCCCATCTCACCGCCAAGGGCATCGATCTCCCGGGTTATCTGCCCTTTTGCCACTCCGCCGATTGCCGGATTGCAGGACATGCGGGCCACTGCGGTCAAATCCGATGTTATAAGAAGGCAGGTCGCTCCGCTCCTTGCCGCCGCGAGTACAGCTTCGCACCCAGCATGGCCGGCTCCGACCACGATTACGTCATACATGGGCGATCAATTGTTTCACGTGAAACATCTTTGTTCCTTGTGTTCTTTTGGGAAGTCACTTTGTTTTGTAAAGTGCGGCGCCAGAAAAATAATCAGGCATAATAGTCAAAATCGCAAACAAGTGATTTCCATCCGGCATAATTAATATTTGTTTAGTGGTGATGCCCCTGCGTTGGCTATACATTTCACTATATTTAATATAACTATGCCAGGCAATGCGGGTTCGCCCTGATCCCTTCTTTCTGGATGAAGTTTATTCCCGAATTTAAGGAGTGCGTAATTTTATGGTGTAGCCTTATAGATGTTAAACATCGCAGGCTTCCATTAAAGTTGCGCGGACGTCGAAATCCGCTTATGTGGTTATATTATATATGTTTAACCGCGACCGTGGTTTGTCCCTGTTACGCGTTATGGTTGATCAGGTGGTGGGGGCCATCACGTCACATCGTATTATAATTTGCCGGGAAATGGTTGTCGTGTACCCTGACCCCCGCCCGGAATACCGTATTGTCTTTTAACTCCACGTAAACACAGGAGGAGCAGGTATGGCATTAAAATACCAAATATTTCTGGTCGCAGGTATCGTGTCGTCGGTGGCGCTTCATGCTTCTGTTGGAGCCGTTGCGGCTCCAAAACGATCGCCCAGGCCGGTGAAGGTCGTCGAACCAGACCCCAGGGGGCAAAACCTGGCTCTTTCATGTGCCGGCTGCCACAATACCGATGGAAAAAGTGTCGGGATAATTCCTGCCATTTATGGAAAAACCGCTGAATATATCGAGTCCGCAATGAAGGATTTCAGGTCAGGTAATCGACCATCAACGGTAATGGGGCGTCATGCGAAAGGTTATTCCGATGAGGAGATCCATCTGATCGCCCGGTATTTCGGAGAACTCCAGGGAAATAACAAATAATCGGGAGGAGGATCATGAACATAACTCGAAGGGACTTCAACAAACTCCTGGTTTCCGGAATAGCCGGCTCCACCCTGGGAATGTTCGGGGGTACACGATCGGCATTTGCGGCCCAGAAACGTGTGGTCGTCATCGGTGGCGGTTTCGGGGGCGCGTCTGCGGCAAAATATCTTAAAAAGCTCGACCCGTCGCTGTCCGTGACGCTGGTTGAGCCGAAGGCGGCCTACATTACCTGTCCGTTCAGCAACTGGGTGCTTGCCGGCCTTAAAACCATGGGAGAGATCACCCAGACCTATGCGGTTCTTGCTGCCCGACATGGCGTGGAGGTCATTGCCGAAACAGCCGTTTCGATAGATGCGGCAAAGTTGACCGTGACGCTCAGCAGCGGCAAGGTGCTTGAGTACGATCGCCTGGTCGTTTCTCCCGGAATCGATTTCAGGTGGGATACGATTCCCGGCTATAGCCAGAAGGTTGCGGAAACGAAGATGCCTCATGCATATCAGGCCGGTCCGCAGACAGAATTGCTCACCGCTCAGCTGCGCGCCATGAAAAACGGTGAAACCGTGCTTATATGTCCTCCGGCAATGCCGTTCAGGTGCCCTCCGGGCCCTTATGAGCGAGCCAGCCTTATCGCCTGTTACCTGAAGGAGCAGAAGCCGAAATCGAAAATCGTGATATTGGACCCGAAGGATAAATTCTCCAAGCAGGCGCTGTTCAGGAAAGGGTGGGAGCGTCTTTACCCTGGGATGATCGAGTGGCGGGGAGCCGCTGCGGGTGGAAAAGTCCAGGGTGTCGATGCCGAAGCCATGACCGTAACGACAGAGCTTGATGTGGTGAAGGGTGCCGTTATCAACATCATACCTCCACAGAAGGCCGGCAAGATCGCTGTCGATGCAGGCTTGATCGATACGAGCGGGTGGTGCCCGATCAATCCTGTATCGTTTGAATCGACGCTGCATCCCGGGATTCATGTTATTGGCGATGCCTGCGTTGCCGGCCCCATGCCCAAGTCCGGTTTCGCTGCCAGCAGCCAGGGGAAGGTGACTGCTGCGGCTATCGTAAGGCTGCTTCGGGGCCAGGTGCCGGCTCCTCCCTCGCTGGTAAACACCTGTTACAGTCTCATTGGCCCGGCTTATGGGGTTTCTGTGGCCGGCGTCTACAAGCTTTCTCCGGAGGGGATCGTCGAAATTCCGGGTTCCGGGGGGCTGACTCCGATTGACGCAAGTGACGACCAGCTGAACCAGGAGGCAATGTTCGCCCGGGGCTGGTACAACAATATCGTCAATGATATATGGGGATAGCCCAGCGATAAGTCAACAAAATACCCGGGCGGCAATCCGGGTTTTTTGTTGACTTATCGATGATGGCGGATGCCTTGGGGGTAATGCGTGTTTGATTGTTAATCAAGGGCCTGTTTCATATATTGGCTAAACTTTATCAATCGTGCGTAACGGCTTTTTTCATGAAAAACAACAGTTTTAAACTCATTCTGATCGCCGTGGCTGCGCTGGTTTCGGTATGGTCCATATGGCCGACGTACCGTGATTATGCGTTCACCAAAAAACTCGGAAGCTTCCATTCCAGTGAAGACAGCCTGAAATATGCACTGGATCACCGTTCAGAAATAGAGCACGCAAAAGAGAAAAGCCTCAAGCTTGGCCTCGATCTCAAAGGCGGTATGCATCTGGTGATGGAGGTTGACCTGTTCGACCTGATCGAACAGAAAGCATGGAACAAGGATGCAAATTTCCATCGCATCATGGCCAGTGTCAGGAATTCTGCCGGCAGCTCCAACGACAATGTCGTCGACCTTCTTGCCGCAGGGTTCAAGAAGGAGAACATCCGTCTCAGCCGTTATTTCTATGACATCAGAAACACCGATCAGGAGATCGTCGACAAGCTGAACAAGGAGTCGCAGGACGCACTTGTCAGGGCCAAGGAGATCATCAGGAACCGTATCGACCAGTATGGCGTTGCTGAACCGGTTATTCAGACCCAGGGCTCACGGCGCCTCATCATCGAGCTTTCCGGCGTAACCGACGAGGTTCGTGTTCGCAGGCTGTTGAAAGGAACCGCGAAGCTTGAGTTCCGGCTTGTAAAGGAGCCTGAAATGTTGCTGAGGGCCATTGAGCGCATCAACTCGGCACAGGTCCAGCCCACTGCCCAGGCCGCCCAAGCCGATTCAGCGGCGGTTGCTGCACCTGTTGCCGGTAATACTGCACCATCAGCCAAAGCGGCTGCTCCCCGGAAGCTTTCCGATGTGATCGGCGTGATGCAGAATGGCCTTGTGTTTACCCCCGATTACGCCCGTGACTATGTGGCCTCAAGGCTCGGCAGTGAAGAGTTGCGTGCCCTGCTGCCGCAGGATACCGAACTGCTTCTGGCCGCCAAACCCCTTCAGACCGAGAAAGGGGAAAAATATTATCCGATCTATCTGGTCCAGAAGACCCCTGAACTGACTGGCGGGGTCATTACCGAAGCGAAGGCTACTTTCGGGGCCGACAACGCGCAGCCGGAAGTGCTTATGTCTATGAACGAGGAGGGGACATCCAAATGGGCGCGTATCACCGGAGCCAATATCGGCAAGCAGATCGCCATCGTTCTTGATGGTTCGGTCTACAGCGCGCCGGTCGTCCAGTCCAGGATCCCGAGCGGCAATTCGGTTATCAATGGCATTTCTGGCCTCGATGAGGCAAAGGATCTTGAAATTATCCTCAAGGCCGGCGCTTTGCCTGCACCGGTAAGGATTCTCGAAGAGCGCACCGTTGGGCCATCGCTCGGTTCCGATTATATCCGCGCAGGACTTTTTTCGATGCTGTGGGGATTTGCTGCCGTCGCCGTGTTTATGATCGTTTATTACCACAAGGCGGGTATCGCTGCCGATCTGGCGCTCGTTCTCAATATCCTGATCGTCGTCTCGGTGCTGGCAGGGTTCAGCGCGTCGCTTACCCTTCCCGGCATTGCAGGTATCGTTCTGACAATGGGCATGGCCGTCGATGCAAACGTGCTGATCTATGAGCGAATCCGTGAGGAACTCGATGAGGGCAAGAACCTTCGGATGGCCGTCGACGCCGGTTATAACCGGGCATTCTCCTCGATTCTCGACTCGCATGTTACGACCCTTTCGGCAGCGTTTCTACTTTATGTTTACGGCATCGGTCCGATTCAGGGATTTGCCGTGACGCTGATGATTGGAACGGGAGCGAGTTTGTTTACGGCCGTCGTCGTTACCAGGGTGATTTTCGACCTGATGCTTGGCGGCAAGTTCATGACTGATAAAAGTTTCGGTTAAATATTCAATTCATCAGCAGGTATGCGGGTTTTTAAAAAGACAAACTTCAACTTCATCAAGCATCGCGGGATTGCCTATATCATTTCCTGCCTGCTTCTTGTTTCAGGTATCGTTTCCCTTGTTACACGGGGCCTGAATTACGGGATCGATTTCAAGGGCGGTTCCGAGGTGGTGATCAGGTTCGACAAGCCTGTCGATGTCGGCGCGGTCAGGGCCATTCTCGGCAGTGCGGGAGTCAACGGTTCGGTCAAGCAGTACGGTATGGATCGTGCTGTTCTTCTCCGTACCGATTTTCATGGCGAAACGACCAACCTGAAAGCCCTGATCTCCAATTCCCTCGCTACGCGTATTGCGGGCAACCCCGCGCAGATCCTCAGTATCCAGGCGGTTGGCCCCAGCATTGCCGCCGACATGAAACTCTCCGCCATCAAGGCGCTTGCGGCTGCGCTGATCGGCATCCTGCTCTACGTCAGCGTAAGGTTCGAGTTCAAGTTCGCGGCGGCCGGCGTTGTTGCTATTTTTCATGACGTGCTGACCGTTCTCGGCCTGTTCAGCCTTTTGGGCGGGATTTTCGATTTCATGCCGCTGGAGGTGGACCAGAGCATCATTGCCGCTTTCCTTACCATCGCCGGTTACTCCATTACCGATACCGTTGTCGTCTATGACAGGATCAGGGAACGTCTCCGTGGACAGAAGCCTTCCGACTATGAGCGGATCTTCAATGAGAGCATGAACCAGACCCTCTCCCGAACCATCATAACCTCAGGCACCGTCATGATTTCGGTGTTGATCCTGTTCATTTTTGCCGGGCCTGCGATCCGCGGGTTTGCCTTTGCCATGTGCGCAGGTATTCTTATCGGAACCTATTCGTCGATATTCGTCGCAGCGCCGCTAGTATTCGACTGGCAGAAAAGATCGAACAGCCCCATCAAGCTCAGAGGCGGCTCATAACTGCATTCACATGATGACACAAGCCCGCGTTTTGTTGAGCAGGCTTGTGTCGTCTGCGATGATTGGAGGCAGCAGTCGGGCTCCATCATCTCGCCTCTTGTCCGTAACCGAGATTCTCTGTATGTTGTGCTTTGAATGGCTCGATTTGACGTCCTGGCCAGGAAGACTGGCTCATGACGCAACCTGTGGCGAAATCGCTCGACGAGCCTGAATGCTCATGCAGGGGCTACACCCCTAAAGCAAACCCCGGATGTTATGAAAAAAGTATTTCTTGCTTTTCTTTCCGCTGCAACGCTTGTTACCACCCCCTTTAACGGCACTTTTGCCTCATCCCATCCTGATGGGATAGTGGCTATCGTGGGTAAGGAGATCATACTGAAGTCTGATGTCGACGAACAGGAGATCATGGTACGGATGCAGTTCCCTGACATCAAGCGCGAGCCCCAGTTCAGGAAGCGCCTTGTCGACAATATGATCGATCAGAAGATTATGTTGACGAAAGCCAAGATCGACAGCGTATCGGTCGATGAGAAGGCCATAGATGAAATGGCTGCTGCCAAGTATGGTTCCCTGCGTGCGGGGTTTCCCTCGGTGAGCGACATGGAATCCCGATTCAGTCGTCCCGTCAACAGGCTCAAGCAGGACATTCGCGACGACATCCGGAACCAGCAGATGGTCGATGCGCTCAGGAGAAAACGTTTTAAGGATGTGACCGTTACCCATGAGGAGGTTATGGATTTCTATCGCAAGGAGAAGGAGAAGTTGCCTCAGGTGCCGGAAGAGGTATCGGTTTCGCAGATCGTCAAGTATCCCGAGTTTTCTTCCGCCGCCAGGCAGGAGGCGCTTTCGAAAATCATGTTTATCAAGGATAAGCTGAAAGGGGGGAGCGATTTTGCTGCCCTTGCCCGTGACTACTCCGAAGATCCCGGCTCCCGCTCCCTTGGCGGCGACCTGGGCTTTGTGCAGAAAGGTGAGCTTGTTTCCAGTTTCGAGACGGCGGCATTTTCGCTCAAGCCAGGTCAGGTTTCAGATGTGGTAGAAACCCGTTTCGGTTACCATCTGATCCAGATGCTTGAAAAGGAGGACGCCAGCGTCCATGTTCGCCATATTCTTGCCATCTTTGACCGCAGCCGCACCGATGAGCCAAAAACCCTTGCACAGCTTCGTTCCATTCGTGCCGACATACTTGCCGGAAAGGCGAGTTTTGCCGCAATGGCCGAAAAATACTCGGACGATCAGCTCTCCTCAAAGCAGGGGGGTATCGTAAAGTCTGCGGCTACCGGAAGTTCACTTCTCGAAATCGCCGCGATGAGGCCTGAAATGCAGAAAATCATAGCGCAGATAAAATCGGTAGGGGATATCAGCCAGCCCGAGCGTATCGCGCCTCCAAAAGGTGAGCCGTTTTTTGCGATGTTTCAGCTCAACTCCCGCAATGTTGCCCACCGTATGGCGCTTGAGCATGATTTTGCCCGCATTGAAGAGTTGGCTACCGAGAAGAAACGTCAGCAGCTTTTCAATGTATGGATAGAGTCGTTGAAAAAAGAGGTTATGGTTCAGGTTATGTCAGACATCTAGGCGTCTGACATATCTGGCGTTTTTCTCGATGAACTCCCTTCGAGGTTCCACCTTGTCTCCCATGAGGGTTGAGAATACCTTATCGGCGTCCATGGCATTTTCTACCGAAACCTGAAGCAGCGAACGGTGCTCTGGATCCATTGTGGTGCTCCAGAGCTGTTCGGGGTTCATCTCTCCAAGACCCTTGTATCGCTGGATAGATACGTTGGCTTTTCCTTTCTGGAGCTTCTTCATCGAATCCGAGATGCTCAACCTCTCTTCCTCATCCCATGCATATTGCTGCTCCTTGCCCGACTTTACCAGATAAAGCGGCGGCTGGGCGATGTAGACCTTGCCCGCCTCAATGAGGGAGCGCATGTACCTGAAGAAAAATGTCAGCAACAGGGTCCTGATGTGTGCCCCGTCGACGTCGGCATCGGTCATGATGATGATCTTGCCGTAACGGAGCTTTTCCGGGGAAAACTCCTCTTCACCGATACTGGTGCCGAGTGCCAGGATGATGGTCTTGATCTCTTCGTTTTCAAGCATCTTGTGCAGGCGGGCTTTCTCCACGTTAAGGATCTTGCCCTTGAGCGGCAGGATGGCCTGGAAGCTCCGGTCGCGGCCCTGCTTGGCGCTGCCACCTGCCGAGTCACCCTCGACGATATAGAGTTCGCAGTGTTCCGGATCGTTGATCGAGCAGTCAGCAAGCTTGCCGGGAAGGCCTGAGCTTTCCAGCGCAGATTTCCTTCTCGTCAGCTCCTTGGCTCTTCTTGCCGCCTCCCTGGAGATGGCAGCACCCTTGACCTTCTCGATGATGAGCTTGAGCGTGCCGGGATTGCTTTCGGAGAACTCGGCGAGCTGCTCATTGACGATGGTTTCCACGATGCTCTGGGTCTCCGAGTTTCCCAGCTTCGTTTTTGTCTGGCCTTCGAACTGCGGCTCCGGAACCTTGACCGAGATGATGGCGGTAAGACCCTCCTTGAAATCGTCACCGGTAAGGGTGATCTTGACGTTTTTCATCAGGTCGTTTTTCGTCGCATACGCATTGAGTGTGCGTGTCAGGGCCTTCCTGAAGCCAGTGACGTGGGTGCCGCCCTCATGGGTGTTGATGTTGTTGACATAGCTGAACACGTTCTCCTGGTAGGAGTCGTTGTACTGAAGGGCGATTTCGACAATCGTCGACTCACGCTCTCCCGACAGGTAGATGGGATCCTTGAGGAGGCTGATCCGGTTGTTGTCGGTGAACTTGACGAACTCCTTGAGGCCGCCCTCGTAATGGAAGGTCTCCTCTTCGCCCTGCTCGTCCTGGACGACAATCCGAAGATTGCTGTTCAGGAATGCCAGTTCACGCATGCGGTCAACGATGATGTCCTTGCGGAACTCCGTTGTCTTGAAAATCTCGGCATCCGGCTTGAACGAAACTTTCGTTCCCTGCTTGTCGGTGGTGCCGATCTCCTTTACATCACCCTGGGGAACACCGCGTCTGTAGGCCTGCATATATACCTTGCCGGAGCGGTATACCTCCACCTCGCACCATTCTGAAAGTGCGTTGACGACCGATGCGCCGACGCCGTGCAGACCACCGGAAACCTTGTATGCTCCCTTGTCGAACTTTCCGCCGGCGCCGATGACCGTCATGACGAGTTCGAGAGCCGATTTTTTCTTCCCGGGGTGCATGTCTACAGGAATGCCGCGTCCCCTGTCGGTAACCGTCACCGATCCGTCCGGATTTATCGACACATGGATATAATCGTTGAAGCCACCAAGGGTCTCATCGATGGAGTTGTCGACGATTTCGTATACCAGATGGTGCAGTCCGCGGCTGTGAATGTCGCCGATATACATGGCCGGTCTTTTGCGGACATGTTCGATGCCGTCAAGCACCTGGATATTGGAGGCAAGGTATTCGTTCGAAGCGTCCGACACGGACATGATATCAGTTTCTTGCATGGGATCTGCAGTACGGGATGAGCTGGTAAAAGTGATTGATACAAAAGATAACAAAAATCCGGTAATATGCTATTTAGCAGCCCTCTCCGGTCATGAACGCACCCTTGAAATGCTCAAGATCGTAGTCGAGTATGGAGCTCTCGTCCATGTGTTTTGCGAGTATGGTGACGACATCGAACCGGCAGTCTATCCAGGGGTTTTTCTGCCCGGCAAGGTAGCCTGAGGCAGCCCGTGCGATCTCCTGCTGCTTTCGGAGCGTAACCGCCTCGGCGGGGTGTCCCTTGTCGAGCGATGCCCTTGTTTTTACCTCGATGAAGCAGAGCACCTTTCCGTCATGGGCGATGATGTCGATTTCGTTTCTGTGAAAGCGGAAATTGCGGGCGACTATCCGGTATCCCTTGCCCGCAAGGTGCCTTGCAGCAAGCTTTTCACCTTCGGTTCCAAGCCAGTGGGGGGCATGCATGGTCAGAGGGGGTTATTTTTCCCCCAATTTACGTAACTTGAAACTTTTCCGGTGGATTGCGCAACGTCCGAGCGCGGAGATGGCTTCGACGTGTGCTGCTGTCGGATAGCCGAAATGCAGATCGAATCCATACCCCGGGTATTGCTTCGCATAAGCTGTCATCAGTTCGTCCCGGCAGGTTTTTGCCAGCACTGACGCGGCTGCGATGGAAAACACCTTCGAGTCTCCTTTCACTATGGTCCGGAACGGTATCGGACGGCATGGGGTGAACCGGTTTCCGTCCACGAGCAGCAATTCCGGCATCGAACCGAGCGATTCTGCAGCCTGGTTCATGGCGAGCATGGTCGCCTGCAGGATGTTGACCTGGTCGATCGTTTCGGCATCGACGATACCGACGGCCCACTCCCGTGCAGCTTCGTGTATGGCCGGAACCAGCTCCCGGCGGAGCTCCGGCGAAAGGGCTTTCGAGTCGTCGATGCGCAGGAGGATTCCCTCCGGTCTGAAATTGCGGGGGAAAACCACAGCCGCCGCGACCACAGGGCCCGCCAGCGGTCCCCTGCCGGCCTCGTCGATGCCGCATACGCGCGTCAGCTCCTGCCAGAGAGGAATTTCGTAAGCCGTTGTAAGCATGTCGCGCAGTGGTTTAAGGGGTTGCGGAAAGACAAGGTGCTAAAATTCGGAAAATCGACAAAAATGTTCGATGAATCACGCACCGGACAAAGTCCGGAAGTGTTATATTTTTTCAGGAATAACCATTAATAGAGGCAGGTAATGAAGAAGAATGTGAAGAAGCAGCTCCTGATGAACAAGACCGGAGACGAGATCCAGGTCGCGCTTGTCGAAGAGGGACGCCTTGCGGAGTTGATCATAGAACGCCCTGAAAGCATGAGAAGCATCGGGGACATTTATCTCGGAAGGGTACATAAGGTAGTGGAAGGGCTCAAGGCGGCATTTGTCGATATCGGGCAGAAATCGGACGGGTTCCTCCATTTTTCCGATGTGGGCACGACCAGCGAGGATTACCGGGCGCTGATCGAGGATGACGACGATGACGATGCCGTCCTGGATGAGGGCGAGATCGACGAAGATGAGGGCGATGAGGGGGACTCCGAAGAGTCTGCTCCGGCCATATCGCGGGATGCCGCCAGGCCGACGGGACCCGGAAAAGGCGAGCCGAGACCGACCTCTTCAAAGGAGGCCGAAGCACGTCGCCAGTCCTATACCCAGATGATCGCCAGCAAGCTGAAGCCGAACGACTCCATCCTTGTGCAGGTCATCAAGGAGCCGATCGGCACCAAGGGCTCCCGACTGACCTCCGATATCACCATTGCCGGTCGCTTCATGGTGCTGCTCCCGTTCGGTGGTGGCCAGATCGCCGTTTCGCGAAGGGTCGTGGTGCGCAAGGAGCGTTCACGCCTGAAGAAGCTTGTGCGTTCGATGCTTCCCGAAGGGTTCGGAGCCATCATCAGGACGGTTGCCGAGCATCAGGAGGAGACGCTTCTCCAGCAGGATCTCGAAAAACTGCTTTCCAAGTGGAAGCAGATCGAGGAGAAGCTCCAGAATGCTGCTCCCCCGCAGCTGATTTTCAAGGAGGATACCATTATTTCGAGCGTCCTGCGGGACTCCCTGACCACAGATGTCACCGAAATCGTGGCCAACTCGAACTCGATCTACAACGAAACGCTCACCTACATCCAGTGGGCCGCCCCGGACATGGTCAAGAACGTGTCGCTTCACCAGGGCAAGCTTCCCCTGTTCGAGGGTTACGGGATCGCAAAGGATGTGGAATCGATCTTTTCGAGGAAGGTCTGGCTCAAGTCGGGCGGCTATATCATCATCGAACACACCGAGGCGATGGTGGTGGTCGACGTGAACAGCGGCCGCTATGCAGCCAAGCGTGAGCAGGAGGAGAACTCCCTGAAAACCAACCTCGAAGCGGCCAAAGAGGTGGTGCGCCAGCTTCGCCTCAGGGATATCGGCGGCATTATTGTGGTTGATTTCATCGACATGATCGATCCGAAAAACTCGAAGAAGGTCTACGACTCAATGAAGGCCGAGTTGCGCAACGACCGCGCGAAATCGAACATCCTTCCGCTCTCCGATTTCGGCATCATGCAGATCACGCGCGAAAGGATCCGGCCGAGCCTCATGCAGCGCATGGGCGACCAGTGCCCGGCGTGTGGCGGCTCCGGTGTCGTGCAGGCCCGATTCACCACGATCAACCAGATCGAGCGCTGGCTCAGGAAGTACGCACTGCGCCAGAAGGTCAAGTTCCAGCAACTCGATCTCCATGTGAGCCCGACGGTGCTTGAGCCCATGCGCAACAGCGACATGAAGACCGAGCTGAAGTGGTTCCTGCAGCACATGATCTTCGTCAGGATCAAGGCTGACGAGAGTCTTCGCAGCGACGACTTCCGTTTCTACAACAGGAAAACCAGCAGCGACATCACCGCCGAATTCAACTGAAAAACAGCAACGCAGTAATATGGAACAGTACCAGCAGGTCAAGGATCAGATTTTAGCATATTCGTCATATACGGCCGATCAGCTCAAGGCGGAGCCGGAAGTCCGCAAGGTTTTCGGCCGCTTCAAGGAGTTGCTCAACCAGGGGCGCATCCGTGCCGCGGAACCTTCAGGCGACGGATGGACGGTCAACCTCTGGGTCAAACAGGGCATCCTCGTCGGTATGCGGCTCGGCGTGCTGCTCGAGAGCCATGTGGAGCTGGAAGGGACCGGCAGTTTCTCCTTCATCGACAAGGACACCTACCCGCTCAGGCAGTTCACCGTTGAGAATAACGTCAGGATCGTGCCCGGCGGTTCGTCGGTGCGCGATGGAGCATACCTTGCTCCGACGGTGGTCATGATGCCCCCCGCTTACGTCAATGTCGGGGCCTGGGTGGATGAAGGCACCATGATCGACTCCCATGCGCTCGTCGGAAGCTGCGCACAGGTCGGCAAAAAGGTGCATCTTTCGGCGGCAGTTCAGGTCGGCGGTGTGCTCGAACCGATCGGCGCCATGCCGGTCATCATCGAGGACGAGGTCATGGTCGGCGGCAACTGCGGCATCTATGAAGGCACCATCGTCAGGAAACGGGCTGTTATCGGCACGGGGGTCATCCTGAACGGCTCCACCCCGGTCTACGACCTGGTGAACGGTACGATTCTCAGGAAAACAGCCCAATCTCCGCTTGTCATTCCCGAAGGGGCGGTCGTCGTAGCCGGTTCGCGCCAGGTTAAAGGTGATTTCGCCACGGAGCACGGGCTTTCGATCTACACGCCGATCATCGTCAAGTATCGCGATGAACGTACCGACAGCGCAACGGCGCTTGAAAGTGCGCTCAGGTGAATCGAGCCATGACTGAAGTTTTTCCATCCGGTAACCTCCGGGCCACTGTCCAGCCGTTGCGCAAGGTTGCGGTACTCTCCGCAGCGCTTTTGCTGGTTGTGATGCTTCCGGGGCAGTGCGGGGCGGTGGTCAAGGCTCAGGCGGCAAAGAGCGACTACTTTTCCGTCACACGAAGCGTCGACCTTCTCGGCGAGGTCTACAAGGAGGTTTCGGAAAACTATGTCGATCCGGTCAACGTCAGCGAATTCATGTTTTCAGGCATCGACGGAATGCTTGATCTCCTTGATCCCTATACCTCGTTTCTCGACGAGGCAGAGTCCACCGAACTCGATGAGATCACCAGCGGCCAGTATGCAGGCATCGGGATCACGATCGGTATCATGTCGAAAGACCTTTTCATCACATCGGTCATCGAAGGGCAGGCCGCCGAGAAAGCAGGGTTGCGGATCGGCGACAGGATAGTTGCCGTCAACGGCCTCACCACCAGCCACAAATCCATCGAAGATGTCCGGGCCATGATCAAGGGGGCTGTCGGGACGATCGTCAAGCTCTCGGTCAAACGCGACGGCGACGGGCGTGCAACTACCTGCACCCTGAAACGGGCCGAGGTCCGTGTCAGCACCATTCCCTATTCCGGCCTTTTCGGATCGGTCGGCTATGTTGAGATGGGCAGCTTCGGAGAGCACTCCAGGGATGAACTCCGCTCGGCGCTGGAGTCCCTGAAGGCTCTTGCGGAAAGGGAGCATCTGGCCATGACGGGGATTGTGCTCGATTTGCGCGGCAACCCGGGCGGACTGCTCACCTCGGCCGTGGAAGCGGCTACGCTGTTTGTGGAAAAGGGGAGCCGAGTTGTTTCCACAAAGGGGCGAACTCCTGAAAGCGAACAGATATTCCTCACCAAAAACGAACCGATCGTTCCTTCTCTTCCCCTTATTGTCCTGATCGACCCGGATAGCGCCTCCGCTGCCGAAATCCTCGCCGGTGCGATTCAGGAGCTCGATCGCGGCGTCATAATCGGCGAGGGCTCTTACGGAAAGGGACTGGTGCAGTCCGTTATCGCATTGCCCTATGACCACGTGCTCAAGCTGACCACGGCAAAATACTACACGCCGTCAGGGCGCCTTATCCAGAAGCCGATCACCCATCCAGAAGGGCATCGCAAGGTTTTGACGGGATCAGGTGCATACGATTCGACCAAAGTTTATTATACCCTCAACCGGCGCAAGGTTTTCGGAGGCGGCGGCATCAAGCCCGATATCACTGTTCGGGCTCTCTCCCCTTCCGACTATGAGCAGGCACTCGAAAAGAACGGAATGTTTTTCAGGTACGCCTCCCGTTTCCATGCAAAGCATCCCGACTTCCAGCTTCCGCTGTTGCAGTCGGTTCCTGTGTTTGATGACTTCAGGAGTTTTGTGGAAAGCGAGAAATTCAAGTTCAGATCCAGGCCGCAGAGGGGGCTGGACAGCCTGAAGGTGATGCTTCGCAAGGATGGGTTGAAGGATGGCGATTCCCTTGCCGGAAAGCTCGATATCCTGGAAAAGGATCTTGGAGAGTGGACGCTGAGGCGGATTGCGCAGGACTCGACACGCCTTACCGCTGCCGTCCGGAAGGAGCTCATTCGCCATTACGATCAGCGCGCTTCACGAAGGGTCGCCATCGAGGCTGATCCTGTCGCCGCCAGGGCGTTTGCCCTGCTCAGCGATCCGAAAAGCTACAGGGCGCTCCTCAAACCCTGAGGAGTTCGAGCCCATGCACTCAAACCGTTCCGGACATTATTTCGAGCCGTTTTTTTGTCTGCCGGTGGATGCCGAGCACGATCATCAGGTTGCTGATGCTCAGGAGGCTTTCTGCGGTACCATGCAGGAGGTCGTCATGGGAGAGCGTCGGGTAGCCCCGTACTTCGGTGGCGATGTACATGCAGAAGACCGTCACTGAAATGAATACCAGCACGAACCAGAACCCGGCGACGGTAAGCCCCGAAAAAACCTCGGGATCCCTTCTCCTGACCTTCAGCAGCAGTACGAGAAAAACCATATAGACGACACTTGAAACCTGCAGGATGGCATCGAACACATTGTTACCCATGTATGACTGCGGATGGCCGCTCACGGCAATCCCCCCAAGAACGGCTCCTGCGAATGCTGTCTCCGGGCCGGTACGCTTCAGGATTCGGATGGTGGCATAAAGCAGGCAGATGCTGCCGACCAGGTTCACCAGTTCCGACATGTCGAGCAGTTGGGGCACCCTGTCGCCGGAAAGGTGATAGGAGAGCACGAACCAGCTGCCGATCCAGTGCGGGATCATCAGCAGGCCGAACCTGCCCACATCCGGCCGGTTGATCAGTTTACCGTATCGGTAGAGCATAAGGATAGCCACTCCCCACTCGAGAGCCGAGAAAAGGTGGATGATCCAGTTTGGAAAGGAAAGGAGCATTCAGCAGCCCTTTACGAGGTGATAAACGTTCTTGGCCATGATCTTCATCTGCACGCTCCATGGAGCCGGGATCATCTTTTTGTAGAGGTAGGAGTCGAAGGTGATCTCCTGAACGTCCTGGTCCCGGCATATGGCTACAAAACTCTCACGGAGGCGGTCGTTCCTGTAGTACACCGACTGCAGGACCTGCAGCCCGAAGAAAATGGGGGCGTAAAGCTTCCTGAAGGTTTTCTCGTATTCAGCCAGGGGCGTCTTGTGTCGAATCTGCTCGATCATGGCCAGAGCGCCGAGCTTGCCGGAGCGCATGGCGAAGAATATGCCTTCGCCGTTTGCCGGGGTCACCAGTCCGGCAGCGTCGCCGACAAGGATTGCCCTCTGCTGGGTAAAGGAGCTGCGGGGCTTCATCGGGATCTTTGCTGCTTCGTCAAGATAGGGTTTTTCCCTGATGCCGATTTTTTCGACGAACCGTTGCTGCAGTTGCCTGATGTTGTGGCGGTGCTCTTCCGTCCCCGTGCCTATGGCGATGTGGTCTGTCTTCGGGAAGATCCATCCGTAAAAGTCCGGGGAAACTTCGCCGTCGAACCAGATCTCAACCAGCTCCTCATAAGGCTTCAGCTCATCGCAGTAGTGGAACCGCTGCTGCATGGCGATCACCTTCAGGTCGTTGGGCGGGAATCCGAGTTCGTCGGCCGTTTTCGAATTCGCACCGTCAGCGCCGATGATATAGGAGGCCTCTACCGGAGGAAGGTCCCTGGAGAGATGGATGGTGAATCGGTCGGATGATCGCTCGATCTTTTTGACGAGCGCCTCGACCAGTTCGGCTCCGGCCGATACGGCCTTTTGACGGAGGTACTGATCAAAACGCTCCCGGCGTACCATGCCGACATACCCGTTCGGCATATGCATGGATATGGTGCGTCCGTGCGGTGAGCGCACGCTCATGCGCGACAATTTTTTCTCAACGAGTTCGTCGGGAATCGAGAACTCCTCGATCAGTCCGAGGGGGATCGCTCCGCCGCAAGGTTTGACGTTGGCAAGGTTACGCTCTATGAGGATGGTGGAGTGGCCGGCTTTTGCAAGCTCGGCGGCGGCAACGGCGCCGGACGGCCCTCCTCCTATGACTGCGACATCGTAATGCATGTAATGACTCTCTGTTTTCAGGCTTTGACGAGCTGTGCGGCCAGGAACTCCCCGACCTTTGAGATGTCGATTCTCTCCTGTGTGGCCGTGTCGCGATACCTTGCGGTCACCGAGCCCTCTTCGAGCGTCTGGTGGTCCACCGTGAAGCAGAATGGCGTACCGATCTCATCCTGGCGACGGTAGCGCTTGCCGATCGATGCGGCGTCGTCGTACTGCACAAGGAAGTTTTCGGAGAGCTCCCTGCAGAGCTGCTCGGCTTTTTCGCCCATTCCCCCTTTCTTCATCAATGGAAGCACGGCTGCCTTGACCGGGGCAACCCTGGGCGAAAGCTTCAGGATAACCCGGGGCTCGCCATCGACCACATCCTCCTGGTAGGCGTCGGAGAGCAGGGCCAGGAAAAGGCGGTCGGCCCCTGCCGAAGTTTCGACGACGTAGGGGAGGTAACGTTCGTTGGTCGTCTGGTCTATGTACTCCATGTTTTTGCCGGAATACTCCTGGTGCTGTTTCAGGTCGAAATCGGTCCGCGAGTGGATTCCCTCGATCTCCTCGATGCCGAACGGGAACTCAAACTTGATGTCGTAGGCAAGGTCGGCGTAGTGTGCCAGCTTATCGTGCTTGTACCAGTGCAGCTTCTCCCTGGAAATGCCGAGGCTCTCCGTATACCAGCGGAACCGCTCCTCGCGCCATGCCTCGAAGGCTTCGAGCTGGGTGCCGGGCTTCAGGAAGTACTGCATCTCCATCTGCTCGAACTCGACCATGCGGAAAATGAAGTTACCCTTCACGATCTCGTTGCGGAACGCCTTGCCGATCTGCGCGATGCCGAACGGCACCTTCATGCGCGATGCCTCGCGGACGTTGTGGAAGTTCACGAAAATGCCCTGGGCTGTTTCGGGGCGGAGATAGACGATGCTTGCCGTATCGGCTACCGCTCCCATGTTGCACTGGAACATGAGGTTGAACTGGCGGACCTCCGTCCAGTCTCCAGAACCGGTGTCGGGGGCCTTGATGCAGTTGCCTGTGATGATTTCGTAAAGCGCACGGTTCGAATCCTCTGCTCCGGCGGCGGCTTCGTATTCCTCCTTGACTCGGTCGGCGTCTGCCTGCTTGCCGTCGCGAACCAGCTTGCCGATGTGGTTCTCGATCAGGTGGTCTGCGCGGTAGCGGCGCTTGGTCGTCCTGTCGTCGATCATCGGGTCGTTGAAGCTTGCTACATGGCCCGAAGCCTCCCAAACGGTTGGATTCATCATGATCGATGCATCGATGCCTACGATGTTCTGGTGGCGTCGGGTCATCGAGTTCCACCAGAGATCCTTGATATTCTTTTTCATCTCGCTGCCCAGTGGTCCGTAATCGAAGCATGAGGAGAGGCCGCCGTAGATTTCGGACGACGGGAAAATGAACCCGCGTCTTTTGGCCAGCGAAACCAGTTTATGCATGACTTTATCGGGTGACAGGTTCTGGCTCTGTACCCTGGCTTGTTCGGAATTGCTCATCGTTCTTGCGGAGATGTTGAGAGAAACACTATTGGTGGCCCGCCGGTCGGCAGGCCGAATCGCAAATATAACAAACAAAGGGGATTTAACCGTGCAAGGCCTATGCTCTCCGCCATGCGTGACGAGGTGAAAAATATCAGGAAAGCTTGATTGTGATGCGGGGTTATTACTATATTACCGTATAGTTATATATCGTAATTATCGACTGTGTTTCCAGTCCCGAACCTGGCGGAACCCGCAGCTTGCCTGAAGATGCCTGTAACCCTGGAGCTTTTATCAGATGACGCGTTTAAGTGACCTTCTCGAAAAATGCCGTGCAGATATCCGTGAGATTATGCCATGGGACCTTGCAGAACGGATGACGGAAAATCCGGAACTGCTTATTCTCGACGTACGGGAGCCGAAGGAGTTCGAGGCAATGCATATTTCCGGCTCGATCAATGTGCCGAGGGGAGTCCTTGAGTCCGCATGTGAGTGGGATTATGAGGATACTGTCCCGGAGCTGGTCACGGCCAGGGAGCGGGAGATCGTCGTGGTCTGCCGGTCGGGTCGCCGCAGCGCCTTTGCCGCATTGACCATGCAGCAGCTGGGCTATGCCAATGCGGTCTCGCTACGGACCGGCCTCAGGGGTTGGAACGATTACGATGAGCCTTTTCTGGACGGTGCGGGGCAGACGGTAGATACCGATATGGCCGACGACTTTTTCCTTTCGAAAGTTCGACAGGATCAGAGGGCGCCATCGGCCAGGGTTTGAACATGAGACGGGGCCTCTGAGAATTGTTTTTCGTAGGGGCGGTTCGCGAACCATCCTTCCCTGAAAGGCTGACGGTGTGCATTAACCGGAGTGTCACGACAGGTCGGGAGCAACCAGTCAACCTGATATTCGCAACAGACAGAACAGCGGTTCCAATAAATCTCCCCCGGATACCTTCGGGCGGAAGGAGTAATTTCAGTGGCTATGATGACTATTCCGAGGCTGATGATTTCGGCTTCATGGAAAAGCGCCGGTAAAACAACCCTCAGCCTTGGCCTTCTCCGGCTTCTGGCCGATATGGGCAGCCCTGTCGTGAGCTTCAAGAAAGGTCCGGATTACATCGACCCCATGTGGCACCGGGCTGCGAGTGGCGGCGAGTGCTACAACCTTGATCCCTGGATGATGGGTACTGAGGCCTGCCTTGGCTCTTTTGCCGGGAGAGATGGGTCCGTCGCGCTGATCGAAGGCAACCACGGACTGCATGACGGCATGGATATCAATGGCGCAGACAGCAGTGCAGGACTGGCCTCGCTGCTTTCGACGCCGGTCCTGCTGGTGGTCGACAGCCGCAGGATGAACCGCGGGGTAGCCGCCCAGGTGCTCGGGTTGCAGGCGATGCCCCCAAAGGTCAACATCGCAGGCATTATCCTCAATCATGTCGCAAGCTCCCGGCAGGAAGCAAAACAGCGGCTCGCCATTGAAACCTTCTGTACGGTTCCCGTGCTTGGGGCTATACCTGCCGATCAGTCGCTTATCCTTCCGGAACGCCACCTTGGCCTGGTGACGGTCTCAGAGGCCTCTGACGCCGAAGCGTTCATCAGGGCCTGTGCAGGGATGGTTGCCCGGCACTGCGACATCGAAGCGATCCTTTCGCTGTTTCAGGCGGCGCCGCCTCTCGATCTGCCGGTACAAGCCCCTTCTTTGATCCCGGCATCGCCCCGGGCAAGGATCGGCGTGTTCCGCGATGCCGCCTTCTGCTTCTATTATCCCGACAATCTCGACGCCCTGCGAAAGAGCGGGGCCGAACTGGTATTCATCGACACCTTTGAAGCCTCGTCACTGCCTGATGTGCAGGGGCTTTATATCGGCGGCGGCTTCCCGGAATCATTTTTCGGGGAGTTGGGCTCCAACGAGACCCTTCTTGTGGACGTCCGCGAAAAGATAGAGGCCGGCATGCCAGTGTGGGCTGAGTGCGGCGGACTGATCTACCTCTGTCGCAGCGCGACTCTTGATGGCAGGAAATGGCCATTGGCAGGGGTTCTGCCGATCGATATCGATTATCAGAAGCGCCCGGTCGGGTGCGGCTACCTTGAGTTTGAAAGCCGTGCCGATTCGGCATGGTTCAAGCGCGGTGATCGCCTCAGGGCCCATGAATTCCACTACTCGAAGCCATCTTCCGCTCCTGATCTGCCTTGCCAGTTCAATGTTGCAAGGGGATTCGGCCTTACCGGAAATCAGGATGGTGTTCTTTACCGTAACCTTTTCGCTTCGTATGGCCATATGCATGTTGCCTCCAATCCGGGCTGGGCAGAACGATTCGTCTCTCTTGCCGCCGACTTCATCAACCAGGCCTGATTTTTCGGGGCATAAGCGAAAGCCTTCCCATCGGGAGCGATTCCGGGAATTGATGGAAAAGGCTTGATAAATACCGGATATTTTTTTAACTATATAACTATGCGATTGTATTGTTTTTCAGTCATATTGTCGCATTGTCTCCGTTGTGCCGTATCGTGTTTTCAATGAAGGAGTTATCTGATCTTTTCGATGACTTCCGGGTTCATCAGTCTGAAAGACTCCCGGCGTTTTCGGCAGCAGGTTTTTTCTGGCAGGTTCCTGCAATCGGGAAAAATGTCTTCGGGTGTTGAATAATTGTAATGAAAGTGTTAACTACATAACTATGTAGTAATATTGGTCGCTGATAGGGATCATCCCTTCAGGCGGGAACGCCGGTATTCAGTTTATACATCATACCTAACCAAAGGAGATCAACCATGGCAATAGAGATTAACGGCAAGAGCTACGAGACCGACGAAAACGGCTACCTAGTCAACCTTGAAGAGTGGAACGAGGATGTGGCATTGAAGCTTGCCGAAGGTGAGGACATCACCATGGATGAGGCGCATTGGGACCTGGTGAAGTTCCTCAGGAACTACTATGCCGAGTACCAGATCGCTCCTGCCGTCAAGATCCTGACCAAGGCCGTTGCCTCAGAGCGCAACATGGACAAGAAAGAGGCTTCGGAGTTCCTTTACGGCCTGTTCCCCAAAGGCCCGGCTCTCCAGGCATGCAAGATTGCAGGCTTGCCCAAGCCGACCGGCTGCGTTTAAGGCAACCCATTAAGAATCGGCCGGCCTCAAGCCGGCCCCCAAAGTATCGAGAACCAAAGGAGGCAACATGGATGGTGCTAACGACAGCGCTATGAACAGCGCATGTCAGTGCAACGGGTGCGGATCGGACAGCAGCGGCGGATTCCTTAATCCGACGCCGATGCTCGACCAGTTGGAGAGCGGCCCATGGCCGAGTTTTATCACCGGCTTCAAGGAGATGGCTGAAAGAACGAAAAAGCCGATGCTGCGTGGCGTGCTCGACCAGCTCGAATACTCCTACAACACGAAAATGGGCTACTGGAAAGGCGGCCTGGTGACTGTTGAAGGATATGGCGCCGGAATCATCACGCGCTATTCGATGATCAAGGACAAGTTCCCTGAAGCGGCCGAATTCCACACCATGCGAATCCAACCCGCACCGGGCCTTCATTATAACACCTCGATGCTTCGCGAGCTTTGCGATATCTGGGAAAAGCACGGCAGCGGAATCATCTGCCTGCATGGCCAGACGGGCGATATCATGCTGCAGGGTATCGAACAGGACAAGGTCCAGGAGTGCTTCGACGAACTGAACCAGGCCGGTTGGGATCTCGGCGGTGCCGGAGCCGGCATGCGTACGGGCGTATCCTGCATCGGACCGGGTCGTTGCGAGAACGCCTGCTACGACAACCTCAGGTTCCACCTGAAAGCCCTCAAGCATTACGTCGGCCAGGTCCATCGCCCGGAATGGAACTACAAGCTCAAGTTCAAGTTCTCGGGATGCCCCAACGACTGCACCAACGCCATCATGCGTTCCGACCTCGCCGTTATCGGCACATGGAAGGACGCCATCCTGGTCGACCGGGATGAGGTCAGGGCATGGATTGCGGAGCGCGGGGTGGATGGTCTGGTCAACAACGTGATCAACCATTGCCCGACCAAGGCGATTTCGCTCAAGGATGGCGACATGGTCATCGAGAGCCGCGATTGCGTGCGCTGCATGCACTGCATCAACGCCATGCCCAAAGCGCTCTCACCCGGTAAGGAGAGGGGCATTTCGCTGCTCATGGGCGGCAAGAACACGCTCAAGGTCGGCGTCAACATGGGATCGCTGATCGTGCCTTTCATGAAGATGGAGGATGACGACGACATCGATACCTTCCTCGAATTGATCGATGAGATCATCGACTGGTGGGACGATGCAGGTCTCGACCACGAGCGTATCGGCGAGACCATCGAGAGGGTCGGCCTGAAGCAGTTCCTCGAAGGCGCAGGCATCGAGTACGATATCAACCAGGTGTCGCGTCCGAGAGACAACCCGTACTTCAAGGCAAAGTATTGATGATTGGAAGATCGATCATCCTGGTGCAGGCTTCGCTGGCTTCGTCGGCGAAGCGCCTCCGCCGGTTGATCGATCTGTCCTGAGTTCCAGAATATTCACCGCCGTGCAGGCACCATGTTCGGCGCCGGCACCCCTAACATACAGGAAACAGCATGAGCAGTCAGCAAAGAACGTGGAAGACCATAGAGTCCGGAGCCCATACCTACGAGGAGGCACTGCATCCCGTAGTAAGGAAGAATTACGGGAAGTGGAAATACCATGAGATCCCCAAGCCGGGCGTACTGAAGCACGTCGCACAGAGCGGGGACGCCATCTGGACGGTCAGGGCAGGAACTCCTCGCCAGGATACGGTCGATATGCTGCGCAGGCTTTGCGAAGTCGCCGACAAGTACAGCGACGGATTTCTTCGCTTTACGGTGCGCAACAACGTTGAGTTCCTTACGCCGAACCAGGAGAACGTGGAGCCGATGATCCAGGAGCTTGAGTCGATGGGCTTTCCCGTCGGCGGCACAGGCATGTGCGTCTCCTCCGTCTCCCATACCCAGGGATGGCTGCATTGCGACATTCCCGCCACCGACGCGTCAGGTGTCGTCAAATCGATGATGGATACGGTCTATCGCGAGTTCAAGGATATGCAGATGCCCAACAAGGTGAGGCTTTCGACCTCCTGCTGCGCCATCAACTGCGGCGGCCAGGCCGACATCGCCGTCGTCGTCAAGCACACCCGTCCTCCGCGCGTCAACCACGACCACCTCGCGACCATCTGCGAACTGCCGAAAGCCGTGGCCCGCTGCCCGGTTGCAGCAATCCGCCCGACAGTGGTCAATGGCAAGCGTTCACTCATGGTGGACGAAGCCAAGTGCATCTGCTGCGGCGCCTGTTTCGGTGCCTGCCCGGCCATGGAGATCAACCATCCCGAGCACTCGAAGTTCGCCATCTGGGTCGGCGGCAAGAACAGCAATGCCCGAACGAAACCTTCGACCATGAGCATCGTGGCGCACAACCTGCCAAACAACCCGCCGCGCTGGCCGGAGGTTACCGAGGTGATCGGCCGGATACTGACGGCATACAAGGCAGGCGGCCGCCCCTGGGAGCGCGTCGGCGAGTGGATCGCAAGGATCGGCTGGAAGCGTTTCTTCGAAGAGACCGGCCTGACTTTTGACGATAACATGATCGACAGTTACCGTCACGCACGGACGACCTTCAACCAGTCGGCCCACGTTCGTTTTTAAGCTGAACTCCAAAGGAGAAACTTCATGAAAGCAGAATCAAATCCGATTCTCGATTTTGCGACGGAGTATGTCTTCCCTGGGTTCAGTGAACTGACAGGGACCGACAAGATCGTCGCCTTCGGTGACCATAGCCACAAGTGCCCCATCTATGTCCGGCAGACCCCTCCGTGCACGGCCGAGTGCCCTGCAGGGGAGGATATCCGGGCGATCAACCGGTTCCTTAACGGGATCGACAAATCGGACGACCCGCTGAAATCGGCATGGGAGACGGCGGTCGACACCAATCCCTTCCCTGCCGTCATGGGCAGGATCTGCCCGCATCCTTGCCAGGGCGGTTGCAACCGCGGCCAGCACGACGAGAGCGTCGCCATCAATGCCGTCGAACAGGTGATCGGCAACTACGGCATCGAGGCCGGACTGAAGCTTCAGGGCCCAGGCCCTGACACAGGCAAGCGGGTTGCGGTAATCGGTGGCGGTCCTGCCGGCCTGTCCGCAGCATACCAGCTTCGCCGCAAAGGGCACGCCGTGACGATCTTCGACGCCAACGAAAAGCTCGGAGGCATGGTGCTCTACGGCATCATGGGCTACCGCGTGGACCGCAGGGTGCTTGAAGCTGAAATCGCCCGCATCATCGAACTCGGTGTCGAAACGAAGATGGGGGTTCGTGTTGGAAAGGATATAAGCCTCGAACAGCTCGAATCGGACTACGACGCCGTATTCATCGGTGTAGGTGCACAGGTCGGTCGTGGACTGCCGGTGCCCGGTTTCGCCGGAACGCCGGGCGTGACCAACGCCATCGATTTCCTCAGGAACTACGAGGTGATGGGTGACGAGCTTCCTGTCGGGAAATCTGTGGTCGTCATCGGTGACGGCAACGTCGCCATGGATGTAGCCAGGCTGGCTTTGCGGCTCGGCTCGAAGGCTTCCGTCGTATCCGGCGTGCCGAGGGAAGATATGGCCTGTTTCAAGGATGAGTTCGACGACGCCGTGCACGAGGGTGCAGAGATGCATTACATGGCCGGTACCGTCGAGATCCTGAAAGGGGAAAATGGAGTCAGGAGCCTGCTTTGCTCACGGATGGAGAAGAAGCAGAAGGGTGAAGATGGGTGGAACTCCCCGATCCCTTTCCTTCGCTACAAGAGCACCGGAGAGAGCTTTGAGATCGAGGCTGACATGGTTGTCGCGGCCATCGGCCAGACGGCCGATATGTCCGGACTGGAGAGCATCGCCGGTACCAGCCAGTGGCTCAGGGTCGACAGGAATTTCCGCATCTCCGGAAGGGAGAAGCTGTTCGGTGGCGGAGACGCCATCAAGGTCGACCTTATCACCACGGCCGTCGGCCACGGCCGCAAGGCGGCTGCATCGATCGACGCCTTCCTTAACGGCGAGCCGATGCCCGAGCAGCCCTATCGCGAGATCACCAAGGCACAGAAGCAGGACCTGCTCTACTTCATGCCCTCGCCGCAGGCAAGGCGACAGACCATCCATCCGGAAGTGGTCGTGGGCAACCATGACGAACTGCTCGTGCCCCTCAGGCCGGAAGAGGCCAAAACCGAATCGGAGCGCTGCATGAGCTGCGGCTTCTGCTTCGACTGCAAGCAGTGCGTCTCGTTCTGTCCGCAGGAGGCAATTACCCGCTTCCGGGACAACCCGGCCGGTGAAAAAGTCTACACCAACTATTCCAAATGCGTCGGTTGCCACCTCTGCTACCTGGTCTGCCCCAGCGGGTTTATCCAGATGGGCATGGGAGACGGGCTTTGAATCCGGCAGCTGGATCGGCAACATTCAAGGAGAGAGCAGCGCTATGATGGAAGATATTATCCTGATGGTAGAGCAGGCCGTCGAGAGTTCGTCGCATTGGTCGGAAAACGGCTGGGCGGCCACTTTCGGCCCCCGCAACGTCGAGGTGCCCAACCTGAAAGCGGCGGAGGGCCTGCCGAAGAACGCCGTATTCAAGGAAGAGGCGGTCAATTACTGGAAGCAGGCGCGCCTGATCGGCAATGACACCGCAGAATCCGGCAGAAAGGCCCTTGCATCGCTGAAGGCAGAGAATTTCTTCGCTGCCGACAATGCGCTCTATCTCTGCCAGTACCTCGAAAAGCCTGTAGAATTGCAGTCGAGGACATGGCTTCCCGTTTACGAAGCCTTCAGGGGCCGTTACTCCTGAACAAAGGCAGGGACTGCGATGCCGTCAACCGGCTTTCCGGTTCCGGCCGATATAACAACCTCTTATTCTCAGCCTTATGACGAGAGCGTGGGAACAGATCATTAACAGCAACAGGCAGGCTATCCTTGGGCGCTGGAGCTCATCGGTCATGGCGATGCTGCCGGGAGGGCTCAACCACGGCTCACTGGTCGCCTCTGCGCTTGCCGAAGAGCTGGGCGGGCTTCTTGATGCCATCGCCGACCCGGCACTGCCGATTGCCGAACCGATTGTCCGCATAACCAGGATACTGGCCGTCCAGGAGATGCCTCCATCAAAGGCCCTTTCGATACTGTTCGGGCTCAGGGGGCTGGTCGAAGGGCTGCCTGCGGAGTGTGCTGAGCCGTTTCGCGACCGCCTTGAGGAGTTGACCCTGCAATCGTTCGACAGCTATATGAAGCATCGCGAGACGATCTATCAGCTCAAGGTCGACGAAGGCCGCAGGCGGATGCACATGTCGCTCAGGAGGGCCGAGGCATGAAAAAAGTGCTGCTTCCCCTCATCATGGTGCTCGTGCTCGCCACCATTCCCTTTGTCGGCGTAACCTACGGCAAGCTCGACTACCTTTTCGCAGTCATCATTCCCTATGCATCGGTTGCCATCCTGCTGCTCGGATTCCTTTACCGGATGGTCGACTGGCTCAGGAGGCCGGTACCGTTCCGGATTCCCACCACCTGCGGCCAGGAGAAATCCCTTGACTGGATAAAGGACAACCCGATCGAAAGCCCGTCGAACCCGTTCATGGCGGCCGTCAGGGTGCTCTCCGAAGTGCTGCTGTTCCGCTCGCTGTTCCGCAACACCAAAGCCGAACTCCACGGAGGCTCCCGGCTTGCCTACGGATCGCACAAGTGGCTCTGGCTCGGCGGCCTTGCCTTCCACTGGTCGCTGCTGATCATCGTGATCCGCCACGCCCGCTTCTTTTTCGACACGATGCCCTTTCCTATCGAGCTCATCGACGATCTTGACCGTTTCCTCGATGTCACCGTGCCGGCACTCTACCTGACTGACGGTGTCGCACTTGCCGCAGTGACCTTCCTGTTCCTGCGCAGGTTGCAGGACGAGAAGCTGCGACTGATCTCCCTGGCGACAGACTACTTCCCGCTGCTGCTGATAGCGACCATCGCCGTTCTCGGCGTCAGTATGCGCTACGTGACCAAGGTCGATATCATGCCCATCAAGGCCCTTGCGCTTGGCCTGGCCAGCTTCAGCCTCGACGCCCCCCAGCCGATCGCGGCGCTGTTCTACGTGCACCTCTTTCTTGTCTGCGTGCTGTTCTGCTACGTTCCGTTCAGCAAGCTCATGCACATGGGAGGGATCTTCCTGAGCCCGACCCGTAACCTGCCGAACAACAGCCGGGCAAAGCGGCACGTCAATCCATGGAACCCTGACATCAAGTTCAGGACCTACGCCGAATATGAGGACGACTACCGAGAGAAAATGAAAAAGGCGGGCATTCCGGTCGAAAAGCAATAACCAACTATGTCCAACAAATACGCACTGAAACCAGACGAGCTCAAAAAAGAGTTCGAACAGAAAAAGCCGCGGATCCTCAAGGGGGATATTGCCGGCAAGGATTGGTGGGACCTGCCGGTGGAGTTCCGTGACGGCAACTGGTGCTTCCCCGCCAAACCGGAGGTGCTCGAAGAGATCGGGTTCCCGAACCCGAGGAAATGGGCCGCCACCGACGACGACTGGAAGCTTCCGAAGGATTGGGAGAAGACCATCAGGGAGGGGATGAAAAGCCGCCTCAAGCGCTTCCGCTCGTTCAAGGTGTTCATGGACAGTTGCGTGCGCTGCGGAGCCTGCGCCGACAAATGCCACTTCTTCCTTGGCACGGGGGACCCGAAGAACATGCCGGTGCTGAGGGCCGAGCTCGTCCGGTCGGTTTACCGCAACGATTTTACCGCGCTTGCCAAAATCCTGAAAAGCTTTTCCGGATCGCGTTCGCTTACTCCGGAGGTGATCAAGGAGTGGCACATGTACTTCAACCAGTGCACCGAGTGCCGCCGCTGTTCAGTCTTTTGCCCGATGGGCATCGACACCGCAGAGATCACCATGATGGTTCGTGAGCTGCTCAACCTCATCGGCGTGAACAACAACTGGATACTGGCCCCGGTGGCCAACTGCAACCGCACCGGCAACCACCTCGGCATCGAACCGCACACCTTCGAGCAGAACGTCATGTCGCTGGTTGACGACATCGAGGAGCTGACGGGCATTACGGTCAACCCGACCTTCAACCGCAAAGGTGCCGAAATTCTCTTCGTCACCCCGTCGGGCGACCTTTTCGGCGACCCCGGGGTCTACACCATGATGGGTTACCTCCTGCTCTTCCACCACATCGGGCTCGACTACACGATCAGCACCTATGCATCCGAAGGGGGCAACTTCGGCATGTTCACCTCGAACGAGATGATGAAGAAGCTGAACGCCAAGATGTACCACGAAGCCAAACGCCTCGGCGTCAAGTGGATCCTCGGCGGTGAGTGCGGGCACATGTGGCGCGTCGTGCATCAGTACATGGAGACCATGAACGGCCCGGCCGATTTCCTCAAGGAGCCGGTTTCGCCCATCACCGGAACGAAGTTCACCAACGCGAAATCGACCAAGATGGTCCACATCGCCGAATTTACGGCCGACCTGATCAAGCACGGCAAGCTCAGGCTCGACCCCAAACGCAACGACCACCTGCGCACCACCTTCCACGACTCCTGCAACGTCGCCCGTGGCATGGGCATGTTCGAGGAGCCGCGTTACGTCCTTAACAAGGTTTGCAACGAGTTCCACGAAATGCCGGAGAACACCATCAGGGAGCAGACCTTCTGTTGCGGATCGGGCAGCGGACTGAACGCGGAGGAGTTCATGGACATCAGGATGCGCGGGGGGTTCCCGAGGGCCAACGCAGTCAGTTATGTCAAAGAGAAACACAAGGTCGATTCGCTCGTCACCATCTGCGCCATCGACCGGGCCAGCCTTCCTACGCTTATGAAATACTGGAATCCCGGGGTGTCGGTCTACGGACTGCACGAACTGGTCGGTAACGCCCTGGTCATGACCGGGGAGAAGAAGAGGACCGAAGACCTGAGGGAGAACCCCATGGCCGGGTTCGGGGAGGATGACGACGATGAATAAGTATATCAGCGCCGTTGTCGCCATCGTGGCCGGAGTGGCCGTATTCATTGCGGCATGGTTTTTCATGCAGGTCGGCCACGGCGGGGCGATCCCGGCCAGGGCAGCCGTTGAATCCGCACCGGCCAAAGCCGCGGTTGCGAAGGTGACCCCGATCGACAGCACCAAATGCATAGCCCCAGCCGAATACATGAGGGCTAACCACATGCGTGTTCTCGACAAGTGGCGCTTCGAGTCGGTGCGCACCGGCAACCGCGTTCATGCGACCCCCGACGGACGCCACTTCGACAAGAGCCTCAATACCTGTCTCGGCTGCCACGCGCAGAATCCGATGTTCTGTTTTATGTGTCACCAGTATGCCAACGTCAAACCGACATGCTGGAATTGTCATCTCTCGCCCATGGAGACGCAGAAATGAATCAACAACGCAGAGACTTTATCAAAAAGGCGGGGCTCGGCGCCCTTGCAGGGCTCGGTGCCGCTGCGGGACTTTTCCCTGCTTTTGGCCTGGAAAAGACCGACC
>JAAXXK010000016.1:48344-50078 GCA_013334525.1 Chlorobiaceae bacterium
AATGCTCCAGACCAACGAAACCATGCAGCGCAAGCCGGAGCTCGGTACGCTGCCGTCAGTTTTTTACATCATCTAACACGAAGCCATGATCGAGAAAGCGCTCAAAGGAAATCGCGCCTACTGGGCATGGGTTGCCCTTCTTCTGGTGTTCATCGGGATCGGAATCACGGCCTACGGCCAGCAGATGAGCCTCGGGCTCGGCGTCACCGGCATGGGCCGCGACATCAGCTGGGGTGTCTACATCTCACAGTTCACCTTCCTGGTCGGAGTGGCCGCATCAGCCGTCATGGTGGTGCTTCCGTATTACCTCCATAACCAGAAAGCGTTCGGCAAGATGGTCATCGTGGGTGAGTTCCTCGCTGTTTCTGCCGCACTGATGTGCATGCTCTTCATCCTTGCCGACATGGGTAAACCGCAGCGGGTGCTCAACGTACTGCGTTACCCGTCGCCCCACTCGATGGTGTTCTGGGACGTGATGGTGCTTAACGGCTACCTGATGCTCAACATCATCAGCGGCTGGGCGGTGCTCGGTGCCGAGCGCAAGGGTGTTCCGGCACCATCGTGGACCAAGGCGCTCATCTACCTCTCGATTCCGTGGGCCTTCAGCATCCACACGGTCACGGCGTTCCTCTTTGCCGGCCTGCCCTCGCGCCACCTCTGGCTCACGGCTGTGCTGGCGCCCCGGTTCCTCGCCTCGGCCTTCGCCGCCGGGACGGCGATCCTGATCCTTATCAGTTTCATCCTGAAAAAGGTTGCAGGGTACGACGCAGGCAAGGAGGCCCGCGAAAAGCTGGTCGTGCTCTGCGCCTATGCCGGACTGGCAAACTTCTTCCTGCTCGGTACCGAGTTTTTCACGGCCTTTTACAGCAACGTACCGGCCCACATGCACAGCTTCCAGTACCTCTACTTCGGCCTCGAAGGCCACGCTCCCCTCGTGCCGTTCATGTGGTTTTCCCTCATTCTCGGCCTTGCCTCCGTGGCCGTATTCCTGATCCCTGCGTTGCGCCGCCAGAACGGCTGGATGATTGCCGCAGGCATCGGTATCGTTCTCTCGATCTGGATCGACAAGGGTGTCGGCCTGGTCATCGGCGGCTTCATCCCGACGCCGCTGGACGCCATAGTTGACTACATGCCAACAGTGACGGAGCTGTCGGTTACCCTCGGCATCTGGTCCATCGGCCTGCTGGTGCTCACCGTGCTGCTGAAAGTTGCCGTGACGGTCAAGATGCAGGATTGAGACGATGTTCGGCCTGACAGGTCGGGGTCGGAATCGAAAAGAGGCTGTCTCAAAAGAAAAATCAGGAATGCCTACATCCTGGGAACGCCAAGCACCAGCTTGGCAATTCATACGCGAACTTCGAATTAAGCAATGAATAGGTAGGTTTTTTTCTTCTGGCGTTAATGCAGAGTCATTTTGCTTATCCATAAAGATGCCAAGCTGGTGCTTGGCGCTCCCGGGGTTGCCATGAGCAGGCATCATTTTGACGTATGAGACAGCCTGCTACAGGCATATCCTCGAACCTGATACGGTTAATCGAGGCAGACAAATTCCATTCCCAATCATTACCTTTAACTAAGCCTGCCCGGGAACTGAGCCGGGAGGGCGACCGTTCATACTTATCAAAACGAATCCATCCATGAAGGTATTTCTTCCGCTCAACATCAGGGTCGACAACAAAAAACTGCTGTTCGTGGGCGGGGGAAAGATCGCCATGCACAAGATCCAGACCGTCG
>JAAXXK010000062.1:0-4749 GCA_013334525.1 Chlorobiaceae bacterium
ACCGGCCAGGCAATCAAGGCCGTCGACGAGGTCTCCCGCACCAACCTTCCCACCGGTTATACCTATGACTGGAAAGGTCAGAGCCGCGAGGAGCTGGAGTCCTCTTCGTCGGGCGGTTTGCTGTTCATTTTTCTGCTTTCAGTGGTGTTTGTTTATTTCCTGCTGTCAGCACTTTACGAGAGTTACCTGTTGCCGCTTGCCGTCATGTTTTCCATTCCTACCGGCTTGCTCGGGGTGTTCATTGGCATCAAGCTGGCCGGACTCGAGAACAATATCTATGTGCAGGTCGCTGTTATCATGCTGATCGGCCTGTTGGCCAAAAACGCCATTCTTATCGTTGAGTTTGCCTTGCAGAGACGTGTTGCCGGCGATTCTCTTGTCGATGCGGCCATGGAGGGCGCCAAGGCGAGGTTCAGGCCGATCCTGATGACCTCGCTGGCTTTTCTTGCAGGTCTTCTGCCGCTTCTGTTCGTTACCGGTCCGGCTGCAATGGGCAACCACTCAATCGGTGCGGCGGCCATCGGCGGCATGTTTGTCGGTATGGTGCTTGGCATCATGGTCGTGCCGGTGCTGTTTGTTGCGTTCCAGGGCCTACAGGAGCGTTTCACCGGTCCAGCCGCCGAGATTGTCGAGGCAGGGACGCTTCTTGAAGAACAGTTGAAGAGTGAAGGATCGAAAGAATGAGTGTAAATGAACCCCGAATAATGAAGGGTATTGTATCCCGCATAATCTCTCTGGCAACTCTCGCCCTTGGCTGTGGATTGACGGCATGCAGCCCGGTCAGGGAGTACCAACGCCCGGAAGTGCAGCTTCCTGCTGCCTATCCTGCTCCGGTGGCTCCAGGAAAGGAGATGGCGATCGTTCCGTACAGAAAATTTTTTACCGATCCCGATCTTGTGTCGCTCATAGATAGCGCGGTCGAGAACAATCACGACCTGCTGATCGCCATCAGGAACATCGATTACGCCCGTGAGGCCTACGATGTTTCCAGGCTCGGGTTCCTGCCCGATGCAAACCTTGGAGGGAGTGCATCCTACTCCCGTGCTTCAGAAAACAGTTCGACAGCCATGAATAACCAGAAAAGGAGCAGCAGGAGTTATACGGCCGCCCTGACGGTTTCATGGGAGGCCGATATCTGGGCAAAGTTGCAGAACAGGAAAAAAGCCGCGCTTGCCGAATATCTCAGGAGCGCCGATGCGGCCAGGGCAGTAAGGACACGCCTTGTTTCCAGCGTAGCCCAGGGCTACTGGAACCTCCAGATGCTCGATTCCCAGCTCGACATCACCCGGCACAACATAGCCCTTGCCGATACCACCCTCACGATGATGCGCCTTCAGTACGACGCCGGCAACGTCACCAGCCTGGCCGTCCAGCAGCAGGAGTCGCAACTGTTTTCGGCGAAGCTGGCCATTTCAAAGCTCGAAGCCGCCAGAAGCGCCCAGCAGAACGCCCTGTCAATCCTCGCCGGCAGGATGCCCGGTTCTGTCGTCAAGAGGGGCAAGGCAGAGTCCTCACCCGCTGTATCGGACTCCCTTGGCGCAGGCGTGCCGCTCGGGTTGCTCAGCAACAGACCCGATGTAAAGGCAGCTGAAGAATCGCTGATGCAAAAACATGCCTCCATGGGGGCTGCCAAGGCCATGCTCTATCCCTCATTGACGGTCACTGCCCAGGGAGGGCTGAACGCGATCGAGTCGAGCAGGTGGTTTTCGACCCCGGGTTCGCTTTTCGACTCTGTCCAGGGCGGGTTATTGCAGCCGATTTTTCGTCGCGGGGAGCTCAAGGCAGGCTATGAACAGTCGAAAATTGTTCGTGACCAGGCAGAGCTGGCCTTCAGGCAGACGCTGCTCAAGGCGGTGGGAGAGGTATCGGATGCCCTGGTTCAGGTCGAGCAGACCGGGACCCAACAGCGGCTTGCCACCCAGCGGGCAGCCACACTCCGACAGGCTGCGGCCAATTCGAGGCTGCTGTTCCAGAGCGGCATGGCGACCTGGCTTGAGGTCATAATCTCCGAAAGTACGCAGCTTCAGTCAGAACTCGAACTGGCTGACGTCCGGCGCAGCCATCTTTCCGCCCTGGCGGATCTGTACCGGTCGGTAGGAGGCGGCTGGCAGGAGTAGGCGGTCTCATTTACCTGTTACGCAGTTTGATCGCATTTGCGTGAGCGAAGCTGTCTCATAAATCAAGATGATGCCGACTCATTGCTCCCCTATGGGGATGGATGATAGGACACCTGAATGGAATGAATGATTTGCCGTCGTCATAAAATCCAGAAATCGGCACTGAATGATCATGCCTTGCTGTAGGGGCGAACCTGTGTGTTCGCCCTTCCCGTGAGGGGTTCCGGAAAACGAGGTTGTCTCATAAGTCAGTATGAGGTCGCCTTTATTAATCACGTCCCGATGCCTTAACCTCAAGGATCCTCTTTCGTGCTTTCTGTCATGAGCGCTGCCCGAACCATTACAATCATCGACTACCGGGAACTTGAACGGCGGACAGGAATGCCTGCCCTCCGTTGGTCGAAAACCCTTTTGAGACAGCCTCATCTTTATGGATAATCAAAAGGACTCTGCATGATCGTTACCAAACAAAATATCCCGCCCTATTTGTTCGGAACTCACAGAATCATTTCATGGGATCAATTCGAAGGCAACCCCATAAATTGTGGACTGATCGATGGTCAGGGGAATGCCTTCGAGGTCGATGCGCGCAGCGCAGCAGCAGGAGAGATGCTTCCGGTCAGCAATACGACGGAAGCCCCTGCAAGCATGACCTGCCATATCTGAAGCCGGAAGCGGAACAAGTGCCTGAATGCAATGGCGCCGAAAACGGCAAAAAGGGTGACCACGGAACATTCATCAAATAGAATTGGATAAATTCCTGAAAAGCCAGCTCTAATGACAACCAATATCACAATGATAAACGGTTCGACAAGCATTTTTACCACGACGGCCAGTCAATGTCGCCTGCCTGAATTCGGCAACGCCGGCACCATAACTTTAGTGGAGCGTGCATGAAAACCTTCAGGACCGAGGTTTCAATCAACGCACCACAGGAGCGCGTCTGGTCAGTATTGGCCGATTTCGGGAAGTACCGTTCATGGAACCCTTTTCTCAGGCGGATATCCGGCCGTCAGGCCTTTAACGAAAAACTGCGCATTACCGTAAAGCTCCCCTCATTTCCATCGGTCAGGATCGAGGCGCGGATAGATACCCTGGTGTACGGTGAAAAAATCGGATGGCATGCCGTTTTCTTCAAAGGGCTGCTTAACGCCCGGCACTGGTTCGAACTTCACCAGGTTGATTCCCATACCACCCTGCTCATACACACCGAAGAGTTTACAGGACTATTTTCCGGCCTGGTTCTTGACACTCTGTCCGGTGCATTCTGTAAAGGGTACGCAAGGATGAACCATGCCCTGAAGCATGAATCGGAGAAGGGCTGAGCATTTCAGCATTTGCATCGATGGTGTGTTTTTGTGTTATATTTCTATACAAACACAGTACGATACCCAGGTAATCGTAAACAAAACTTTATGTGATATGCTGAAAGAAGCTGCCGGCGCCGTGGGAACGGCGTTTATTTTCTCGCCGATCGGCTTGCCGATCGTAGCACACGGCCTTGCAGGATTGCTCGTCGGAGCTGCAGGCCTTCATGTGGTAAATTTATTCCTGAACGATATAAAAGGCGCCGTTGAAGGCCAGAAACAGGATGGCCGACCGTCGGAAAACGAATATAAACCGAATACCTGAAGCCGTTTTCCGTTTATCCGGCAACTGGTTGCCATCCTTCAACGAATAGTGATGTTCAGTTGTTGAGTATATGTAGTTTGTTACACAGCAAAAGAACAACATGAAACAGGGGAGAAAGATGAACAGGAAAATATGGTTGAGTGCGGGAATTGCTGGAATGCTACTGGGCTTTCCTTCAGGTAGTACCCAGGCGGCAGTCAGTATTCAAATCAGTTCAAGTGACCGTCCTAACTTTTTTATCGAGTCACCGTTGAGTTTTGTTTACCTGCGGACCCAGGGATTTTCGATCTCGGTAGGCTCTCCTTACGATGTCATATACTATGGAGGCCGCTACTATCTCAATTATCGCGGGCACTGGTATCGCTCCTATTATTATCGCGGGCCGTGGACTCTGGTTCGAAACAACGGTTTGCCCATTCAGATCAGAAGGCATCGTTGGGAGGATATTACCAGATATCGTGATATCGAGTATCGCAGGCCCGATTACAGGAACAACCGGTATCAGCGTAACGACGACAACAGGCGGCAGGTTCAGGACAGGCGATACGATATCCAGAACCACAGGACCCCTCAGCAGCGCATGAATCCAGTAGCACCGCCGCAGCAGGCAAGGCCGGCAGAGCGTCCTAATGCACCGGCGCAGCAGGCAAGACCAGCCGAGCGCCCGAATGCACCGGCGCAGCAGGCAAGACCAGCCGAGCGCCCGAATGCACCGGCGCAGCAGGCAAGGCCAGCCGAGCGCCCGAAGGCACCGGCGGAGCAGACAAGACCAGCCGAGCGCCCGAAGGCACCGGCCCAGCAGGCAAGACCAGCCGAGCGCCCGAAGGCACCTGAGCAGCAGGCAAGACCAGCCGAGCGCCCGAAGGCACCTGAGCAGCAGGCAAGACCAGCCGAACGTCCGAAGGCACCAGCGCAGCAGGCAAGACCAGCCGAGCGCCAAAATGCACCGGCCCAGCAGAACAAGCCAGCCGAGAAGCAGAAGGATGAAAAAGGAAACGAA
>JAAXXK010000062.1:4849-9626 GCA_013334525.1 Chlorobiaceae bacterium
GCAGCAGGCAAGACCAGCCGAACGTCCGAAGGCACCAGCGCAGCAGGCAAGACCAGCCGAGCGCCAAAATGCACCGGCCCAGCAGAACAAGCCAGCCGAGAAGCAGAAGGATGAAAAAGGAAACGAAGGCAAATGGGGCAAATAACGGCAAGAGCCTGAGCAAAGGTCGTAACAGAAGCTGATTGAGGTGTCTAACATGCCACGCAGAAAAGGGAGACTGATCCATGATCAGCTCCCTTTTTCTTTTTAACCTGAACGGTTCACGCCGGAATTCTCAAGATGGGCTTCCAGATCAATGAACGACCTCTCTTCGATGCGCCGGAGCCGAAAGCGTGATCAATATCGGCGCCATCGGCATGAAGCAACTGACGCTCAAGTTATTGGTCGAAGCAGCCCTGAAGAGGATTGGCGTTGAATGCAATACAACGGCATATCCGCTCCACAGGGGTGCCGATATGCCTTATGCTGCAATATGTATAAGAGTAAGCGTGTGAATGGCGTCAAGGCCTGAGCGTCCGTGAACTCCCTTAAGAGAGGCCAACAATCGATTTTGCCCGTCTGCACTATGAGGTGATCATTTTCTGGAGTCGGAGGATGGCAGCCTTTTCGGCCCGGCGCCCCTCTTCCCACTCTTTGCCGAACGCAGCTGCTTCGCTGATCTTGTCGATGACGGTCGACATGGTTTTGATTTTCCGCTTGTCTGAGCCCGCAATATTTGGCTTTACTTCTATTTTCAAAAGCTCATCCTGCAGACACTGTATTGCATCAAGGTATTTCGATGCCTCGAGGTGCTGGATGACGAGCATGGTCTTCTTTTCCGTCATAGGCTTGTTGCATAAGTTATTAAACGCCACGACACGACAACCGCGTTTATCGTGGAGATGTTGAATATGAGAAATCGGGATCGATCCTGTAACAGAATCGTAACGATCAACAGTGAGGTTTTCCTGTGTTTGATCTATACCAATGACAAATATTGCTCACTATAAGTTCACCAGATAATCGGCAAGCCAGGGGAGAAGCTCGCAATTGAAGGCATTTCAAGGGTTGAAAATAGGGGTCTCAAACCATTGGCCTCTCGCGTGTGAAGAAATCGGGCTACTTACTGCTTACCGGATTAACTCTCTGCGAATATAACAAGTAGTTGATTATTCTCAACGGCAATTACCGATTTTTATCGATTCTCAAGAGCATGTATGGCGCTTTATTTCGTCAGGAGTGTAGTGCTTATAAAACATAATACACCTTCCGAATGGTGCTGGTTTTGGGATTATTCCAGCTCTTGCGGTCGGTTAAGACGGAATTCCGGCCTTGGCATCAACGATAGGGATGCCCTATGCGATGACCGGCTTGTTCATGGTTTGTTCATGCGATCATGCATTTTTGTCATTTTCCGTATATCTGATGTATTATATACCCGATTGGTGCCGTATATTGAGTTTTATTTTTTTTAATATATGGTCTTTATTGGAAGGTCCCTTTGATGTGATTTACACTATAGAGTGTCAGACGAATGCACAGTGTTCATAACGATCTTCATTACCTTTGCGTTTGGGTAACTGACAAGGTCGATCAACAATCGCTCTACGAGGCGCAGGCGGATTTGATGCTTCATCCGGAGTATCCGCACAAGAACTCGCTATGGATGTTTGATGAGGCCTGCGAGTGTGTTTTTTCGAATATCTGCATGTTCGATATGCTCAGCAGGATCAAGAACTTTTTCCCGGTTAACGGTACGAAGCAAAAAGCGGCCATGCTTGCCACTACCAATACCTTCTATTCGTTTGTGAAATTGTTTTGCGACGAAGCAGAACATGAAGGCATTCCCTTCACCGTAAAGCCTTTCAGGAATTTCGACGATGCCAACGCCTGGCTCATCGATGCATGAGTCGTGGGTCTCTGAAACCATGAAGCAGGCCTTCCGGTATTGGGGTTTCAGGTGATTCCGGATTCGTCAATCCATCTCCTCACTTATCTTCGTAATCGGCTGCCTGTGCTCCTCACCAGCCTGATAAACTATTTCCCCCGCAGGGAGATGCGTTTGCCTTTGTTCTATTTCGCGTTGGAACCGGTTTCGATGCTCGAATCAGTTGTGGATATTCCGGAGAGCAATCCATCCGGGCCGATTTCCAATACGACCACCCTTGACTTCACACTCTCCCCGCCAGACTGCTTTTTCTGACGCTTCTCTTCGGAGTAGAGCAGTGTTTGGTTGCCACTGACATTTACTGTTGTCGATGTCGGATTCCCCATGCTCTTCAGCACTTCAGCCTGGGTCGATTTGCCGATGACGAGCGAGTGCAATTTGTCGTCGGATATTCGGGTCTCGCTGTTTGAACATCCAACGAGCATCAGCATGAATGCCGTCGTGAAAAAAGCTGTTCTCATGTTCATGTTGTTCTTTTGATTCTCTTTTTTGATTGCCGAACATGGTTCAGTTGGCTGTTATAGCTGCCGGGAACTTAGCCTCTGCTGTCTTTCTCTTTTTGTTACAATAATTCGGTTTCTTGTCAAGCCTGAGTCGAAAAGGAGCCGCATTTATCGGTGTACCGTTAAGTATACTATACATAGCCTGACGTGCAAACCTACGGTTCACCCGGAACTTTTGTTTGCCCGATTAGATGGCTATATTTTAATAATAAAGAAAGTCTGGCAGAAAGGCTTCTTGTGATATTTTGCCCTGTATTTTAACAGCAGGGGAAAATTATCTGGTCTGGTGCTCGCAGGAAGAGATGAGGTGGTAGGGGAGTGGACAATATAGGACTCGAACCTATGACCTCTCGCGTGTGAAGCGAACGCTCTAACCAGCTGAGCTAATTGTCCTTCGAAAACGAAGCCATAGTATAGGATTTAGCAGCCATTTTTCCAACGTTCGGGATGATTTTGTTCCCTGAACGGATTCGGTTTTCTCTCCTGCAGGCTCAAGGCTCAATGCAGGTCAACAAGTTGATTTTTCAATCTGAATAAAGGAGACCATCAATATGGAACAGCCCAGTACGGACGTCATGGTCAAAACCGCCGTGGGTGTGGCCGGCGGCGCGGCTCTCTTTTCTCCGGTCGGCATGCCGATCGTCCACGGACTTGCCGGGCTTGCTGTGGCAGGACTCGGTATTTTCGCCGCAGGTACGATTGTCATGAAGGCTGCTGAAGCCATCACCGGCGGCATCGAGCACTTGAAACCACCGAGAGAGGACGATTCTCCGTTCCTCTGAGGGCGCAATACCCACCATTCATTAATTTCGGCCGACCAGCGACGATCTTTGTTGGTCGGCTGAAGGATTCATCCTGAAAGGGTGTTTCGTTTAAGCACCCCACCATTGCCGTCGTCGCTTCGCGACTTCGGTAAGCTGGATTTTTGTGCCTCTTCAACCATCTTGTCAACCATTTCACATACAAACCGAAAGGCTCATGGCACGGGTAAACGGTGTGTCGGGATCTGTTTTCGTAAAATCGCCGCCGTGATGCGGAAACATTATAGTCGGCTTACTGGTTGTAGAGCTATAGTTAACGCACACATTCTACCACGAAGCTGGAGTTACGGTGAAAATCCTGGCTATCATGATCGCCCTGGTCGCATTTCTTTTTACGGCTTGCGCACAGGAGCCTTCCGCTGCGGTCACCACAAATCTGGAACAGGCAATAAATAAGGAGGATTCAATGAGTTACAGACCCCTCACCCCTGAGGAAAAGAGAGTTATTATCGACAAGGGAACAGAACGGCCGTTCAGCGGTCAATATTGCCTCAACAAGGAAAAGGGGCTTTACGTTTGCCGGCAGTGCGGCGCGGAGTTGTTCCGGTCGGACGCCAAGTTTGAATCAGGCACTGGCTGGCCGAGTTTCGACGATGCCATTGAGGGGGCTGTCCGCCAGGTGCCGGACGCTGATGGCCGCCGGATTGAAATAGTTTGCGCAAAGTGTGCCGGCCACCTCGGGCATGTGTTTTTCAATGAAGGGCTTACCTCGAAGAACGCACGTTTCTGCGTCAATTCCGTATCTCTTTCGTTTGATCCTGCCGACAAGCCAGCAGGGGTCGCCCAGAAGGCGGTTTTCGCCGGCGGATGCTTCTGGGGAGTTGAATACCGGTTCCAGAAGGTAAAGGGAGTGCTCTCGACAAGGGTCGGCTACACTGGCGGCAAGACAGCCAATCCGTCATACAGAGAGGTGTGCACGGGTCGGACGGGCCATGCGGAGGCCATGGAGGTTACCTTCGACCCGTCGCTCGTCAGCTACGAGACTCTGGCCAAACTATTCTTCGAAATTCACGATCCGACCCAATCAGACCGACAGGGTCCGGATGTCGGCACCCAGTATCGTTCGGCGGTGTTCTATAGCGATGATACCCAGAAACAGGTCGCCGAGTCGCTTATCGCACAGTTGAAAAGCAAAGGATACAAAGTGGTGACCGAGGTTACCAGGGCGGGAGAGTTCTGGCCGGCAGAGGAGTATCATCAGGAGTATTACGAAAAGACAGGCCATCAGCCCTACTGCCATATCTACCAGAAGCGTTTTTAGTGGCGGCTGGACCAGTAGCGGCCGTCTGAAAAGAGATATCAGGAACGCCAAAAAACCGGGAACGCGAAGCACCAGCTTGGCAATTCATACGCGAACTTTGAATTAAGCAATGAAAAGATCGAATTCTTGACTGGTGGCGTTGATGCAAAGTCCTTTTGGTTATCCATAAAGACGCCAAACTGGTGCTTGGCGCTCCCGGGGTTCAATGAGTTGGCATTACCATGACGTCTGGTACAGCCTATTGCCTTAGGGATTCTGGAATACG
>JAAXXK010000017.1 GCA_013334525.1 Chlorobiaceae bacterium
CTAAGTTCGGAACCTTGAATATCCATTTTCAACATATCAATTTGTGGAATATCATATACATCGTCTAACTTTTTCGTTTGAATTTCTTTGGTGCTGTAAATGGTCCCAAAATTCTCAAAGCCATTGAAATAGCGAAGAGCGTTGACGTTTGGCTTATAAACCGAGGTCATTCCACTCAGTTCATCGGCTATGTATAAAGTTTTTATTGTTCCATCAGATAAGAAATCCGTGTAAATGGATGCTCTATCTCCATATGCGGCTTTAATTTTCTCGGTTTGCCTTGTGTCACCATCAAAAGCATTAAGGTGGGCAAGATTTTCATCGAGTAGTTTTTTATAGTTTGGCGTCTCGCTTATTACAGCGGCACCAATATCCATTACTTCAATTGTTTCTGATATGTTTATTAAATCTTCGAGTTTCATGGTTGATGATCTTTAGTTTGGTATTTGTGTGATTTTGGTTTCCGGTATTCATGACCATGGTCGTGTCACCCTCCATAAGAGCACTTCTTCTTGGTAAAAACCGGTATGCTGAACCAGAAACTTTTCCGGAGTCAGTTTTCTGATAAACTGTGCGGCCGGATCGAAATGTAATCTTCCTGCCATTGCCAGATGACCTGACGTGAATGATCCGGATCCAGAAACCAGTTTTCGTTCAGGTGTTCATATTTGTTCTGCAAAATTTATTTGCGGCATCCGTGTCATCGATAGAGGAGCTTGTCAAAATTGGATGCGAGCCTGGATTTTACGGTATTATTCAGCTCGTGTAATATGTCGAATGTTAATAATAAAGTAATTGAAAAGAGAAATATGGACGCTGACATTTGAGTAACCGTGGCAGGGAAACCTCCGACATGGTTTCACAATCTGGCTCGCTTTTTGATTTATTGACGCATTGAGGCAAATTATTATTTGGTTGCCATCTCGACGAATTAACCGATCCGATTTCACTTTCCCCTACCTGAACGTATTTATAAGTTATTAATTATTAACAGATTGATGGTGTTTTGGCGCGTATCTGATCTACTGAGACTGGATCATGTTTCCCGCTGATCTAATCAGGGAGTAGCGTAAAATATGAGAAGTAATTCATTTTCTGAATCAATACTGAGCTATAGCCATTGTTACGCATTGCTGTCGGGCTGACGACACTATTATCCAAAAATATTCTGTTAATATTGGTAAACTTACCAATAACTCGTTTTTTTTGGTGTTCGACTGCAGAAACTGCGGCATGAAAAAAAAGTCCATACACACTGAGCAAAAAGCGGTGAAGTCGAAAACCGACTCATTGCAGCCAGCTGAAATCAGGGTTCCCATCATAGGCGTTGGGGCCTCTGCGGGGGGACTTGAGGCTATCGAAGCGTTTCTTGGCAACATCCCTGCCGATTGCGGTATGGCTTTCGTGATCGTCCAGCATCTTGACCCGGTGCATAAGGGGTTCCTGGTTGAGCTTCTGCAGCGGGTGACTCCAATGCCTGTCGTTCAGGTCATAGACCGGATGCCGATCAAGCCGGGACATGTTTACGTCATTCCTCCGAACAGGGACATGTCCATGTTGAGAGGCTTCCTGCATCTGGTCGATCCGGTGGAACCTCACGGCCTTCGCCTTCCTGTCGACACCTTTTTCCGTTCGATGGCTGACGATCTGCAACAGTACAGTATCGGGGTCATTCTCTCCGGCATGGGTTCCGATGGTACCCTTGGCCTCAGGGCCATCAAGGAGAAAGGCGGCGGAGTCTTTGTACAGGATCCCGCAACCGCCAAGTTCGATGGTATGCCACGCAGCGCCATTGATGCGGGCCTTGCCGATATTGTGGCCGCTCCCGACGAGTTGATCCTGCGGATCACCTCATATATCGCCCATCAATCCATGGGTTTCAGGCCCAGGCTTCAGCTGGAAGAGAAAATGCTCAGCGGGCTCGAAAAGGTGCTGATCATTTTACGGGCCCAGACCAGGCAGGATTTTTCACTCTACAAAAAGAGCACCATCTATCGCCGGATCGAGAGGCGGATGGGTATTCACCAGATAGAGAGCATTGCGGCCTACGTACGTTTCCTGCAGGAGAATCCTCAGGAAACCGAACTGCTTTTCAAGGAACTTCTCATCGGGGTGACCAATTTCTTCAGGGATCCCGATGCGTGGGCGGTTTTAAAGGAGAAGGCGATTCCCGTCCTTATTGCGGCAAAGCCGTCCGGCGGGACGATCCGGGCCTGGGTTGCAGGATGTTCAACGGGCGAGGAGGCATTTTCACTTGCCATCGTTTTTCTTGAGGTGCTCACCTCGGCTGAACTTCACGGACGGTACCAGGTACAGATATTTGCAACCGACCTTGACAAGGATGCCATCGACAAGGCCCGAATCGGGCTCTATCCACCAAATATTGTTGCCGACGTTTCTTCTGAACGCCTGAATCGTTTTTTTGTGCGTGACGACCATGGATGGAGGGTCTCCCGTGAGGTTCGGGAGATGGTGGTATTTGCCCCACAGAATGTCATCATGGATCCGCCATTTACCCGAATCGACATTCTTGTCTGCAGGAACCTGATGATTTACTGGGAGCAGGAGCTCCAGAAAAAGCTGCTGCCCCTGTTCCATTACAGCCTTAATTCATCCGGCATTCTGTTTCTCGGCAGCGCTGAAACGATCGGGTTGTTCAACTTTTTGTTTGAACCTGTCAGCGGTAAAATCAGGATTTACCGAAAGATCGACCAGTGTCAACGTGCAGAGGGGTTGGAATTTCCCTCCTCATTCACCACTTCGGCGATGAGCCTGCCGGGTTATGTGACCGAGAAAGAAAATGCCGGGCCATCGGCGCTCAACCTGAAATCGTTTACCGACCAGGTTCTGCTCCAGAACTATACTCCATCGGCAGTACTTACCAACGCGAAGGGGGATATCATCTACATTAGCGGCCGAACAGGAAAGTATCTTGAGCCGGCAGCGGGCAAAGCGAACTGGAATATTTTCGCCATGGTGCGGGAAGGGCTTCGTCATGATCTGGAACAACTCTTCGGCATGAGTATGACCAGCAATGAACCGGTTGCAAGGAAAGGGATTCATTCCAGAATCGACGGTGAATCGCTGATGGTAAACCTTACGGTTCAAAGGCTTGAAAGTCCGGATTCGATGAAGAATCTCGTGCTTGTCGTGTTCAGTACGCCCGATATGCCGGAAGTTGTCAATGTCGTTGAACAGGGTCTGAACAAGGAAAAGCGAAAAGGACGGGTAGATGTGCTTGAACTTGAGATCAAGCATGCGCGTGACGAAATCCTTACCATCCGTGAAGAGATGCAATCCTCGCAGGAGGAGCTCAAGAGTGCCAATGAGGAACTCCAGTCTGCCAATGAGGAGTTGCAGAGCACCAATGAAGAGCTGACTACCTCAAAGGAGGAGATGCAGTCGCTCAACGAAGAGTTGCAGACGGTAAATCACGAATTGCAATCGAAAGTTACCGAGCTGTCGCAGGCGAACAACGACATGAAAAATCTGCTGAACAGCACCGATATCGCAACCCTTTTCCTTGACGAGTCGCTCAATATCCGGAGGTTTACAACCAGGACGGCTACCATTATCAAATTGATTGCGAGCGATGTCGGACGACCGGTTACCGATATCGTGACGGATCTCGACTACCCCTTATTGGCCGATGATGCCCGTGAAGTATTGCAGACGCTTGTTTTCCGGGAAAAGCAGGTTACGGCGACCGATGGCCGCTGGTTCAACGTCAGGATCATGCCCTACAGGACACAGGAAAACCGGATAGATGGCCTGGTGATAACGTTTTCCGATATCAGCGCAGGCAAGCGCCTTGAACTCAATCTTCTGAAGGCAGACCGTAGGTTCGTTTCCGCCATCGACAGCGCCGGGATGATTGTGGCAACCATTGACCGCGAACTGAGGTGCACATGGGCATGTGATCCCCATCATCTTCTGGTTCCCAAGGGAGCCCATGCCGGAGAGATCGCCCCTGTTTCTTTCCCAGTAGAGATGACAGGCATAATGCGTACCGTGCTTGAAACCGGACATGCCCTGCAAAAAGAGCAGGAAATCAAACTTTCCGACGGTATTCGCCGTTCCTATCTTTTCAGGGTAATTCCTCTGCCTGATGTCTCTGACGACAAATCTTCTCTCCTTGTCGTATTGTTGCCGAAGGAAAACTGACGGAACTATTCTGTCAGGCAGCAACGATTGCGTGTTGTAACCCCGGGGCAGCAGTTTTCTCGGGCTCCATTAGTACAAATTGTCTGTCAATCGAACCCAAGTTGTTATATGGGCCCAGGAAATCATGTTTGGTAACCGGAGGGTTTTGATCTATGAGTAAGAGAAATAAGCTTCCAGCTGAGTTTGATGATTTGCAGAAACGTGCTGAAGAGCGGCTGGGCGACGGTTATGGCGCTGATGCTGACCTTTCCACCAGCCGTGAGGACCTGCACCGTCTCGTCCATGAGCTCGATGTCCACAGGATCGAGCTGGAGATGCAGCAGGAGGAGCTTCTCAAGTCCAGAACGGAGCTGGAGGAGAGCCTTGAACGATATATGGAGCTTTATGACTTCGCGCCAATCGGTTACCTCAGCATAGACAGGAACAGCAAGATTCTTCAGCTGAACCTTACGGCGTCCAGGCTTCTTGGTATAGACCGCTCGAACCTTGTTGGGCAGCGCTTCGACAGGTACGTCGCTTTCGAAGACCAGCCGGTTTTCAGCAGGATGCTTTTCGACCTCTTTGATCAACGGCGCGTTGAGGCGTGTGAATTGGGGCTTGAAAAACATGAAGGGGGATCATCATTGAACGCTCCGGCATCCGGGTTCGGCGATTTCACCTTCAAGTTGATTACGGTCCATATCGACGCTGTCGTAAGCAACGATCTGTCGCAATGCCGAATGGCCCTGACAGACGTCAGTGAACAGAAAAGGATTCACCGTGACAACCTGGCACTCCAGGCGACAATGGCCCAGGTCAGGAAGCTGGAGTCGATAGGTCGGCTTGCCGGTGGCGTCGCCCATGATTACAACAATACGTTGCAGGTCATGCTCGGCAATATCGAACTCATGATCCTCATGGATCCTGCCAAACCTGTCGATCAGGAAAAGCTTTCGGACCTCCGCCATTCTGTGCTGAGGGCTGCGGCACTCACCCAACAACTGCTGGCATTTGCCCGGGATCAGCCATACAGCCCGGAAGTGCTTGATTTCGGCGCTACGATAGATGGTATCCTGACAATGCTCAGGCGCCTTGTCAGCGAAAATATCTCCCTGTCATACACTCCTCCCGAAGAGCGGTTAATGGTGAAAATGGATCCATCACAGGTTGACCAGATACTTGCCAATCTTGTTCTCAATGCCCAGGATGCCATCCAGGGGATCGGTACTATCGCTATCACCTTGAACCAGGTTACTGTCGGGAGGTCAACCCCAGGGTATTCCCCTGAAATATCGGAAGGCCAATATGTCAGGGTTTCCCTGATCGATGACGGGTGCGGTATGGACAGTATTGCACTGGACAATATTTTCGAACCTTTTTACAGCACCAAATCATTTTCTGAAGGGCGAGGATTGGGGCTTTCAACCGTTTACGGTATCGTCAGGCAGAACAACGGCTTTATCACCGTGTCGAGTGAAATCGGCAAAGGGACGAGATTCGATGTCTACCTGCCCTGTTATGCCGAAGAACAGGCCCGCCTCTCTTCAAATGGATGAACGCTGCTGTCCTATACCTGTTCAACGGCCATTCAGGAATCGCATTTTCGGAAATGACAGTATATAAATGACTGGACAACGCCCGATGGTGTGAGATGGAGCTCTTTTTCGTGAGTCACAAGGTCGAATGAATCTCCCAGTTCGGCATGCAGTGTTTCCGGGCTGTAGCGTACCGCCGGAAGCCCGCTGCACCTGCATGGACCGTCCAGGGCAAAGGTGGAGAGGATGATGTGCCCTCCCGGTCGAATGGCCTTTGACAGGGTGTTGATATATTTCTGCCGCGCACCCGGTGATGCAAGAAAGTGGAATACCGCCCTGTCGTGCCAAACCTCGTAACCATATTCCTCAAGCCGCGCTTCGGTGATATCCGACTGGATCCAACGTACCGGTTTGCCTGTAGCTCCAAGTCGTTCTTTTGTCGCGGCAAGCGCTGACGATGAAATATCAAGGAGCGTAAGGTTCGAGTATCCGCAAGCCAGCAGATCGTCCACAAGGGTTGAAGCCCCGCCGCCGACATCAATGACAGGAGCATCGAAGGAGATACCGGTATTCCCGATCAATTGCCGCGACTGACGGGCATGTTCCTGATACCAGCTGAACGAGCAGTTCAATCTGCCGTCATACACCTGCTCCCAATGCTCTTTTGTGGATTGCATGGCTTTTAATCTTTTGGCTGCTTGAACCTTGTCTTGACGGCAAAGGAAGCAGGGTCATTTTTCTGAAAAACGATTGCCCGGATGCTTCCATTCTTTCATTCTCTGTCCGCTTACACGGTTGCTTGTCTCCTCAAAATGCTTCTTTCACTGTTTCTGTCAAAGAGGGCTTTACGATAGATGATCATCAATTCGGGAGTTGTGTGAAAAATCAGGAACAAATCAACAAAAATGTTGATTGAACCGGCTTAAAACCTTAAACTTAGGGCCTATGGATTAGAAGTGAGAATCTGCCACGCATTGTCTGATTGTACGCCAGCCTGAAATCTGAATGAAGGGGTCTGCTTCTGCAGGGTCGGGACGCTTCTTTTTTCTGATCCTGCCATTACACGAATATCCTTCGCCAACGTTCAGCCCGCCCGGATATGGATTTCTTCTCCACGCTCTACTACCGAACGAAGAAGGTCTTGAAGTCGCTCAAGATGTATCTGGCCATAGCGGGTCCGGGACTTGTCGTTATGATAGCTGATAACGATGCAGGGGGAATTACCACCTATGCGGCAACAGGCGCGAAGTACGGTTATCACCTGATCTGGTTTCTTCTTATCCTCATCCCTGTCGCCTATTACGTCCAGGAGATGACGGTTCGCCTGGGGGCAGTGACCAAACGCGGCCATGCCGAGGCGATTTTTGAGAGTTTCGGTGCATTCTGGGGCTGGTTCTCGCTGCTTGACCTGATGGTTGTCGACTGGCTGACGCTGGTCACCGAGTTTGTGGGGATGACCTCGGCGCTGAACATCTTTGGCGTACCCCCCTGGCTTACTGTCGCCGGAGTTATAGGTCTCATGGGGATCATTGTGCTGAACGGGCGTTACTGGACATGGGAAAAGATCGCTCTCGGGTTCTGCCTGCTTAACCTGGTCTATGTTCCTGCGGCATTCATGGTCAATCCGTCAGTAAAGGAGATTGTCGGCAACGGCCTGATTCCGAACCTTCCCGGCGGGTTGAACAACGACCTGTTTTTTCTGCTCATGGCGAACATCGGCACCACGATTGCGCCATGGATGCTCTTTTTCCAGCAAAGTTCCGTGGTCGACAAGGGGTTGCAGGAGAAAGACATCAAGATGGGCAAGGCCGATACCCTTTTTGGCGCCATCATAACCGTTGCAGTGGCAATCTTCATTGTCGTCGTCACCGGTACCCTGTTGCACGGAGTTCCGATAGACGATGCGGCCACAGCGGCCAGGATGCTCATGGGCATAAACCATTTCACCGGGGCATTGCTCGCTATCGGTCTGTTCGATGCCGGCCTGCTCGGTGCGATCTGCATTTCGCTTGCCAGCTCCTGGGCTTTCGGTGAGATTTTCGGATGGGCACACTCGCTCAATACCAATGTCAAGCAGGCTCCCTGGTTCTACGCCAGCTATTTCTTTACCCTGATTACGGCAGGCATTGTTCCGCTTATTCCGGGGGCGCCTCTTGTGCTGATTACCCTGTTCGTCCAGGTCGTTGCGGTAACGTTGCTGCCTGCGGCCCTGGTTTTCCTGATCCTGTTGCTGAACGACAGGAAAACGATGGGGGAGTACGCCAATACCCCCTTGCAGAACTGGATCACCGGCGGCATTGTGGTGGCGATCATCATTTTGTCGACGATGTATGGCATCAGCGCGCTTTTTCCAAACGTGTTCAAGTAATTCGCCGGGGGCAGGACGATGAGGATAATCAAACAGTTTTCAGAAAAGATTCGCGAAATCAATGCGCGATATGCCAGGCCCAAGGTCGAGATGTCACGGGCCATCAAGTTTTCACTGACCGGGCTGAGGATCTACCTGTTTGTCCTGGTCGTGTTGCTGCTCTACAAGTTCATTACATTAATACCGGCCGGCAAATAAGCAATCTGATAAAGGAGGCAGCCCATGGTTGCAATACTTGAACAGGAATTTTTTCTCAGCGAATTCATCGGTCGCCGGGTTTACCTGACTTCAAAAAAGATCGGCAAGCTCAAGGATCTGGTCATCCAGGAGCACGCCGGTAAAATTCCTGAAGTCACCCATCTGCTTGTTCATCGTCCCTATGGTGATTCATCCCTGCTTTTGCCCTGGGATAGAATCTCGCTGATTTCGAATACAGAGATCGTTTCCGACATCACCGAGCCCGACAACTACAAGCTTGATCCCGACGGGAACTACATTTTCCTGAAGGACTATATCCTCGACAAGAAGATTCTCGATATGGAGGACCACGAGGTGGAGGTGGTCTACGATGTGAAACTTGTCTATCAGATCGACAGGCTCTTTGCCAGCGAGGTGGATTTCAACCGGTTCCGTATCCTGCGGCGAATGGGCATGAACAAGCTCGCCGGGTTCCTTGGCCGCTATACCGAGGACTCCTCCATTTCATGGGTCTACGTCCAGCCGCTTCCGGAAACCATCAACAGTTTCAAGGGAAACGTCAAGCTCAACGTCCTCAAGGAGAGCATCAGCGATATTCACCCTGTCGATCTTGCCGATATTCTTGAGGAGTTGGACAGCAACCAGCGAATGGCGGTTTTCAACGCCCTTGATACAGGGTTGGCCTCCGATACCCTTGAAGAGGTGGAGCCGAGGGTGCAGCGCGAACTTATCGGGCTGATGGAGAAAGACAAGGCAGCCGAACTGCTCAACGAGATGAGCCCGGCCAAGGCGGCTGACATCCTGTCGGTTTTACCGGCCTCCGAGGCCGACGAGATCATCGAACTTGTGGACCAGGAGAGCAAGGCCAAAGTTCAGCAGATCATCGACCAGAATGACGAGAACATCATGCTCTATGTCACGCAAAGCATCATCAAACGCTCGGCTGACACCCGCGTCAAGGAGATCATAAACCATTACCATGATATTGCCGCCAACATGGATGTCATCATGTACGTCTATGTGATGGATGAGAGCGATACACTGTATGGTGTGGTTGATCTGAGGGATCTGCTTAATGCCGAGCCTGACCAGCCGCTTTCCGAAATCATGACAGACAGCCTCATCACTCTTGGCCCCGACGATACGCTGCACGATGCAGTGGAGTTTTTCTCAAGGTACTCGTTCAGGGCAATTCCGGTTACCGACGATGAAGAAAAACTGCTCGGGGTCGTTTCTTTCCACCATATCAAAGGCATCAAACCTCGCCTGGATTAGCATACGGGCAGGCCGTTTTTTTACTCTTGAATCATCCGGAGAGAACGCGGCATCCCCCTTTCGCCTGGAATACGATCGGGTTTTGGTCGCAGATTGCCATTTCATTGACGGTATTCCCCATCAGATCACTCTTTCCCAAGCTTTATCATATCAGTCCAACCTGAAGCAGTTCCTGGTTTCAGGTCGGGTTTTGCATGCATCCTGAGCAGAAACAACCGCCAGGTATATTTTAAGACGAATTTTAACAACTGTTAATATCGGCTTAAGAATCGAAGGCTATTATTGTTGATGTCGGATAAGAAACATATCCGCTGAATGCTGCAGGGTCTTCGAAAGCAGATGTTCTTGCCGGTATGCAGGCACCAGCTTCGAACGGGTTTGTCGAATCATCGTATTGAACTTGCGTTGAGCCTCTGCACAATAATTACCAAATCAACACAGACAACTAAAGGAGTGAACCCATGAAAAACCTCAAGTCCTTTTTCTTTTCCATTTCGCGCAGATCACTGGTAAAATGTGCATTGGTTTGCACCGTTTTCTCGACTGCTGCTGTTTCCAGTGTTTATGCATCGGAGACGGCTGTCGCTGCTTCATCGGCCGGACAACTGAAAATCGGCGATAACCATGGTGGCGGCAAGGTGGCCTATGTGTTCCAGTCGGGAGACGAAGGTTATGTCGCCGGCCAGATCCATGGAGTGGTCGCATCCAGACAGGACCTGGGCAATGGGACAACGTGGGAAAAAGCTGTTCAGCTATGTCAGGAGTACAGGGCAGGCGGGTTCAGCGACTGGCGTCTTCCGAGCAAGGCTGAGCTGAACAGGCTTTATGCCAACAAAATCGCTGTAGGTGGATTCAAGAATCACCACTATTACTGGAGTTCATCCGAGAGCGATAAAAATGATGCCTGGGACCAGAGCTTCCGCAGCGGTGTCCAGAACCTCGGCTACAAGCTGGACAATAACTATGTTCGTGCCGTACGCACTTTTTAATCACGCACAGATCGGAGCCTGAACCTTAAGGCAGGCGGGAATGAGTTGCTCCGGTTGCCTTAAGCCTCCCGATCCTGGTGGAACCAGCATCACATGCCAGTTCCGTTACGTAGTGGGGGGGGATGTTTGGCGCACTGAATACTGAATACGCACGATGGTGATTTTAATCGATTTTTAAGGTCAGGCTAAGACTCCTTTAAAGCTCTCCGGTTTATCTTGATCTCATGTTGATGTGGTTTCTATTATATATCAACAGGACGGTACGAGCTAAATGAACATTGAATTATTGACGAATCCATGAATACAATTCTTAAATCGTTTTCAACACCGCTGGCAATTGGGGCGTTCCTGATTTCAGCAGTCACAGGTATCCTGATTTTTTTTGATATTGAAATGGGTGCTGTCGAACCGGTACACAAGTGGCTCAGTTGGTTGCTTCTTGGTGGGGTTTCGCTTCATATTGTTTCGAACTGGAAACCTTTCTCTGGATATTTTTCAAAAAAACCGGCAATCGGCATTATCGGACTGGCGTGCGTAGTTGCCATCGGGTCATTGTTGCCGATGTTCAGCGAAGATGAAGAGGGGGAAGGGCGCGGAGCAGGAGTCGCTGCAAAGGCACTGGAATCTTCATCGCTGGAAACCGTTGCCCTGGTTTTGAAAACCACTCCGCAGGCTCTTGCTGCCAGGCTTGATAAAAGCGGGATCGTCGCCGGCTCCAATTCGTCGACTATCCAGGAAATCGCAGCACGAAACGGTAAAAGCGGAAAAATTGTTCTTGCTGCTGTGTTGGGTGGAGCGGAGAAGAAAAATGATGGTGATCGTGACGGCCGTTAAACATTGAGTCAATGAGACTACTCGTTATTGAAGATGAAACGGGAATCGCCCGTTTTCTCAAGGAAGGACTTGAAGAGGAGTACTTTGCCGTAGATGTGGCCTATGATGGCAACAGCGGTCTCGATTTTGCCATGACCAATGAGTATGACCTGATCATGGTGGACTGGATGATACCCGGAATCAGCGGCATTGAGGTATGCAGAAAAATCCGTCAGTCCGGCAGCAGCGTACCCATTCTTTTCCTGACGGCAAGGGACACGCTTGAAGATGTGGTTTTCGGACTGGATTCGGGCGCCAACGATTATATCAAAAAGCCCTTTGAATTTGAAGAGTTGTTGGCCCGAATAAGGGTTCAGTTGAGGAAAACTACCCAGGAAGATGAAGCCCAGACGGTCGGTTCCCTTTCCATCAATGCGGTTACCCATCAGGTTTTCTGTGGTTCGAAGGAACTGACGCTGACTCCGAAGGAGTTCGCCCTGCTCGAATACCTTGTCCGCAACAAGGATCGCCCCTGTACCAGAAGCCGCATCATCGAGCACGTCTGGGATATGCACTTCTACTCCGATACATCGGTTATCGATGTTTATATCAACTTCCTTCGCAAGAAACTTGAGCAGGCCGGGTGCGGTAACCTCATCCAGACCATCAGGGGCGTCGGTTACATCGTCCGTGAACCTGGCCCCACCGCTTAATGACAGGATCGACCAACAATAAGCATGAACGGCACGGCGCGGGCTGGAAGCGTATTCCCTCGATGAGCCTGCGAAACCGCATGGCGTTCTATTATACGGTCACGACAGCATTTTTGCTGGCGGTCGTGTTTGCCGCCATTCTGCTCATGGTTGATCGTATCGTCTACATCCATTTCGATGAAGAACTTCGGCACGAAGTTGCTGAAACACTTGAAGAGGCCCATGTGAAAGGGCAGGCTTTCGTGGGATTCGAAAGCTTCAGGTGTATCGACGGCACCGAGGAGGAACTCGATGAATATAAACAGAGAGGGAAAAAGAAGGATGCTGATTCTGAATTCATTCAGGTTGTCGACAGTACCGGTCAGATGGTCAGGAAATCAGTCAACCTTTCCCGAAACCTGCTGACCTTCAATCCGGCCTATTCCGGAGTCCGCTACTTCAACAGCTTTGTCGCCGGTGAGCCGGTGAGGCAGGTGCAGGTTCCCCTCGTCAATAGCAAGGGTATTGCCGATGCCTACCTGATTATTGCTGTTCCGATGAAGAGCGCCATGATCATTCTTCTCGATCTCCAGAATATCATGCTGGTTTCGTTTCCGGCAGTAATCCTGATCCTCTTCATCCTTACCCGTGCCATAGCCGGCAGAAGCATCCGTCCCATCGAGGAGGTTATCGCCACTGCCGAAAAAATGACTCAGGCAAGTCTGGACCAGCGCATCCCGATGCCTCACAACCAGGACGAACTGTACCGGTTGTCGGCCACCATCAATGCACTGTTCGATCGTTTGCAGGACGCATTCCAGCGTGAAAAGCAGTTCACGGCAGATGCTTCACATGAGCTCAAGACGCCGCTTGCCGTGGTGAAAGGAACTCTTGACGTCCTGGTTCGCAAACCGAGGGACATTGTCCATTATGAAGACAGAATCCGTTATTGCCTGGATGAACTCAATCGAATGGCACGGCTGATAGATCAGTTGCTGATGCTTGCCCGATATGAGAACGATACGAAAAATCCGAACATCGTGAAGGTGGAGATCTCCGAATCGCTTCACTCGGTCATCTCGAGAATCGAATTGCTTGCTCTCGAAAAGCAGATATCGATCAGGTTGGAGAACACTCCATCGGGCACTGTCGCTGCTGATCCGGCGATGCTGGAGATGATGCTTGAGAACATCCTTTCTAACGCGATAAAATACTCTCCGGCCGGTTCTTCCATCGAAATCGCCACATCCCGTCGTGCAGTTCATCTGGTATGCACCATTACCGATCACGGGGTAGGAATTCCCGAGGAAAAACTGCAGAAAATCTTTGACCGGTTCTATCGGGTCGATGAATCAAGAAGTTCAAGTACCGGGGGATTTGGGCTCGGGCTGTCTATCGTCAGGAAACTTGCCGACCTCCAGCACATTGGAATCTCGGTGTCGAGCACCAGGAATACCGGAACCACCTTCGAACTGACATTTCCGGCACTTTGATTTTCAGGGAATTTTAAGGATCCATTCAGCTCCTTTTAAGCGGTGTCGGATATCTTTTACCCTACAACTCTTTCAAGGGTAAAATAATACCGATACATGTGGAATTCTGTCCTTGTCAAGCGGGCTCTGCCGCTTTCATTCTCCTATCTGCTGCTTGTCGCAGCCTCACTTTCGCTCGATTATATACTTCATGCGGCCGGTCTTGACTGGACGGGGCGCTATCTGGGAATTGCCGGAACGGCTCTTGTCGCTTTCTCGTTCGGCTATTCCGCCCGTAAAAAAAAGCTTTTTCGAAACGGGCCGCTCAGCCTGTTCCTGAGGCTTCACTGTAACGCCGGCTGGGTGGGAACCCTTTTGATTCTTGTCCATTCCGGAATCCATTTCAACGCGATTCTTCCCTGGTCGGCGACCGCCCTGATGATGGTGGTGACGGCCAGTGGCCATGTGGGGCAGTATCTGGTCCGCAAGCTCAGGGAAGAGGTAAGGGTGAAAAAAAAGCAGCTTGGAATCCAGGATGGCAATGTTGACGGCCTTGAGCAGCAGGCCTATTGGGATGCCATGACGGTCAAGGCGTTTGAGCAATGGCGGCATATGCATATGCCGATGGTCTCGTTTCTGGTTGTGCTGACCATTATCCATATCGTATCCGTAACGTTTTTTATGAACTGGAGGTAACCCGTTGAAACCATTTTTCCTCGTTGCAGCGTTTGCCGTCATCATTACGGCTCTTGTAATCGCATATCCTGAGCGACTCATTAACCCGGGCCCGCTCATGGAAGGGCACCGCGAACTGAAAAACAGTTGCCTGAGTTGCCACAAACCGTTTGGAGGGGCAAGGTTGCAGTGTGTCAGCTGTCATAAACAGGCCGATATAGGCGTGAGGAACGTCGCTGGGAAGGTATTGCCGCAAAAGAGCGGAAAGACCCTTTTTCACAGCGCTTTCGCATCGAACTCCTGTGTCGATTGCCATACCGATCACAAGGGACTGAACCCGATGCGGGCAGTCAACAACTTCAGGCACGACTCTCTTTCAGCCAAGCTCAAGAACAACTGCATCGCCTGCCACAAAGAGCAGACGCCGAAGGACAACCTGCACCGTCAGGTTGGAGAGGTTTGCGCCTCTTGTCATGACACCATGAAATGGAAAAATGCGGCTTTGGATCACACTAAACTCACCGCTGCGGGGCGGCAGTGTGTCAGTTGCCACCGGAGTGACGCGCCCGTCGACGGCCTGCATCGCCAGGCAGGGGATAATTGCGCATCGTGTCACGTCACAAAGGATTGGAAGAGTGTCGTTGTGGACCACAGCAAGTTTTCCGTTTCGGGAAAACAGTGCCTCAGTTGCCACAGGAAGGATCTGCCTGCAGACGCCCTGCATCGCCAGGCTGATGCGAACTGCGCTTCGTGCCACGATACCGTGAAATGGAAAAATGCGGTTGTGGACCACAGCAAGCTCTCCGCAGCCGGAAAGCAGTGCCTCAGTTGCCACAGGAAGGATCTGCCTGCAGACGGCCTGCATCGCCAGTCGAGTGCAAACTGCGCTTCGTGTCACGATACCGTGAAATGGAAAAATGCGGTTGTGGACCACAGCAAGCTTTCCGTTTCTGGAAAGCAGTGCATCAGTTGCCACAAGAAGGATCTGCCTGCAGATGGCCTGCATCGCCAGTCGGGTGCAAACTGTTCGACATGTCACAAGACAACGGCATGGAAGCCGGCAACATTCAATCATGACCGTTACTTCGTGCTTGACGGTGATCATCGGGCAAGCTGTGCTACGTGCCATACCGACCCGAAGAATTACAAGTCTTACACCTGCTATAACTGTCATGAGCACTCCCCGTCGAGGATAGCTGCGGAACATCGTAAAGAGGGAATCGGCAACTATGAGAACTGTATCAGGTGCCACAGGGCAGCAAGGGGTGAACATGAGGGTCGGGATGGCGGCCGCCATGGGGAAGGGCGCGATGATGACGATTGACCGGATGCCAAAGCGCCAATAACGAAATTGAGTCAGGGTGGCTTTTCGGCAGGGCGCCCAACTGAGAGCTATAAAGTGTGTTAATGGACATTCACCGCTTCATTGTCGAGCATTGATGTCACCAGCCATGAAAAGTTCTGGATGCCGAACGGTTTTGCGATAAAGTTGCTGTTTTCACTGATCAAACCGTATTGAGATGCAGCGTCTGTGCTGTAACCAGTCATGAAAATGAACTTTGTCTTCGGGTTTATTTTCATAAGTTCATGGCTCATCTCGATTCCGGACATTCCGGTCATCATGATATCGGAGATCACCAGAGTGATTTTATCACCGTGATTTTTAAAAAAATCCTGAGCGCGTTTTTCAGCATTTTCCGTTGTCAAAACGTTAAGACCCTGTTTTTCCAGAATCGTTTTGATGATGGATAAAATTTGCGGCTCATCTTCAACGACCAGAACCAGATCATCATGGGTAATATCAGGAGAGATCATTGTTGATGGTTCAAGAGTTTTGTCTGTTATGGGCGATAGAGGAAACAGGATTCTGAATGTCGTGCCTTTTCCGATTTTGCTCTGGCACTTGATGAAGCCGCCATTTTGATTGACGAGCCCATACACGGTAGACAAGCCCAATCCTGTGCCTTCGCCGATAGCCTTGGTCGTGAAAAATGGTTCGAAAATATGTGGAAGTGCACTTTTGGGCATTCCGCATCCGGTGTCTGAAACCGATATCCTTACCAGGTCACAATTTGAACCCGGCACGCTTACGGCCTGCTCACTGCATTGACTCGTGTTTAAAATATCGGTCTCAATGGTAATGTTTCCCGTGTCTGAAATGGCGTCACGAGCATTGACGTAAAGGATCGTGATAATCTGTACGAGGCTCGATGGATCAATGTTGACGATGGTTTTCGGGCAGTTTGGCTTCCATTTCACCTTGATGTTTTCCCTGATCAGCGTGGTGAGCATCGAACAGATCCTGCCCATCTCACGATCTCAAATATTTCAGGCTGCCAGGCCTGTTTTCTGCCAAACGCAAGCAGCTTTTTTTTACCACCTCACGGGAGCGGCCTACTGAAAACCTGACATTCATGAGGTTTTCAAAAAAGGGATGCTTATGGTCGATCTCCTGAAGCATCAATTCGGTATTGCCCAGGATGGCACCAAGGATATTGTTGAACGGATGGGGCATATCGAGAGATCCATGCAATGGCGGTGTGGTTGGCATCAATAATGTTGCCGTCACGATCCATGAAGAAAATGGCGTCATCCCTGGTCGTAAACAATCTCTGCAACCTTCTTTCAATTGAGTTGAGCGTTGTGCCTGTGCTGTTTTGAGGGGACATGGGAAATGATCCGGGTTGCAGATAGGGGTGAGCTGCAGATACACTGGTTATAACTATGGAATCGTGCGAGAACTGACGAATGGAGAACTCATGAACATAAAATACAACGTAAATGTATTGTAGGGCGGGATTCGTGGGTCTTCGTGAGGAGATATGGGTATTTGTCGGTTTGTTCCTGTGCTGGAGCAATTCCAGTCAGATTCGGTCCACTCCTGATGCTGCTGCTGTTGTCGTGGCTGTGCATGACTACCCTGTGGATTCAATCAGGCGAGAGCTGCCATAGCTGCCAATAGTGCAGTTCAATGGGCTTGTTCTACGCTTATACCTGCCGTGTTGCAGATATTTTTTGCAACACGTGGTTGAACTCATGCACGGCAAGAGCGACTGAATCAATCGGTGTTTTGGCGAAGTAACCGGCGGTTGTAGAGGTTTTCTTCAGGCTACCACATAATGAGGCAGTAGTTGCCTGAAGAGTAGAGGGGGGCGTATGAATTCTCTGGTTATGCCCGGATATGGTGGTTCCGGTTCAGGCAGGAATTCCAGAATGGGCAAAATGGCTTTTATTCGAACTCGATGAGGGCCTGACCGCTTTTTACAGCTTCGCCGGGCAAGGTCATGATTCTCTTGACCGTACCGGCGGCATGGGCCGTGATGTTGGTCTCCATTTTCATGGCCTCGAGCACGACAAGCAGGTCGTGCTCCTGGAGTTTCTGGCCGATCTGGACGTTGACCCTCTGCACTACTCCGGCAATGGGGCTGCGACATACCTTGTCGTCGGGTAGGCCATCCGCTGCAGGTTGCGCCGCAACAGGTTGGGCGGGCGGCGTGATGACCGGCTTCGACTGTATCGTTGAGGTCGGTTCCGGGAATGAGGCCGGCATACGCACCTCTTCTCCTTCCAGCACTTCTACGTCCACTACATATTTTTTCCCGTCAATGGTCAAGGTCAACTGCACGGCAATGCTCCTTATTTTGTGATGCTGAATGTGTGTGACGACTGGATCGAGACCCGACCCTGCTGGGACCATGAGCTGGTGCCCTGGTCGTTGATGAAGCGGGCCCTGCGGATCCTGAAGTTCTTTCCGAGATATGCGGCGATAGCGGCCGACATAAGGATCAGCAGTTCAGGTGTTATTTCCTGTTCAGACATGGTTGCTTTCGTTTTTTGGCGTTACAGTGGAATCAGGCCATGTTTTTTCTGCGGCCGGAACTCCCTTTTAGTATGCAGGATATCAAGCGCCATGGCCAGATACCGCCGTGTTTCAGCCGGTTCGATGATGTCGTCCACCTTCAGGCGCGCGGCGGCCACGTAAGGGCTGGAGAAGGTGTCGCGGTACTCCGTGATCATCTCCTGCCTTTTTGCTGCCGGATCGGCCGCTTTCTTGATCTCGTTTCTGAACACAACATCGACGGCACCTTCGGCACCCATCACTGCAATTTCGGCAGTAGGCCAGGATATAACGCGGTCGGCGTCAAGGTCCTTGCTGCACATGGCCAGATAGGCTCCGCCATAGGCCTTCCGGAGTATTACCGTGATTTTGGGCACTGTGGCAGCGGAGTAGGCGAAGAGCATTTTTGCTCCATGCCGGATGATTCCGCCATACTCCTGCTGGACGCCGGGCATAAAGCCGGGTACGTCGACCAGGGTGACGAGCGGTATGTTGAAGGCGTTGCAGAAACGGATAAAGCGCGCCGACTTGTCTGAGGAGTTGATGTCGAGTACGCCGGCCATGACACAGGGCTGGTTGGCGACCACTCCCACCGAACGGCCCTGGATCCTTGCGAATCCGATGACGATGTTGGGAGCGAAGGAGTCCTGCACCTCCATGAAATCTCCGTTGTCCATGAGATGTCCGATGACCTCCCTGACGTCGTAGCCCTGTTTCGGGTCCACGGGAACGACAGTGTTCAGGCGTTTGTCCGGAAGGATGACATCGTTTGCTTCCAGCTGAGGAGGATCTTCCATGTTGTTGGAGGGGAGGAACGACAGCAGACGCTTGCATATCGCCATGGCATCCATATCGTCTTCGGCGATGAAATGAACGACTCCCGAGTTGTTCATCTGTGCGGCAGGTCCTCCAAGATCTTCAGCCGTAACATCTTCGCCGGTTACCGCCTTGATGACCGACGGGCCGGTGATGAACATCCTGGCTGCCTTGGTCTGTATGATGAAATCGGTCAGGGCCGGGCTGTAGGCCGCGCCGCCTGCGCAGGGACCGCAGATAAGCGAGACCTGGGGGACCACTCCGGAGAGCATAACGTTATTGTAGAATACCTTCCCGTAGCCTGAGAGGCTGTCGATTCCCTCCTGGATGCGGGCACCGCCCGAATCGTTGATGAATACGAAGGGTGAACCGGTTTTCAGCGACCCCTGCATCATTTCCACGATTTTGTCGCAGTGAACCTCGCCGGCAGCTCCGCCTGCGACAGTGAAGTCCTGGCTGGCCAAATGAACCAACCGGCCGTTGATGCTACCGGCTCCGGTGATCACTCCGTCGGCAGGCATCTTCTTGCCTGCCATGCCGAAGTGTGTGCAGCGATGCTTTGCAAACATCCCGGATTCCTGGAAGCTGTCCTGGTCGACAAGCGCATTGACACGCTCACGGGCGGTGAGGCTGCCTGATTTGTGCTGCTTGTCGATTCTCTCCTGGCCTCCTCCGAGCAGCAGATCGTCTTTCCGCTGGTTGAGCGCCTGTATTTTGTCGTCTATATTCATGGGTTGCAGTATGCGAAATAATATTCGTGTTGTAATTACTGGTATGGAGTTACCATTACCTTGTGTTGCCTTCCGCTCAGCGTTACGGTATAGGTGATCGGACCGGTGATGGCGCCCTGGTGCCCTTCTGCGGGGTGCGTTTCCGACACGCCGGTTTCGGGGTCCTTGCCCAGATTCCGAGGGCCTTCATGGCGTTCGGTGAAAAACTTGGGGGCCACCTGCGGGAACATGGCGTAGGTCAGGACATCTTCATCGGTGCCGTTGCATCCAGCCAGTGCGAGGGCTTCGGAACGGAGCTTGTTCCACTCCGGCATCAGCAGATCCGCAGGCCGACAGGTGATCGGCTCCTTCTTGGCATGTTCATGGGCCATTTTAACGATTTCCGGATTTTTCTCGGCGGGTCCTGCACCGTAATAACCAAGCATCAGGTCGGCAAATTCGCCGGTCAGCACCTTGTATCTTCCCATCAGTACGTTCAGTACCGCCTGGGTTCCGACGATCTGGCTGCTGGGGGTGACCAGCGGCACATATCCGGTATCCTTGCGTACCAGCGGGATCTCCTCCAGCACCTCTTTCATCCTGTCGCCGGCGCCCTGCTGCCTGAGCTGGCTTTCCATGTTGGAGAGCATTCCGCCAGGGATCTGGCTCTTGAAAATCTCCGTCTCCACGCCGGTTACCTTTGAGAGGAACTCGCTGTAGCGGCCAAGGACCGATACGAAATGGTCTTTGACCCGATGGATTTTCTCGACGTCAATTTTGGTGGTGTAACCGGTGCCGTCGAGCATTTCAATGAAGCTCTCCGTAGGGTTGTGTCCCGGCCCGAGGCTCATGGTGCTGATGGCGGTATCGACGCAGTCAACCCCAGCCTCAACCGCCTTCATCAGGCTGACCAGGGTGACGCCGGTTGTCGCATGGACATGGATATGGACCCGTAAATCGGCTCCGCAGGCCTCCTTTATACCCTTGACCAGATCAAAGGCGGCCTGTGGCTTGATGAGCGCTGCCATATCCTTGATACAGATGGAGTCTACCCCCATATCCTGAAGCCTGCGGGCCTGATCGACGAAGAGGGCCGTGGTATGGATTGGACTGACGGTGTAGGAGATGGTGCCCTGGGCGTGTGCTCCGGCCTTCTTGACCGCGTTTACCGATGTTTTCAGGTTGCGGAGGTCATTGAGGGCATCGAAAATGCGGAATACGCCGATACCGTTTTCTGCTGATTTCTGGCAGAAGCGCTCCACCACTTCATCCTGATAGTGGCGGTATCCCAGCAGGTTCTGCCCGCGAAGCAACATCTGGAGCGGGGTTTTGGGCATCAGGCTCTTGAAGGTCCGCAGGCGCTCCCATGGATCCTCGTTAAGGTAGCGGATGCAGGCGTCGTAGGTGGCGCCGCCCCAGCACTCGATTGACCAGTAGCCTGCATCGTCGAGGTCTTTGCATGCACCGGTCATGTCGTCTATGCCCAGCCGGGTGGCTATGAGGCTCTGGTGGGCGTCACGCAGGGCGAGTTCGGTTATATCTATGATTCGGCTGATAATAGCTCCACATCTGTTTGATTAAGAAATATGGCGACTTGTGGTTTTCTTCGGTCCGGAATTACAGGCCGCCGCGTATCTGTTTATAGTGTAACTCATTGCTCAAATTGATGAACTTAATGTGTAATATATTTGATGTGAATGCAAATTAAAGAGGCCGTTTTTCGGTAAACCGCTTTGTTTTTTCATGGATTTAACCATCAGGGAAGCGACACGGCTCTGGGTGGGATAAACATGCACAGGGCGGCAACTCCCATGACGATAGTGGCGATCCAGCCGAGGGCGACTATTAGCCTGTTGGCCGTAAATGCGCCCATGATCGATTTTTTCGAAGCCAATATGAGGATCACGGCCATGAGTGGAACGGCGATGACTCCATTGATGACGGCGCTCCAGAAAAGGGCTTTCATCGGACTGATCGGAGTGTACTGGATGACAAGCCCGGCCATGACGCTCAGCGCGATGATGCCATAGAATCCCTGCGCATCGGTCGGTTTGCGTTCGAGTCCCGAATTCCACCCCATCGCTTCGGAAAGGGCATAGGCGCCTGAACCGGCAAGCACCGGTACGCCGATGAGGCCGACGCCGAGAATGCCGATGGCGAACAGGTAGAATGCGAACTCTCCGGCAAGTGGCTTTAGGGCGCTTGCCGCTTCGGTGGCGGTGTTGATGTCTGTGATTCCTGAAACGTTGAGCGTGACTGCGGTTGCGAGGATGATGAAATAGGCCGTGATATTGGAATAGAACATGCCGCTCCAGGTGTCCCATCGTATGCGGCGAATCTCCCCCTGCGCACTTTTTTTATCCCTCAGGAGCGGAGCGGCGCCTGCTTTCATATGCATATCCTCGACCTCTTCCGATGCCTGCCAGAAAAACAGGTATGGGCTGATTGTGGTTCCAAAGACCCCAACGACGACCGCTGCGGAATCGGCATCGATTCTGAGACGGGGCAGCACTGTTCGATGAATGACCTCGCCCCATGGCACATGGACGGTGAACAGCACCGCGGCATAGGCGAGCAGGGAAAGGGTAAGCCATTTCAGAAAAGAGACATAACGGTGATATGGAACGAATACCTGCAGCAGCAACGTGCCGAACACAAACACTGCGGTCATGATGTGGCGGTTTTTGCCTGTGATCAGTTCGGCAACTTCACCCATGGCCGCGACATCAGCGGCGATGTTGAGCGTGTTGGCTATGAGCAGGAGTGTTACGACGATTTTGAGGACGATTGGCGGAAAGGCCAATTTGATATTCGCGGCGAGCCCTTTTCCTGTTACCCGGCCTATGAGTGCGCAGATGGATTGGATCGCCGCCATCAAGGGGAATGCCAGAGGCATCGTCCAGAGTATGTCCAGGCCGAAGTGTGCCCCGGCCTGGGAGTAGGTGGCGATGCCGCTCGGGTCATCGTCGGCTACTCCGGTGATCAGTCCGGGACCGATACGGGACAAGGGATGCTCCTTCAGTCGCTCCCGGAAGAATTTGATAATATTCACTGAACGGGTTCCATCGATGATTGTTGGCAGGCTCTACACTTATGCATACATCGATAAGGGCACAATAGTTGTGATTTTCTCCTTATTAAAAAAATAAAATATTGGAATCTTTCCTTGACGGAGCAATTATCTGCTTTATTTGCCGTTGGTTAAGGTGGATTATATCTTTTTGTCGCAGCTATGTGCGATGTCATACGTACGGCGCCGGGCTTTTTTACAGATCCCTGATGTTTATGTCGACCGGTGCATGTCGATATAAAGCATTGCCGTATTGCCTGTAATATTGATTAATATAAAGTCAGTCTCGTTCTGGTAGTATCGTAAAAGAGCCATCGGTAAGATACCACCATGTTCAGATCGCTCCATAACAACATCACATCGTTCGGCAAGCGGAAGGAAGCTCCGAAAAAGCATGTGCGTAACGAAGATGAGCAGTTTCTCCTGAAGCTTTGCGGTGAACCTGTCGATCGGGTACTGCAGATTATGGAAAGCCGTCCTGAAGGGCTTGATGACCAGCAGGTATCAAAGCGTTCGGCAAAGTACGGCAGGAATGAGATAGCCCAGTCGAAGCGCCCCTCCTTTCTTCAGGATATTCTCCACCGTCTCACCTCTCCTCTTGTCATCCAGCTGCTTCTTATAGCTGTTCTTTCGGCCGTTATCGGTGAACTGAAATCTTCGGTCATTGTCAGCATCATGATCCTTTTGAGCGTGGGCATCTCCTACGTGCTGGATCGGCGGTCAGGCAATGCTGTGGCCTCGCTCGGCAAACGCGTCCAGTCAAGGTCGCAGGTATTACGCAACGGAATCGAGCGTCAGGTGCCTCTTTCGGATCTCGTTCCCGGTGATATTGTCGTGTTGCAGGCCGGTTCGGTGATACCGGCAGACCTGCGGCTCATTTCGGCAAAAGATTTTTTCGTGAGCCAGGGATCGCTCACCGGGGAGACCATGCCGGTGGAAAAAAACGCACTGCCTTGCACCGCTGAAAACCTTACCATCCTTGAGCAGAGCAATGCCTGTTTCCAGGGCAGCAGCGTCAGCAGTGGCTCAGCGCGGGCTGTCGTGGTCAATACCGGCAACAGATCTTTTTTCGGCGCCATAGCCCAAAGCCTGAACGAGAAGAGGAGCGAAACCAGTTTTGACAAGGGCATACGTTCGTTCACCTGGCTGATGATCCGGTTCATGATCGTCATGGTTTCGGCAGTGTTCCTGATTGTGGGATTGACCAAGGGAAACTGGATGGAGTCGCTTTTCTTCAGCCTTTCGGTCGCCGTAGGCCTGACGCCTGAAATGCTTCCGATGATCGTGACCGTAAACCTTGCAAAAGGCGCGCTGGCCATGGCGGCCAAAAAGGTCATTGTCAAGCACCTCTCGTCGATACAGAATTTCGGCGCCATCGATATTCTCTGCACCGACAAAACCGGCACCCTCACCCAGGATCACGTGCTGCTGGAATTGGCCGTCGATCTCATGGGCGTCAACAGCGACAACGTCCTGAAATATGCCTACCTGAACAGTTTTTACCAGACAGGCTTGCGCAACCTGCTCGACCGGGCGGTGCTCGAACACCAGGAGTTCGCGGTTGGTGACAGCTGCCGTCTGGTGGACGAACTGCCGTTCGACTTCCAACGCCGGCGAATGTCGGTGGTAGTCAGTTACCAGAACGACCATGTGCTGATCTGCAAAGGTGCTGTCGAAGAGATTTATACCTGCTGCAACCGATATCAGATAGACGACGAGATCTATCCGCTGATCGGCATGATCCGGGATGATCTTTTTGAGGAGGTGGCCGCCCTGAACAGTAATGGATATCGCGTACTTGCCATCGCATACAACGCGTTTTCCCCCGACAGGGCTCGATTTTCCAACGACGATGAAAAAGATCTGATCCTTCTGGGCTATATCGCTTTCCTGGACCCGCCGAAAGATTCAACCAAGCAGGCGCTTGTAAGCCTCAGGGAGGCAGGGGTCAGGGTCAAGATCCTGACCGGCGACAACGCACTGGTGACGGGAAAAATCTGCCGGGATGTCGGGCTTGAAGTGAATCGTGTCGCCACCGGTGATGAACTTGACAAAATGCAGCCGGACGAGTTCGACAGGTTCGTTGAGGAGGCGGAAATTCTCGCCAAGCTCTCCCCGATGCAGAAGGCGCAGGTAGTGGGTTCCCTGAGGAAAAGTGGTCATGTGGTAGGTTATATGGGCGATGGCATAAACGACGCACCTGCCTTGCGGTCGGCCGATGTCGGCATATCGGTCGACTCGGCTGTCGACGTCGCCAAGGAGACGGCTGATATCGTCCTGCTCGAAAAAAGCCTGATGGTGCTCGTCGACGGCATCATGGAGGGGCGGCGCGTGTTCGCCAACATCATCAAGTATATACGGATGGGGGCAAGTTCAAACTTCGGCAACATGTTCAGTGTTCTCGGAGCGAGCTACCTGTTGCCGTTTCTGCCGATGCAGCCGATCCAGATACTGCTTAACAACCTGCTTTACGATTTTTCACAGACCGGTATCCCGACAGACAGTGTCGATGAGGAGCAGATAAGGAAGCCGAGGAAATGGGATATTGGCAACATCAAGTGGTTTATGATGGTCATCGGTCCCATCAGCTCAATTTTTGACTATGCCACCTTTGCGCTTATGTGGTTCTTTTTCAATGCCCGGGTATTTGCGGACCCTGCGGCAGGGCTTGCAGCAAAATCACATGCGGTCCAGCTTTTCCAGACGGGCTGGTTTGTCGAGTCGCTTTTAACCCAGACCCTTATTGTTCATATAATCAGGACGGGAAGGGTGCCGTTTCTTCAAAGTCGGGCCTCTTTGCCTATGCTGATGAGCACCCTTACGGTGATGGTTGTGGCCGCAGGACTTCCATATTCCCCTTTCGCCAGCCTTTTCGGCATGGTTCCGCTGCCGTTCAGTTACTTTGGCTGGATCGGCCTGTTCCTGCTGACCTACGGTATTTTGACCCATATCGTGAAATCATGGTTCTTCAAACGTTTTGGAGGAAACTGAGATGTTGAAAAGCATTCTTGATGCGCTCCAGCATGGACGCCTTGTAGAGCTGCCGCACAATGACAAGGACGATGCGCTGCTGTTCCTTGCCACGATGCTCGAAGCTGTCCCCGGAATTCCTTCCGGAACTGATATCGTCGAAAGCGTACTTGCCCACGAAAAAACATCGAATACTTCGCTTGGGGTAGGGTGGGCATGTCCGCATTCACGGGTCAATTTCGATGGCGAGCTGAGCTGCGCCATTGGCTGGAGTCCCCAGGGAATCGATTACGGAATACCGGGGGAGCCCCTGGTGCGGATGATCGTCATGTTTTACGTGCCGAACAACCAGAGGAACACCTATCTCAAGGAGGTATCGGCCCTTGCAAGGGTGCTCAAGAATTACCCGCAGAACCAGATCGTCGAATCATTTGCGGATCTGAACGCCGTCAGGAACACGATGCTGGACATTGCGCATCTTGCCATGAGCGGTGACGCACGCAACTACCGGGCAAGGATGATCCAGCTCGACACGCTGACCAAGGCTGCCGTCACTACCGGTGGCTTCAAGCTTGAAGGTATGCAGGTCGATGCCCTGATGATTGTCTCCGGTCCCGATATAAAGCCGGTTATCCTCACCCAGAACCAGGAGCTCTCAAATCTTGCCGGACAGGACAGCGAGCTGGTTGCCGCAATCTCTACCGGCAGCAGCCATGAGCTTCAGGGGTGGCAGATCGTGCGAAGGAGCACGACGACCTACATCGGCGACAGGGTAATTCACGATTGCCTTGCCATTAAACCTGCGCTGGCCAGGGAGCCAAACGAATGACTTGTTTTTTTCCCCGGAGTTTACTTTCCTGATTTTGTGGCGGCCGGTGAGCAGGGCGTTGATATCGTCAAAGCTGATCTCTGCCATGGCCGACATGGGGGCTCCGTAAAAAACATCGTATCAATACCTCACACATCCCCGCAGGTATTCCCAGGGCAATAATTGAGCCATGGGTGGGCCTGACAGGTTTCGTTTCGGGCGGTAGCTTCCGATTCAATTACCCATTCTCTCCACTCCGGTGCCGGTCAGCTTCAGGCATGATCATTCAATCGTCAGGGAGCTTCTTTCGATGGAATTCCACCATAATTATCCCGACACCTATCCATGGCCCCGACACCGCAAGCAAGGCCTTTGTGAACTATCTGCTTTTGGTCGATCAATTGCCGTTTTCAAATATATGCGGTAAACCTGAACCTCATTTTTTTCGGTCATCAGGCATAATTACAATGCATTGTTTGCATAAAAAGCCTTAATAACATAATATTTATTGCATAAATGTATTTTTTATTAAATAATTTCTCTTACTTTTCGGTTATGCCTTAATGATTAAGCCTCGCGAGATCGGTGAACGTGTCGGTGGAAAGTGGAAAAGGAAGTTTGAACAGTCCGCGATCGAATTCTGATCAACCTTGATTTCCTGATGTGAAGGTTAAAAAAGCCGAACCCTTCAAATGAACAGTTCGGCATTCATGTCGGAATCATGTCGCAATGTGAGTGCACTGATAACCAGTTTTTCAATTTGTATCGTTAACCAAAAAAATCAAGCCATGAAAACAGCAGCAATAAGCCCCGGGAGGGGTGACTATTTTGCCCGAATCAGGGAGAATATGTCAAAACAGAAAAACTGGAAACTTGGGGCAACCATTTTTGCAGGTAAGATGATAGGACTGTTTTTGGTCCTCCTGTCAATGAATACGTTATCTGGAATTATAGGTACGCCGGCAAATGCTGCGGTGACCTATACTCCTGCCGAAACGAATGTGGTCAATGCCCTCAACACGGTATGGACTTTGGTTGCAGCAGCCCTGGTTTTTGGAATGCAGGCCGGGTTCGTAATGCTCGAGGCCGGTTTTGCCAGGAAAAGGGAAGCCGTAAACGTGTTGATCGAATGCGTCCTGGATACGGCGATCTGCGGTATCTCATTCTGGGCGATCGGTTATGCATTCATGTTTTCTGAAGGCAATGGCTTCATCGGACAGAAGTGGTTCTTCCTGCAGGGCGTACCTGCTACGTATGGAACGACCGGCGTAGCACTTCTGGCTCACTGGGTGTTCCAGTTCGCCTTTGCCGATACCGCTTCGACGATTACTTCCGGCGCCATGATCGGACGTACCAGCTTCCGCGGCGATATCCTATACAGTATTGTTGTGACGGCGTTAATCTATCCTATCATCGGTCACTGGGCCTGGGGTCCGGACGGTTTCCTGGTAACGATGGGTACCGCTGGAAAATTTCTGCCTGAACTGGGCAACCCTTTCCGCGATTTCGCAGGTTCAACGGTCGTGCATACGATTGGTGGTGTTGTTTCATTGGCCGGCGCTATTGTTCTCGGGCCTCGTCTGGGTCGTGTATTTCTTCGTGACGACAAAGAGAGAGGCGGTCTTCCTGCAGCCCACAACCTGCCTGTAGCTGTTACAGGAGCTTTCCTGCTGTGGTTTGGCTGGTACGGCTTCAACCCCGGCAGCACGATTTCTGCAATGGATGCCGTAGGTATCGGCCGTGTGGCTGCCAATACGACCCTTGCCGCTTGTGCTGGTGCATTGAGCGCCATGTTCCTGGCCTTTTACCTTGGATCTTTCAAAGGAAAATTTGACGTCGGCTTTACGGTGAACGGTCTGCTGGGTGGCTTGGTTGCCATTACGGCTCCATGCTACTGGGTTTCACCATTCGGATCGATCATAATCGGCCTTATTGCAGGTGCAATCGTTTTTGGCGGCATCTACCTGCTTGAATATCTCCGGATTGACGATCCTGTAGGTGCTGTTCCGGTTCATGGCCTTAACGGTATTTTCGGAACCTGGGCGATCGGCCTGTTTGCTACCGGCGAATATGGTTGTGCAACTCCTTTCGGTCCTGACAACAGCGCTCCTGTGACCGGTCTGTTTTACGGTGGTGGCTGGAATGTGTTCCTTGCACAGTTTGTCGGAAATGCAATCGTAGCACTCTCCACGTTTGCGGTAGCATTTATCGCAATGTGGCTCATCAACAAGCTGCCCTATCCGTTCAAATTACGTGTTGAGCCAGAAGGTGAGACCGGCGTCGGCGGATTGGATGTGTTTGAACACGGTGCTGAAGCATACACCAACTGATTTGAGTGTGTGTCTGGTTGAAGACAGGTCCTGGTTAATGCTCCTGTCTTCAACCAGTTTAAAGCCATGAAAATGAGAAGCCTTCATTCAAAAACATTAGTTTTACGAATGGTTGCAGGTCCCCATTTTTTCAAATCGATTAACTCATTTAAAAAAGATCTGTTATGAAAAAAATAGAAGCGATCATAAGACGCTCCAAATTCGAAGAGGTCAAGGCGGCATTGCACGCCATTGATATCGACTTTTTTTCCTATACCGAATCATACGGAGTAGGGAACGAAAGGAAAAAGAAAGATGTGTTTCGCGGTTCTGAGCATACCGATTACATCTCTCGTCTCTCTTTGTCTATCGTTGTTCGCGACATCAATCTCCGAAAAACTGTTGACTGCCTCTTGAACTCAGCGTATACCGGTGAAGTGGGTGACGGCAAGATCTTCGTCTGGACCATTGAGGAGTCTTATCGCATCCGTACCAGGGAGAGTGGTGACGACTCCATGTATAACAAGGATTGATCGTCAGATCGAACTACCTGTCTGATCTCTTTTCAAACAAGAAACCCCGCAGATTTGCCGCGGGGTTTTTTGTTGTGCGTCCGATAACCGAATTCCTGTCCGGAGCCAGGAGCCTGCTGCCGACACTCGAGCGTCATACCGGTAGCGTGAAGTGGAATACGCTCCCTTTTTCCCTGGTGCTTTCCACGCCGACGGTTCCTCCATGGGTTGAGACAATTTCCTTGACTATCGATAGGCCCAGGCCGATGCCCGACTTTTCGTCCTGGCCCGGAACCCGGTAGAATTGGTCGAACAATCGTTTCAAGTGTTCGGGAGCAATTCCTTCTCCGGTATCTTCGACCGAGAACCTGATTCCCGAGAGTTCGGCTTCGGCCTTGACGGTTATTGTTCCGCCTCTCCGTGAAAAGCGGATAGCGTTTGAGAGCAGATTGGCGAAAACATGCTTGATGCTCTCAGTGTCTGCAATCACTTCAGGCAACCCCGGCGGAGTGTCGATGATCAGATGGATCTCTTTTTCCTTTGCTTCATTCATAAATGGCTCAATACAGATACTCACAAGTCTTTCAGGATGCTGAGGTTGCATGTTCAGCCTTGCCCTTCCCGACTCTATCCTGTTCAGGTCGAGCAGATCGTCAAGGATCTCCGCAAGGCGATCGCTGTCTTCACATGCGGTGTGAAGCAACTCGGCCTGCTTTCCGTTCAACGCGCCTATCCGTTGTTCAAACAGCAGGTGAATGGCCATTCTCAGCGAAGTCAGCGGTGTGCGAAGTTGATGTGAAACGGTTGAGACGACTCCTCGTTTCAGCTCTTTCTGTTCATGAACCTGGGTCATGTCGTAAAGAAGGAGAACGGTTCCGTTGGCCCTTATCGTATTCTGGTCGTGAGGTATCGGGATAGCTGCGGGTTTGAAAAAGAATTCACGGTTGTCGATAAATTTCTGGATGAATCCGTTGCCTTCGTTTTCTATTGCCCGTCCTTCTGTAGCAGCTCGATGAAGCAGTTCAGGTAGCCAGGGATAATCGAGGCTAGCGGCCTCAGTTCCCGGTTTCAGGCCGAAGTGTCGAATAGCAGACTGTGTGGCTACATCTACCCGTCCGTCAGGATCAAAGATCGCTATCGGTGTCGGCAGGATGTTCATGACCTCCTGGGTGGCCCTTCGTGTCCGCTGGAGTTTGTCGTTCTCGTTTTTCCGGACCTGACGCAGTGTTGAAGTCATTTCACTGAAGGCTGCCGAAAGCTGGCCGATTTCATCGTTGCCCCCTGTTTCGAGTGCCAGGTCAAGGTTGCCGTTCCTGATTTCGTTTGCAGAGACGATAAGCCTTCCGATTGGCCTCAGGATCCATCGGCGGAGCTGGAAGCTGAACAGCAGGGCGATCGCGGCGCAGGCGACGATAGCAACGAGCATGCGGTTACGGGCCGATTCGGCCATCATCCTGGCCGCATGGTTGGCTTCGTTCATGTTTGCCTGGTTCATGTCGAGGATCTGCTGCGCGAGCGTTTTCATCTCAGTCAGTTGCGGATGAATGGTCGTGAAATAGGTCGTGCGCCTTTTCGGAAGGGGGATTGAATCGTCGATTACCCGATGGACGGAGGTGGCATAATCGTCGAACAGAAGCGCGATGCGATCGGCTTTCTCTTTTTCTCCAGGCAGGGTTATGTTTCCGAGCTCGACCTTCAGCGCCTGCCTGAATTTGTGTTCGCTGTTGCCCATGTTTCCGGAGCCTGGTTCATGGCGTCCGGCAAAAGAAAACAGGATGTCGCTGTCCATCCTGTCGAGAGCCTCTTTCATCTCCTGACTTGCGGTGACACTCCGGTAATTCTGCTTCAGGATGACGTCGATGGCGTTGCCGAGCTGGTCGATCTGGGTGATGGTCAGCATACCGATGACCGCGATTATGGCCAGAAGTCCGCCAAATCCGAGGGCAAGCTTGTGTCTCAGGCTGATCATTGCGCTTTCTCCTGCTCTCTGATTATCATGTTATCAGGATTATTCATCCGGTAATTGGCCAGGTCGCTGCTTCCCGGATCGTCAAAGCAGGTACTTCATACCCTTATCGGCAATATCAGGAAGGGAATTCCCTGGTTGTAAAGGCTCTGCTGCACGGCAAAAACCGTATAATTGTGCAGCCAGCGGTCCATTAACGACTCTTTCGTGAAAACGAGCTGTCCCCCGAAAAATACAATATCCGGGAACCGTTTGGTGACTGCCGGTACGAGTTTGTTGATCTCGTCGACCACATCGGTGCCGATCGAGGTGAATGCTTCTGCGTAGTACCCATGCTCTTTCATGTACTTGACATACTTGCCGCTTTCGCTGTCGACATACTCGTTGAGGTGACCGATCTCGTCGATGCCCTTGAAATTGCCGGCGTCTATCGGGCCTATTTCTACGAAAACGAAGTTTCTATAAACTCCGCTGAACAGGCGGGAAATACTGAAAAGAGTATGCAGGCCCAGCCCGTTGAACCCGTTCACCAGGATGGCGGCGGTTTTGCCTTTAGGGTTGTAAACCGGTTCTGGAATATCCTTCTCGTTGAGGTCGTTGCCTGACATTACTGCGGCCTCGACAATGATGTCAAGCCGTTTCAGTGTTTCATAGGTTTTGTTGTAATGTCTCTTTATGAAGAAGGTGATCATCACCAGGACTCCCGTTATCAGCATGGTGATCCAGCCGCCTTCATCGAATTTGAGAACCAGAACCGAGATGAGGATGAAGGTTGTCAGGACAAGACCAATGCCGTTGATCGCGATTTTTTTCACCCACTGCTTTTCGGTATCCCTTACCTGCCACCAGTGTTTCACCATGCCGAGCTGTGAAAGGCTGAAGGTGATGAACACGTTTATGCTGTAAAGTACAATAAGGAAATCGACCGATCCACGGGATCCGATCATCATGAGCAGGGAGGCTGCACCCATGAAAATGATACCCCGTTCGGTGACCAGCCGATCGCTGAGCATGGCAAACTTTTTTGGCAGCCAATTGTCGAGCGCCATATTTGCCAGCACCCTCGGGCCGTCGAGAAATCCTGTCTGGGCGGCGATGAACAGAAGTACCGCTTCGGACAGCAAGGTGACCCAGACAAATGAGACGCCGGTGTAGCCTCCCCAGGATGCCGTGATCGATTCGAAGAGTACCGCGTTCAGGGTCTTGCCGGGCGTGTCCCTGACATTGAGGAATATATAGGCGATCATCAGACCCATCACGGTTATGGAGAGTGACCATGCCATGTACCGCATCGTTTTTTTTGCCGTCTGGATTTTGGGGTCGCGCAAAACAGGCAGGCCGTTGCTGACGGCCTCGATGCCGGTGAATGTACCTGCACCCAGGCTGTATGCCTTCAGGATCAGGAAAAGTGTGCCGAAAAGACCCAGGGTGTTAAAAGAGTGGGTAAGCTCGGTCCCTGTTTCATGATACACAAGGCCAATGTTCATGGCATGGGAGCTGAAGGCGACAGCGATGGCTATGATGTGGGTGAGGACGAAAAGCAGGAATACCGGCACAAGCGGCATCACGGCCTCCTTTATTCCCCTGAGGTTCATTATGAGGAGCATCAGGACCCCTGCGACCGAGAACCAGAGCTTGTATTGGATCATGCTGACGGGCAGGAAGCTGAAGATGGCATCGGCGCCGCTGGCAATCGAAATGGTGATGGTCAGCACGTAATCAATGAGCAGGGCGCTGCCAGAAACGACGCCGATTTCCGGGGAGAGCAGTTTGCTTGCCACCAGGTACCCTCCGCCGCCGGATGGGAACAGCTCGATGATGTGGGAGTAGCTCGATGCGATGATGAGAATGGTCAGGCCTGTGGCGATGGCCACGAATATGCCGAGGGTAGGATGTCCCTGAAGGGCTTTGAACGCTTCTGCAGGGCCGTAACACGACGAGGAGAGGCCGTCGGAGCCGAGCCCGACCCATGCAAGGAATGCTGTGAGTGAGATCGAATGGAAAATCTTGCTGTCCCTGAAGTCACGGGAACCCCCGATAAAGATTTTTTTTGCCTGCCTGAGTCCGTTTCTGATCGTCATTTGCCTGTAATGATTGTTGCAAAGCAGCAGGATAGGCGACCGAAAAATGAGCTTCCCGGATCGTTGCCTTGAAGCATACCCATGCCTGGGCCCATCATGTTTCGATTTCTGAACCTGCAGGACTTCATCAGTTGAAGTCTTTCTTTCAATTGATTGCTGTATCAAAAAACGGGCCAGAAAAGAGCGGCTTATGTGGTTCCTTGATTTGCAGGGCTTTCAGGGGGGAGAGGGCAAGGGGGGAGCTGGAGCTCATTGCAAAATACAATAGCTTGCCTGGAGTTGTTTTGCATTATGCAATGCGCACTCTAACGTATGCCTAGCTGTTTGCGTTTTCTCCAGAGTGTCGCCTGATCGATTCCAAGGACGGCAGCCGCATCCTGGAGGGAGGTTGATTCAGCCAGGATCCTGCGGATGTGCTGTTCTTCTATGGTTTCAAGTGAAACCGGATCGCCGAGCCTGAGCGGACTCTTTTTCGTGACCATTGTTTCGGGCAGCAGTTCGATACCGATCCTGTCGGAATTGCAGAGTATGACAGCACGTTCGATGACGTTGCGAAGCTCCCTGATGTTTCCGGGCCAGGGGTAGTGGCGGAATAGGGAAAGCACCTCGTCGGTGAACCCGAGGATCTCCTTTTGGTTTTCAGAATTGAACGCCGCAAGCGTGCTCTGCGCCAAAGGCTCAATGTCGTTGGGGCGTTCGGCAAGTGATGGCATGTCGATCTGCACCACATTAAGCCGGTAGTAAAGATCTTCCCTGAACTTTCCATCCCTGACCGCAGCTTCCAGATCGATATTCGATGCGGCGATAATCCGGACATCGGCTTTACGGGTGAGTTGGTCTCCGACCCGCTCGTACTGACGCTCCTGGATGAAACGGAGCAGTTTAGGCTGGACGGAGAGAGGCATGTCCCCGATCTCGTCAAGGAACAATGTTCCTCCTTCACAAGCCGCGACCCTGCCAGGATTGTCTTTGAATGCACCGGTGAAAGATCCTTTTACATGGCCGAAAAGCTCGCTTTCAAGCAACTCCTGGCTCAACGAGGGGCAGGAGATCACTCCGAACGGCTTTTTCGCCCGATTGCTCATATGGTGGATCGATCTCGCCAGAAGCGTTTTGCCTGTGCCGCTTTGACCGCGAAGCATCACTACCGCTTCAGATGTGGCGACCTGTTTCGAAAGTTCAAGGATCCGCTGCATTTCCGGATCCCTGGACACTATGGAGATTTCGGATTGAAGATCGTTCGGGCTCTCTTTATGCGCGGTGATGCGCTTTTCCATATTGCACAGGTTCGCAATGCGATCAATAATGAGTTCAAGCTGGGCAGGGGTAAACGGTTTGGTGATATAGTCGCAGGCTCCCCGTTTCATGGCTTCAACGGCAGTATCTATCGATGCATAGGCTGTAATGACAACGATTTTCATCCAGGGGCAGGCGTTGATCATGGCCGGAATGAGATCAAGCCCGCTTTCCGTGCCGAGCCTCAGATCCACAAGAGCCATATCGAACCTCGTCAGATCGGCTTCTTCAATGGCGCCGCGAAAACTGCCCGCGGTTTTGACCCTGTGGCCCCGAGATTCCATGAAGACCGTCAGGGTCTTTCTGATGTTCATCTCGTCATCGACGATAAGTATGTTTAGTGGCGACATGGTTTTACTGATGGTGGCATTGTTCATAGGTCAATATATGCAAGAAGGAAAATTATTGGCTTTTTCATGACGACCATAAGCCTTATTGAATTCTGGTTTAATATCAATCGGAAGCGACAGTTCTGATATTCCCATATACTGTCGGTATCTTCTGAATCGGAAGCAATCCTTTCGACAGCTTCCTTGTGACAGGTTCTGCAAAAAAACAGGGAAGGAAAAATGCGGCAAGTGCTTAGATTACAATCATTAGTAATAAACTGCGCAATTCCGGCCCGGAAGATACCTGACGGAATTGACTTTACGGTAGCTTCTCAATCAAGTCTGCCGTGGGGTTCGATGCGGACCGACATTATCAAATCCCGGAAAAACAGGGGACATTGTTGATCAAAACAAAAAGCGGGCTCAGGGCTGTAGCAATATTCGAGACAGTAAAAGGCTTCCTTGTGCTCACGGCTGCCCTCTATCTGTTTATGATTTTTCATCAGGAAGTCGAGGTCGTCGCCGGGCAGGTTTCGAGGCCGGGGGCTTTCGATCCGTTCAGGGATTTCCCGAACGTCTCGAAAATACTGTTCCAGAACATGAACGACGACCGTCTTCACTTTCTGGTGTTCCTCGCAGTGCTCTATTCGTCGATGCGATTTATTGAGGCATATGGGCTGTGGTTCGGGAAGCGATGGGCGGAATGGTTCGCACTGGTGAGTGGAAGCGTTTATCTGCCGATCGAACTTTATGAGCTTGCGAAAGGTTTTTCATGGCTGAAAATCGGGTTGCTGACGATCAACCTTCTGATAGTCCTCTATATGATCATTGTGCTGATGAGAGGCCGCTTCAGCCTGATCAAGGAGTCATCGTCGATGTGATCCGGATGAGGATATTGTCGTATTATGCCTACGTTATTCGGCGTCCTTTTTTGACTGTTTCAGGTTCCAGATTCAAATAAGGTTGAATATGGGCCGGGTCGACATTATGAATGCTGATTTCATGTTTGCGGGATCGGGCAGCAAGCCTTCGCCCGTGATTATTTTGCTGTCGAACCTCAGGAATTTTCTGGATATATGGCCGTTTTTTCCGTGAATCAGCAACAGCAGCAATGCAGCGATCAGGAGCTTGTTGTCAAGACGCTCGACAACAAGCAGAAATTCGCGGCAATTGTCCGTCGATACGAGTCACCTCTTCTTCGATATATCGTACGTCAGGGGTGCAAGGATACCGCCATGGCAAAGGATCTACTTCAGGAGGTATTTATCAAGGCATACCTTCATCTCAACGATTACGACCCGACTCTTTCATTTTCCTCCTGGATCTACAGGATCGCCCATAACGAAACAGTCAGTCACTTTCGAAAGGAAAAGAACCGTCCGTGCGTATTAGATAGAGGGGAGGACGAGTATCTCTTCGAAAGAATTGTCGATGACCTTGGGCTGGCAGAGCCGGAAAACCAGAAACATCCCACCTCAGAGATTCAGGCGGCGGTCGATGGACTTGAATCCAGATATCGTGATATCATCGTCCTGAAGTTTTTCGAAGAGAAATCATACGAAGAGATATCGGACATCCTTCAGATGCCCCAGGGGACCGTTGCCACGCTTATAAACCGTGCGAAGAAGAAAATAAAGTCTTGCTTAGAAAAGAAATAGTGCTGGATAATTATGTCAAAGAAAAGTTCCGATCTGATACTCGATGAAATCGAAAAGAGGCACGTTGTTCCGATACCCCGGTGGCGCTTTATCCTGAAACGATCGGTATTCTGGATACTCGCCGCAATTTCGGTTTTAACCGGCAGTATCTCGATGGTGACGGCCATCTATGTTTTCCTGGATAATGATTTCATTGTGGATCGCGCCAACATCGAAATGCTGTTCGACCAGCGCCCGTTCATGGAGGAGGTCGTCAAGAGCATACCCTATGTGTGGCTGATTGCGATGTCATTGTTCATTATCGCAGCCTATTACGGGTTCCGGCATACCAAAAAAGGCTATCGTTACACGACGCTGCGTGTTTTTGCCAGCTCCATGTTCGTAAGTCTGCTGATCTGCGGCGTGTTGAATATTTTCGACGTAGGCAAGTATATCCACCGCTATCTCATTGAAAACATCAAGGGATATGACCATCTGGTCTACAGCAACGAAATCCGGTGGGCCCAGATGGAAAAGGGTTTGTTGGGTGGAAAGGTTATAAAGTTGTCGATATCCGACCATTTTATCGTCGTGAAGGATTACAAAAAACGATTGTGGACCGTCGATATAAGCAAAGCGCAGGTGCGCCCCGGAACACAGCTCGCCATGGGCAGATATCTGAAGATCACCGGCCTCAAGACCGGAGATATGACATTTCAGGCCACATCGATACAGCCCTGGGTGAGAAAGCCTCACAAACAGAGCCTGCCGACGATTACGATCCCTCCGGTTTCACCTGTTATAATCAAGCCGGATGCACCAAAACAGCCTGCGCCAAACCCTTGAGCACGACTTTGCAGAGGCATAACGGATATGGCTCTGCCGGCCTGCCGATTACGGTTCAGGCGTGTTGGTTTTTTCCCCTTGCATGAGTTTTTGTGAAGCCTGTCGTTTTTTTTCGATTCAGCAACAATTAAATGAAAGAAAAAGAAAAGGCGCGCGTACCAATAGATAGGAAGGGAACTTGAAAGCTTCCAAAAATGACGAGTGCACTATTTAAAATCCAAATAAGGACAAAAATGAAAAAGACCCTCTCTGGCGTAGTTATCGCCCTTGCTATCGTTGGTATCTCCGGTGTCTCTTTCGGTGCTGATGCACCTGATGCAAAGCCTGCCGCTGCTCCTGCCGTTGCTGCTCCTGCCGCTGATGCAAAGCCTGCCGCAGCTCCTAAAGCAGCAAAAAAGAAAGCCACGAAAAAGAAAGCTGCCAAGAAAGCAGAAGCTCCTAAAGCAGACGCTCCGAAAGCAGAAGTCGGCAAGTAATCAAGGCTTGAGCCGCTGAAAGGAATGGCATAGGTGTATACGATAGCGTGATGTGAATATATAATGAACGGAATGTTCAGCGGTACTTTTCAGAAAAGGCCCCTTCGATTGGAGGGGCCTTTTTGTTGTGCTGCCTACTTTTATAGGGTTCTTCAGCCGGTACATTCTCATACTGGACTCAATTCAGGAACGAAAAGAGCCTTTGGTTGATTATGATTGTCTTGCCGTTATCCAGTTTTGTGCCACGGAAAAGCTGCATGGATATATCGGGTGTCTCGGCGGAATATTTCCGGTATGCCTCATATCGAAAATGAAGGATTATATGCAGTCAGGGATCTCTCACTGAAAGGCGGTTATGAAAAAGAGCAAGTATAAGGCGCTGATTGCAGGCATTCTGATTTTTTCGGCCCTGATTTTTGCTGCAACGCACTTTGTCGATCTGACCCGATTTGTGGTATTGCTTTCCCATATCGATGCTCGATGGTTTTTTTTTGCCTGCCTGCTTCAGTTCGGGACTTATATCTCCCTTGCCATGGTCTGGTACCGTGCCCTTTCGTACAACGGGGTGCATTACCCGCTTTCCAGGTTGATTCCTCTTGCTTTCGCCAAGCTTTTTGCCGATCAGGCACTGCCATCCGGAGGAATAAGCGGCATAACCTTCATCGTCAATGCCTTCAGGCGACGGGACGTAACTGACTCGATCGGTATGGGAGTAATGCTTCTGACCGTGCTATCTTTCTATGTCGCCTATGCTATTGTCGCCTTTGTCGCATTTATGCTCCTCTGGATCTATCACGATATCCATCAGTGGATGGTCGTCCTGGCCGGAATGTTTTTTGTGTTTGTCTTTGTCGTGCCGGGTTCGATGCTTCTGCTGAAGCAATTGGGACGGCAGGATCGTTTGCCTGCATGGCTGATAAAGTTGCCCGTTATTTCCGGTATTTCAGGGACTTTTGCCGACCTGTCGGACCAGTCCGACGATGCCTTGCGAAACCCGATGCTCATGGTAGAGGCGACCTTCTATCAGACAACAATTTTTGTTCTTGATTCCGCGACCCTCTGGTCGATGCTGCGGGCCGTCGGCGAGCCTGTTTCAGGGTTCCTGGCCTTTCCCTGTTTCGTCGTTGCTTCAATTGTCGCCATGCTCAGCTTCATTCCATTGGGGCTTGGTACATTTGAGGCCACATGCGTTGGATTGCTTGTAATGACGGGAATCAGGCTGGAGCCCGCATTGATGGCAACAATCCTGCTCCGTGGATTTACCCTGTGGATGCCCATGATTCCGGGACTTGTGCTGACCCGTCAGGAATTGAAATAAACTGCCCGGAGATGACAGGATGGGGCGGCTATAAACTGGAGGCAAAAACAGGCGGTTTGATAAAATCCATAATTATCAGGAATCGATATTAATTCTATCCGGCATCGACTTCTAAAAACGGTGGTTTAATCCATGGATAATGGAATAAACGAAAAGCATGGTTTTATTGTTTATTGAGCAGGCGATCCCTTGATAGCGGTCGTTTTCCTGTTGTTCCTTGGTAATAAGGATGGAAAACCAGGCGGTTTTATTAATTTTGATTACAGGTTTACTGTCAATGACTTTGTTGTCAGGAGCGGGTATACGGCAGAGGTTCTTTGTTTTCCATACCGATATACAACAGTGTAATCAATAGTCGGTGGTAATGCCGGGCAATATTCTTAACTTCCATATACGACTATACTCCTGGATGGCAGGTTTTGTGTGTCCTGAAATCATGGCATGCGTAGCTGTTACCTTCCGAGAATCATCTTGAACGCATTTGTAACATTTCAACAGTAATTGAGTGGCAAGACAACGAAAGATTTCAAAATCACGCTTCCCGAATAAAAAGAAAAGCAGACCGGCCAGGCAGGATGGCACTGAGAAAGTACGGGCGAACGATCATATCCTGATCAACGAATTCCTGTTCAAACGCGGCGAAAGCTCGATGGGGGCAGAGATTATATCGTTCCTTACCGATCACGAAGGCGAGCGTTTCAGGTCGGTTGAACTGGCCAGGAAGATGGGTTACGGTGAATCGCGGCAGCTGCCGGGATTCTGGTATGTCCTGCATAAATTGCAGGAAGATGGCGTTGTGGACAAGGACTCGGACCGGTGCTACGGATGGGCAGGACTGGAAGCCGATACCTATGAGGAGCACCTCGTTGAGGCACGGCAGTTCCCGCTGCCCGGAAAAGAGCGCTACAAGGTCGACAATACCTATACCGGAAAGCTTTCCACCCATCCCAACGGTTATGGATTTGTGGATGTCGAAGGATTCGACGACGATATCTTTATCGGGGTAGACAAGCTTGGCCAGTCCCTGCACGGCGACGTGGTTGAAGTGCTGGTGACCAAGGTGCCTGAAACCTATGTGTCGAAGCAGTCGCCTCATCAGCGGTGCGAGGGCATTATATCGAACGTCGTAACCAGGAAACTGGCGACCATGGTCGGTACATTGCACCGCGAAAACAGACGTTTCCTGCTCAAGCCCGATCAGCGCAAGATCCTTCCGGAAATCCATATCCCCCTCAAGGCAGCGGCAAAGGCCAAAGCTGGCGACAAGGTGCTTGTGGGTGACCTGGAGTTCCTCAAGAACGGCTCGATCCAGGCCAGGGTTCTGGAGATCCTCGGTGTGGCTGGCGATTCGCAGGTCGAAGTGAGTGCGATTGCCCGGGGACTCGGCATCGACGAGACCTTCGACGAGGGGATTCTCAAATTCGCCGAAGATATTCGTGAAGAGATCACCGATGCCGATCTGGAAGGCAGGCTTGATATTCGCGACAAGACGGTGTTCACCATAGACCCTGTTGATGCCAAGGATTTCGACGATGCCCTGTCGATCGAACCCCTCTCGAAAGGGTTGTACCGGGTCGGCGTTCATATCGCCGACGTTTCGCACTATGTGCCTGAGAATTCTGAGCTTGACAAGGAGGCGCATAAACGAGCCACCTCGGTTTATCTGGTTGACCGTGTGATACCGATGCTTCCGTCGAGGCTTTCAGAGAAGGTGTGCAGTCTCAATCCCGGTGTCGATCGCATGGCGTTTTCGATATTTTTCCATATCACGACGGCTGGAGAGATCAAGAAGTTTGAGTTCAACAAGACGGTTATCCACTCCAAGCGCCGGTTCACCTATGAGGATGTCCAGGAGATCCTCAATTCAGGTAAGGGCGACTATATCAAGGAGCTGCGGTTGCTTGACAGCATCAGCACGGTTTTGCGTGAACAGCGCTTCGCTCACGGCGGGCTTGATTTCGAGACCGAGGAGGTAAGGTTCAGGCTTGGCAGCAAGGGTGAGCCGATTGAGGTCATCAAAAAAGAGCGTCTCGGCAGCCATCGGCTGATCGAGGAGTTCATGCTCCTGGCCAACCGCAAGGTTGCCGAGTATCTGACGACCACCTTTCTTGAAAACGCCAAGTCGCCGCAACCGGTCATTTATCGTATTCATGGTGCGCCACAGATGGAGCGGGTTTCCGTTCTTGCCAATTTCGTCAGGAAAATCGGTTTCGATCTCAAGCTTGACCGGAAGGGTAACGAGAGTGCGACGGTTTCCTCAAAGGCGCTCAGGGAGCTTCTTCAGAAAGTGCACGGCACCAATGTCGAGTTTCTTGTTAACGAACTGGTGTTGCGCTCCATGTCCAAGGCCGTCTATTCCGGTGACAATTTAGGTCATTACGGTCTCGGATTCGAACATTATACCCACTTCACATCTCCGATCAGGCGTTATCCGGATCTTATCGTCCACCGTCTGCTGTTTGAGTACGAAGCGGCAAAGAAAAAGCGCAAAAAGCTTTCCGACAGCAGGATCGCAGAGGTTGGCGCGAAGATCAGCTCAGTTTGCCAGATTTCGAACGAGCGGGAAAAAATCGCTGTAGAGGCTGAACGCGAATCGGTCAAGCTGAAGCAGGTCGAGTACATGTCTGCACATCTTGGCAAGGTATACGCCGGAATCATCTCGGGTGCAACTGAATACGGTATCTATGTCAGGATGGTCGATTTCGCCATCGAAGGCCTGGTTCATATGCGGAACCTGAACGACGATTACTACGAGTATGACGAGACGACTTACTCACTGGTTGGCAAGCGCAAGAAACGGCGTCTGCAGGTTGGCCAGCGACTGAAGGTCAAGGTGCATGAAGTAGATATGACCAGGCGTACTATCGATCTGACCTTGGCTTGATCGCATACGCTTGATCGCACAAAATCGAATCGGGTTCTCTCTTTTGCAGGATGGAACCCGGTTTTTTTTATGTCTGGCGAGAATTTTGCCTGTCAGGTCAAGCCGGATTATTCTTGTCGGAAAATGATGCGATATAACGCGGGACATCGAATTTCCTTGCGCATCCGGAGGCGTTCATGTACCGGATTTTCCCGTAAACCGGACGGTCGAACCATGGCCTGTCATGCACTCCTCCTATCGACCATGCTATACCGGTGTATCCATTGGGGTCACGCCCGTCGAGAGCGTATCGATCATTAAGCCAAAGCGCGATGTCGAATGCCGAGGCAGGAGTGGCGCTCCATTCCAGAATCTTCTTGGCCCAGTACATCCGCATATATCCATGTATGATGCCGGTTTCGACCAGCGATATCTGGGCCGCGTTCCAGAGTGGATCGTGTGTTTCCGCCCTGTCGAACTGCGCGGCCTTATAGCTGTATTCCCGGTGATCGGCCGCATGGTTCATGAGGCTTGCCTTTGCCCAGTCAGGGATGCCGTCGAAGCTGTCGTAATTGCTGTTGTAGAAACAGTAGTTCTCGGCGAGTTCCCGGCGGACAAACAGCTCCTCGATAAATGAGTCCCGGCTTTCCTGTGATGAGCTGCTCAACGAAGCCTGGTAGACGGCATACTGGGCGCTCGCATGGCCGAAATGGAGATAGGGTGACAGTCCTGAGACGCAACCGGCGTTCGGATCGTTTCGTCCTTTCGCATAATCGTCCAGGCCATGATCGAGGAACTGCCGCAGACGTTTTTCCGCAGCCCGCTCACCCGGTTCCAGATCGCTGACCGGTATGACCGAATTGTCCGCTTCGATCATGTCGGCAAACTCCTCCCAAAGCACGGCCGGGCGACTGAGGGTATCGGGTTGATAAACGGCTTCCGGATGAGGGAACGTTGTAAGAAAGGTGTCTCGAAGGGCTTCGAGTTTCGGCCTGATCGTTCTTGCGGCGAACTCCTGCCTGGGAGATGCTTTCCAGCAGGGAACGATATTGTGGGCATCCACCTCATAAAAAGCGCACGGCAGCAAAGCGGCAGCCCTGTTTTTCCAGTCGCGAACTGGTTTCAATGGAGAAAAGTCGGTCACCACGACACCTGCCCCGAGGTGTGAAGCGTAGCTCGATATCGTTTGGCCCGGTTCGCCGGCAAGGACGGTCAGAGGAATCCCTGCGTCCCGCAGTGACGTTTCTACCTCACGGAGCCCCTTGAACATGAAGTCGTAATGCCGTTTTGAGGCACCGAGGAAACAGGGGGCGAGTGTGAAGATCACTTCGAGCGGACGGCCAAGTTCGTTGGCTTTGTGGCATGCGTAAAGTAGAGCCCAATTGTGCCGGAAGCGCTGGTCCCGTGACATCCAGTAGACGACCGGTCCCAATCCGTCCGCTTTCAGGTTCAGTTTTCTGGTGCGTCGCTGGTCGATCATGGGGGTGGTATTTATCACAAGTCTCCTGTCAGCTGTTGATAAGGCCGGTGACGCCAAGAAAATTCAGCAGGATCGTTCGGCCTGTCGCCCGGTATTCATCCCTGATCCGGTTGAATTCAAGCAGCAGTCCATCCCTGTCCATCGCCTTCAGGTCCGGGTCGATACCGATCCAGCTTTCGAACATGGTGCCGGTCATTTCGAAATGGCACTGCAATCCCCATGCGTTTGTGCCGATTCTCAAAACCTGGTATTTGCAGCCTTTGCCTGTCGCGAGCAGAGTCATATCGGCTCCGGGGATCACCGTCTCGCCATGGAGCTGAAAAACCCTGAGGTTTTCGGGCAATCCCCGAAACAGCCCGTCCTGTCTCCCTTCCGATGTCAGCTGCACCATGAACGGTGATCCATCCGGTTCGTGGAAGCCGATCTCTTTTGGCCGGCAGGGCACGATAGAGCCGCCCTTGGCAGCGACAAGCAGCTGGAGACCCAGGCATATGCCAAGGTAGGGTACGCCGGCATCGATTGTTTCGCGAATGCGTTGCAGTTCATGAAGGATGAGAGGGCTTGTATCGTTGGCGCTCTGTGGACCTCCGAGTATGACGACGGCCCGGTAGTCACGGGTATCAGGGATCAGGTCGCCTTTTGACAGGTCGCATAGTTCAAAGCCCAGCGAGTACTCTTCCAGAAGCTCAGCAAGGATGCCTGGGCCTTCATGGTCGATATTCAGGACGATCAGCAGGTTATTACGCATATGGAGTTGTCTTATCAGCACGGCTCCTTATCAAAGACAGGATCGGCACATGTAATGGAAAAATGAAATGTTTCGTTCAGATTCAAGGAGAGCCTGTTGCGATCGAACAAGATCACGAAAGGAGTTTGATGATCGTGTCCGGGTGCAACGCAAGTCCGACCAGCCCAGCCAACCCCATGATCAGACCGAAACCTCCGAAAATCCAGGCAAAGGCGAAAAGTTTACGGTTTCCTGTAAGAGAGGTTATTGCCAGTATTGCCAGCGACATGGAGAGAGCTGCATCTGAAAGGTCAAACTGGTCGTCACGGTAATTCAGGTCGTCATATTGCTTCTCGAGTCCCTTAGCCAGTTTGCTTAATGCGGGGCCTTCAGTACGGTAATGCAGGAGGGCGTTTTCGTAGCTTTTCTGCTGGGTTGTTAGCTCAATGTTTTGAGGACCGTGTTGAATTGCCTGTAAAGCCTTGACCTGGTTCAGTCCCAGCTCAGCCATATGGGTCTTGATCCTTGTCGACTGATATTCGTTCCATCGGTCTACAGAGTCCGATTTTACCTGGATCATGGCCTGGACGATATTGTCGTCCTTAACCTTGGTAATTCCCATGAACACTGAAATGATGGCTACGCTTATTGCCACCAGGTTATTCAGGCGGTTTTTTGCTTCAGAAAGATCAAGCCTGTCTTGAAGATTTTGTGTCTCGTTCAACCTCAATGTCTCCTTTGACTCATTTAGATTCCATCATGACCTGAAAGCCTTTAAAAAAGGCTTTGATCTGGCTGTAAAGTCAATTTAATAGGTTTTTTGGAAGAGTTCCGATTCTGTTGTGACAACCGAGCGGGGGCCGATCAGTTCCGGGTAGTGATTTTTCCTTTCATTGATGGATGCATCCTGCACGACATGGCAGAAAAGGTCATAGGCTTTTGATTTTAAAATAAAACGTCGGAGCCTCCGTCAGTCGGTAAATCTTTTGTTTACCGACCGATGGAGGCTCCGATGGTGTGCCCGTGAGCGAGCGATTACCTTACATGCTTCCTGTGATGTTTTCTGTGATGCTTTTTGTGTGGGGCCTTATGGTGTTTCTTTTTGATCACCTTGTGCGCTCTCGATCCCCTGGCTCCCGGTTCAGCAGGAGCGGAATGGGTCGCAAGGCCTTTCGGGCCAGCTTCAGCCATGGTGACGGTTCCGAAAGCGCCGCTCATGGCAATAGAGGCCGCAAGACCCCATATGATCTTTTTGGTATTCATGGTCGATATTTGATTGGAGTTGCTAATGAAATGCTTTAATGCAGGGAGCCGCGTTTCCCCTGCCACCTGAAAGTATTACGGATCGAGAAGGGTTTTTTTTCAATTCATCGCATTTAGCCGTCGAAAACCCGTATTGTCCCAGGAACTCATTTTCACATTAATTCCACGATGCAAGCTGACCTGGTTTTATATGATGATTTTGAAATATAAATGCCCACTTTTGGGTGATAATGATTGATTATTTGGCGTAATTATGATGGATTAATGTGGGCGGGTGGAAGGATGTGCTTTATATACGCATTATAAAAGCGTCTTTCCCCTGAAGTAAATAGAGCTATTACGTTATTAATTTGTTTGCTGTAATGTGTATGTATATAAGGCTTGGGTATATTCACTTAATTTTATTAAATTTATATACGTGTATAGAGGTATTTATTTGTCATCGATTATAAAAATACGGACTACCGATGTATTCAAAGATTTTCAGGTTAAGTATTGCGATAATAGTCCTTTTGACACCAAGTCTTTATGCTGTGATCCTGCCGGATGCCTCACTGCCGGATGCAGGGAGCATTCTCCGTGAGCAGCTACCTCAACGGCAGCTTCTTCCTGATCAATTGCCCAACCCTGAAAAGGAAAAGACGGTGGCGCCGGTTGATGAAACCGCTTTACGGGTGCTGGTCAAGGGATTCACCTTCAAGGGAAACGAGGGTATTGTCAGCGAATCGGAACTCAAGGATCGGGTTGCAGGTTCCATCGGGAAAAACCTCTCTTTCGGTGATCTTCAGATTCTGACGGAAAAGCTTACAGCTGGCCTTAAAGAGAAGGGGTGGTTCCTCTCAAGGGCGTATCTGCCGAAGCAGGATATTACTTCCGGTATCATTCTCATAGAGATAGAGCAGGGCAAAAGCGATGGATCTATTCATTTCAACCTGGAAAAGGGAGCCAGGATAAGAATGGGTGTTCTCCACTCATTGGGTGACCAGTCAGTTGCTCCGGGCCAGACACTGAACGAACAGGGTTTCGAACGGTCGGTGCTTCTCATGAACGACCTGCCGGGTGTGAATGCAAAAGCTTCGCTTGTTCAGGGATCGGCTCCGGGAACCAGCAGGGTTGATGTTGCCGTCACCGAAGGTCCCCTGTTGTCAGCAATCATTATGGGTGACAATCAAGGCAACCGCTATACCGGGACATGGCGTGCCAATGTAGCAGTTTCAGTCAACGATCTTTCCGGTTATGGGGATAAACTGACGCTGACCGGTACCGAAACCGAAGGGATGAGGGACGGGAAGATCGCCTACGGTTTCCCTGTTTTGTTTGATGGGCTCAGAGGCAATGTCGCCTATTCGGCCATGCACTACAAGTTGGGTCGTGAACTGGCTGTTTTCGGTTATGCCGGTAAAAGCCGCGCTATTGAAGCAGGCTTGAGTTACCCGATTCTTCGTGGCCGCAATGGTAGCGTGATGTCCAGTTTCAATTATGGTTATCGTAAATTTGAAGACGATGTTTCGGGAGTGACATACAGGGAGAGGGAGTCCCGATATATATCTCTCGGGTTGAACGGGGATCGTTACGATTCCGTTTTTGGAGGAGGATATAACGCCTGGAGCGTGGGGATGACAACCGGTGAAATGAATCCCCTGATGAATTTTACGCCAATATCTCTTACTTCAGGTCTATACTCCCGATTTAACATCACCATGTCGCGAATTCAGCGAATTGCAGACAGGGCAACACTGAACGTTTCCTGGACAGCTCAGCTTGCTGCCCAGAATCTTGATTCCAGCGAAAAGTTTTCTCTTGGCGGTCCATACGGTGTTCGCGCCTATCCGTTAGGCGAAGCTTCAGGAGATCAGGCGCAACTTATAAACGTTGATTTTCGTTACAATTTACCGGTTGAGGCTTTAGGTGGAGGCATACAGATTTCCGGCTTTTTCGATGCAGGTCAGATAAGGGTTGAGAGAGATCGGATTACCACTTTTTTTGGAACTGCAAGTGAGCGAAATGTTTATTGGTTGCAGGGGGCTGGCGTAGGGCTTTCATACAATTACTCAAGCAGGTTTACCCTGAAGGCAAGCTGGGCACACGTTATTGGCGTAAATCCAGGTCGAAGTGCAACAGATGGCACCGATTCTGATGGCAAGAGTGATAGAAGTCGTTACTGGCTTCAGGCCTTGATGTATTTCTGAGCGACTATCAATAATAGAAGATGTAAGAACAGGCTATGTGTTCAAAGCCAAATAGTTGCGTTGATTCCCGTATATATGCTCTATATCTTGGGCAACGCAGGCGTTCAGAGTGGACGTTGGCGTTGCCGTTTTCGTTATTCATGAGAATCGGGCAAGGGCATTTTCTTGTCCTTGCTTCGACAAGGGGCGTAAATAGAAATTCTCCATGAATAAGGTATTTCGCATCATCTGGTCTTCCGTAAAGGAGAAGTGGATAGTCGTCTCCGAAAAGGCCTCGGCGAAAGGATGCCCGATATTTACGGTTGGCGCCCTGAGCTTTGGCGCATTGCTGGCGACCATATCTCCTGCGTTTGCGCTGGATCCCGGAGCCTTGCCTACCGGTGGTCAGATAGCGGCCGGCAACGCGACCATATCCACCAGCGGTTCCCAGATGACGATCAATCAGGCTACGCAACAGCTGATTGCCAACTGGAGCACGTTCAACATCGGCCAGAATGCGGGTGTTCGCTTCAATCAGCCCAGCGCATCGTCAACGGCGCTCAACCGGATCAGCGACCAGAACCCCAGCCAGATCCTGGGTTCGCTCTCCGCGACCGGTCAGGTGATGCTGGTCAATCCATCAGGCATACTGTTCGGGAAAACGGCACGTGTTGACGTCGGCGGCCTGGTGGCATCGTCGTTGA
>JAAXXK010000018.1 GCA_013334525.1 Chlorobiaceae bacterium
GACTTTCTGCGAAGGGAACTTCGTCGCTCCAGAAGCATATGGACAACTCCGAGGCCGTCGCCCGACTGTTTTTCTACACACACCCAGTCGCCCACGCACGGAAGTTCATGGGACAAGTGATGACGGTGCAGATATCTGCCGGCCAGCTTTGCCCTGAAATGGCCGGTCTGATCCACGAGCAGTAACTGATCACGATCGACCGCCGCAACGCGTGCGATTGTATCGGTTTCTTTGCATTCCGCCCTTTGCTCGAACCAGTCGTTCCAGCCTGATTCATTTAATGCATCGTGCTGTTTCTTCATAAAGCGGAGTCGAAGAGTAGGGGATGTTGTACAGTAAGCGCAAAAGAACTGGCTCCAAATAACAGTTATCTCATATTATATATTACACTTACGCTTTTCCTTGCGGTAAGCTTATGTTGTCAGGTTCTATATTAATGTTGTTAAAGATCAACTATAACATTGTCAAGATCAGGCAAGCAAAGAGCATAAGATCATAAGATTTGGCGGACGTAAGTGACTGCTGAAACTAATCGTCATTCAGCGGTTCGTTAAAAAAGATTATTTCCGCTAAACTCTACAGCTTTTCCGTCAGTCTGCGTTGGTACTCCTGCTCGGTGACGAGGTCGTTCAGGCTTTCCAGGCGGTCGATGAAGAGCACTCCCTGAAGGTGGTCGAATTCGTGCTGGAACACCCGGGCAGGGAAACCTTCGTACTCCACGTCCTTTTCTTCCCCATCCATCGTCAAATATCTGACCCCTATCCTCAGGTGCCGGGGAACCAGGCCGCGCAGGCCGGGTATGCTCAGGCATCCTTCCCAGCCCGATTCCTTTTCATTCGATGCCCAGAGCAATTCCGGATTGACCATGACGACAGGCGGGAGTTCAGGTGCATGGGGATAGCGAACGCTGGGACGGGAGGCAATGACAATCATGCGGAGCGATTCGAATACCTGGGGCGCGGCCAGCCCGACACCTTTCGATTGTATAGCAGTTTCCAACAGGTCGTTAGCAAGCAACCGGATGTCGGGATCCTCCATGCAGACAATGCCGGTGCTCACCTGTCGCAGAATCGGGTGCCCCATCTGCGCTATTGTTCGAATAGCAGCCATGGTTGTTTTTCAATCGTTTCTTCAAATGTAATGCCTTCAGATGAAATGGGAGAAACCTTCGCGCTCGAAAATCAGGAATCCATTTTTGCCGCAACCAAACTGCCGTTCAAGCACCCGGTGGTCGATGAGGTATATCGTGCAATCATTGACGCCTGAACTTTTGCAGAATCGATGGGGAACTCCTGTAATGATTCCGCCCGAAGAGAAATGACTGACCTCCTGCGCCAATCAGGCCGGGCAGATCGTCAAATCAACCGGCATCGACAATGTTTTAGGATTAATCAAATGGCCCATATGGTCAGTTCAGTTTACACGGTTTCTTGACGATGCTGTCGAGTGTTACGTTCGGAACGGAAAACAGTAATCGACTTGAGGGGGAGGGGGCCTTACTCGCTGTTACGGACGTTATACATCTGTTTTTTTTGTATTTTTTGAATAATTAGCATACTATTGATTGTGATGATGATAATGTCGCAACTAAGGATAAGGTGGCTATGTATAGGTATAGGTGATTTGTTATTGGTATGAACGTTCATCATTAAAGACAGCCTGTTTTACATACGGGCGGCTTTCCCGTTAAAAAAAGGGATTCTCGGACAGTGGGCTAAAGTGGAAATGTTCTAAACAGCTGGGGGTTGTGGTAACCTTGGGTGTGTGGCTGTTGGTTGGCCAGGATCCGTATGTCGCATATGGATCCTGGTTATTTATTGATCGTTATTCAGGTGTTCTTTCATGTTTCCTTATTTCAGCCGAATTGAATCAATAGTGGCAATAAGTATGGTTGCCTTTATAAAACAAAAAAAAGGAGAATGAAAATGAAGAAGACGATTTCCGCAGTAATTCTTGCCCTGATTTGTGGAGCAGGGAGTGCATCAGCTGCTGAACCCCTTAATGTCCGTAAGGCCAGCGTTGGTTATGAAGGTGTGTTTGCTGGTAATGTATTGCAGGGTATCAGCTCCCGTTATTGGTTTACAAAAAATGTCGGTTCCGAATTGAACGTATTCTACGGTTCTGTCGGTGTTGACAGTGCTACTGAGGACATTGATATTAAGGGTGATCTGTTTTTGGCATCGGCTAAAGTCTTGTACGCTCCGGTCGTCAAGGATCATAGCAAGTTCTATCTGGGCTTCGAAGGCGGTATCGGCTCGATAGGTGCCAAAAAGGATGACAAGAATGTCCTGCCCGGCGATATCTCTGTTTATACCTATGGCCCGCTGGTAGGTGCTGAGTTTAATTTTGCCGAAATTCCGGAGCTCGGTCTTAACTGGGAAGTTGGTTACAAATTCCACAACGCCAACTACAGCGATGACAGCAGGGACATCGATGTAAACCTCAACGGTACGTATGTTTCCCTGGGTGCGCATTACTACTTCTGAGCCTGAAGAGAAAAGCCATTCCCTAAGGGGTGGATAACAGTGAAAGGACTGCCCGTGAAGGCGGTCCTTTTGCGTTTTGGGGGAATGGGGCGAAAGTGACCACGTTGACAAAAAAGCTATAGCAGGTTTGTCATTCCTTCGGAACTCATCGGAAAAGCCGTCGTGTTGGAAAATTATGTACATTTTTTATTTGCCATGCAGTCTGATGTCACTAGCCTCAAAATCCTTTGAAAGTCGAACGGGTTTCAGGATGGTCGGTTTCGGTATCTATTCGAGAACAATCAGGATTCATCGTCAGCTATGACTGTATCCTTTGATCCTAAAAAAATGCAGGGTGCAGCCCCTGGCCAGGTAACTGTTGCTGAAGCTGCCGGGCGGGCGTTGGTTGATGCCGGGGTTTCGGTGGTGAACTGTGTTCCTGCTACCGGTGCAGCTTCGATTTTCGAGGCATGGAAGAGGTTTTCAGGGCGGGAAAAGCCCTATCACTACCATGAAGAGGTCGCGATGGGGATGGCCATGGGAGCTTCACTCACCGGGCAGCGCAGTGCAGTGGTCATCAAGGCGCACGGTTTTGCCAAGGCGGGTAACGCGATGGTCGATGCGTGGAGCTTCGGGGCCGAAGGGGGGCTGGTTGTCATTGTCGCTGCGGACCGGGAGGGGCGCTCCTCCGATACGATCTTCGATTCGACCGCCCTTGTCGCAGGGACGAAACTGCCGTTCCGGCACCTTGGCCCCGATGAGGTGTACGTTGGAATTATCGACGCCTACGGCCGTTCCGAATCGATGGGGATGCCGGTGGTGCTTGTTGTGGAGGACGATGACCTTGCCGGTTACATTCCTGCGCCGCCTAATTCATTCATGCCTGTCCGAAAGGTTGTGGCTCCAGAGAGCGACCCGCTTCGTCACGTTCTTTTTCCAGGCAACAGCAATTACCCTCACCAGGTCGCAGAGGCGAAACTGGCCGGCCGCGACTGGCGGGTGATTCTCCGTCCGGAGCTCCCGGTGATTCCGGACGGCCTTCCGGAGAAGTTCCATGCAGCCATCCGCTCCTACATGCCGGTATTCGATGTTTTGCAGAGCCTTCGAAGCCAGATCGATTTCATCATGGGCGATACTGGCACCAGCAGCCTGTTCGTCTGCCCTCCCTACAGCCTTGTCGATGCGACGACCTACTACGGAGGGAGCATAACCATGGCGGCCGGAGCGCTCAGCGCCGGTGCGCGCAAGGCGTGGGCGATCACCGGGGACTGGACCTTCACGGCGGCCGGGCACCTGGGTCTCCATGAGGCGTTCCACCAGGATTTGCCCGTGAAGGTGCTCATTTTCCACAACCGGGCAGCGGTGGCTACCGGCGGCCAGCTTCTGGACGAGGCTCTTTTCGAGCGTCATTTGAAGGGGTATCCGGAGTTTGTAAGACGGGTCGAGGCCAGCGACGATGCGAACCTTCACGACACTCTGCAAAGTGCGCAACTCTCCGATCGGATGGAAATCATGGTCGTCGATTTCGCCTGACGGGGTTATCTGCAACTTAAACGGTATTCCTGTACGATTCCATTTCTGTAAGAGAACGAAGAGTAGGTGACACATCCCTTTGTTAGTAAAGACTCGCCCCTAATTTCCTCCCCTGAGCCTCTCTGGTCGTTGCGCTTTTATCGCCATGTGCCGGATTCTCCGGCTGAAAGAATGTTTCAAAGATCCATTTTTTAGCGGCGCCCGTAATTCTGTGTTGCGGCTGTACCCTTTATCGGTCAGCCTGAAGGCAGGGTTTGCGACCAGTCCATTGATATTTACAGAGCCGTAACATTCATAGGATGGTAAGGTCTCTGGAACTGTTTGTTTAACATAATCTTAACAAGATTTATTGGCACATTGTTCGATCGTTCATGCTGTTAACAGCAATGGAGTAAATCATTTTTTATAAACGATCGTAGAAAGAACAATATGAGCCACTCATACCCACGTATTATCATTATTGGCTTTGCCCTTTCTTTCCAGATAGCTTTCACGAGTGCATGGGCAGCCGACTTTACTGTCAACGATGGCGTCACTGACACGGCAGCGAAGACCCTCGGAGCCACTGCAGGACAAACCGGTACCGTCAACGCAACGGGAACCCTTTCAGTCAGTGGCTCAACTGTCGCAATAACCATTACCGGAAGCAACGAGACGCTTAACAACAACGGCAGGATTTACCAGACCGGCACCGGTCGGGTAATCTACGATAACACTGGCGTGACCGGCCTGGTTATCAATAACGGCAGTCTCACCAATTCGACCGCACTGATTCAATCGGCAAATGCGGATGTTATCCAGATGAACAAGGCTGGTGGCAGCGTGATATTGAATAACTACGGTACCATGACTTCATTGAATCCATCCGCCGGAGGATCTCAGGTGGCAGATTTCAATGCGATCACAACCGGCGCCAATACCGTCAATAACTTTGCCACAGGTAACATGCAGGCGTCGCAAGCCGACGTGGTTCGACCTGGCGTGAATGGCCTTGTCAATAATTCCGGACAAATAATATCGACATCGACGAACGGCTCAAGCAGTGATGGTGTGGACGTGCAGAGCAATACGGGCGTTACCGTCGTCAACGCAAATAATTGGAGCCCGGCAACCCCTTCCACTCCCGGCAGCGGCCTTATTGAGGGGGCTCGCCATGGTATCACCGGCGGTCCGGGAAGTGACATAGCCTTTACCACAACCATCACCAATAATCTCGGCGGCACCATCCAGGGGGACAATGGTTCAGGCATCAATCTCGATGGTTTAAGTGGACTCCAGACCGCAACCATCATCAATAACGGCACGATTACGGGAAATGGCCATGATTTCAGTGGCAATCTGCTCAGCCGTGACGGTGATGGTATTGATGTAGACGGGATCGCCAACATTACCAATACCGGGATCATCCGCTCAATAAACGCCTTCACAATTCCGGCAGATGGTGTGGCTAAAAGTGAGGGAATCACTATTGGCGGCGGCACCGTGATCAACTCCGGTACCATTGAAGGGCTAGTCGCTTCAGGCAATACCAACGCGGTAGGCCGCGGCATCACCTTTTCGGGAAATGATATCACGACCGGCGCGCTCGCGGGAACACGTGAGGCCATCTATGGGAACGCTGTTGTCAACAATAATGCCGGTGGCCTGATTCGCGGCGACTCCGATTCGGCTATCGCAGTGGAAGGTCCAGCCAGCGGCAGTGGCTTTACTGTGCAGATCAACAACAATAGTGGGGCAACAATCCAGGGTGGAGGGGCAACCAATGCGGCGATATGGGTTCGCTCCGATAATGTCCCCACCAACCCCAACATTACCGTGACCAACCGTGGGAGCATTGATGGAAGCAGCAGCGGCAAAGCAATCGCTTTAGGTCAGGGAAATGATACTGTCCAGCTCTTTGGCGGCACGGTCATCGGAACCATCGACGCTGGCTCGGGCACCAACACCCTGCAAACCAATGGCACACAGAGCTTTGCCGGAGGGACTATCCTCAATTTTCAGAATCTGAATGTGCTTGGTGGGACTACCAGCATGAACGGGAGTAATACCTTCACGAGCGGTACAACGGTAGCTAGTGGTGGAACCTTGATTGTGGGATCATCGGAAGCCGATAACTCTGCCCGGTTGCTTGGTAATGTGACCGTCTCTTCCGGCGCTGCACTGGCTGGTCACGGTGGTATTGGTGGCACGGTGACCAATAACGGAACAGTCGCTCCCGGAGGTTCGATTGGAACGTTAATGGTCAGCGGCAATTATGTGCAAAACAGTGGAGGCAATCTCACCACTTCGATTACGCCTGTTGCCAACAGCGTTTTGGCCGTCACCGGCACGGCGAGCCTTGCCGGAAGTTTTACCATTGATGCCGGCAGCGGGACTTACACCAAAAAAACTTACACACTGCTGACCTCATCTGGTTTAAGCGGCACATTCTCAAGCGCCTCGGGTAATTTATCCACCTATAGCCCATTGGATTACTACCTGACTTATGACGCCAATAATGCATACCTGACACTCCGGGCTTCAACCGTCGATACCCAGCAATCATTGGCGAACAATGCCCAGGTACTGCAAAGCATCTTCAACCTGGAAACTTCAGTCATCAACAATGGTTTGAATTATGACTCCTCACTGCTTGACAAGCACAATTTCAGTGTTTCTACCGGTGGTCGTTACAGTAGATATGGCACAGGGGCTTTGGTCATTGGCGGTTACCGTGTGAATGAAAATGTGCGAGTAGGGTTGTCTCTCGACCAGGGCTTATCATCATCTTTACCTGCCGGCATTAAGCTGAGGCAACACAACCCTTTATTCGGCGCCTTTGGAGTATGGCAGGCAAGACAGGATGGTTCAGGGGCGCAAGTGAAGGTAGCCGCTGGTTACCATGATTCAGACTTGACCATTACCCGTCCAGTGGTCGGGACTTCTGACCCGGGTTCCGGTTCGACAAAACTTATCAGCCAGGCCGTCGCTCTGGTTGGCAGCTATGGGGTTGATATGAAGGGCAGTTGGATTGCAACGCCCTATGCCGGCATTCGTTATACCGATGTGAAAGCAGGTGGCTACACAGAAGCGGCAAGTGACACGGTAACCGCACCTCTATCGTATACCAACCTCAGACAAACCGCCACGACGCTGTTGGCTGGTATTCGTTTTGCAGGCAAGCTTACTGACAGGGTTTCATTAAATGGCAGTGCAGGGGTTGAACATGATGCGAACAATAGAAGGGCTAATTACACGGCGACCAGTTCAATCATTTCAGGCCTGAACCCAATCGTATTCAACACCAACATCAACAAGACACGACCTGTTGCCAGCCTTGGTACCACAGTATCAATTGATAACAGGCAAGATCTTGCAATCACCGCCATGTACAGGGAAGAAGGCTTCAGTAACAGCAGTACCACATCTGTTTATGGTACTTACACGATCAGGTTCTGACCACATGGCATTTTTAGAGATCGTGGTCGTCGATTTCGCCTGACGGCAATCTTTTGCTGAAACGCTGTTCCGGTTTTGGCCTACTTCTGGTAGCACCAGGCTTCGTGCCATGTCCGCTTCTCAAGCTTGCGGCTGTTTTTCAGCCCGGCGTTTTCAGCCAGAGACTGCAGGAGTGAGGGGGTTTCGGGGAAATCGCAGTTCCTGATATGCTCCTGGACCTCGTCCCGTTCCGCACGACTCAGCGCGTCCCACTGGTTGGCCACCGCCTCGTTGTAATCGACGAGATACTCCTGTCGCTCCTGTCCCTCCACACGCATGACATCCACCAGGACCACGCAACCGTTTTCGCGAAGGACTCGACGGCACTGGGTGAAAAATGCCTGCTTGGCCTCGACTGGCAGGTGGTGCAGGGCATAGCCGGAGTATACCAGGTCGAAATGGTTCGCCGGTGCCTCTTTCAGTACGGCGATCATATCCTTGCAGAGCAGGTTTACTCGGACTCCGAAAGGTTCCAGGTTGTTTCGGGCGACATCGAGGGCGTAGGGTGAGAGGTCACATCCGCAATACTCCGCAACCTGCCCCGGTTTCAGGATCTTGCCGATATGGGCGGCGTCCCCGCAGCCCAGGTCGATAATGTTCAGCGGTCCGGGGTGGGCCTGGAACAGTTTCCTGACGGCAGCAGTGATCTCCTTGTGGTACATAAGGTTATGGCTGATGACCTTCTGGTAGGTACCCCAGGTTTTACGGAAGATGTAGATCGGGTCGTTGCTCATGACGAAGAGGTACTGGCGTTTGTCGATAAAGGTTCAATGTCGGGGTGCATGACCGGGGAGCTGACCGTGCCGGTGGTGAAACTGCCAGGTGCATTTCAGTCGGGTTCGATGGCATGGTGGAATAAGACATCGGAAATTACTAAATGTATCGGGTATTGGAAGCAATGAACTCCATTCCTTCTTCGACTGGCGCTGGTAAACCAGGGGCAAAATGCTTTGCGAACAGATTCCCGATACGGCCGGGCCGTTGTATGCACGGGCATGAATGTGAGGGGGGATTTTTCATAGGGTTTGTACGGATTTTCCGGTTATCCGTATTTGATTTTATAAGGCAACAAATAGATGGGAATTACCTGTTTGGATCTGTAATTTCTGGGCTGGAACCCGGGGCTTGAATTCTTGTTGACTCAGTTGGTTATATGATGATGGTTTGTGGGATATTGACAGTATCAAGGCCTTTGCTTGTAACGCTGTTGGTTGTTGTGTGCGGCCTGTTTTTGCTGAACAGGGTGGTTCAGAACATTCGCAGCGGCAAGCATAAGCCTCTCCGTGTCATTATTTTTGGCAGCCATTGTCCTGTATGGATGAGTGCACTTGCGCCAGAAGCTCCGGTCTGGTCCCTGCTTCCTGATGTGAAGATGGTCTGCAATGTATCGTCCCGCAAAAAACTGCGTTTGATCATGGCGGATAAAGGCGATTACCATACCGTCATTATTCCGCTGATGGAGAATCATATCGCGAAATGTCCCAAAAAATATCACTCCCTTGTTCCTGGTAAACGTGCTTTGGGATTATTGGCTAACAAGGCTGAATTCGCCGCCTATGTTGCTCAAAACAATCTTGATTCGCTTGTTCTTAGGCACTACGACAGTATTGATGAAATCGTCTGGCCGGTTGTTTTGAAAAGGGAGGATTTGAACTCGGGCCGGGGGATTGAGATTGTTCGTTCGAGGGAGCATTTCGAATCCCTGCTTTTGACGGATGAGTGGAGGACCCAGAAATATGTGGTGGAGGAGCTGATGCCGGGTGAATTCGAGTATGTCACCCATTGCATCTGTAAGGATGGACGGATTTTGTGGAGTTCTACGTTTGAGTACGAGATGTTTTCCGCGATGGAGATAAGAACTCCCGATAATGTGAAAGCCATGAGGCCATCGAGCGCATCGCCGTCAGCCATAAGCCAGATGGAGAAAATGCTTGCTCCGCTCCGATACAATGGCCCGTGCAATGTTGATTACAAGATAGATGCTGATGGCAATATGAAGGTATTTGAGATCAACCCGCGACTCGGTGGTTCTTTGATGTTGCCACAAAACGTGGACTACCTTAGTCATGCGCTTTCGTGCATAACCCATAATGCATGATCTTGTGAGGATTTGATCTCATTGCTTGGGGCTATGTGAACCATCGAGCTTCACGGTTCTTCAAAAAGGGCAACGGTCTGAAATGGCAAAGGCCGGCAGCTTTGTCGAACTCCCGGCCTTCTTGCTGGGGCTTCCTTCAGGCAAGCCTCATAATCACTATCCGATTCTCAATGGCATGAGGCGCAGCTTCGCCTGGTCGTGCGATGCAGTTCGTCGTCGGGTGCTCCGTTGTTGGTTGACGGGGTGTCGTTATTGCCTGCACCGGAATTGAAACTTGGGCTGCCGGTTTCCTGTGGCTCCTGCCAGCGCGAGGCCAGGCGCGCAGATGCATGTCTCTCGTCATAATGCTCCTGGTCGTCGCCGTGTCTGTTGGATCGTTCAACATATGCCGTTGCATTCTCATTGGTGACCGGTGTTTCATCACTTTTTTGCTCCAGTGAGCCGGCAATTGCCCTTCCTGTACCCAGGATGGCTGGAAACGGCTGCAGGTGGGTGTAGGTGCCGATTGCCACAAACGTTGTCAAAACGATTGTCGTCACCAGTTCGGCAGGTCGTTGCCATCCTTCGTTTTTCTTCTTTTTCAGGTACGACAGAAATGGGGTCCAGTTAATGTAAAACAGGTGGTACAGGGAGAAAAGGGTAAAGACCAGACCGAATATAATGTGCTGGTTAAGCCATGCCGGCTTGGTAAGGCCAAAGAATTCAGATATAATCCCGGCGCCGCCTCCGGCCGGATATACATAGAGGATCACGCCCGAAACGAGCAGTATCATAAAGGATAGAAACAGGCCGAAACTGGTAAGGATTCGCCAACTGAAAGACTTTTTCATCGTACATCGTAGTTAAACATCATAATAAATTACTCACATGCTTTATGACGCTCGTTGCGCCGAAAACAAGCGGAATGCTTGAAAACAGGAGTTGCTTAAGGAGATAAATCGCCAGGAGGGAATGGGTTGATCTTCAAAACGATTTGTTGCTGTTTTTGTATGGCAACTTACTATTAAGAAGAATTTTAGCCTTTATTGACGAGTGCCGGTAGCGGTGATTCTGGACAGACTGGTCAATATGAATGCCAATCCGGTCCATTCGGGGCCAGTGGAGGGTGTCGATGGCTAAGGTTCATTATGCTATTATTGAGGCTCTGTCCTGGTCACCAGAAGAACGAGTATGGCGGCAACCAGCATTGATGCCGAGAACAGATAAAGTACCGGAGTCATGCTGTGGCCTGTGGCGTCGCGGATGATGCCGACCGCTTCAGGGCTTGCATAGCCTGCCGTATTGCCGAAGGAGTTGACAAGGGCGATTCCGGCGGCTGCGGCATTTCCTGCAAGGAGGCCGGAGGGCAGGGACCAGAAGCAGGAGAGTGCCGACATGATGCCGGCGGTTGCAATACAGAGTGCCATAATACCATACCAGCCGTTAACCGAAGGCATGGCGCTGATTGCGAAGGCTGCTGTGGCGGCAAGGCAGGGGAGGGCGATGTGCCATCTGCGTTCACCGCTCCTGTCGGAATGAATTCCGTTTGCAACCATGGCGACTGACGATACCAGCCACGGGACGGCAGAGATCCAGCCGATCGCCATTTGGTCGGTGGTGATCGTCTCCTTGATGATCTGCGGGAGCCAGAAGGAGATTCCGTACAGCCCCATGACAATCGCGAAATAGATCAGGCTCAGTACCCAGACCTTCGGATTTGAGAAGGCGCTCCCTGCAGAGTGGCTTGAGCGGTACGACGCCAACAGTGCCGCTTCTTCATGCTGTTGTCGCCTTATAAGCAGCTCTTTTTCGTCATTCGACAGCCAGTTGGCATCTTTCGGCAAATTGTCCAGATAAAAAAGGACCGCTATACCCATGAGGATCGATGGAAATCCTTCGAGCAGAAAAAGCCACCGCCAACCCTGCAGTCCATGGTAACCGTCCATCGAATGAAGAATCCAGCCTGAGATCGGCCCGCCGACGACACCGGCAATTGCTACGGCGGTCATGAACCAGGCTACCATCCCGGCTCGGTAGGCGGCCGGAAACCAGAAGGTCAGATAGAGAATGATTCCCGGGAAAAAACCGGCTTCGGCAACGCCAAGCAAAAAGCGGAGAAGGTAAAAGGTGTGTTCATCGGAGACCAGTACCTGAAGGAGCGCAACCAGCCCCCAGGTTATCATGATGCGGCCTATCCACACTTTGGCGCCGATTTTTGCGAGAATGATGTTGCTCGGAATTTCAAAGAGGAGATAGCCGATGAAGAATATGCCGGCTCCGGTGCCATAGGCAGTCTCGCTCAGGTTGAGCTCCCGGCACATCTGAAGTTTTGCGAAGCCAACGTTGACCCGGTCGACATAGGCGAGGATGTAGCTGAAAAAGAGAATGGGGAGCAGTCGTAACGCCACCTTCCTGTAGATGGCTTCTTCAGTTTCGGCCAGACGACTCCTTTCAATAATTTCCATTATGCTCTCCGGGACTCAGCACCCTGTGATCGTGGGCTCAAGGGGTACGGTTGTAATTAGCAAAAGTGCAACCTCTCTCGTCGACTCTTCGACAGATCAGGAGCCCCCCCGACATATTTTTGTGAGGCAGGAGCGGGCGGCGACCTTGCCGTCATCTGTCCAGAAAACAGGATTTCCCCCTGCGGTAATATCCGGAATATATGTTTGTATAGGCGCTAAAAGTATCAAAAAGGAGATGTTGATATTAAAAAAATCGAAATAATGCGGGAAACGTTTTTCCTCAAATCAGGCAAGGATCCCCAGTTTGTTCTCTTTCTTGTTTGAATGACTCTGCACGGTCAGTGCGCTTATAACTTCACATTTTTTTGAGTCTTTTCGGCAGGAGCACTATCGCCTGTCGAATTGATATTCAGGTAGCCGGGATTTCCTGTTTTTGTCATAAAGGAAAAGTGTCGTCAGGATAACTGCGTTAGTGGCGAGAAATTGTTAATGCTTTTTATAAATACGCTTTAGCGTTCGCCAGCATTGCCTGTCCAGCCAGGGCGGGTTGATGTGGTGCATGTCGCTGGTATATTCGTGCTTATTTTGTTTCTATCTGTTGAGTTGTGTTTATATATATGAAATGTGTGTAATGGATATGGGCTCTCTTTATTCGCGGCGTTGCGCTTAAAGCCTATGTCTGAAAAGGGTTTATACTTTTGTTGTTTCATACGGTTCATCATGTGTTGTATTTTTGATCGTGATGAAGTATATATCATATTCAAGCCTGAAGTTCTCAGGATGCCATATACCGTATCATTGGCGCTTGCTGCGCCGGCAAGATCAAATAATGCTTAATAAAGGAGATTTCTCATGATGTACAGCAATGCTGTTGCGCTCAACAGTGAGCGTCATTCAGACTTTACCATCAGCCCAAGTCCGAAAGGATACCATTTTGCTGCAGATCTTCTCACTGTAATGATTGTCGCATCGGAATTCTATGACGCCGGTCGTCAGTTCCCCATCATTTTCACTATTTCTCCCGAGAACGTCGTCCAGCCGGTCGTCCTGCTTGGTTTTGAAGAGGGTGAGAACCTTTTTGTCGACGATGAAGGCAAGTGGACCGGTCGATATATCCCTGCATACCTCAGGCGCTATCCTTTTATTACGACCGATGAATCTGAAGATGGCCAGGCCATCGTATGTTTCGACGAGTCGTTTGACGGATTTAACCTTGAGGGAGGAATTCCGCTGTTTGAGAACCGTGAGCCTACAGCTAAAACCATCGAGATCCAGGGTTTTCTTCAGGGCTATCTCGTGCAGTTGAAGCAGACGAGGGAGTTTGGTTCCATATTGCTCGAAAAAGATCTCTTCCGCGAGATCTCAGCCCAGGCAAACCTTGTGGATGGCCGTACCTATGGGCTCAACGGTATGCATGTGGTTGATGAGCAGAAGCTTGCCGAACTATCGGAAGCTGACGTTAATGAACTTTTCAAGGCTGGTCTTCTGCCGCTGGTTTACGCTCACCTGCTCTCCCTGCGTAACCTGCAGGAACTGGTTGAGCGCAAAGGCACCAGGAGCACTGCCGAATAAGGTTTGTTATTCATGTTGTCCGGCCCCGTATCCACGGGGTCGGCAGCTTGCCGGTGACGTTTGGATCACTTCCGGCCGGTCGGCTTGTTTTTGATGGGTGGGATTGACCAGAAGTTCGATGCTCCTGTGTTTGGGGTCGGGCGTATCCCTGACTTTCCGTTCAACCCGTAAAACTTCCGCATGTCATTATATTCTCGATTTGCAGCCTGCTATGAGCAGGTTTTTCCATTCAGGGAAGAGGTGTACGGTTTCCTGAAGAACCATGCTGGGGAGTCGGGATCCGCTGTGCTTGATATCGGGTGCGGCTCGGGTCATTACTGCGGGCGGTTTGGAGGTGAGGGGTATAAGGCGATCGGTATCGATCTCGATGAGGTTATGATCGCAGAGGCTGGTCGGCATTATCCGGATGCGAGCTTCCTGTGTCTTGACATGAGGAGTGTGAAGTCGGCCGGGAGCGGGTTCAATTGCATCTATTCGATCGGCAACGGATTGGCCCACCTTCATCGGAACGACCTGCTTCCCTTCATCGAATCGGTTCATGGGATGCTTGTCCCAGGTGGTCGCTGGATTATGCAGGTCATGAACTGGGATGCCCTCCTGGCATTGCGGGAGTATTCATTTCCTGAAAAACCCATCAAAATCGCTGAGGATTCGGCTGTTTTCCATCGCGGCTACAGTTCCATCACCACAGATTCCCTGAGCTTTTCCTTCGCCTTGCGCTACGCATCGGGCAAAGAGCTTTTTGCCGAAAAAATCACCCTCTATCCGGTCACATGCCGGCATTACCACCACCTGCATGAAGTTGCCGGATTCAGATGCTCCGGGCAATATTCCGATTTCAGCATGAACCCCGTCCGGGCTGTGCCGGGTACGGGACTGGTGATGGTTTTTGAGAAGTGCTGATCAGTTGTAGGCTTCTATCCTGACATCCCCGATGCCATTGTCTACCATCCCTATCTCTCTTGCGGCTGCTTTGGAGAGGTCAATGATCCTGCTTTTGATGTTGGGGCCTCGATCATTTACCTTGACCAGTACCATGCGCCCATTGGCCAGATTCGTGACGCGTACCATGGTTCCGAAGGGTAGCGATCGATGGGCTGCGGTATAATCCTTTTTGTCGAACTGTGCTCCGCTTGCTGTTGTTCGTCCCTGGAACCTGTTGGCGTAGAACGACGCTTTTCCCTCTGCGATGAGGAACATGTTCTTTTTGCCGACTATTTCTTCAGTGGATTTTCCTGAATTGGCATCGGCCACATAGACATTTATTGCCGTTTTGGCGGCTTTGCTTTCAGTATATGATGCCAGCGCTTTCCTTTCTGTTTCGTTGGCAAGGGCGCTGTTAGGTGAAGTTGAAATAAAGAGCGATGCTGACAAAGTCAGGCAGCTTATCAATGCTCTGTGTTTTTTATGCATAATTACCTCCCGGTAAATGCGTCGCTACCCGAACTGTTCCTGTAAATCTTTACAATTTTTATCGTCAATAGCGCGCCGGTTTCTGTTATGGTTATGAAACACATAAACCCAATATAATAAAAGGTTATCAAAGAAGGAAATCGGTCGGGTCCTGCAGATTATCACCTGGTCGCCGACTTGCTGTGCTTTGTGTAAGTGTATAAATTATAATACGATAAGTTTGTATTTCGACTGATTATCCTTTGTTTATAATGATTGGATATGACGGGATGTTATAGCATGATCGACAGCGGGTGCTCCTGTTAATCGTTGAGTTTATGTGGATATAATTAGTCTCCTGAATCTCGGGTGATCGTTTGAGATGGCCCCATTCCCTGAAGCGTTTAAGCCGCTGCTGTGGTTCTGTAGAGATACAAGGGGTTTTCCAGTAACCATCGGGAGGCGGCGTCAGCCTGTGAACAGCACGATCACCTTGGGTCTCGGAAAGAGAGTTTCGGGGCTCATCATCATAGCCGTTGCATTGATGTGCAGCTTGTCGGCAGTTTATGCAGGGCCTGCTGATGAGTACATCGAGAGGGGCATCGACAAAGGTCGCCAGGGTGACTATTCAGGCGCGATAGGCGATTTCAGCCGTTCCATAAAGTTGAGGCCGAAAAATCCTGAAGCTTATTACGACAGGGGGGTCGCAAGAGGTTTCATCGGCGATACAAAAGGGGCCATATCCGATTATACAAGAGCCATCGAAATTGATCCGCGTTCAGCCGGGGCATATAATAACAGGGGGTTCTCAAGGGCATCCCTTGGGCAGTACGCTGCAGCAATTGCCGATATTTCAAAGGCCATCGCCATCGATCCGAAGTTGGCCGAACTATACAACAACCGGGGGACAGTCAGGACCTCGATGAAGGATTATGCCGGGGCGATAGAGGATTTCACCAGGGCGATCGAACTCAATCCCCAGCTTGCCGGGGCATACAACAATTGCGGTCTTGCCAGGGCCCTGAAAGATGATCTTTTGGGGGCGCTCGAAGATTACACCAGGGCGGTTACGCTTGATCAGCGCTATACGGTCGCATGGTACAACCGAGGTAATGTAAGGGTTGCCCTCGGGGATGCGAAAGGAGCCATCGAGGATTATTCCAAGGCTATTGTGCTGGAGCCCGGAATGTTGGCGGCCTGGAACAATCGAGCGTTCGCCAGGATTACCATGGGCGAATTTGCTGGTGCGGTGGGGGATTTGAGCCGGATTGTGGACTCGGCGCCGGACAACTCTTCGGGATGGTACAACAGGGGAATAGCAAAGAAACTTTGCGGAGAACGTCAGGGGGCGATAGAAGATCTTAAAAAGGCGGCTTCGCTTGGCGATGCATTTGCTACGGATGTCCTTAAAGAGCTGGAGCCTTGATCATCATGTGGATGGCCGGTTTATTGCAATTGATGACTATTGCTTATATTAAATTCCATGGTTTTCTGAAATTTCTGAACCTTTTGGTAGGAATTCCTGAAATTTCTGAGCCGGTCTTTGGTCATAGCCGTTCTTTATTTGTATCAGTCAATAAATTCACCCCTGATGCAGGGGCGGTAAACGACATTGTTTGACTTGTCGTTAAACCACCTGCGGTAACATCACTTTCCGGCCCTATGTCAACTAAATCTGAAGATTCCCCTATAATATCCCATTCCGGCGAACCTGATCTCAAGCATCTTGCTACCCTTTCGCTTGCCGCACTTGGTGTGGTGTTCGGCGATATCGGCACCAGCCCGCTTTATGCGGTCAGGGAGTGTTTTCATGGCGAATACAGCATTCCCGTAACGACAGACAATGTGCTGGGGGTGCTTTCACTCCTGATATGGGCAATCCTCCTGATTGTCACGATGAAGTACCTGACCTTCATCATGAAGGCCGATAACGAAGGGGAGGGGGGAATTCTTGCCTTGACTTCGCTGATTATTTCCCACAGCAGGAAGAACAAGAGCGAGCGGTGGTTCCTTGTCGGTATAGGTCTTTTTGGCGCCTCGCTTCTTTATGGCGACGGGATGATCACCCCGGCGATTTCGGTGCTGAGCGCCGTTGAAGGTGTGCAGATCGTCGCTCCCGAGTTCAGCCCCTATCTGATCCCGGTTACGATCGTCATTCTGGCAGGTCTGTTTCTGTTCCAGCATAACGGCACGGCGAAGGTAGGTGCCCTGTTCGGCCCGATCATCCTGATCTGGTTTGCCTCCATAGGCATATTGGGCTTTAATGCAATCATCCATTATCCCCGGATTCTCCAGGCGGTTTTCCCATGGTATGGCATAGAGTTTCTGCTGAACAACCATTCAAAGGGCTTTCTTGTGCTTGGCGCGGTGTTCCTCTCGGTGACGGGAGCCGAAGCGCTGTATGCCGATATGGGACATTTCGGCCGGCGTCCCATCCGCCTGACCTGGACATTTCTGGTGCTTCCTGCATTGCTGCTGAACTATTTCGGACAGGGAGCCTTACTGCTCGCCTCTCCTGAAACATCATATAATCCTTTCTATTCGCTGGTACCCTCCTGGGCCATGATTCCCATGGTGGTACTGGCGACCATGGCGACTATCATCGCATCGCAGGCGCTGATTACGGGAGTCTTTTCGCTGACGCAGCAGGCCATACAGCTGGGATATCTGCCGAGGCTTACCATTCGGCACACTTCGGACAGCCATATGGGGCAGATTTACGTGCCTGCAGCCAACTGGTCGCTGATGTTTGCCACCATCGCCCTTGTCGCCGGGTTCGGTTCATCGAGCAAGCTTGCCTCTGCCTACGGTGTTGCAGTAACCGCTACCATGCTGATTTCAGCAATTCTTTTTTACTATGTCGCCCGCGATCTCTGGAAATGGAACGCTATTGCCGTCAATCTTCTGGTCGGATTTTTCCTGGTTATCGATTTGTCGTTTTTCGGTGCCAGCATAAGCAAGCTGTTCCACGGAGCATGGTTCCCGCTGGTCATCGGCCTGTTTTCATTTACGATCATGCTTACCTGGAAGCAGGGGCGTATGTTGCTTCTCAAGCAGATTCAGGACCGTACGCTCACCGTGGGAGAGTTCGTCGAGAGCCTTGCCCTGCAGCAGCCCCAGCGCGTGAAGGGACAGGCTGTTTTTCTTACGGCCAATCCCGATGTCGTGCCGATCGCATTGCTGCACAATTTGCGCCACAACAAGATCCTCCATTCCGAAGTCGGGCTGTTCCACTTTTCAACCGAGCGCGTTCCAAGGGTTCCGAACAACAGAAAGGTCGAGGTCACGGTACTCAGCGATGGGTTGTATAGAATTGTCGCAAGGTTCGGGTTTATGGAGTATCCGAATATCAGGCAGGTACTTGAGCTGGCCAACCAGCAGGGGATGCATTTCAGGCCTGAGGCTATCAGTTTCTTCCTGAACCGCGAAAAAATTGTGACGGGTATGAAGTCGAAAATGAGCCTCTGGCGAAAAAAACTATTTGCCTTGATGGCCAGAAATGCTTTAAGTGCAACAGCTTATTATGATTTGCCATCTGGTCAGGTAATTGAAATAGGCGTTCAGGTCCAGATTTGATCAAGATGTTGAACAAACAGTTTTCTCTCAGCATATAGAATTTTTGTTTATATTCAGGTATAAGCTGAATAGAAGGAAACAGGTTGTTCATGCAGGAACTCTTACATAACATCGTTGAAAATCCGGTGTCGTCGGTACTTCTGATTTTCAATCTTATCACCGTAGAATGTCTGCTCTCCGTAGACTATGAGGCCATGCATGGCCTCATGGGCATTGATTTGCCGTCTAATGAGCGCATTGCTGCCCGGAAGCATGGCCTCTCAGTGGCATGTCTTTCAGGTGACGCTATTTCTGTTTTCAGCGGCACGGCTGCCCGGAAGCTGGCTGCTTGAGCCTTTTCTTTGCCTCTGTTTCAGGGATTGTAGGCATCGGGGGCCTTTGGCATGATCATCGTTAACGAACAGTATTTTAGACTACCATGACTTCACATAGCGGATTCCATCACCGTCTCAGGGATTACATCCTGAAAAAACACGGCTCCATCAATGCATTCTGCAGGGCTGTCGATATCAAGTATCCTGCCCAGATGACACCTTATCTGAAGGGTAAATGTCTGCCTGGGAAAAAGATGATTGAGCGACTCGAAAAAGACGGCGCCGATATCGACTGGATTCTGACCGGCCATGTGGTTGGCGAACAGATGAGTCCTATCAGTGATGCCCTTGCACTGTCACGCTACAGGATGGATATCGACAATTTACTCAGGCAGGTCAGGTTGCACATAGGACGTTTTGAGGAGAGGCTGAAGCCCGCCATTGAAGCTTATGCAGTTCTTGACGATTCGGAAAGAATCGTTGACTTGAGCGGGTCGATTGAAAAATTCCTTGGATATGAACAGGGTGCCCTTTCCGGAGCTTCGCTTTCCGAACTCATCCATCCGGAAGATTACGCGCATTTCAAAAGCGCACTTCAGCGCCAGATGCCGGTTGAAGCCGTTCTTATGTTTTACTCCCGCTTCAAAACCGGTGACGGTTCCTATTTGAATGTCGAATGGAGCCTTTCTGTAAAACGCAAACCGATGTCGGATTTGAATGAGTATGCGATGATTCTGCGCAAAACAGACGCGCAGATTTATTGACCTACCCTTTGATAGCTGCCGGGGAGCGGCTATTGACACATCATTATGATTTCAGGCCGGGCGGTTTAAAGACCGTCCGGAACTGTTTCAGGGGTGACCGGCGTTATGGTGCTCCTGAAAGGCTTGAACGTTTTTGAGGCTTATACCTTTCCTGAAAACTAATATTTCCGACGGTCGGTTATATACGTATGGCTACCTGATGAAAAAAAAAGGAAGATGGTATGATGCGTCTGATTCTGATGACAGGAAAGGGTGGGGTTGGAAAAACCTCGATAGCGGCGGCAACCGGGTTGCGGTGTGCAGAACTGGGTTACAGGACGCTTGTCCTGAGCACAGATCCGGCCCACTCGCTGGCCGACAGCTTTGATGTGCCCATGGGCCATGAGCCCAGGATGGTGCGCGAGAATCTCTGGGGCGCCGAGCTTGATGTGCTTGAAGAGCTGGAGCAGAATTGGGGAAGCGTCAAACGTTACATTACCGAAGTTCTTCATGCCAGGGGCCTTGAGGGCGTCCAGGCTGAGGAGTTGGCCATTCTGCCCGGTATGGATGAGATATTCGGGCTGGTCAGGGTGTTCCGCCACCATAAGGACGGTCAATACGATGTCCTTATTATCGATTCCGCTCCTACCGGAACTGCCCTTCGGCTTTTGAGCATTCCCGAGGTCGCCGGATGGTACATGAGGAAACTCTACAAACCCCTCGAGAAGGTCGCCGTTTACCTGAGGCCGCTTGTAGAAACGATTTTCAGGCCTCTTGCCGGTTTTTCCCTTCCCGACAAGGAGATGATGGACCTGCCGTACGAGTTCTATGAGCAGATTGACGCCCTTGGCAAGATACTGACCGACAACAGCATAACCTCTGTCAGGCTGGTCACCAATCCTGAGCGGATGGTCATCAAGGAGTCCCTTCGGGCACAGGCCTATCTCAGCCTTTACAACATTTCCATAGACCTGGTCGTCTCCAACAGGATCATACCTGATGAGGTTACCGATCCCTATTTCCAGTATTGGAAAGAGAACCAGAAAATCTACAGGCAGGAAATTATCGATAGTTTCAGCCCGGTTCCTGTCAAAGAGGTGCCACTCTATTCCCGTGAGATCTGCGGCATGGCGACGCTCGAAAAGCTTAAGGATATGCTCTATGGGGAGGAGGACCCGTCCCAGGTTTATTACCATCAGAACCCGTATCAGATCATTGCGGTGGAAAACGGGTTCAATCTTGAAATCATTCTGCCCGGCTTGCCGGATGAGAAGGTGCAGTTAAGCAAGAGCGGCGACGAACTGAGCATAAGGATCGGTAACCATCGACGAAATATGGTGTTGCCTCAGGCGTTGGCTACACTCAAGACCAGCGGCGCCGAAAAGTCCGGCGACAGGATCGTTATCAGTTTTACTGGAGACAGGGATCGGGATGCCCGAAAAGGGCGTTAGCCGTCGCGGCAAGCGTCAGCTATCCGGCTTTGGGCCTGAAAAAAGATTATTTATTTAAGCTGTTATAATGAAATAACATCTTTATTTATTTACATTTTTTTATAAAATATACTTCAGGTTGTTTTATTGAACCGAATATACATGCCGTTCAGCCGACGGAAGGAGGTCAAGATGTCGAATTTCAGGGTTGGAGATCCCATTGTTTACCACAAGCCGAAAAGCTCCGTTTCTCCCGGACCGAGAGCCAGGCAGGTATATGCTCTTGAGCATGGCGAGCATTACCATTATGTGGTCGACAAATTCTGGAAGGTTGTTTCCGTCAATCAGGACGCTACGATCGAAGTGGTGACCCGTACCGGTAAAAAACATATCCTGCCGGTCAACGACCCCAATATCAGTAAAGCCCACCCCCTGCAGCAGCTTCTTTACCGAAAGCGCTTTCCCAATTGAACGAATTTTCCCGGGTTGAACACCCGGTAAATATGTTTACGTTTCCCACTCACCGACCGGTTCCGATCCGGTACGGAGGTGTTTTACGTCGGTGTCGAACCAGAGCGGTTTTTCATGGCGCAGCATGCCTGCAATGACATGAAATTCGGCAGGGTCGGTAAACAGATGGTTTTCGATGAGCTGATTGCCTGAATCAAAAAGAGCGATCCTGCCTTTGTGGCCGACCAGGTCCCAGCGGCTGTAATAACTTGTTACGAGAATGTTTGCCATGACAGTAAGTTTATTCCGGTTCCGGATCGAGTTATCTGTACTGGGTCAGGATGATTTCATTACTTGTCGGTGAATGTCGCATCATTGCTTGCCGCCCAGCCACGAGTCGCTTTTTTCCCTGAAGGAGTGATGGTCGACGATGAGATAATTGCTCCGTTCAGGTTCGCTCCTATAAGGATAGTGCCGGTAAGGTTTGTTCCTTTCAGCGATGCCTTTTCCAGGTTCGCATCGAAGAGCGAGGCTTTGGTCAGGTTGGCTCCGTCAAGGTTTGCTCCATAGAGCATGGCTCCGAAGAGGATGGCTCCCGTAAGGTTTGCATCCGAAAGGTTTGCGTTTTTCATGTATGCCCTGTCCAGGTTTGCCCCTTCAAGGTTTGCGCCCTTCAGGTTCGCCCCTTTCATGTCGGCTTTCTGGAAGTTCACTCCCACAAGTGATGCTCCGGCGAGATTTGCGTTGTCGAGGTTGGATCGTTCGAAATCGGACTTCGATAACGTGACTTTCCTGAGATCGACCCCGCTCAGGTTTGCGTGACCAAGCTTTTCCTCGCTCAGTTCTACTTTCGCATCAGGATTTTCTTTCCTCATGGCGTTCCAGGATTCGACTTCCCGTATATCCGGGGTGGGTTGCTGTGGCTTGCCCGGCTGCGTCCCTGTCAGGTTCTCCGGATTGATGACGGGTGCGGCAACAACCGGTGGTACGAATTCGGGTGGTGCCACTACCGCTTCCTTGAAGAACCGGCTGTCGTGCCTCATTGCCCATGCCCTTGACGCAGGTTCGCCGGTTGGGAGGATGGTGTTGTTCGAAAATTTTGCATCCTTCAGTGTGGCGTTTTCAATAAAGACGGCTTTCTCCAACAGGGCTCCTTTCAGGTTCGCCCCTTCCAGATCAGCTTCGAAAAGAACGGCATCCTTGAGGTTTGCCTGTTCCAGATCGGCTTCGGCCAGTTTTGCCCACCTCAGGTTTGTCGCTGCAAGGTTAGCACCGGTAAACTTTGCACTTCTCATGTACGCACCATTCAGGTTTGCGCCGTAGAGCCATGCCCGGGATGCGTCGGTTCCGACAAGGTTGGCCTTTTTCAGGTATGCCATCGAAAGGTTCGCCCCTTTCAGGTTGGCGTTGTTGAGGGTCGCGCCGCTGAGGTCTGCTTTTGAAAGATTGGCGTCTGCAAGGTTTGCCCCTTTCAGGTTTGCGCCCTCAAGGTTCGCTTTGGAAAGGTCGATGGCGAGTTGTGGATTATTACTGCGCATCGCATTCCACCCTGCGACATTTTTCAGGAGGAGGCTCGTTTGCTCCCGGTTGTAGGCCTGGGCCGGGGAGTTGTAGGAAGCAGCAATGATCAGGATGATCGCCGGGACGGCATGCTTTGGAGTTTTCATGGTCGCTCTGCCTGTCAGGTGTTTATTGTTTTGCCGGTGTATGGCTTACGGGTTGCCTGATGGTATTGCAGCTATCGCAATCACAGCGTCTGCTTGGCAACCGCTTCATTGAAGGTAACGAAAAAGAAATATACTCCCGCAGGGTCGGCTTTATTCCGGATTCGAACCTGCAGGCGGGCATGCAAGAAACGGAATTCCGCTTACGGGCGTTATTATGTCAAGGCGAAGAAAAAAAATATAAACAGTTAGATTATGTCAAACGAATCCGCATATAAAGGTAAAGTTCTTGTCGCAGGCGCAACCGGCAAGACAGGAGCATGGGTAGTGAAGCGTCTTCTTCATTACGGCGTACCTGTCAGGGTACTGTCACGATCTGAAGAGAAGGCCAAAGCGCTGTTCGGGGATCGTGTTGAGATTGTTGTGGGAAAAATCCAGGAGAGGGGTGATGTCGATCGGGCCTTGAACGGTTGCGAAGCGGTTATCTCGGCGCTTGGTTCCAACTCGGTCAGCGGTGAATCTTCGCCCTCGGAGGTTGATCGTGACGGAGCGGTCAGGCTTGTCGACGCGGCGGCTGCAGCCGGCGTGAAGCATATTGCCATGGTCAGTTCGATCGGGGTTACGAAATGGTATCATCCGCTCAACCTGTTCGGCGGTGTGCTGAGCATGAAACTTGCGGCTGAAGAGCACCTGCGGAAGGTGTTTTCGTCAGCAGGCCGTTCATATACCGTAATCCGTCCCGGTGGACTGAAAGATGGTGAGCCTTTTCAGCAGAGGCTTCATGTGGAGCAGGGGGACAAGTTGTGGAACGGATCGACCAACCGGGCCGATGTCGCGGAACTGGCGGTGTTGTCTCTCTGGGTCGACAAGGCCAGAAACAGGACATTTGAAGTCATAAACGAGGCTCCCGAGGTGCAGGAGACGTTGGCTGGTTACTATGACCAGCTTGCCGAGTGAGTTTTTCGCAAGAGATTCCTACCCCGGATCGAAAAACAGGAAAGGCCCGTCAGAACGAATTATGACGGGCCTTTTCGGTTAAGTCGATTAAGGCGGCCAGCTTCAGATTTTCTGTGAGGTCTGAGAGCATCCCACGGTATTGCATACGGTGGAGAGTGTGGACTGTGCGATTGAAACTGCTGATCCGGCAACTGCACCCACAAGGTTGAGCAGTGAGTTTCCGAGCGTTCCAAGTGCGTCTGTGGCGCTTCCGGCCGCTGCACTTAACGTTTTTACCGATGCGGACACCGCGTCTGTGACACCTTGCGCTGCGTTGCCGATAGCGGGTGTTACTGACTGGATCGTGTTTGAGATCAGGTTGATCTGATTGACGCCAGCTTCTGCAATGCTTTTTACCGCAAAGTCAAACGATTTCATCGTGTCGATCTTTTCGATTTTTTCCTCTGCCATGATGTTATCTCCATTGATTAATGTTTGTAGAATCGAGAACTGAATTTGATTGTATACCTGACAACAATTTACTCATTCAAAAAGTGACCTTCAACAGGGGCTGGTTTAAAAACAAAACGGAGCCTCGGGGCTCCGTTTTTGCTCTGAAACAAATTGATCACTCCTGAAAGCGGCTTTTCACCTCTTTTGTCGGAGTCGCGTAACCTGAGGTTTCGGGTGATGAGCCCCTGAGGCCTCCTGCAGCTCCGCTTCCACCGTAAAGGTACGGGTAGGCGTTTGCTCCGAGGCGTTTTGTGGTTTTACCGATGTTTTCAAGGGCATCTCCGACAACCCACCAGTGACCATCGATAAATATTTCAAGAAACCGGCCGTATGCTTCAGCGCCCTGGACGAAAGCTCCAGATGGATTGTTCATGATGATGATCCTTTGCTATGATGAATTACGGTTTTTCCTGCATTCAAACGAAGTTATGAAAATATCGACCGGATACAAAATGGTATCGGGGTTTGGCGCCGATTACTCCATCAGCCTGAGGCTCATGAGCAACTCCTGTCCGCTGAACGGTTTCCTTAGTGTCGCGTTTGCCCCAACGGCATCGGCAAGCAGCAGGAAGTTTTCAGGGCCGACCTTGCCTCCGCCCGAAATGGCCATTATTTTTATTGACGGGTTCATTTTCCTGACCTCCATAATCGTTTCGATGCCCTCTTTTTCCGGCATGATGAGGTCGGTGATAATGATTGCGATGTCTTTTTCATCCAGGAGTTTCTGGACCCCTTCCTGACCGTTCTCGGCTTCTATAACCGTATAGTTTTCCTTTTTCAGGGTTGTAGCAATGAACTTCCTGACCGAGGGATCATCATCAATGACAAGTATTTTCATAATGGTTTGTTCTGTGTTGTTGCAAAGAGCACTTCGTTGACTGCAGTAGCCAGTTGCAGGAGTTTGACCGGCTTTTTCAGGAGTCGGTTAATTCCGTAATGGCTGAAAGAGGTGGCTTGATCAAAAACCTTTCCATATCCGGTCATCAGGATGATCGGAAGTTCCGGATTGGTTTTGTGCAGTTCGCCGGCCAGCTGGATGCCGGTCATTTCGGGCATGGTCAGATCGGTGATCACAAGGTCAAAGCGTGCGGGATTTTCCTTGTAGAGTTCCAGTGCCCTGGCCGGCGAGCTTTCGGAATGGATCGTATAGCCGATCTTGTTCATCATGAGAGTCATTATCTGGATCGATGCAGGCTCATCATCGACAAAAAGGACGCTGCCGCTACCGTGAAGGGGAGTTGACTCGCTCGATTGGATGGTGGCTTTTGTATCGATCACAGGAAGGTAGATCCTGAATGTCGTGCCTTTTTCCAGTATGCTTTCGACCGAGATCTCTCCGGCACAGGCGGTGATGATGCCATGTACGACTGACAGTCCCAGGCCGGTGCCTTTATCGACCGGTTTGGTGGTGAAGAAGGGTTCAAATATGCGTTCAATGGTCGCATCGTCCATTCCGCATCCGGTATCGGAAATGCTCAATTGCACATAGCTGCCCTTGCCAGGCATCATCAGCCCGGCAGGTTTGGATTTTTCAGGCTCTATTTCCCTGATGTCGATACCCAGAGTTCCCCCCGAAGCCTCCATGGCATGGAACGCGTTGGTACAGAGGTTGACGATGACCTGATGGATCTGCGACGGATCGGCATGGACACTTCTGCACGACTCATCGATATGCTGTTCGATGGTGATTGTAGATGGGATCGACGGCCGGAGCAGTTTAAGGGCTTCGGTGACAATCTCCTGAATGCTAACGGCCGAGGCTTTGCTCTCCTGAGCCCTGCTGAAGGTCAGGATCTGGGAAACAAGGTTCTGGGCGCGCTCTGCGGCCTGCATGATTTCAGAGAAATATTCATGCATCGGGTCTTCCGGAGTAAGGGTACCCACCCCCATTTCAGCATAACCGAGAATTGGTGTAAGGATGTTGTTGAAGTCGTGGGCGATGCCGCCGGCAAGGGTGCCGATGGTTTCAAGCCGCTGGGATTTGCGCAACTGAGATTCCAGCTTGTGTTTCTCATCCTGGGCCGCAATTCTTTCCGTGATATCGAACAGGATACCATCTATTCCCGTGAAGACCCCGTCATCTGAAAACGTTGAGGTTTTCCGGTCTTCGATCCACCTCACCTTATCGGTTTCCGTGACGATGCGATAGACCAGAGTCTGGGATTTTTTGGACTCTTTCATCGACCGGTATGATTCGGCCACACTATTACGATCTTCCGGATGCACCAGGGAAAGGGTTTCAAATAGCGTCTGCTCATCATCTGTCGCCACAAAATCGGTCAGGAACTCAGGCAGCATTGAAAGGATTGTGGTCTTGCCCATGTCGTTGATCCGGTATACTGCACCGGGAATATTATCGATCAGGGCTTTCAGTTCGCGGGCGATCCTCTCCTGAAGTGCGCTGTTCCTCAGAGCTTCTTCCGCAGCCCTCAGCTCCGTGACGTCGATAACGATGCTCCGGATTCCCTCCTTTCTACCCTCCCTGACGATAGGCATGCAGTAGATAAGGGCGGGAAACCTGCTGCCGTCTTTTCTGAGCACTATCCGTTCATGATGGTCCCGGAATAATTCCGGATTTTCGAATATCCTCATGAGGCCGTCCAGGATAGCCTCGGCATCGTCAGCTTCAAAGAAATTCAATGCGTCAAATCCTGCGCCCATTTCCAGCTCGGTGTATCCGAACACCTCACAGCATTTATCGTTGGTATAGGTAAGCTTGAGTTCACAGTTGGTCTCAAAGAGCGCGAGCGGCAGCATCGCGGTCAGTTCCCTGAATCGCCGTTCGCTTTCGATAATGGCCAGCTGGGACTTGATCCGCTCTGTGATGTCGCGGCTGATTCCGAAAAGCACCGGTTGCTTGTTCCAGATACCGGTGTTTACCCTGGTTTCAACCGGGACCAACTCTCCGCTTTCAGTTATCAGCGGAACCAAACAGGAAATATTTTCGCCGGCCAGCATTCGTTCAACAGTTGCCCCGGCCTCTGCCCTGCGCCCCGGAGGATGGAACTCGAGCAAATGCATTTTCCTGACCGCTTCAGGGCTGTAACCAAGTTTGTTTTTAACGGCGGCGTTGGTGACGATCACCATGCCCTCCATGTCGAGGATGAACAGGTAATCGTCGATCGTATCGAACAGGGCCTCAAGGTTGGTTTCCTCGTCGTGCTCTTCATGACAGATAGGTATGATTGCCTTATCGATCTGGGTGGCAATGGCCTCTTCGGAGTTCTTTCGGGAGGTGATTTCCTGATGTGAGCCGATCATCCTTAAAGGATTTCCGTCCGCATCCCGTTTGCAGACTTTTCCACGATCCAGAATCCACACCCAATGGCCCTTCTTGTGGCGCATCCTCAGTTCAATTTCATAGTAGGCTGTTCTTTCGGCAAAGTGCTCCCTGAGCAGTGCCTCCGAAAGAACAAGATCGTCCGGATGACAATTTTCCTTCCAGAACTCGATGGTCAGCGGGGCAATATCTTCAAGTTCATAACCGATTATGGCAGCCCAGTGTTCGTTGACTTCGACGTCGCCGGTTGCAATATTCCAGTCCCAGACTCCTGCCTGTGTGGCTTCGAGCGCCATGGCCATTGAACTTGCCAGATTTTCGGCGTGCGACGCACGGCGTTCAAGCAGCTCAATCTGTTCTTTCAATGCGGCGTTCTCGCTATCCAGTTCAGGGTAGTGAGTGTCGAGGAACGGTTCGGATTTAAATATGTCCATTGCTGAAGCGGTTATCACTTACTGCGGCTTGAAAGGTTTGGGCAGCCGAAGAAAAGTCAAGAACAAAACAGGTGAAAAGGAATCGTCAGAAAACGGTCGACAGGTCGCAACTCAGGAAGGTGCGCTGTCAGACGCCGACGTGGATTAACGGTTAAGCTCTTCTATGACGCTCAGCAATTCGCTGCTTCCGAAGGGTTTGCTGAGAGTGGCGTCCGCACCCATGGCTTTTGCCAAATTAAGATAGTTTTCCGGAATATATATACCCCCGCCCGAAATGGCCAGAATCCTTATCCAGGCAAAATCTTTCCTGATTTCGCTTATCGTTTCGATACCCTCTTTTTCGGGCATCAGAAGATCGGTGATTATGATGCTGATCCCGGGGGTTTTCCTGAGGACCATAAGGCCTTCGTTGCCGTCCGATGCCTGAAGGGTGCTGTAGCCGTCATCTTCGAGAATATCGCAGATCATCTGCCGGATATCTTCATCATCCTCAATGACCAGAATGGGAGTGTTTCGTTTCATGGTCGATGGTACTTCATTGGTTTCCGGTGAATCGCTTCAGGGTTTCTGCAGGATGGGCCGAAAGCATAGGTTTCTATAATACTCAATATATAAAGATACGTCTTTGTCCGATAAAACGTTTAACGCGACTTGAATGTCTTGCTGCCGAACAGGGTGATTTCGACGGCTGCGGTCGTCAGGATGTTGACCAGCACTGAAACGGTAATATACCAAGTCCATGCAAGCCCAAGGAACTTGAGCAGAAAAACTATGGCCATGCTTGCTATCAGCCCGACGATAAGGCTTGGCGGATGGAAGGTTTTTGAACTTCTGGAGAGCAGGAACAGGCCGAGCAGGCCTCCATAGGTGAAAGAGGCGATCTCCAGGCCTACCATCACGATCGCTTCGTTATTTTCGTCGAACATGAGCGCGATGATGATGAGCACGATTGCCCATACGAGGCTGACCAGCCGTGAGGTCATGAGCGAAACCTTGCCGCCAAGCAGGTCGTTGACCGTAGAGGAGGCCAGGGAGTTTATGGCCGAACTGTGCGTGGACATGGCTGCCGAGAGAACGCCTGCGACCAGGAGCCCCTTCAGCCCGACAGGCAGGTAGTGGACGATGAAGTACGCGAATTCACGATCTTTCTGCATGGGGGCTCCGTGCATGAACAGGTAGATCATCGAGCCGGCCATGAGGAAGACCGAAAACTGGAAAAACACGAAAAATCCGCTGCCGATCATAGCTTTTCGTGCCGATCCCAGATCTTTGCATCCGAGTACCCGCTGCACCATCATGTGATCAACTCCATGGGAGCATAGCGACAGCAGCATTCCGCCGAAAAAGGCGCCGAAAAAGGCGAAAGGCCTGGTGAATATGTGGGGGTCGGGGTTTATGATTTTCAGCTTTCCGGATTGGGCCAGCGATGCGAGCAGCTCCGGAAGCGGGGTGCCGAGGCTCTGCAGGATGAAGGCGATCGACAGAAGCCCGCCGGACAGGTAGAGCCCGAACTGGAAGCTTTCGAGCCAGACTACCGCCTTGATGCCGCCGGAAAGGGTATAGACGAGGGTGACCGTACCGATGATGACAACGGAAAGCGGCAGGGACCACCCGGTAACGACCTGTACCACCACCCCTGCTGCCAGGAACCTTATGGCGTCGCCGAGCGTCCTGGTGACCAGAAACACCATGGAGGCGACCTTGTGCATCTCGGGTCCGAAGCGGATGCCGATCACTTCGTAGATGGAGCTGACTCCGTGTTTGAAATACATAGGCAGCAGGATCATGCTGACCAGGACCCTGCCGATGATGTAGCCCATGGCGAGCTGGAGGAATGTCCAGTCACCCCGGTAGGCAAGGCCCGGAACACTCACGAAGGTGAGCACCGAGGTCTCCGAGGCGACGATCGAGAGCATCGAGGCGATCCACGGAAGCTTGTGGCCTCCGAGGAAGTAGTCGCCGGTGCTTTTGTTGCTTCTGCCGTGCCAGAGGCCGAACAGGGTGTTGCCGACGAGGAACAGGACGACGATGGCAAGATCGATGGGTTGCATGGGCTGAAGGTTCAGGGCTTTCTGGTAAAGGGCTCCGGCGATATCCGGCAAAATAATCAGTCAGCAGCTTTCCGGCTCAGGTGCCGTAAAGGTGGTAATTCTGTTTGAGCGCGACAAATTCCGCTTCGTCTAACTGCCAGGAGGCCAGGATATTGCCTGCGGGCTGGCCGCTGAGGATCATCGAACGTATGGCGCCGCTGCCGGCAAGCAGGTCGAAGGCCGGGATGGTGTCGTTGAATTCGTAAACGCCGTCAAGAAACGAAAGATGTTCAGGATAAAGCTCCCTCAGTGCACAGGTCATGGCGACTCCTGCGGCAAAAGGCCTGAACAGTCCGTGGTCTGTGACATGCATGTAGATCCCGCCGATAACCTGCTCCCGGTACTTGTGGAAGGTCGGCCTGAACCAGGTCGGCCTGAAGACTACGCCCTCAAGTCGCATCGAATCGAGATGGGCCGCCAGTTCGAACGGATCGATGAAGGGCGCGCCGCTCAGGAGGAACGGTGTGGTTGTGCCCCGGCCTTCCGATACGTTGAGTCCTTCGAACAGGCACATGCCTGGGTAGACTTCGGCTACCTGGAACGAGGGCATGTTCGGGGAGGGTGGCACCCATGGCAGGCCGGTTTCGGGGAAGAGCATCCGGCGCGACCAACCCTGCATTTTGATCACGTCCAGGTTGATGTCGAGCTTTTTGTGGTCCCGGTAGAAATGGGCGATCTCTCCGGCAGTAAGCCCGTGACGGACGGGTATGGGCATGACCCCGACGAAGGAGTGGAACGCCGGATCGAGCTGCGGCCCCTCCACGCAGGTTCCACCGAGCGGGTTTGGACGGTCAAGCACCATGACTTCGATGTCGAGCCCCTCGGCAGCATCCATGAAGAGTGCGAGCGTATTGACGTAGGTGTAGTAGCGGGAGCCGACGTCCTGGATGTCGAAAAGCACCAGGTCGAGCCCTTCCAGGAGTGAACGGTCAGGCATGAGCGACTTTTCGTTTTCACCGTAAAGGCTCACGATTTCGCATCCGGTTTCTGGCTGGTTGCCGACGGCGATCTGGTCCTGTTCGGTGGAGAAGAGGCCGTGTTCAGGTGAAAAAAGGCGTTTCAGGCGGATTCCGGAGCGTTCAAGCATCGACCAGGAGTATTCAAGGCTGGCCGATACCGATGTCTGGTTGGCGATCAGCCCGATGCGGCGGTTTTTTAATGCAGCTGTGTCCTGGAGAAGGATGTCTAGTCCGTTGAGCACCATGCCTGTTTGGTATTTCTGTGAATGATTCAGAGTTGGACAAGCACGCCGGGGCCGGCAATGGCATTGCGGATCACGCTGTTGCGCTCAACGACGGTGTCCGGCAGGAGTACCGAATGCTCGACCACGGCGCCGGGAGCGATTTTGCAGCGCTCTCCTACCACAGAACCGACGATGCGGGCATCGGGACTGATCGAGGCTAGCCCCGAGACGAGATGGGGAGAGATGCCGATCTGCCGCTTCATGCGTGCTTCAAGCTCAAGAATACGCAAATTATCGTCAAGGTTCGCCCGGTAAAAGTTCTGCAGCGTGCCGATGTCCTGCCATAACCCCTTGTGCTGGTAACAGCCGAGCCCGGTATGGTCGATAAGTCCGGTAAAGCCGGTATCGACTATGCTGGAGTACTCCTCCCTCAGGTGCCTGAATATATCCGGGCTCAGCACGGCTGTTCCCGTATAGATGCTTTGGGAAAGGAGTCCGGTGCCGCGCATGTTCCTGAAATCGAGCACTTTGCCTTCCAGTATTCCCACCTGGCCTATCGAAGGAGCCAGCGGAGTTTCGTAAAGGGCGAGGGTGCCGCCAAGCCCTGACTGGCGATGGTGCCGCATGAGGGCCGTCAGGTCGAGGTCACTTATGATGTCGCTGTTGATGAGCAGGAAATCCCCCTCATCGAGGAGGTTTTCGCATTTCTTCAGTCCACCGCCTGTGCCGAGGATGGTTTTTTCTTCGGAGAGCACGATTTCGAGGCTGCCGAAATCGTGCAGGTCGAAAAACCGGCGGATGATGTCCGGATGGTGGTGGATGTTGATGATCGCCTTCCCGATGCCGGCTTCCTTCAGCAGGAACAGGGAGTAACAGAGGCTTGGTACGTTGAGTATCGGTACCATCGGCTTGGGGCTCGTGTCGGTCATCGGCTGCAGGCGGGTGCCGAAGCCGGCGGCAAGGACGAATGCGTTCATGGGGTTTTTCGGGAAACGAGCGGTTCAAGCAGCCTGCCCGCAGCGGCAAGTTCAGGCCGGGCGTCGATATAGTCTGAAAGGAATGCCAGGGTCGGGGCGATAGATGGTTCGAACGAACGGTTTCTGACGACGGCGGTCTGGTAGCAGAAGGTTCCGATCGCCTTGACGTTGCGCTGGAACGCCATCAGGTCGAAAAAGCGGAGATATTCCGGATTGTCCATCGTCGTCAGACCGTTTTTGCAGAGCTGTTCGAAATGGTACTCTTTCAGTTCGGCGACAAGCTGAGGGTCGAGACTTACGTAGGAGTCCCTGAGGAGCGATACGGCGTCGTACTGCGGAAGTCCGAGTCGGGCGTCCTGGAAGTCGATGACGACAGGTTCGTTCCTGAAGAGCATGATGTTCCTGCTGTGGAAGTCCCGGTGGTTCAGTACGAAATGCTCCGGACGCACCAGCAGGGTGGCGATGGCATCGAATTCCCGGCGAAGCGCGTTTATCGAATCCTCGTCGAGCAGGCCGGTGAAATGGTTTTTCAGGCCGTGTTCGATGAAAAAATCGAACTCGAACATCAGTTTTTCATGGTCGAAGCTCAGGGAAAACGCGGGGACGGAACGGTCCGGGCGGATAGACTGTATGCGGATCAGGATGTCGATGATCTGGCGATAACGGTCGGAAAGCCGGTGAGTGTCCAGATGCGAGACCTCATCCTGAAGCATCAGGTCACCACAGTCTTCGATGATCAGAAGCCCCTGGCCGGGTTCGCTATCCAGGATATGGGGAACTCTTATGCCGTGGCTGGCCAGCATCTCCCTGATGATCAGGAAGGGGTATGCCTCAGGAGCGGTTGACCTGAACGCGGGGTCGATGCAGGCGATTTGGTTGCCGTTTTCTCCAGATACCCTGAAGTATTGCCTGTTAGACGCATCGCCCTTGATCCTGAGGATTTTGAGGCTTTTACGTTCCTGCGCCGGATAGAGGCTGCCGATCAATTCGCTGGCTTCCATAAAAAGTGCTGACGCATAATGTAATTGTCGAAACGGAACGGATAAAAAAAAAGCACCCTACGCGGGTGCGTAAGGTGCTTTTGTTCAGGGGATGACCCTTACTTTTTCGGTGCGATAGCTGCAGATACGCTCTGAAGGATCTGGGTGGCGGCATTTGCGAAAGTGCCGATCAGGTCGGTAGCGGTCTTTCCAAGAGGCTCGGCTACGTTGGTAAGGGCTTTGAGTGCATTGTTTGCAACATCAACCTGTACCTGGAAGAGTTTGCCTGCAGTTTCAGTCAGGGTGTTGATTGCACCCGCGACATCGAAGTTTGTTCCGTTTGACATAACAGTATATGTTTAGAGTTTTTAGAAAGCACAAAAGAAAAATTCTTTGCTCTAAGGCAAGCTTTCTAGATAATGATTAAAGCTAATATATTTTCAACAGCAGAGCAAGAAAAAACGTGTTAACACAACTACACTAAAAGGAGTTGGCCTTTTAGCCTGCGCAATGACGATAGTGTGCATTCGACAGCTTTTTTTGGTCAGCCTTTCTTTTTATTCTGCGATTTGCCGATGAACCTGTTGAGCAGCAGCACGAGAAAGATTCCCATGATAAAGAATCCGAGCGGAGCAAAAATAGTCGTATAATTAAACGTTTCGGTCATTGATGAGCGGTTTTGATGTGGAATTCCAGGTGCCGAAGCCAGTACGATAATAAGAAAAAACCATCATAATTCAGCTTTGCCACGCTGAATTCACCGTTCTGTCATTCAGGGAACTATGGGATTTTGGCGGGTGTTCATTGAACAGGCATTTATTAGTTAATCAGTAATCGTAGTTGTTATGGAGGTTATAGGAAAAAGCAAGGCCAAGGCAATCGTAGAGTCGCATCTGAACGATTCGGTGCTCTATTTCTCTGATCACGTAAAGATTCTCAAGCATAATCCATACTGTACCAGTGTATCCTACCTGAAGGATCACGGGGTTTACCAGTGGGTTTTCCAGGTCAACGATCCACGGGAAAATCCCATAACGGCCGTGTTTTATGTCACCCAGAACGAGGAGCATATAAATTCGTCCGGCAATACCCCCGCAGGCCCGCTCTCACCGGAAGAGCCGGTGCCTGAAGGCACGGTATCCGGCAAGTGCATCAGATGGGTCAATTCGCCCACAGTGCCTGACGTGCCCCGGGATGAGAAGCACACCTTCGTTGGTAAGGCCGATACCCGGATATGCCTCTACCACCTTGATGACCAGCGTACCGAAGTTCATTTTGAGACCGATATCGTGCTTGATTTCGAACTTACCTTTCCGCTCAACATGATGCCGGAAAACATCCTGAAGTTCATGACCGAGGCCATTATGTCCAAGATCATGCAGCAGGCTACCGAAAGCATGCTTTGCCAGGTACAGTCCGACATCTGCTGTACAGCTGCTGAACTGACGGCGTCAGGCAGCAAGGCCTGACCTGGAGTCATACAGGCTTTCCCCCGTTCGACAATAAGGTTTATGTTGCGCGGGGGCTTTTTTTTGTCTATTATTTATACCATTACCCAGTATGGGTATGTTAAAAGGTTCTCTGCTTTTTTTTTCCTGAAAGAAGTAACCGATAAACAGGGGGTGTTGCATGGAAGATGTAATCGTGAGGCTCAAGAAGGTCAACGGCCAGGTGCAGGGGTTGATCAGGATGATCGAAAACGAAGAGGAGTGCGAAAAGATTGTGACCCAGTTCCAGGCTGCAAAGGCGGCTCTTGATAAAACCTTTTCCATAGTCCTGAACCGGAACCTGAAGAAATGCCTGAGCCAGCAGGATTCGGAAAGCGTGGAAAGGATCATCAGACTCATATCGATAAAATAAAAGACGATGAAGCTAACCAGTAGGTTCCTCGTATTGCTCGTGGCGGTTTTTGCCGGAGGTTCGCAGGCTGATGCGGCAACCTTGAGGCTTTCGCTCGACGATGCGCTTAAAATGGCGCACGAGCGCAATACATCGATAAAGGCTGTCCGCGCCAGGATAGACCAGGCTGACGCCAGGATCGTGCAAAGCAGGCAGGCGTACCTGCCCAGGGTGAAAATCTCCGAAACATGGGTGCATACAACGGATCCGGGTGCAAACCTCGTGTTCAAGCTGCAGCAGGGGATTGTAACCCAGCAGGATTTTATGCCCGACCGGATAAACAACCCCGGCGGGATCAGCGATTTCCAGACGACGCTAGAGGTGATGCAGCCGATCTTTAACGCCGATGCCAAATTTGGTCGATCTGCTGCCATAAGCGCAAGGAAAGCCCAGGTGTTCATGGTTGACCGGGCGGTCGAGACGATCGACCTTCATGTCAAAAAGGCTTACTACGGGCTGATTCTTGCTACACGGAACCTTGCAGACATCGAACAGTCGATCGTCACCATGCAGGCGTACAGCCGCGAAGCTGGCAAGGGTTACCGCGCGGGGCTGTTGAGCAAATCGGACAAGTTGTCCACTGATGTCAGGCTCTCTGAACTCAGGGAGCAGAAGCTCATGATGCAGGATGAGATCAGGAACGCCGGGGACGGCCTTAGGATGATGCTCAGGCTGAACGCCGATGATATCGTGGTTCCATCCAGCGAGCTGGCGGTTGATTCGACTCTGCCGGCTTCGGTTGCCGTTGCCAGCCCGTCGGGCCGCAGCGACCTCAAGGCTCTCGATACCTACCGGGAGGTGAGCGGATACCAGTACGAGATGGCAAATGCCCAGTACATGCCGAGAGTGAATGCATTTGCCCAGAAGAACTGGAACCATTCAGGAACGCTTGGCTCTGGAGGTTCGAGCTGGACCGTCGGCCTGAACCTGCAGTGGAACATCTACGACGGCATGGCGACAAAGGGGAAGGTACAGGAGGCGAAAGCGCAGGAGCTGGAGGCCGGATACAATTATGAGGCAGCCAGGGAGCAGGGGCAACTGGAGATCAACAAGGCGCGTCGCTCTCTTTCGACATCGCTGGAGAGGATAGCGGTGTCGAAAAAGTCGCTGAATGAGGCCAAAGTCAGCTTCGATTTCATCGGTCATCAGTACAGGACAGGCATGGCCATGACCTTCGAGCTGCTGATGCGTGAGGGCGCATACACCTACGCAAAGCTTCGCGTCAATCAGGCGCGATACGACTATTGCATCGCGAAAAGCGAGCTTGATTACTACCGAGGACAATGATTGCAGGTTGCCGAGAAGGTGAGGCTGGGGAGGTTGTTGTCCCCGGCTGTTCGGATGACGGGGCCCGGAGTTCTGTAACGGATAATAGGTGATTACAAAAGTCAGGAAAGAGAGCGCTAAGGAGGCTCGTGCACATGAATGAAGGTATTGCCGGCAGGCTTGCAAAGCAGTTCATCAATTCCAAGATAACACCGTTGCTTATGGTGGCGGCCCTTCTTGTTGGCGTCATGGCCACATTCATGACCCCGAGGGAGGAGGAGCCGCAGATCGTCGTGCCGATGGTCGACATCTATATTCCCTATCCGGGCGCGAGTGCTGCCGAGGTGGAGGAGCGCGTGGCCAAGCCGGTGGAGCGCACGCTGACTGAAATCAAGGGGGTCAACTACGTCTATTCGACCTCCATGCCCGATTTCGCGTTGGTAACCGTCAGGTACAATGTCGGCGACAACACCGAGGAGAGCATGGTGAAGCTGTGGACCACGCTCATGAAGAACATGGACAAGATGCCTCCCGGAGTCCAGATGCCGATGATGAAGAAAGTATCCATCGACGATGTGCCTGTGCTCAACCTGACCTTCTGGAGCAAGGGCAAAGATCCATATGAATTGAGGCGGATTGCCCTGAAGGCGGCCGACCAGATCAAGCAGACCGAAAATATTGGGGATGTGGAGGTCAAGGGGGGCTTGAAGCGCCAGGTCAGGGTGATGCTGAACAAGGAGAAACTCCAGTGGTTCAACATCACTCCACTGCAGATCGCAAGGCAGATCCAGGGCACGAACACGCAGATGACGGCAGGTGACCTCAAGCAGGCCAGTCAGGATATCATCGTCAAATCGGGGCGTTTCCTGGAGAGCAAAGATGATGTAGGAGGGATCGTGGTCGGCATCTATGGCGCATCACCGGTCTACCTGAAGGATGTTGCACAGATTAACGACGGCCCTGAAGAGGTCAGCAACGTCACCAGCTTCGGCTGGGGAGCTGCATCGGGCGTAAAAGACAAGGCAGATTACCCGGCGGTGACGTTGACGGTGGCCAAGCGGCAGGGTACCGACGCGACCGCGCTTGCCGGCAAGGTGATATCGAAGCTCAACGGCATGAAGGGCTCGGTCATTCCTGCCGAGGTGACGGTGACCGAAACGAGGAACTACGGTGAAACGGCTTCGGAGAAGGTCTTTACCCTTCTCGAACACCTGCTCATGGCGGTGGTCGCCGTGACGATCGTGGTCGGGTTCTTTCTCGGCTGGAGGGGAGCGCTGGTGGTGTTCGCCTCGGTGCCGATCACCTTTGCGCTCACCCTGCTGGTCTACTTCCTGTTCCACTACACGCTCAACAGGGTAACGCTTTTCGCGCTCATCTTCGTGACCGGTATCGTGGTCGACGATTCGATCATCATCGCCGAGAATATTCACCGCCACTTCGCCATGAAGCGGCAACCGAGGCTCCAGGCGGCCATCACGGCCATCAACGAGGTCGGCAACCCGACCATCCTGGCCACCTTCACGGTCATCGCGGCCGTGCTGCCGATGGTGTTCGTCTCCGGCCTGATGGGTCCATACATGAGCCCGATGCCGATCGGCGCGTCTCTGGCCATGATCTTTTCGCTGCTGGTCGCCCTGATCGCCACGCCGTGGCTCTCTTACCGCCTGCTGAAGATCGATGAGGGGCATCACGAAGAGTATGACATCAAAAAGAGCTTTTATTACAGGTTGTTCGACAAGACGCTCTCGCCGTTCATCGACAGCACCCTCAAGACCTGGCTGGCGTTCGGAGTCGTGGCGCTTCTGCTGGTGGGTGCCATGGCCATGATTCCACTCAAGATGGTCGAGATGAAGATGCTGCCGTTCGACAACAAGAACGAGTTCCAGGTGGTTGTCGACATGCCCGAAGGCACGCCTCTGGAGAGGACGTCGATGGTGACAAAAGAGATTTCGACCTACCTGAAGAGCGTACCTGAGGTCGAGAGCAGCCAGTACTATGTCGGGACCAACGCTCCGATCAATTTCAATGGACTTGTCCGCCACTACTACCTGAGGCATGGCGACAACAAGGGCGACATCCAGGTGAACCTCGTGCACAAAGGTAAACGCAGTTCGCAGAGCCACGATATCGCAAAGCGTGTTCGCCCTGGTGTGCATGAGATCGCCCTGAAGTACGGTGCCAACGCCAAGATTGTCGAGATTCCGCCGGGTCCTCCGGTGCTGTCGACGATTGTTGCGGAGATTTACGGGCCTGACCAGGCATCGCAGATCGCACTGGCCAAAGAGGTTAAAAAAGTTTTTGCAGCAACTCCCGGCGTTGTCGATGTGGACTGGATGGTCGAAGCCGACCAGAAGGTCTACGACCTGGTCATCAATAAGGAGCGCGCGGCGTTCCGCGGTGTGAGTCCCGAGCAGATAGCCCAGACCCTGCGTATGTCGCTCAACGGCGTCGACGTAGGCCTCGTGCACCTGCCGGGGGAGATTGAGCCGGTCACCATCCAGCTCAGGCTACCGAAGGCCGACAGGAGTTCAATCAGGGATCTGTCGAACATTTTCGTCCAGTCGCAGGGCATGGGTGCAATGACGACCAGGCTTCGTGCCGGCCAGATGATTCCCTTGTCGGAGCTGGTGACCGTAAAGGAGAAGATCCAGGACAAGAGCATCTTCCGCAAGGATCTCCACCGGGTCGTCTACGTGACCGCCGATGTGGCGGGTGTGACCGAAAGCCCGGTCTACGCGATGCTGGAGCTCGACAAGAAGATCGCACAGATTAAAGTGCCCGGAAGTGCAGCAATCAATCCGCTCTACACATCGGTGCCGAAATCAGACGACAAGCTCGCGCTGAAATGGGACGGTGAGTGGCAGATCACCTTCGAAGTGTTCAGGGATCTCGGCACGGCGTTCGCGGTCGTGCTGGTCATCATCTACCTGCTGATCATCGGCTGGTTCCAGTCGTTCAAGACGCCGCTGATCATGATGATCTCGATTCCGCTGAGCCTGATCGGTATTATTCCCGGCCATTTCGTCCATCACGCATTCTTCACGGCCACAAGCATGATCGGCATGATCGCCCTAGCGGGCATCATGGTCAGGAACTCGGTGCTGCTGATCGATTTCATCCAGATCAGGAGGCAGGAGGGGGTCGGGCTGAGGCAGTCGGTCATCGAGTCGGCCGCAGTGCGTACACGCCCCATCATCCTGACCTCGGGCGCGGTGGTGATCGGATCGGTGGTCATGCTGTTCGACCCGATTTTTCAGGGCCTGGCAATATCACTGATCTGGGGTTCGGTGCTTTCGACGATACTGACGCTGGTGGTGGTGCCTCTGGTCTATTATATTAGTGAGAAGAACGGCGAGCAAAAGAGGGCTTGAGCCCAAAGGATACAGAAGATGAAACTCATCGCCATCATTGGAGACGACCAGACGCGGCCGGAGGTGCGGAAGCTGTTCATGGCCCATCAGGTCAATCTCTTCAGCAACGTCGCCATCAGGGGCTGCTCATGTGAAGTTGTCAAGACGCCCGCATCGTGGTGGCCTTCCGACCGGGATATGAGCATCTACTCCTCCCTCTGCTTCGCGATTCTTGACGACGAAAAGGCCGAAACGATCATGAAGGAGCTTGAGCGCAGCCCCATCGCCTCCGATCCGGCTTTTCCGTCGAGGGTGTTTATGATGAATGTCGAAAAAATGCTGTAAACGGGAGCGACCATGGACGTGCTTGTGCATCAGTTCAGAACGGGAGGGGACCGTAATTTCGGCTATCTCTGTGCCGATGATTCTACTGGTGAAGCTTTTGCTGTCGACGTTTCGTTCTCTCCGTCCTTGATAGCCGATTTTGCCGGGGAGCTAGGCTGGAAGATCACCCATGCTTTTTCAACGCATGGCCACAGCGACCACTGTAACGGCAATGAGGAGTTCGAGCGTATCACCGGAGTAAGCGTATTGCTGTTTGGCGACACCTGCTTCCGAACGGGAATCCGTGTCGAAGACGGCGCGGTTTTCCAGCTCGGCCAGGCAACATTTTCCATTCTTCATACGCCGGGCCATACTCCGGACTCGATCTGCATCCTTGCAGGTCATTCGCTGTTCACCGGCGATACGCTTTTCGTTGGAAAGGTAGGCGGCACGTGGAGCGACGAGGAGAGCAGGCAGGAGTACCGGTCACTGCACGAAAGGTTGATGAGCCTGCCGGAATCGACCAAAGTATATCCGGGCCACGACTACGGGATAACTCCATGTTCAACGATAGGACATGAAAAATCCACCAATCCCTTTATCGTCCAGCCGGATGTCGAGGCGTTCATTGATCTGAAAAACAACTGGGCGGCCTATAAAAAAGCGCACAACATAAGCTGAATTTTCTTGCATCTTTTGTCATACGCCATCCCGAATCCACCGCGCTATTTGGTGTTCACCAGCGACTGGTTTTTTGTGATAAAAATCGGAAACCATGGAGTGACGATGATTTTCGGCCTGATATCGAAGTGTTCATGGATCTGAAAAGCAATTGGGTGGCCGGTAAAAAACGCACAATATCGGCTGAATTTTCGGGCAGCTTCTTGCATTTTGCCACTTCTTTTATTTACTTATATAATTATGCCATCCAGCGTTTCTGCTGCATTAAAGCATACCTACCTTTCAGTTTTTACAGTCTGACATAGCTTCGTCGCTATTATTTCAAGCAATAGTAATGGGACAGTCTGTCCTTTTTTAAACGAGAGGAATTGCAATGGATCAGCTTATTACCTTAAGGACCCTTCCTGTTTCAGCCCTGATGAAGAAGGACTTCAAGACCATCAAGGGCAGTTCTACTGTGGCGGAAGCGCTTCAGCTGATGAAAAAGACCGGAGAGAGCGGCATTGTGGTCGAGCCGCGCAACGAGGACGACTGTTACGGCATCGTGACCGAGAAGGATATTCTCGAAAAAGTGATCGATCCCGGTGAAGATGTCCATCGTGACCCATGGAATACGCCGGTTTTCCAGATCATGAGCAAGCCGATCATCAGCGTCAATCCCAACATGCGGATCAAGTACGCACTTCGCCTGATGAAGAGGACCAACATCAGGAGGCTCACCGTCATGGACAACAACAAGGTTATCGGAATGCTCAGCATGACGGACGTTCTTCATGCCGTCGAAGAGCTCCCGGTACATGACGCCCATATCGCCCTTTAGTCCAGCCGGACGTTGACCGGATTATTCCGGAGCCAGCAATAGCATGACAGCACGGGCTTCGTCCTGAGGGACAAGCCCTTTTTCCAACCAGCATTCCTGCCCTGGAGCGGGTTTGCACGGATTTCCGATTGTTTATGAAACCATTTGATATCGTCATCGTCGGTGGCGGCGGTGCGGGACTTTACGCGGCCATGGAGGCCATGAAGACCAATCCCGGCCTGAACATCGCCGTGCTTTCGAAGATCTATCCGAACCGCTCCCATACCTCGGCCGCCCAGGGTGGCGCCAACGCGGCGCTGGCCAACAAGGCCAAGGACGACACGGTCGAGATGCATATTTTCGACACCATCAAAGGCAGCGACTACCTCGCCGACCAGGATGCGGTCGAGGTGCTCTGTTCGGAAGCCCCGAAGATCATACGGGAGCTGGAGAACATGGGTACCCCATGGTCGAGGCTTGAGGACAATACCATCGCCCAGCGGCCGTTCGGCGGCGCGGGTCGTCCCCGGTGCTGTTACTGCGCCGACAAGACCGGACACACGATTCTCCAGACCCTTTACGAACAGTGCCTGCGCAAAGGGGTGTTTTTCTTCAACGAATATTTCGCGCTTGATCTCTGTGTCGACGGCAGCCGCTCGCGCGGGCTCATCGCCATGAACATCAAGACAGGCAGGATCGAGGCGTTTCCCGCAAAGACGGTCATATTTGCGACCGGCGGCTACGCCAAGATGTACTGGAACCGCTCCAGCAACGCGGCGGGCAATACCGGCGACGGGCAGGCGATCGCCTACCGCGCCGGCATTTCGCTGAAGGACATGGAGTTTGTGCAGTTCCATCCGACCGGCCTGCGCAAGAGCGGTCTCCTGGTGACCGAAGGGGCTCGCGGCGAGGGTGGATACCTCGTCAACGCGCTCGGTGAAAGGTTTATGTCGCGTTACGCTCCCGAAAAGATGGAGCTCGGACCACGCGATCTGGTCTCCCGTTCCCTCGAAACCGAGATTCTCGAAGGGCGCGGATTCGACAGTCCCGCAGGAAAATACCTGCACCTCGACCTCAGGCATCTCGGTCCGGAGCTCATCAAGTCAAGGCTCCCGCAGATCCGCGAGATGTGCATGTACTTCGAGGGCGTCGATCCCATCGACGAACCGATACCGGTCAGGCCGACGGCCCACTACTCCATGGGGGGGATCGATACCGACAATTTCGGACGCACCGGGATGGAGGGCGTTTACGCCGCCGGCGAGTGCGGCTGTGTTTCGGTGCATGGCGCCAACAGGCTCGGCGGCAACTCGCTGCTCGATATTCTCGTTTTCGGAAGGATCGCCGGCAGGGCGGCTGCCGAAGAGGCCGGGAAGTTCAATCCTTCGCCCATTTCGGAAACGGAGGTGACCGCAAAGGAGCTGGAACTCAGGAGCTTCATGCAGCCATCGGGTCATTACGAGCGCTACGGTTCCCTGAGGGAGGACCTTGGCCATACTCTCGGCATGAACGTCGGCATCTATCGCGAGGCCACCAAGATTCGTCAGGGCATCGAGGAGATCGCTACCCTGAAAGAGCGTTTTTCACATGTGAGGGTGTTCGATTCGGGCGATGTATACAACACCAACCTGCTCCAGGTGCTTGAACTCAGGAACATGCTCGATCTGGCAGAAACAGTGGCAGCAGGAGCCCTTGTGAGGGAGGAGAGCCGTGGATCGCATACCAGGACCGACTTCCCGACCAGGGACGACATCAACTGGCACCGGCATACCACCTACACCCTTGAGGGGACAGGCCCCAGGCTCGGATTCAAGCCTGTTGTCATGGGCAGGTACGAGCTGCAGGAACGAACCTATTAACCGAAGGACTTTTAATGAGCGATTCTACGATACAGCATAACGAGGATAGCAGGGACGTTACCTTCAGGGTTCATCGCTTCAACCCCCAGGTTGACAGCAAACCCTATTTCGACGATTACACGATCAGGCTCGAAAAAGGTATCACCGTTCTCAGGGCCCTCAACTACATCAAGGAGCATGTCGATGCTTCCCTGACCTTCAGGGCGTTCTGCCAGGCAGGCATTTGCGGCTCCTGCGCCATGAGGGTCAACAACATGTCCAAGCTTGCCTGCACGACCCAGGTCTGGGACGAACTCGACAAATGCCGTGAACCCGGCATCATCAAGGTTGAGCCCCTGAGGAACCTTCCCCTGATCAAGGATCTGGTGGTGGAAATGGACCCTCTTGTCGAAAAGATGAAGGGCTACTCCAACTGGGTCGATTCGAAGATGCCTGAAGAGAACTGGGGCAGGAAGGAGTTCCCCGTTTCCGAGGCGGAGTTCCTGAAATACGACAAGGCCACAGACTGCATCCTGTGCGCATCGTGCGTTTCGGAATGCACCATCCTCAGGGCCAACAAGCAGTATGTCTCCCCGGCCGTGCTGCTGAAGTCGTACCGTATGAACGTCGATAGCCGCGATTCGATGCACGAACAGCGCCTCGCAGGCCTGGTCAAGGATCACGGCGTCTGGGACTGCACCCACTGCTACCGCTGCCAGGAGAGCTGCGTCAAGCACATTCCCATCATGGACGCCATTCACGGCATCAGGGAGGAGGCGATCGCAGAGAGAGGCGTCAAGGATACCAGCGGTGCCCGCCATGCCGAAGCCTTCATGGAGGATATCGGCAAGAAGGGCAAGCTCGTGGAGGCCACCCTGCCGATCAGGACCAACGGTGTGGTCTGGACGATGAAGAACCTGCTTCCGATGGCATTCAAGATGGTGCTCAAGCGTCGCACGCCGCCACCACCGCCGCTGGTGAAGTCCACCAAGGATATCGAAAAGTTCCGTGCCGAGTTCAGGGAGATGAGCGGACATGTCGCGAAGGATCACGCAAAAAAATCCGGAGAGTAGCCTTATGAAGCAATACGCCTATTATCAGAGCTGCATCAACGAGTCCATGACCAAAGAGGTCGATCGCTCCATAGAGCTATGGCAGCACGATCTCGGTATCGAGATGGTCAAGCTGCATGAAAGCACCTGCTGCGGCGGCAGCAACCTCGACTACGTGAGCCCGAAGCACTTCGCGCTGGTCAACGCGCGTAATATAGCTGCGGCTGAAAAGCTGGGTCTTGACCTTGTCGTTTCATGCAATACCTGCCTGATGACGATCAGGAGCGCCAAAAAGAAGCTTGATGAGTCGGCTGAACTGAGAACCGAGGTCAACGAGATCCTCAGCAAAGAGGGGCTCCAGTATCGCGGTACCTCCGAGGTCCGCCACCTGCTCTGGGTGCTTATCGACGACGTCGGCCTGGACACCATCCGCGAAAAGGTGAAGGTGCCCCTGAGCAAGCTCCGGATCGCACCGTTCTACGGTTGCCACATTTTAAGGCCGTCAACCGTACTGGGCAAGGACAACCCGATGGAACCCACCTCCCTTGATCAGTTGCTTGATGCGCTTGGCGGAAAGACCATCCGTTACGATCACAAGAACCGCTGTTGCGGTTTCCACACCCTTCTTGTCGCCGAAGAGGAGTCCCTCAACGTTGCCGCTGAAGCCCTTCAGGAGGCGATGGACGAAAAGGCCGACTGCATCGTCACCCCATGCCCGCTCTGCCATACCGTACTCGACGGCTACCAGGCCAAAGCCCTGAAGAAATCAGGAAGCCATGGCTCGATTCCCGTCTACCACCTCTCCGAAGTTGTCGGTCTCGCCCTCGGTTTCACTGAACGCCAGCTGGGCATCCGGCGCCATATCGTTACCTGAGTCCTGCCCTTGCCGGCAGCGCCGGATCGATCAATATGGAGTGTTTTAAAAAAGGCTAAAAAAGTGTAGCTTTGCACTTTCATTTTGTTGTCCGCAAGGTATCCAGTTGTTCCACCAGACCAGGGGGGGCAGCTCTTTTCTTAAAATCAAAATCATTGCAACTCCATGCTCAAAAATGATCTTTTTCTCCGGGCGTTGAAAAGGCAGCCGACCCCTCGTACCCCCATCTGGGTAATGCGCCAGGCCGGTCGTTACCTGCCGGAATACCGCGCAGTCAGGGAAAAAACCGACTTTCTGACTCTCTGCAAAACCCCGGAACTGGCTACTGAAGTAACCATTCAGCCAGTGGATCTGATGGGTGTGGACGCCGCCATCATCTTCTCTGACATCCTCGTGGTCAATGAAGCCATGGGCATGAACGTCGAGATCATTGAGACCAAGGGTATCAAGCTGACCCCGCCGATCCGTTCGCAGGCCGATATCGACAAGCTGATCGATCCGGACGTCGACGAAAAGCTCGGCTACGTGCTTGACGCCATCCGCATGACCAAGAGGGAACTCAACAACCGTGTGCCGCTCATAGGCTTCTCCGGTGCAGCATGGACGCTCTTCACCTATGCCGTGGAAGGCGGCGGTTCGAAGAACTACGCATACGCCAAGAAAATGATGTACCGTGAGCCGAAGATGGCCCACCAGCTGCTCAGCAAGATCTCCTCATGCATCAGCGCATACATCATCAAGCAGGTTGAAGCTGGCGCAGACGCCATCCAGATCTTCGATTCATGGGCAAGCGCACTGTCAGAGGACGATTACCGCGAGTTCGCCCTTCCCTACATCAAGGAGAACGTGGCTGCAGTTAAGGCCAAGTACCCGGAGATCCCGGTCATTGTCTTCGCCAAGGACATGCACACCATCCTGTCCGACGTGGCCGACACCAACTGCGACGCAGTAGGCCTCGGCTGGAACATCGATATCACCAAGGCACGTAAAGAGCTCAACGACCGCGTCTGCCTCCAGGGCAACATGGACCCGACGGTCCTTTACGGTACCCCGGAAAAAATCAAATCGGAAGCTGCCAAGATCCTGGCGCATTTCGGCCAGCACAACGACCACTCCGGTCACGTGTTCAACCTCGGCCACGGCATCCTGCCTGACGTCGATCCGGCAAACCTGAAATGCCTCGTCGAATTCGTGAAAGAAGAGAGCGCCAAGTACCACTAGGCCTTTCGGGCATCCCCGTCGTTTCAAGCTCCGCTTTACCAATGTAAGGCGGAGTTTTTTTTGCCCGGTTTGACCACTTCCCGAAAATGAGGGTTGGGCGAGGGCTTCAGGATTTTTACTTATATTTGGGTTTATACTGTTTACGTTCGTCAAACCGGCAGCAACGCAGAAATCGTTTTTCATGGCAAGAGATTGCAAATGTTCGGAGGGGAGCAGCGGAGGCAGCCGCTATGAGGAACTCGTGCTCGATACGCTGCTGTACAGCGCTAGATTGAAGGAGACCGTAGCCCGACAGAACAGCGAGGTTATCGTGGCGATGGCGCGCATGATCTCCGGCACCTTCATTGAGGGCGGCAAGCTCCTGATTTGCGGTAACGGCGGAAGTGCAGCTGACGCCCAGCACCTGGCAGCCGAACTGACCATCAGGTATCGCAGTTCCGTGCATCGGCAGGCGCTTCCTGCAATAGCACTCTCCACAGATACATCTGCCCTGACGGCCGGCGGCAACGACCTCGGCTTCGACGAGGTGTTCGCAAGGCTTGCAGAGGCATACGGTCGTCCTGGCGACATCCTGCTCGGGCTTTCGACGAGCGGAAACAGCCCGAATGTCCTGAAAGCCCTTCAGTTCGCCCGTAGCCATGGGATGAAGACCATGGCCCTGCTCGGAGGCGATGGCGGTTCAATCAGGCAGCAGGCCGACATTTCGGTCGTCGTGCCCCACTCCGGGAGCGCCGACAGGGTACAGGAGTGCCATATCGCCGTTGGTCACGTGATCATCGAGCTGGTCGAAAAGATGATGGGGTTTTGTTGATAGTTGATAGTTGATAGT
>JAAXXK010000078.1 GCA_013334525.1 Chlorobiaceae bacterium
GACAGGAAAAATCCCGCCACAGCATTGCCGGAGCCCGATGACAGCTGTTAACTGAATATCACGGAGATCACCAGAAGGTACGCCTTTGCCTGACTATAACCCGTAGTCGTGTCACTGAGCAAAGAGCTAACTGGCAGGTCTCCTGACTATGCGGCCATCCGATGCAGCCTTCCCACCGGGGTCCCTGGAGGACCTGGGCAGTGACTTGCATCGACTGCGGCTTCGAGGCATGTGGCCATGCCTGTCAGCGGCAGCTTGCCGTTGTACAGTTGCGGGTACAGTGTACGAATCTCACGTACTTCCCTATTCTCCGGCTTTCAAGCCGGCACCAGCTATCATGTGAAAGAACATCTTTCTTTGCGGCACATAAATAACGAATTCCATCAAAAAAAACAACCTCCATCAATCCATCCGACCGAGAATTTCAGCCGTCTTTCGACGCCGGTACTCGAACACCTCATCGAGGCGACGACCGACGATGAGCCCATCGACCAGGTCTCCGAACGCCTCCATCGGCAAACGGTACTCGACAATATCGGTCATCTCCACACCGCCCTCAATCGACCGGAACTCATGGCGGTGCTGCCACTTTTCGTAAGGCCCTTCGAGCTGCCGATCCTCAAAGGAATCAGGTTTCGATACCATGACGATCTCCGTCGTCCATTGAACAGGAAGCATCATGAACGGGTAAAGGATATAGGAGAGGATCATGCCTTCATGGATCGGCTTTTCACCGCTTCCGGCAGTCACCCTGAACATCATCTCCGGAGGCGTGATCCGGGCCAGGTTGGACGGTATCGAAAAAAAATCCCACGCTTTATCTATTGAAACGGGAAGCTTCTGCAACCACGTTTTTTTGTGCAGACTCATCGAAATAAACTCTTCGTTACATATTCTGGCAGGTTCCCAACAAAAAATACCCTGCGACTAATAGAACGCGGAAACGGCTCAAAAAGTATCCCTTTGGCTCTTTTGCTGCTGCTGTTTACCTTTGACCATCGCAGGCATCCGCAAACCCGACACCCGTACCATGGTAAAAACGACCGTAGCAGCCGTCGTCACCCCCGATTCCGGCAACCGCAGGAGTGTCCTGCTCACCAGGAGAAGCGTCTCGCCGTTCATGGGATTATGGTGCCTGCCGGGTGGCCATATCGACGACTTCGAAGCGATAGACGATGCTGTCCGGCGGGAGGTGTTCGAAGAGACGGGGCTGGATTTCACCCCTGAGCAGCAGCTCGGCTGGTTTGAAGAGATCTTTCCGGAGCACCGGTTCCACGCCGTGGCGCTCGCTTTCCGGGGAACCGGGATCGGCACCCTGCGCCCCCAGCCCGAAGAGGTCTCCCAGATCGGATGGTTTGCGCTGGACGAGGCACTCGAAATGAGGCTCGCATTCAATCACACACTTGTGCTCCAAAGCTATGCCCGTTCGCTCACACCGTAATTCCGCAACAACATCCCTTCTGCTGCTGGCCCTGCTCCTTTCAGCCCTTGCGGGATGCACGCAGGAGGGTAGCAAAGCGCACGAGACATCAAAATACCCGCGCCGCATCGTCAGCCTGGCTCCCAGCCTTACCGAGATGCTCTACGCCATAGGTGCAGGAGATCAGCTCGTCGGTAGAACCAGCGCGTGCGACTGGCCCGCCGAAGCAAAAAAGGTACCAGTCATCGGCGCCTTCGGTCGCCCATCCCTCGAAGTGCTCGCCGCTGCCGAACCGGACCTGGTGATCGACGTCGACCTGGCCGACGAGCAGATCGGCCGGAAAATCGCCGCCATGAAGATCCGTCACGAGCCAATCAGGTGCAAAACCCCGGAAGAGATACCTCCGGCACTTCGCCGCCTCGGCCAGCTCACCGGCCATGTCCGGCAGGCCGACAGCCTGGCGGAGGCGATCGAAAAGGGGCTGGCCGGTTTCAGGAAAGAGGCTGACCTCAAAACGCAAAAATCCGGCGTCTACCTTGAAATCTGGAACGACCCGCTCTGGACGGGCGGCAAGCACAGCTTCACCTCCAGCATGATCGCCTATGCCGGTGGCCGGAACATCGGCGACGTGGTCGAAAAGGAGTATTTCGAGGTCTCACCGGAATGGGTCATACGCCAGGATCCCGACGTTATCGCCTGCATGTACATGTCCAAAAAAACTCCCGCCCAGCAGGTTGTCGAAAACAGAACTGGATGGTCGAATATGGGCGCAGTGCGGAACAGGCGCGTCTATGGGGATTTCGACAACAACATCTACCTCCGCCCCGGCCCGAGGGTGCTTGAAGGAATCGCCAGCCTGAAGGCATTGCTTGAAAGACAGGGTAAATGATAGACATGGAGAGATGCGGACAATCCGCGAGAGATCTGTCTGCATGTAGATAAGCCTGCCCCAGGCCATTGGTGTTACCAGACTGAATCGACTGACATTCGCGATTTGGAACAACAGGGATCTGCTCTCCGCTTGAAAATTCAAACCACCGAGATGAACATTTCACGGCACCCCTCCCCCGCTTATCTGAAATAATCAGCTACCGCAACCTCACCATACGTCAAAAGTTAAGCCGCTAATTGGTTAGCCATCCGCTATGCGTGCAATTAGATATGAAGTC
>JAAXXK010000079.1 GCA_013334525.1 Chlorobiaceae bacterium
TTATCTCTGCGAGCCGGGCTACGGATATTCCCGCATTCTACCCGGAGTGGTTTTTCAACCGCCTTCGTGCTGGCTATGTGCGCTGGACCAATCCATTCAATGCAAACCAGAGCCAGTACATCTCTTTCAGCCGGATGCGCGTTATCGTCTTTTGGTCCAAGAATCCGAAGCCTGTTCTGCCCTATCTTTCCTTACTCGATGATGCCGGAATCAACTACTGGTTCCAGTTTACCCTGAACGACTATGAGGCAGAAGGGATCGAGCCGCAGCTTCCCCCGTTGGGTGAGCGGATAGAAGTTTTCAGGCTCCTCGCTGACAAGGTTGGAGCACAGAGGGTGATCTGGCGGTTCGATCCCCTGATTCTCTCTGAAACGCTGACGGTCGATGAGCTTCTCCTCCGGATCACCCTTATCGCATCAAGGCTTCGGGGATATACCCGGAAACTGGTTATCAGCTTTGCCGATGTCGACTTGTACAGGAACGTCCGGAACAACCTCGCAAAACAACCGTACCAGTACCGCGAATTCACAACGGAAGAGATGATATTGTTCTCTGAACGCCTCGCAGTGCTCAACAGGGAGTGGGGCTTCGAAATTGCCTCATGTGCGGAGCCGGCAGAGCTCGCTCAATTCGGGATCAGTCACAACCGGTGCATCGACGACAACCTTATGATCGAGCTGTTCAGTGACGACCTGAAACTCATGAGCTTTCTTGGTTACGAAGCCGATCAATTCGACCTTTTCAAAGGCAGCCATCAGTCAAACATGAAGGATAAGGGGCAGCGAAAGGAGTGCGGATGCATCGTGAGCAAAGATATCGGGATGTACAATACCTGTCTTCATCTCTGCGCCTACTGTTATGCGAATGTTTCGTCGAAGGCTGTCGAAAACAATGCCCGCAAACATGTTTCTGATTCGGAATCGATTATCTAACCCGATCTCACCATGAATAACCCTCCTGATCCGTATGGCATATGCCTGCCGCTTTCCCTGAACAAGGGAGAGGTGTTCTATTACTCCCTTCGAGCCCTTGAAAAACAATGGCCGGGCCTGGGCGCTTACCCGAAAACCATCAAGGTACTGCTCGAAGCGGCATTGCGGAATTTTGACGACTTCACAATCCGCACGGCCGACATCGAGGCGATAGCGAATTGGGGTTCTCCGGAGAAGCCGCAGGTCGAAGTTCCGTTCAAGCCGGTGAGGGTTGTTTTGCAGGATTTCACCGGCGTACCGGCCATCGTCGACCTGGCCGCCCTGCGTGAAGCGTGTGCAGCTCTAGGCGGCGATGCTTCACGGATCAATCCCCTTGTCTCCTGCGATCTCGTAGTCGACCACTCCGTGCAGGTCGACTACTTCGGTTCGCCCGATGCGTTCGACAAAAACCTCGACAGGGAGTTCGAACGCAACCTTGAACGCTACCAGTTTCTCAAATGGGGTGAAAAGGCGTTCCGCAATTTTCATGTCGTTCCTCCCGGTACCGGCATCGTCCATCAGGTGAACCTGGAATATCTATCCGACGTCGTGCATCTCGAAAACGGCATAGCCTATCCGGACTCCCTTGTCGGCACCGACAGCCATACCACCATGATCAACGCGCTGGGCGTGCTTGGCTGGGGAGTCGGAGGCATCGAGGCCGAAGCCGTCATGCTCGGCCAGCCGGTATACATGCTGCTGCCCGAGGTCGTCGGTGTCCGGTTGTCCGGCGCGCTGGGTGAAGCTGTTTGTGCCACCGACCTCGTGCTGACCCTGACTTCGATACTCAGGCGCGAAGGGGTCGTCGGTTCATTCGTGGAGTTTTTCGGGCCGGGCCTTCCCTCGCTCTCCCTGCCAGACCGTGCAACGGTGGCGAACATGGCGCCGGAGTATGGTGCGACCACAGGCTTTTTCCCCGTCGATGAAGAGACCCTCGCCTATCTTGCCCTCAGCGGCAGGCAGGAGCGCTGCGAACTTGTCGAGAGCTATTGCCGCCAGCAGGGGCTCTGGCACGACGTGGCTGAAACACCCGCGTTCAGCAGGGTGGTCGAACTTGACATGTCCACGGTTCGTCCATCGCTGGCCGGACCGAAACGGCCGCAGGACCGGATCGACCTTTCCGCGATGGCCGACCAATGGAAGCAAGACCTCTCGAAGGTTTTCAACAAACCGTCAATTCCGGAGGCCGAAGGGATGGGCTCCGAAGGAGGAGTCGCCGTCGAATCGCATCCTGATCCAGGCCGTGAAGGCATCGAGATCACCATGCATGGTCGGCAGGTGTCGCTCCGGCATGGTGCCGTGGTTATCGCCGCAATCACCTCATGTACCAATACGAGCAATCCGGAAATCCTGATTACCGCTGCACTCCTGGCAAGGGCTGCACGTCAACGCGGGCTTTTGCCTCAACCATGGGTCAAGACCTCCTTTGCGCCCGGTTCGCGGGTGGTTGTCGATTACCTCGCATCGGCCGGATTCATGGATGACCTTGAGGCGCTGGGGTTCAGCAACGTGGCTTTCGGCTGCACCACCTGCATCGGTAATTCCGGCCCGTTGCCCGAACCTGTCGCCCAGGTCGTCAGGAAAGGCGACCTCGTCGTCGCCAGCGTGCTTTCCGG
>JAAXXK010000019.1 GCA_013334525.1 Chlorobiaceae bacterium
TCTGGAACGACACCGACGGCAAGGTCGACATCTTCGTCAGCGGCATCGGCACCGGCGGCACCATCACCGGCGTGGGCGAAGTGCTCAAGCAGCGCAACCCCGACGTGAAGATCGTTGCGGTCGAACCTTTCGACTCCCCGGTTATTTCAGGCGGCAAGCCGGGTCCGCACAAGATCCAGGGCATCGGCGCAGGCTTCATTCCCGACATCCTGAACACCGGTGTCATCGACGAAATCATCACCGTCAAGAACGAGGACGCGTTCCGTACCGGCCAGAAGCTGGCACGCACCGAAGGGCTGGTCATCGGCATCTCCTCCGGCGCGGCCGCCTATGCTGCCCTGCAGCTGGCCCAGCGCCCCGAGAACGAAGGCAAGAACATCGTGGTGATCCTGCCGGACACCGGTGAGCGTTACCTCTCGACCCTGCTCTACCAGTTCGAGAACGAAGCGGTCTCCATCTGAAATACGGCAACCGCATAACGCTACCACGAAGGATCATGGACAACAACAAGCAGGGTATCGAAACCATTGAGCTGGCAATTGCGCAGCTCTCGAACGGAAGAAGCATCGACGCCGACTACGTGCCGCATCCCGAACGGAAACTGCCATCGATCGACAAGCTCCGTGAGTTTGTCGATCTGGTGCGGGCAGTCATTTTTCCGGGATATTTCGGGGCGCCCATTACGCATCGTGAATCGCTCCCCCATTTCATCGGTGTCCGTATCGAGAAGATCTATGATCTGTTGGCCAGCCAGATTCTCAGCGTACAGCAGTTTGAAACCGGCCAATCCGAAGCAGGTAGCCCTGCGGAACACGCAGCAGCCACTGCACGCGAGTTCATCGCCGTGCTGCCGGAGATCAGGCGGGTGCTCTGCACCGATGTCAAGGCGATCTACGATGGTGATCCGGCGGCCAAAAGCCATGGGGAGATCATCTTCTGCTACCCCTCGATCAGGGCCATGATCAACCATCGGACGGCACATACGCTGCTGAAGCTCGGCGTGCCGCTCATCCCGAGGATCATCTCGGAGATGTCGCACTCCGAGACCGGTATCGACATCCATCCCGGGGCACAGATAGGGGACTATTTCTGCATCGATCACGGCACGGGAGTGGTCATCGGCGAGACATGCGTCATCGGCAACAACGTCAGGATCTACCAGGGGGTGACGCTCGGCGCCAAGCGGTTCGTACTCGACAAGGACGGAAATCCGGTGAAGGATCTGCCGCGGCACCCCATCATCGAGGACAATGTGGTGATCTATTCGAACGCCAACATCCTTGGCAGGATTACCATCGGCAGAAACTCAATAATCGGAGGCAGCGTCTGGGTGACAAAGAGCGTACCGCCCGATTCAAGGCTCCAGCAGCAGAAAGCTGTGGAGAGCACCTTTATCAACGGCCTCGGAATCTGAAGAGGCCAGCGTGATGAAAACTACTGAAACCATCGAACCTCAACAATAACCCATTCATTCCATTCAATGGCAAACTCACTACCTGAATCCAACAGCCTGCTGCAACGCAGTGTGACCACCACGGTGGCAAGGAATCTGGCCAACACGACCAAAACCGTGCCCCAGATGATGTCGATCACCCCGAGATGGCTGCTCAAGCTGCTTCCATGGGTTCACGTCGCATCCGGCACTTACCGTGTCAACCGCACCAAGATCGAACTGCAGAAACCCGAACGCATCGGAATCGATTTCCACAGGGGCATCCCCTCGTTCAAGCCGGAATCGCTGAAAAGCATCCCGCTTTTCTCGACGCTCGAAGATGAGATCATCGCCGGCCTGGCCAAGAAATTCGTGCTCGAAGAGGCTGAACTGGGCAGCACGCTGATCCTCGAAGGCGAAGACCGCCACAAGCTGTTCATCATCGCGCACGGCCAGATCGAGATACTGAGCAAGGGTCTGCATGGCGAAGACCTTCGCATCGCGCTCCTTTCGCAGGGCGAGTATTTCGGTGAAGAGGAGCTGGTGTCAGACAAACCTTCATCGGTCACGATACGCACGATTACGCCCGGCTCGATCTTTTCGGTCTCCAGCAAAGAGGTCGAACAGCTCTTCCGTGAAGCGCCGGCATACCGTGATACCTTCAAATCGGCCGTCGAAGAGTACCTGAAGATCCGTTCGACGGTCAACAAGCATGGTGAAAAACACATCGACCTGGTGTCGGGATTCGCTGAAGATGTCGAAATCCCCGAGACCTACGTCGATTACTCGAACAAACCCCGCGAGTACTCCCTGCACGCCATCCAGACGGTGGTGCGCGTCCATACACGCGTCTCTGACCTGTACAACGATCCGCACAACCAGATCGAGCAGCAGATGCGCCTGACCATTGACGGCATAAGGGAACGCCAGGAGTGGGAGTTCATCAACAACCGTGAGTTCGGCCTTCTGCACTCGGCAGATCCCGGCCAGCGCATCAGCACGCGTTACGGCACCCCGACCCCTGACGATCTCGACGACCTGTTGACGCTGGTCTGGAAAAAGCCTGCTTTTTTCCTCGCACACCCGAGGGCGATCGCTGCGTTTGAGCGCGAGTGCACCTGGCGCGGTGTCCCGCCGGTGACGCTCAACCTGTTTGGCAGCCCCGTCATCACCTGGAGAGGCGTACCGATCATTCCGTGCGACAAGATCGAAATCAACAAAAACAACAAATCCGGGCTCGGTACCACCAATATCCTTCTCGTACGTGTAGGCGAAAACGAGCAGGGAGTGGTCGGACTTCACCAGGCAGGTATTCCCGGAGAGATCAGCCCGAGCCTTTCGGCCCGGTTGATGGGCCTGGACAAGCTCGGCGTCGCATCCTATCTGCTGACCCAGTATTCGTCGCTGGCCGTGTTGACCGACGATGCCCTGGCCGTGCTCGAAAATGTCGAAGTGGGCTACTACCACGACTATGAGCATCGCAAGAGCGGCGGCAAGACCAAATAAACAATACCGACAACACGACATTCCTGCATCACCGCCCTTTCGGGGTTGATGCAGGAATGAACGAACAAATGCACAAATGTCAAGAAACAACGAGCATACGTTTCCCGGCCAATCTGTTCCCGAGCTGCTGAACCCAACCTTCATTGCACAGCTGGCAAGTCGCCTGTACAATGACGTGCCCGGGGCAGGCGATGTGCCGAGAACCGAATCGGAGCTGCATGAAGCGCCCCAGTCCGCCGTCTCGACCGGGCAGGGCCATTCGGTCAGTGCACCCGGATACGGCGACGGCAGGCAATTCGACTGGCAGCCTGACCTGCCCTGGTTCCCCTCCGATGTTCCGGCCGGAGAGGGGGACTCGTTCTACTTTCTCCAGGGCGATCCCGCAGGGAAGGAGGCTCCGCTCGAACATCATGCGGACAGGCTTACAGAAGAGCAGGCCTATTCGGGCAACACGAACGGGTCATATGGGCTGGACGAAATCCTGAAGCGTCCACAGCCAGATAAAACCTCTTTTGAGACAGTCCAGGCAGGCGGGTTTCCCAATGTTGATCAATTCTCGCTGGAGTTCCTTCGCAACCCCGGCCTTGACGGTTTCCCCCAGGGCACCTGCATTGCGCAGGATCTGCTTCGCAAGTTTGCCGGCGGTTCCGACGGCCTCCAGCCCCCGGTCGAGCAGCCGCAGGTACCCTCGACAGTTCCCGATTTCTCGACAGGACCCTACTATTTCCTGAACGAACCGGTTGCTGCACCGATCACCAACCCGGAGATATTTGACGTGGCTTCCGTTCGCAGGGATTTTCCCGTGCTGCATCAGAACATCCACGGCAAGCCCCTGGTCTGGCTCGACAATGCCGCCACGACGCAGAAGCCGCTGAGCGTCATCAATGCGGTTTCGCAGTTCTATTCACAGGACAACTCCAATATCCATAGAGGGGCGCACACCCTGGCCGCACGTGCGACCGACGCTTACGAAGGGGCACGCGAGAAGATCCGCCAGTTCATCGGCGCAGGCTCGACATCGGAGATCATCTACGTTCGGGGCACCACTGAGGGGGTCAACCTGGTGGCCCAGACATGGGGAAGGAAATTCATCCAGCCCGGTGATGAAATCGTGCTCTCCATCCTTGAGCACCACGCCAACATCGTTCCGTGGCAGATGCTTGCCCAGGAAAAAGGGGCGATCATTCGCGTCATACCGGTAAACGACAGGGGAGAGATCCTGATGGAGGAGTACACCCGACTGCTCGGCCCCCGCACCCGCTTTGTTTCGCTCACCCAGGCTTCCAACGGTCTCGGCACGATTCTGCCGATCAGGGAGATGATCCAGCTCGCCAAACGGCATGACGCGAAGGTGCTGATCGACGGGGCACAGTCCGTCGCCCACATCCCGGTCAACGTGCAGGACCTTGATGCCGACTTCTTCGTCTTTTCCGGTCACAAGATTTTTGCACCGACCGGTATCGGCGTCGTATACGGCAAACGCGATCTGCTTGACCAGATGCCTCCATGGCAGGGCGGCGGCAACATGATCAAGGACGTGCGCTTTGAACAGACGGTTTACAACGAAGCCCCGGCAAAATTCGAGGCCGGTACCCCCTCGATAGGAGATGCCGTCGGCCTTGGTGCGGCATTGGACTATGTAAGGAAGATCGGCCTGGAAAACATCGCCCGCTATGAACACGAACTGACCAGCTACGCAACATCAAAGCTCGTAACCATTCCCGGTCTGCGCCTCATCGGAACGGCGCGAGACAAGGTCGGTGTGCTCTCCTTCGTGCTTGCCGGCGTGCCGAACGACGAGGTAGGGCGGTTGCTCGACAGGGAGGGCATAGCCGTCCGGACGGGGCACCACTGTACACAGCCGTCGCTCAGGCGGTTCGGTGTCGAAGGCACCGTACGACCGTCGCTGGCCTTTTACAACACAAAGGAAGAAATTGACCGCCTTGTCGATGTGGTCGGCAGCATCCGGAGACGATAACGGAACACGAGAAAACATTCAAAGAAACAGAGCCCTTTTTGGCGTCATCAATCATCGGAATGAGTGGCTTCAGTAAGGGCCACTCTTCGGGAAGAGAGCCTGTTACGGATTACCTGAAAACAACAGCCCTGTTCAGTATCCGGTCAGAAAATAAATAAAGTATGATTCTCATTACAGATACACAGTATCTGACCAACCATGCCCTGAAAGCCCTTTTAGCCTCATGTGGACATGCCGTGCAGGTTGCAACGACCCGGGAAGATCTGTTTACACATCTGCAGAAGAAGTCTGTCCGGTTGATTATCACCGATTATATCATGTTCGACTTCATGTCGGTATCTGATCTGGTGGAAATCAGGAAAAACGCACCGGATACCCCGATACTGATACTGACCGGAGCGATCAACCAGATGCAGATCAAGGATCTCAACAATGCAGGCATCAGGAATATCTCCCTGAAAACTGACGACAGGGAAGAGCTCCTCCAGGCCGTGGATGCAGCCCTCAAGGGGAAAAAACACTATTCGGAAGCTGTTCTCGACATTCTGCTGAAAAAGGACGGTACCCACGAAGTTGCGGGTCCCCTGACGAAATCGGAGATCGATATTGTGCGGCAAATCGCATCGGGCCTGACCACAAAAGAGATTGCCTTCAAAAAGAAAATCAGTTTCCATACCGTCATGACCCACAGGAAAAACATTTTCCGCAAACTTGGTATATCAAGCAGCCCGGAACTGGTGATGTATGCCATAAAGTCGGGGCTGATCGAAAATATCGAATACCATATTTAGGATTTGCAGTATTCCGCCATGGTTTTACCTGCAGTAAATAATTTCATTTCAGACGACCTTTCCTTATGGGCATGATATCCATAACATTGAACGGCCAGCGGCATGAAGTTGCCGCCGGCTCATCGATCAGCGACCTTCTTCCGCTGGTCGGGGCTGACCGGCAGCAGGTCGCCGTAGTGGCAAACTCCCTGATCGTCAGGCCGGAAGAGCGTTCCGATTTCATCCTCAACGAAAACGATGAGGTTGATATATTGATTTTTGCAGGCGGCGGTTGAGCTGCGAGCCTTATGCGGATAGTAAATGTCAACACCGTCCGGATTGTTAGTGCCGGTTTCAGGGTTAATGATGAATCGGCATGGAATCAGTCAACTGTTTTACTTAAATCGCACATCACAGAGCTATGCATACTTCCGTAAGGTTCAACGGGAAACTGCCGCTTGTCGGCCAGAACGATAAAGGGCAGAAAACCCGGTTTGACGCTTCCATGGATTTTTCCGGCCCTGCCAGGTATGCCTCGCCGATGGAGGTGGTGCTTGAGTCGTTTGCCGCCTGTTCAATGATGGATATCATCGCCATTCTCAAAAAAATGAGAAAAGAGCTGATCAATCTTGAAGCTGACCTTGAAGCCGAAAGGGCTGATGGTCATCCGAAGGTCTTTACCTCGATTCACGTCAGGTATCGTTTGAAAAGCCCTGATTGCTCGCTGGAAGAGTTCAACAAGGCGATCACGCTCTCGATCGACAAATATTGCAGCGTTGCTGCCATGCTCAGGGGGTCAGGTTGTTCCATAACCTGGGACTCCGGGCTTGGCCGGGCGTAGACATTGATTCATTAATCGGCCTGGTGAATTTCAGGCCTGGCGACTCCCCGTCATAAGGAGATCATGAAGCTCCCGCCGGAGGTGTCGCCTGTTGTTTTAAAATATATGTGGAAGCCATGTTGAAAAGGGAGCATCTGATCGTTTCAGGAAAGGTTCAGGGGGTGGGGTTCAGGAAATATATCGACCGGAAAGCAAGAGAGCTCAACCTCAGCGGCTGGGTCCGGAACCGTTCAGACGGCACCGTAGAAATCAACGTCCAGGGGCCTGAGAGGGCTCTTGATGAGCTTCGCATGAGTGCGATAAAGGGGCCTGAGCGCTCAAAAGTGGTCGCTGTCCAGAAAGTGCAGGGGGATGCCGACAGGACACTTGACGGGTTTGCCATCTTACCTTAGGAGTACAACAGGTTGTTTCGCTTCAGGTATGGATGGAACTTCGGCCGGCGATGTGATGATGAAAAGGAAAAGGGGGGCTATCGGAAGGGGCTGAACAAGGCGTCAATGTCTGTAAATGAGCCGCAAAAGGTCGAATCGCTCTGAAGCGATCCGATATTGGTGGAGGGGAGCGAGAACCTGAGGTTCAGTTGGCGGAGGTCGAGAGATCTGTTTTGAGGTTGCGGCGCTTGTTCCGGAGGGGTTTGCCGGAGAGTCGGCCAAGCTGGAAGCGCAGGATGCCGAAAAGCTGGGGGAGCACCACGATGGAGCAGTGCCATGCATATCGTTTGGCTTCAGCTTTGTTGAGGTTGTTGCCGCTCATGAACTTGCCGACTTTCAGGAGGCGGGGGGTGAGCATTACCGTCAGGCCCGCAAGGGGCAGGAGCGCGGCAAATATCCTGACGCCTGCCGATGGAGCCAGCCCGAGGAGCAGGAGTGAGAGCAGAAGGGAACCGAGAAAAGCGCCTCCCTTGACGACGATCTTGATGAGGTCAAAACGCCAGAATTGGCTTCCTGCCCTGGCTTCGAGGGCCCTGACGGCGGCATACCCATAGCCGGAGCGAAATGCCCTCCGCAGATACTGTTTGACGGTGGTCATGGCAAGGTCGTGCATCGTCATCGGAGCATCGAGGCGGACGATGTTCCAGCCAGCCCTGATAATTCTCCTGCTCAGCTCCGGGTCTTCCCCCCCGACGAGCGTTTCGTTGTATCCTCCTGTTTTCTCAAGAGCAGACCTCCTGACAAGCACGTCTCCGCCGAAGCACTCTGAAGGGCCGGCAGGTCCGTTCCATTCGATATTGCCTATCCAGTTATAGACGGTGCTTTCGGGATGCATCTCGTTTCGCATGCCAAGGCTCGCTCCGAGCTTCTGGTCGGCCATTGCCGCCACAGCCTTTGAAAGCCATGCCGCATCGAGCACCGTGTCCGAATCGAGGAACTGGACCAGCGGGGCGCGACCGTTTCGCCACCCGGCGTTTCTCTGCATGCCGGGCGTCGGATACTCCGGGTTCAGGGCGACGACGGCCACGCCGCCATAGCGCCGGGCGATCTCGATGCTGCTGTCGGTAGATCCACCGTCCACATAGCAGATATGGAGCTTTTCCAGGGGGTAGTCGCACTTTTGGATCGAATCGATGCAGCGGCCAAGGGTTTTGGCCGAGTTGACCCCTATGAGGATACAGTCGATATCGGGCAGATTCATCATCCTTTCAGGATTGAAGGTTGTCTCAGTTTTCAGATGGGGTGGCCGAAGTCGGAGGGGCAGCTTTTTTCTGGCGGGTGAGGATGGTGATTGCCTGGTTGACCTTGTTGACCAGCGATTTCTGGGAGAGGCATGTCAAAAGGCAGAGTTTGTCGCATTCGATGGTGGCTTTTCGGATTTTCTGTGCCTGCTCACCTGTCCAGATCTCCTTTGCCGACTGCCGGGTTGTGTTGCCGATGCCCGGGAAGTGGAAGCACAGTTTCACCTCGCCGTCCGGCCTGATATAGAACTCCTGCAGGCCTATCCTGCAGGGCATGTTTTCAGGTGAGGCGCTATCTTCACGAAAGCTTGCCGTCATCAGGCCGAGAATCTCCTCGCTGTTCATGATCGGTGAGCCTGCCCGCTTCATTCCGATCAGTTTCTGCATCATCCGGTCAAGCTCCACCCAATCCTTCTCTTCAATCCAGAGCTCGTTGTAGGTTTCGGGGGTCCATCTGCCGAGAGGCTGGAAATTGACGGCCGTTGCGCCGAGCCCGATCGCCCAATCGACAATTTCGGGCAGGTGCCTGAAGTTCAGCGACATGATGGTCGGCTTGATGATGATCGGAAAGGTGATACCCTGTTTTTCCTGCTCCTGGCGCAGCAGGGCCATTCCCTCGGTGATCTTGCGGAAAAGGCCGTTCATCCCCCTGACATAGTCATGCACCTCTGCCAGATGCGAATCGCAGGAGATGTTGAGGTTGAAGGGTCTGGCAGCCACAATGGCCGCGACGTTTTTCGCATTGAGCTGGGCGCCGTTGGTGGTGACGCCGGCAAGGATATCATTTTCACGGCAGAAATGAAGCAGGTCGATGAACCCCTTTTTTATAAGCGGCTCTCCTCCGCTGAAATTGACCGAGAATTTACCCCTGAACTCTTTTATGCTCAACAGGGTCGTTTTCCACTGCTCGATCGTCATTTCAGGGATGTATTCGTCCTGTCGCCAGTACTCGCAGTGGCGGCATTTGCAATTGCAGCGCTCGTTGACCAGAGCATGGAACGTGATCGGTCGGGTGAAATCACGTCCGGTTTTGATATACAAGGCTTCTGCAACGGCGTTTCGCGTATGGCTCAACCCCATTGTTGCCAATTCTGTTACCTTCATCAGGAATCTCCGTTATCGTTTTTTTGCAGACCGGATCAATGGTCATGGAAGCACACCAGGGGATTCAGGGGTAAGTGGCTGCAACCAGGTCCATCGTTTTTTTGAGGGTATCCAGGGGAAGCCTGAAGCCACCTTCGCAAACCTCGCCGACAGTAAACGCATAGTTAAGGTCCATGCAGTCCATTTGACCCTTGAGTACGTTGTTAAAGTGGAAAGGGGGGAGGATATTGATCAATGTGCCCCTGTCCGCCATCGGGTAGAACCCGTGGGGGATCTGGCTTCCTTCAACTCCGATCGCTATGCGTGCACCGCTCGTGTTTTCAACGATCTCCCTTGCACTTTGTTTCGTTGAGTCGATGATCCTGAATCCTATGGATTGAAGGTAGGCCGCAATCTCATCCTCATTGACCAGCAGCCGGCGGTTGCCGTTTGCATCCGGGGTGGAAACTCCCGAGTTGCCACGCAGGAGCAGTACGCCAGGAAAGGTCGGCTTTGGGCAGATCTCCCTGAATCGCGCCCTGATCTTGTTGTACCTGTCCCGCTTGTAGTCGTTTTGTCCATAATCCTCAAGGATGATGAGTTTGCCGATTCTTCCCCCGGTAAACGGATCATAATTCAGTTCAAGCATCGAGAGGTACTCTTTCTGATGCCCTGTCAATGGCTCGGTATTTCGTATGGGAGGACCCAATTCACGTGCAGCCATAAGCAACGGAATTCCATCAGTCATCCAGTGCCCGAAAAACTGAATGTCAGTCAGGCCACAGGCCACAACGGCTGTGTCTTTGTATTCAGGGATCTGTTTTTCAAGGAATAGATTCTCCTTTTTGATGCTCATCGGAATCTTTGCGGCATTTTTGTAAATGTAGCCGCCATGGAGCACCGCATCTGACAGGCTCCATGCCATTGTTGCCGCATGTTCTGTGCGCCCCCCTTTTATCCTGCGCATTTCAAGTTCCAGGCTGGAGGTCGCCGACGACGAGGTGACCTTGTCAAGTGCTCCCGGAATGTAGAGGGCTGGCCGGGTATTGGTAACGCAGGCCGGGGCGACGACCCATTCCTTGTCACACAGCTCTTTATATGATTTGTTCCCCATCAGCCGCCAGAGGGAGCGGCAAAGCATCGGTATATTTAAAGACATATCTAAAAAGGGATTAATGGTTTTCCTGGCCAGATCGTCCGCTATTTTCCGATCAGCGCTCTTCCCGCGTCGTCCTTACCCAGGCGGTGCTTTTCTTGCGGATCAGCATTGCGGCGTAGAGCGGTATTTTCCAGAGGATGTAGAGCGGGGCGGCGGCCAGCACCATCCATGTGGAGAGGGGAGCCTTGCGCTGGATCTGGCCGGAAATGACATAGAGCACGAGGATGATCCACCATGATATGACCGTCAGGAGCCATGGGCCTTTGAGCAGCAGTATCGATGCGGCAGTGCCCAGCACAAAGAGCATGACGAGCATCGACAGGGGCGGGGTGGCCAGTTCGGCGAGCGCTACCAGGTAGCGGATGCGGCCGGTTTTCGCAAAGAGCTTCAGGAGCGGCCCGGCCATGTTCCTGACGAGGCTGAACCGCCCGCCCTCCCATCGGCTGCGCTGGCTCGACGCGTTTTTGCCGGTGGTGACCATTTCGCTGCGGATGACGGCGTCGGGGTTGTAGTGAACGCTGATATCTTCCTGTAGCAGGCGCAGGCTGAACTCCATGTCTTCGACGATCGAGTGGCACGGCCATCCTGTTCGCTCCAGCAGGCTGGTGCTGAAGGCCATGCCGTTGCCCTTGAGCACGCAGGTGCCCGAGAGGCGGCAGGAGCCGGCCATTCGCAGGTGGTTGAATACGTTGAATGCCGCATCGATAAGTCCCGGACGCCAACCGGCTTCAGGATTGCTCACTCCGTTATAGGCCTGGACGACCAGGCTGCCAGGCTGGCTGAGCGACCCGCTTATTTCGCGCAGGTAGTTCCTGTCGGGGGTGACGTCGGCATCGATGATGGTGATGAGGTCGGTGTCGCTGTAACGCGCCCTGCACTCCTTGAGGAACCAGTCGAGCGCCTGTCCCTTTCCCCTGCGGACGGTGTCGGTGCGTTCCGCCACGGTGGCGCCTTCGCTCCTGGCGGCTTCTGCGGTGCGGTCGTTGCAGTTGTCGGCGATCACATGTATTTCAAAGCGGTCGGAGGGATAGTCGCAGGCGAGCACGCTCCTTATGGTACGCCTTATACCCTCCTCCTCGTTATGGGCGGGGATGAGCACGCCGATTTTCAGGAAGCGGTTTTCGGCGCTCTTCTCCTTCCTGAACAGGTATGCGGCAAGGGTGACCGAAAGCAGGTATGCCGCAGGCAGGGAGAGCAGGATGACGAGGCTCTTGATGATCAGTTCGATGGCCGTCATGCAAGGTTCTCCTCGTTGAGGAAATGGTTGACCATCAGCGCATTGTTACGGTGCTGGTTGTAGAGCCGGTCCACCTTGAGGCGACCGGCTTTTCCAAGAGTGCTTCGCAGCCCAGGAGTGTCGAGCAGTTTTTTTATCTGACGCGCCAGGTCAGCGGCGTCACCCGGTACGGCAAGGAGTCCGTCCTCCTGGTGCTCGATGAGTTCGGGTATGCCGGTTATACGGGTTGAGATGACCGGGATCTCTTTGGCCATGGCCTCCATGAGTACGACAGGAACTCCTTCCGCAAAGCTTGCCAGCACGAATATGTCAGCCCGGTCATAGATGTCGCGAACCTTGTCCTGGCCCAGGGCTCCGGTAAAGGTGACGTTACCGGTGAGCCCGGCCGAAGCGCTCCGGGCTTCGAGCGATTTTCTGTCTGGACCATCGCCGACCATGGTCAGGTGGAAGGGAACCCCCTCCTTTTTCAGGAGGTCGCAGGCTTCGAGCAGGATATGTTGCCCTTTGGCTGGCACCAGGCGTCCGACGCAGAGCAACTCTGGGACGCTGTTGCCGGGCTCCGGCCTTGGGGAGTATATCTCCGGGTCGATGCCGCAGCGCACGATATGGAAACGGTGCCAGGTATCGACTTCGCTGATGCGCATGACCTGGCTGCGGCAATAGTGGCTGATGCAGCGCACAAAAGAGGCCTCCCTCACCTTTTCGGCGAGCATTGCCGAATCGACGGTATAGAAGATGTCCGGGCCGTGTACCGAGATGCTGTACGAGATGCCGCCGTAGCGTTTCATGAGCATGGCCACGATTGCGGTAGGATTGCCGAAATGTTCGTGAATATGGGTGACTCCGTTGCGGTGGGCCCATTGCAGCAGGATACCCGCTTCGGCCAGGTAGGCGACAGCCTTGACCGGGTCTTTAGGTCCCTTTGTCAGCAGCCGGAGGGCGGATGCGGTCATTTTCAGGTATCCGCCGGGGTTTTTCATGAGGCAGTGCAGATGCGCCCGGAGTATTGAGAGCGGAGCTTGCGAGAGCACCATGAGGGTGTTTTCCGCCTCCTGCTGTTCGGCGGGGGTCATGATGCCGAGGCCTGCCGGTTTATGGATGGATGCCGTATGCACCGTCATGCCAGCCTTGCGCAGCGATTCGATCTCCCGGTAGATGAAGGTGTGGGAGATGGCCGGGTACTCGCTGCAGAGATATGCTATTGGATTGCGGTTCATGTCTCGGGGGTTGGGGAGTGCGGTTAACGGTGAGGTAGCTTCTGTGGCGCAGTCGCCAAACGGATCTGTTCAGTTATTTTTACCGGCAGTCGTCGAACAGGCTTTCTGTTGCTCATAATGGTTATTGAGCCTGATGATGAATCCGACGCCGATGCCGACAAGCGAGCCGATGTTGTTGGCCAGTGCGTTTATGACGTTGAAACCGTTGCCAGTCATGAGCGTGTAGATGGTTTCAAGGAGGTAGCCGAGAGGCGTAACGGCTAACGAGGCCAGAAAGGCCGTTTTCCTGCAATTGAGCAGCACCATGGGTACCAGGGCGAGAAAGGCATAGAGTATGAGGTGCATAATGGTATCCAGAGCCATAATCCGATGGATATAGGGGGGAGTCGGCAGTATGCTTCCTGCTACAAGCATCAGGAGTATCAATAACCAGTATCGCGTGAGTCTTGTTGAGTTATTCCATTCGTTTTTTATCATGCGTTGCTTGTACTTCGTGTAGCGTTTACTAAACAGGTGAGCTGTTCTTTATTGGTCTAACTGATAAAACGTGACGGTGCCATACAGGGCTCCGTGATAAAGCGTGTCGCCGGAATTCCGGTTGTGGCTATACCTTTGGCCTCTTCCGCCGAATCTTCGGTTTCCTCCTGGTGGGCACCGAGAGCAAGGCCTGTCAGCCCTCCGCTGAAGAGCATGTAGATCGGGTTGATCATTGCATTAAGCAGGTTGTCGATCATGTAGATGGCCAGGAAAATCGCCATTACGGCCGGGACCGCCCGGTTTTTTTCGTTCCAGCGACCCGGCTTGAAACGAAGGAAAAAGAGGATGACCGGGGTCTGGATGGCGATGATCATGGCCATGAGGCCGAACCTTCCGTTCTGGCCGAGCGTGATGATCCAAAGGCCGTCGGTCACGCTCAGGTCCTTGCCCCGCTCGTCATAGACCCGGGAGCGCCCGAAGCCACCCCATCCGAAGAAGGTCCCCTGAAGGGCTTTGTTGATGAGCATGGTTTCGTTGTCGAAGCGGAACTGGAGAGACTGCGCGCGAGTCGGGCTGAACTTTTCAGCGACATATCCGGAAAGGTTCGTCCCATCCCAGATCCCGGTTGTTCTCGTGTAAACATAAAGAGGGGGGACCAGGAGCATGACCAGCAACAGGACGACAGTTTTCATCCTGTTGGACAGGTAGATGACGCTCAGGCCGATGAGGAGCAGGATGATGGCCCCTACGGATTTCATCGCGAAGGTTGTCAATATCAGCACAAGGAGGAGATAGCGCGAAGGTACGGAAAGGATCTTTTCGGGCAACTCTCCGGTATAATACATCCATGTGCCGAGAAACACCCCGAGCACCATCCACATCGAGGTCATGAGTCCGTGGTCCATGAAGACCATGGGCCGGAACCCTCCGCCGTCCCTGAGCGTCTGGAGGAAATTGTGCTGGTGGAATCCGTATGTCAGCCGATGCAGCTGCGGGCTCATGATGAGTTCAAACCAGCAGAATGGAATGTAGATGACGGCACCGATGAAGATGGCAGTGGCGAGGAGTTTCAAGCCGGCGCCGTCACCGTAATAGACCCTGGCGATGTAGTATGGAACTCCCCAGGTAATACTCTGATACATGGTTTGCGACAGGCCGTCGTAGACTCCGAGGTCGTTGAACAGGGATGCAAAAAAGGGCGCGATGCACCAGAGAAGCATGGGAATGTCGGCTTGGCTGAAATTGAATGCACGAAACCGCTCCCTGTCGAATTTCCAGGCCCAGAACAGAATGACAATGCATGTGGCCGTCATTTTGTTGTATGCGGGCAATCCCTGCACCTTGAATCCGGCGACGGGAAGGAACATCCACCCCCCGACGAACGCCACGGTCACGGCAAGCCGCGCCTCCAGCTTGCGGAAAAGCAGCATGACCAGCGGTATCCACCCGAAAAGGGCGATGGCAACCATGATGTTTCCCTGGCCTTCACCCATGACGTTTGCAACTGGGTTTCAGTTCAGGCAATACCGGGAGTTGGTTGGCTCCTGTGCGATTTTCCGGATGTTTCATGAAGCTATTTACCCTGTTGAGCCAGGATTTTAGCAGGAATGCCGACGGCCGTGGAGTTTTCCGGCACATCGTCGATAACGACGGCATTGGCGCCTATGCGGGCATGAGCCCCGATGGTAACACCGCCAAGGATCTTTGCTCCTGCTCCGATATCGACATGCCCGACCAGTACCGGCGTGCCCGGGACGCGCCCGCCTGTGCCTATGGTTACCTGTTGAAAAAACAGGCAGTTGGGGCCGATTTCAGCCTCCGGGTGTACAACGATGCCGTTCGGGTGGGGCATCAGCAACCCACCACCAATCTTCGAGTTCAGCGGAATGTCCGCTCCGGTGACGGCGCTCCAGAAACGATGCTGGAGTACGATGAACGGCGAGGCTATCCCGGCCAATATCCCCCCTTTCGACTTGATGCGCTGGTATGCACGAATAGTTGCCAGCAGATGCTTCGCCGGCTCGTAACGGCCAGGGGTATGCAGTTCCCTTTTCCAGTCGGGTTCTTTCGCGGAGATCGTCATGTTCATGGTTGTTTCCAGAGTTCGGGATAGCGCTTCTCAAGCAGCAAGGCTCTTCGTTCGGCAACGTTTTCCCAGGTGAACTGTAGCGCCCTCTGCCTCGCACGTTGCCCGAGTTCAATCCTTTTCTGCCGATTTTGTGCAAGATCCGTCATTGCGGCAGCCCAGGCATCGACATCAAAATCAGGAAGAACGACGCCGTTGACGCCGTCCTGGACGATCGCTCCTCCTCCCATTTCCGTAACGAGCGGAGGTATTCCGTGGGCCATGGCCTCATAGGTGACCATGGGCCCTCCCTCTTCGAGGCTTGGAAAAACGAATACATCAGCCATTCGGTACACCTGGCCGATATCCCTGGTATAAGCAATGTGCTCTATGTTGCCGGCGCCGAGATACTGCTCCATCGCCTTCTCGACATCATGGTAGATGCCTCCGCACAGGATAAGTTTTCCCTGTATTCCTGCCCGTTTCCACGCTTCAAGCAGCAGCAGGACCCCTTTGCGCATGCAGAGTGTCCCGGTAAAGAGGAATATCGGTTCCGGGTTGTCCGGTCGGGGATCGGCTATCGATGGAAACCGTTCGGGAGCCCATCCGTAACTGCTCGAAAGCAGTTTTTCTTCCGGCACGCCATTGTCAAGCATCGACTTCCTGACCATCGGGCTCGGGCAGAAAATTGCATCTGCGAGGGCGAGTTTGCGGTTCTCTTCGTCTATCTGGCTGTCGGTAAAGGTCTCGATCAGCGGCAGCTTCCAGTGCTCACATGCATTTATAAGGATATTGCGTGAAGTGGCCCGGTGGCAGTTGATCCTTTCCACGATGATTTTTGCCCCCCTGTGAGCGAAGCTTTCGAAGATCTCAGGCGAAAGAGCTGCCCAGAGGTAGACCGGTGAGCGTGAACCCTCGGTCCTGAAAAACAGCTCTTCGGTTATCTGTTTTGGCTGCTGGGCGTTTCCGAGTTTGTAAATGAGTTTTTTTCTGATCCCTTTAAGTGCAGGGTTCAGCCATGGGTATGAGATCGCATCGTCGGCGCTTGCTACGGTGAGCGTCGACGGACGCCCGGACTGGTTCCAGAACCGGCAAAGGGAGAGTGGAACATGGCTGTTTCCAAGATTAGAGGCATTGTAGCCGAACAAAACCGGTAGATAACTCATTTCAGAGGCCCTTATGATGGTTTTTGCTTCTTTTTTGAAACAGCGCCTACCGCTTCTTTTGCGTATCCGGTCATTGAGACGACTGTTCTCTTTATCGTTTCAATGAGCTGGCGCATTGGAGGAAGGTTCTGTATGAGCGCCTCAATTTTCCCGACCTTGATTTTGTCGAGAAATTCCGGCCGATTTTCAAGCAGTTTGTCGACGGAGATTGTACTGATCTTGCCGTTCCAGTTCAGGATCGGTGCGATCGCCGGCACCTCAAGCCGGACGAGCGCCTCAGCAGATGCCCTCAGATCCCTGAACATGGTGTTGTCGCCGAGAATGATCAGCGCGACGATGTCGGAATAGAGCGCGATGTGTTCGGTCAGGTCGCTTTCCAGCACCGGCGGGCAGTCGATGCAGATGAAATCATACTCGTTTTTTGCCTGTTCGAGAAGTTCGCCGATGCGATGTTTTGGAATTCCGTGCGTGGTCGTGTTCCCGGCATAGAGCGTATCGGGCATATACCCCCCTCCAACGACGATGTAATCGCTCATGGGCGCTGAGGAGCAAAGCAGATCCGCCAGTCCGGTCTGCTCAGGCGAGCGGTCGTTGAGTCTGCCCAGCGATGGGTTGGGCAGGTCCGCCTCGATCATGAGTACCTTTGGAGCGATCCGGGTAAGGGACTGGGCGCAGTTGAATGCGATCGAGGTGGTGCCAACCCCCTTGTTGACGCCGGTAAACATGATGACCTGGGCATTGTTGCTCTTTTTTTCCCGACTGAACCCTATGGCGATGCTGTTTATGGCCATAGCGGCTGGATCGCGGGGCGCAAGGCCGACCAGCTCATGGAACGGCATATCGGCCAGGGCTTTGACGATCGGTTTTGCGGCCGGGTATCCGAGGGCCTGCCTGATCTCTTCTGGACGGCGAATGCGGTTGTCGAAAAATTCCAAAGCGAGGAACAGGGCGGTGACGCTGCCGAAAGCACCGGCGAAAAACATCATCAAAAGCTTCTGTGTGTTGGATCCTGTCGGCTTTTGAGGTTCGCGCGCCGCCGATTCGATGGCGATGTGCAGTGGCGCCTTGCCTTCGACCTCCAGCTCATGGATTCGGGTATCGATCTGATCAAGAAGATCCCTCTTGTGCTTGAGGAGCGCCTTGAGCGATTCCCCTACATGAAGTCCGACCGATACGCGTACCGACTCTTTCCTGCTCTCTTCCAGCTCTTTCAGAATGTCCTTTTCCGATTTTTTCGCTTTTTCGGATTTGTTGGATGCCTGTATCAGCTCTTTGCGCAGTTCATAATCACGCTTGCCGTAAACAACGTTTTTTGCCTCACTCCGCACCTCATCCTTGAGCTTTCTCTCATAATCCTGCATGGCCTTCATGCGCTCCTCGACATAGATGCGATCAGGATTGTTCGGTGTCAGGCCATCGGTACTGCTGCGCAACTGCTGCTGCTGCTGATAGGTCCATGAACTGGTGAAGTCAAGCGACTGGTTGTGCATGACCAGCTCTTCAACCATAGGAGTCAGGACCAGGGACTTCAACTGCTTTCCGGATTTTTCGGTCTCCTGATAAAGGTTTTCGGATGAAATCCGGTCATACAGGGCATTGACGTACAACTGCTGCAACTGCTCCGATTTTTTGTATGCAGAGTTGTACGTTTCAGCAAAATCAGCCGTGGATATCTCCTTGGTGAGCGTATAGAGCTTTTCTTCGATGAGGGCTATTTCGGCACCGAGCGCCTGTTTTTCATGCATAAGGTAGCTCAGCCGTTCAGTATCCTGCATCTCGTTGCCTTTTCTCACCTTTTCAAGAAAGACCTGCATGAAGTTGTTGATCAGCGGGGCAAGTCCCTCTTTTTTCGGGCTTGATGCCGATACATCCAGCAGATGGGTTCCGTTGACCGGATTGACCTTGATGATCAGCGTGAGAAGGTCGGCGCATTTGTCCGGCGGCAACGAAGCTGGCAATATTGCACCTTTCTGGCGTGGCGTGAGTTTTTCGACGGTTTTTTTGAGGATCTCGAAATCCATCATTCGCCGGGCCTGCGTATTGGCGTAATCCTGGTAATAGTTGATTATCGAAGGATCTTCGGATTTGGTTATCAGCGACGGAATGATCGGATCGATTCTCATGAGGGCGTGAACCTCGTAGTTCGGTTTGCTGATAAGAAGCACAACCGGAACCGTCAGGGCAAAAAGGAAAGAGCCGAGCACCAGGACGATCAGTCCATAGCGTTTGAGGAACCCAAGTATATCGAGCGGTTTTGAAGGCTTCCCGAACGGAAGGGCTTCTCTCGGTGCGTTCTCTTTCAGCATACGGGTTTCTTTTTGAGCGGCAGGAGTTCAAGCGCCCTTGTTTTTTCGTTGTCGTCGAGAATGAATTTCCATAACAGCGCAGCGCAGAACAGAACGTATCCAGTTCCGCAGGCAAGAACCTGGACTATTTCCACAAGTCGTTCCGTTTGAGGCCAGATCCTCGTGATTGCAAAAATCGTACCGGCAGGGATCAGCGTTATGAGAGAGGGGAGTATTGCAACAGGAACAAATTCCCGGAAACTGATCTGAAACGTCTTGTTGCTTCGCCAGATGAGGAATAGTGTGCTTACTGCCGAGCTGCATGCAATGGCGCCTGCAGCGCCGACAAGCCCCCATACCGTTGTGCCGGCAGGGATCCATAGCACCATGAGGAGCGCCTGTACCAGCATGTACTCAAGCTCCCTGCCGTTTCGGTCGATTCCCCGGAAGATCATGGTTATCGGCCCTGTACAGAGTTGTATCGAGTAGGCGATGGAGAGCAGTATCATGACATCGGCTGCTTCCGGATACTTGTTGCCGACCCAGGCGTTTATCAGCGGGTGAGCCATGGAGACAAGGAAAACGAACAATATGGCGTTGATGATGTTCGTGAAGCGAATGCTGCTGAGGTAAAGCTGCTTCAGCTCGATGCTGGTCAGCCTGGTTTCTGTATCGATGGAGCGTTTGAGCAGGAAAAGGAAGATCAGGGAAGCCACTGCGGCGCCCAGGGCGGCGATTATATTTTTTACCGGCAGATATTGCTGGACAGGGGCCAGGAAAACGATGGGCACAAACGCCAGCGCAATTGCTGACAAGACTACGAAAACGTAGTTTATAGCCCGCTCTTTCAGGCTGGGCATCCTGTGCTCTGACCATGTTCCTTCCACGTGGGCGGCTGTCGATAAAAGGGGGCCGAACGCCGACGAGGCGATCGCTCCCGCCGAGGATGGAAGTTTACGTCCGATTTCAAACATACCGCCTGCGGCAAGTCCTGAAATTGCCGTAATGAACAACCGGTCTACCGCCGAAAGAAAAATGGCCATAATGCCGAGCACCTGGACTTTTCCGCCAAAACCGACAAAAAGCCGGAAGTGTTCGCGGTTGATCAGTTTCCATGAAACCGTCAGGGATGGGAGGATTTTACGGGCGATGGTCCAGCAGCCGAAGGTCTCGAGTGTGAGCCTGAATGCGAATGCATAGAGCAATCCCTTGACTCCTGCTCCAAGCCAGAGGAAGGTCATGATGGCCGCAATTTCGATCAGGCCGGCAACGGTTGTAACGGCCCTCTCTTTCGAGAACTGGTGCATGCCGTTAAGAATGAACCTGAAGCCCCCAAGGGTGAGTTCGAGGCTGAATACGGCGGCGGTGCCAAGGAACAGTGTTGAGGCTAGCTCCTGGTTTGCTTTGTCGATATGGAAACTGTTGAGTATAAAGGGCATCATCAGATAAAGAATCGTGCAGAACAGAAGGCTGAACGAGAACATATAGGCAACGCCGGTAGAGAGCAGCTTGCTGATATCTGCCCCCCTTCCTTCCGCGAGATATCGGGCTGAATACCTGATATAGGTGCTGTTAACCCCAAATACGCCCATTCCTGCGTATGAGAGTATGATAAAGCAGAGGGACCACAAACCGAATTCTGAAAGAGAGAGAAACTTCAGGATATACGGTGTAAGCAGAAGTCGGCTGAGCATATAGATGATCGTCGCCACCATACCTGATACCGCATTTCCGGCAAGTTTCCTGTTTGCGTTTTCTTTCTCGTTCATTGGTATGGTGTTACTCATCTGTGGCAAGGGTGGTCTGACGCTTTTTCATTCAAATATCAGCTGGACTGGCGTTTGAGCAGCTTTTTTATCGATTTCTTGAGGTCGGCCGGAATCATCGACTTCAACAGATGCATGGGCATCAGATCGGAGTAGATTGCGTGCCTGTATGGGGTCATTTTAAGGTATTTCCAGTAGAGCGGCTTGTAGGGATGGTTGTTCCTGAAATGCCATGGTTTGGAGCCGCCGGTGAAATGGATGATTACCGGTTTTTTTCTTGCCTCCTCAAGCTCGCTCTTGCTGAAGCAGTCGAATCTGGTTTCAAAATCCTTTTCGAACAGGGATGAAAACTGGTTGAATTTCAATGGGACTTTTTTCCATCTGCCGTTGATGACCGAATTCAGCCCGCACTGATCAGGAAACCAGATTTTGTCAGGGTTATGCTCTATATAATCGATGACCTGCTTGTTCAGTCCGGTCTCTTTCCATTTCCTGAGATTGATGAGCATCATGCCCGAGTTGAAATAGACTGACGATTTATCCATACTCAATTTCTCATGGCGGTCAAAACCGGGGTCTTCGATGGCGCAGACGAAATACTCCCCCGGATCCTGCTCATAGAGCTCTTTGATCGAGCCGTTGACTATAATGTCGGAGTCGAGATAAAGTAGTTTTTCCTCATCGATAAGGTCGGGAATAAGCAGCCGGTAATAGGTGCCCTTCGGATAAAATGGGTGCGCTGTGGCGAGCTTGACAAAGAGCTCATCGGAGACGGTAATGTGGTGTACGGTACAGTCATGTCCCTTTATGATCTCGTTTATGTTTTGCAGGTCTTTATCTGACATGCCGCTGCTGATGATGTAGACCTTGAATGAGAGAGTCCCATTGTTCACCAGCAGGGATTTAAGCGCGGCGCCCAGATGCTGGATGTAATTCCTGTCGCTTGCAAAAACGATATTGGTGGTGTTTTTCATGGGGGTGGTCTGAAAGGTATTTGACGAATCCGTCGAGACGATTTGGTGACACGTCCAGTTTTTTTGCCTGGTAAAATCCTGCTCTGTTATGGTTCGGATCCGTTTACGTCCAGAAGATGGGCGATTCTGTTCCGATAGGTCGTTTCGAAGTCATGCAGGGCTGCGAATTTCACGCTGTTTCTCGATTTTTCAGCCAGTTCGTTACGATTTGAGCTGAGATTGCCGATGATGAAGGCGATCCCGTCGAGATCGTTCATTTTCGCACCCCATCCGATATCGGCCTGTTGCAGGATGCCTTCGAATGCCCTGTTGTTATACCCGACGATTGGGACTCCGCACGACAAGGTCTCAAGATAGGTGCACGAAGGATCGCTTTGCCGGTGCAGGCAGACAAACAGGTCGACTTTCGCCTTTATGTCCGGAACCAGCTGTGAATGGAAATCGACAGGGCCGGGCATCGATACCTGCTCTTCAAGGTGACGTCCGGCTATTTCCGCCCTCATGTCGCCATCAAGATCGCCAGTTCCGTATATGGTGAGGTGGAACGGGACCCCTTTTACTTTCAACAGTTGAGCAAGCTTTACCAGATGGTCGGCCCCTTTCATACGGACAAGCCGGCCGGAAAACGCAAGGCGCAAAGGCTTGTCCTGATGCAGTCTCTCAAGTTTCGTCTCCAGTTCAGCCTCACCGATGAGCTGTTTTTTCGAGACTCGCGTGTCGAAATACAGAAGTCGGTTCCTGACCGAGTGATAGTGATGATAAGCCGGTGTGCCGTTGGATTGAATGGCGTCGCACAGCCGGAATGCGGCGATCCGTTTCTGTTCGTTTTGCCAGATGAAAAGAAAGCGCCGAAAGAGTATCAGCGGATTCCTTGTGGTAAGCGATGCAATCTGATAGCGTGTCTCGGGTATGTATTCTATTACATAAACACATTTTATGTTTGATCGCCTGCACAGCTCGCTTATGTAGAGCTGATCGTGCGCATCACCGGATGCCATTACAAGGTCGGCGTTTTTAATGTGTTTTTCTGTTACGGCCTCATTCTCGCCCAATACGATGCAGGAAAATGCAAGTTCGTCAGCTCTTTTTTCGACCACGCCGAAATCGGGTCGGGCCGACCGGCTTGTTGCCATTATGCAGCTTATCCGTCCCGGCCAATATTGAGTGTACAGGATTATCCCATCGTAAAATTTACGGTCAAAACAGAGTGAACCTCCATTGTTCCAGACCGGGACGGATGGAATGATGACCAGGTGAATAGCCGGCAACTGTTCGCTTCTTGAACTGGGGTTCATTTTCCGGTAGTGGTCGTCGTGGTGGTCGAGCTGCTTCCGCTGCTGTTGATGAAGCCGGACTGTCCCCAGATTTTTTTGCGCAGTTCCTGCATGACGCCGAACGACTCCATGTTGGTCAGGCTGAGGCTGAGTACCTGCATGGAGGGGAGGATCTTTTCAAGCGCGTAATTGAACTTTGCCATGCCGCTCGGGCTTATGTAGACGATGTCATTCGGCATGAGGGAGTAGTTCTTGCCGAAATCGGCGTTTTCGAGCAGGTTTTTCATATCCACCCGGACAACATCGCCCTTTTCGTTCTGCTGTCGTATGACGAAAACTTTTTCAGGATTGGCATACTTGTTCATGCCTCCAGCAAGCATGATCGCCTTCATGACGGTCATGCCGCTCCTGAGCTGAATGGCGCCCGGGGTGATCACCTCACCGAGCACATAAACCATTTCGTCGGATGATTCCGGTATGTAGATGATGTCGTTGTTCCTGATAGGGGCATTGAGCGCCATGTTGCCGTTCTTCAGCAGGTCCTGCAGGTCGATCCAGATGATGATGTCGTTTCCGCGTATGATGGCGCATTTGGTCAGGGAGGTATCCTTCTGCTGGTCAGGGATGCCGCCGGCAAGTGCCAGGGCTTCAAGCAGCGAGCCTCTGCCGGGGAAATTGACCACACCCGGTTTACTCACCCTGCCCAGCACGAAGGCCTTGTTGTTGTGAAACTCCTGCACCCGCACCGTCACCTCCGGCTTGATATAGAGCACTTCGAGTTTCGTGGTGATCAGGCCCTGAACTTCGCCCGGGGTTTTGTCAGCTACACCCAGGCTGCCGATTCTCGGTATGGTGATGAGTCCATCCGGCGAGACCATGATGCTCTCCTGTGACAGCTCCGGCCTTTTCCAGACCTGGACGCTGACCAGGTCGCCCGGCCCGATGGTGTACTGGAACTGTTCGCGAGGTGTCGCTGTCGCGATTTTTTCAGGAGTTGCGAATGCCTGGACTTTTTTTGGCAGCTCTGCCTTGAAGCTGTTCTCTTTGGACAGGGGAGCCTGGGTTTCAACAGGCGTTATGGTGCTGCATGAGACCAGGGGAAGAAAAAGGCAAATGGATAAAAGCGCTCTCCATGCATCCGGAATCAGGGCTCGGCCCGCATTGGTCGCGTAATTCAGCGCGGCCGCAATGGCTTTGAACCAGCTCCCTGAAAGGGGTGTTTCTTGGATGTTGTTGAACAGCATTACGTAACGGTGTTCGGGTTTGTTGGACTTTTTCATGCTTTGAGAATCGGGAGTCAGGCCTGGTGTTGCTTTTGGCTGATGGAGCCTTGCGCCTTGTCAGCTTGACCGGTCAGTGAAGGATCCGTCGGCAGGGCGGATTTTTTCGGGATGATTCTGGCCGGGATTCCGACGGCGATGGAGTTGTCGGGGACGGAACAGATGACAACAGCGTTGGCTCCGATATCGACATTGTTGCCGATGGTGAAGTTGCCGAGCAGTTTTGCCCCTGTGCCGATGTTGACGTTGTTGCCGATTTTCGGCGCAGCTTTTTCCTCTATGTTTTTCAGGCCGACGGTCACACCGTTACGGATGATGCAGTTGTCTCCAAAGCTTGCGTATCCGCTGATGATGATGTCCCCGAAATGATCGATACGGAAGTTCCTGCCTACCGGCACTTCACAGGGAAGTTCAATGCCAGTCAGGACCTGTACGGTTTTGTAGAGAAACCTGTAGCACAGCGAAAAGGGCTTGCGGATAATGGCGTTACCGATGGTGTAACGCCACCGCCCGAAGCGGTAGACCACCATGACCCAGAATCCCTGGCAGCTCCATTGGCCATCGTAGACGGCCAGGTCGGAGCGTATGTTGCCGAAGAGTTTCATAGGATGTTACCAGGGGATAGGTGGTGAAAAACGGCCGAATTTCGTGTCTTTCAGCGACTGGATGACCTGGCGGATCGTTGTGGCGGCTGCGGTCCGTTTTTTTTGCGCATCCCCGGTCGGGAGCAGCAGGTTTTTAAGGTACCGTATGGCGTACCAGAGCATTTCGACGCCCGAACTGGCCAGTACTGCCCCGGGGCCGCTGTTTTTCCTGTAGTAGAGCCATTCGCTTCGCATCCTGAACGAGAGCACCTGGGATGCGGCGCTGTCGAAGGTTTTGTCCTTCCGGGTCTTGCTGCATGCTCCGCCGATATGCATCACCTCAGCATCGGGAATGAAGAATATTTTCCATCCGGCTTTCCTGGCACGCAGGCAGAGGTCGGTCTCTTCGTAGTATATGAAAAAACGTTCGTCGAAAGCGCCTATGGCATCGAGCATTGATTTGCGGATGATGGTGAAGGTGCCGGGAACCCAGTCGACCTCCATTGGGGTGTCGTGTGCAAAGCCTCCGAATTCATGCCGGTTGAAGAGCGGGGAAGAGGGGAACCGGGCGCTCAACCCCGAGAGGGTGAGGAGCTTTGAGAGCGGCGATGGAAAGCGCCGGGCGGAGGGTTCGAGGCGTCCTTCGGGCGAGATGATTTTTCCTCCGCAAAGCCCGCATTCCGGATGGTCGTCCATGAACTTTACGACGTTGCCAAGCGACGAGGGGCCGATATAGGCGTCAGGGTTGAGCAGGATTATGTAACGGCCGCGAGCCTGAAGGAATGCCTGGTTGTTTGCGGCGGCAAACCCGAGGTTTTTGGTGTTGGCGATCAGGCGGGCTTTGGGGAACTGCTCCTTTACCATTGCGGCCGAATCGTCGTGCGAATCGTTGTCGGCGACAATAACCTCCATGTCGCTGCCGGTGCCGTGCCGGTAAAGCGCTTCCAGGCAGTTCCTGAGGATATCCCTTGTGTTGTAGCTTACAATGACAATGGTAATCATGGATTAAGCTGTTTTGACATGGATATGATGTTCGTCCCGTTTTCCCTGGCGCAGGTGACCGTATCCATGACGGTGCGCATGAGCAGTAGCCCGTATCCCCTTTCAGGGTAGCTTTCGATGTCCGGCGCAGGCGTTTCGATCGAGAACGGCGGGTTCGTATCGCGGATGGTGACCGTGAGGCACTGCTTTTCGAAAATAAAGTCAATGGTGACCGGTTGGGGCGAAGCGGGCTTTTGGGCATAGGAGACCGTATTGGTGAAAGCCTCGCTCACGGCAAGTTCGAAGGCATGGGTGAACTTCCAGTCGTCGGCGCCGCCATCGCAGGAGTTGATCAGCAGCAAGGCGGCTTTCGCAGCCGTTTCCGAGGCGAACCGGGCGAAAATGAGCTCGCCGGGAAGCGTCAGGGTGATTATGCGGTTCATATGCGGGCGGTCAGTTGTGTTGCATAGTCTACAGCTGCGGCGGTATCGTCGAAAATATGGAAAATCCGGTGTGCGTTGGTGATCTCAAAAACCCGGCGGACGCGATCGTTCATACATGAGATCAGGGTCTCGGCGCTTCTCTCCCTTTTTTTTCGCAAAGTGCCGATAAGGGCACCCAGTCCGCTGCTGTCAAGGAAGTCCAGATGTTCCAGATCCATGACCACGCTTTGGGCAGGGTTGCTTATGGCCGGGCTTTTCAGTAGTTCCTTTGTTGTCGAGGCATCAAGGGTGCCTGTGATGGCTACAATGGTGATGCTGCCTGCCTGGGTTTCGGAAATATTCATTTCGCGCCTGTTTCTATAGTCGGTTGAGGAGTGCCTTGAGGGTCATGCTGATATCCTTGAGAGGAGTGCTGTGCACTATGAAATAGCGTTCAACTATTGCGGCATCGCTGTCGTTGACCGGCCACTCTTCAGCTTCCGCATAGCTGAAAACAGCTGGCCGGTAACCCTGGTGCTCGCCCGGAAGAACCACGGTTTCCAGGGTGACGGGCACTGGTGTGCTGCCGATGATGGCGAGCTGGCCGGTAAAGATCCTCAGGAGTAACGGCAGGCGGTCAAGGGAGAGCGATGAGGCCAGGGAGGCCAGCGGGCCGTTTCCTGTGATCAGGGTCGTCGGCAATGTGAAGCTTTTGCCGTGGCCGGCGCCGTGGCAGATCGCCATGCCGGATTTCCACCGGCCCAGCAGCTTGAGAAGCGGAAAGAGCAGAAGAAACGGAATGAGCTGCAAGGCGACCAGTATGGCGGCGGCAAGCAGGTGGACCGTTTTCCTGATTGCTGAACCCCTTTTATCTGCTGATCTGATGCCGCTCAGCAGATGGGGATCCTCCATGGCGATCGAGGCGCCTCTTGCGGGATCGATGAGGGTATTGCCGGTGGCTATCCGTCCGTTGATCTCGAGGTGTTCGCCTATGTAGGTGTTGTCGAGGATGATGCCGCTTTTAACGGTACTCTCCTTGTCGACGATCACGTTGTTACCGATTATGGCGCCGGGGCCGATGACTGCGCCGGAGAGGATCTGCACATTGTTGCCGATGCTGACGGGTTTGATGATCTCGGAGCTTTTGCTGATGACCACATTCCTGCCGATGGCGCATCCCGGTTCATTTCCATAGCCGGGGAGGACATAGCGTGCCGCGCCGGTTTCGAGGGTTTCCATCGAAATTCTGAAATAGCTTTCGATCTGGTTGAGCGGCATGAGTGTCAGGGGCAGGGCAGGCAGTTCCTGTGCGGATGTTTCCGGAGGGCCGGCAAGAGTGATGTTTCCGCCGGGGCATGATGCGCATGTGCCGGCAGGCATAAGGCTCATGAAATTCGCGTAGCCCAGTTGCTTGTCATAGTGGATGAAGCTGAATCCGCTGATGATCATGATGCGGTCGTCTGTGCAGAATTTCCGGCTTTTATTCAGGAGTTCCGGAAGCGAGTCCTCTGCCTGCAGGTGACCGTAGCTGAGTTTGATGCCCCATCTGCTACCATCCTCGCAATAATCCTCCACTTTTCCGAGCGGCCCGTCGCTGAGCAGGCGTATTTCAGTACTGCCGGCAAGAATGGCGAAATCGATCAGGAATTCCGTGAACGGCTTGTTGCAGATGGGCAGGAGCAGCGGGTGTATGGATGGAAATGCCTGTTGCACCCACTCATACTCCCTTTCCCTGATGGCAAGAAGTGTTTTCATCCTTATTTCTGTGAATCCGGAGCGGCGGCAAACGATGCAGCAGCTTCACCGGCATTGGTAAAGATTGAAAAAAGCCTTTCAGCTTGTGTAAGCTCGAAGACCATCGCAACTTTTGCGTTAAGGCCGGCAAGCTTGAGCTCCCCGGCCGCTTCCAGCGTTTTGCGCAAGCATCCGACAATCGCACCAAGGCCGCTGCTGTCGATGAAGTCGACTGCGGAGCAGTCAAGCACGAGACAGCGGGTTTTTTGCAGCCATGAAACGAAGGTTTTCTGCAACTCCTTGCTGTTTTGCGCGTCGAGTCGGCCCGTCAGCTCGGCAATTCCGATGGTAAAGCCCCTGGATGAGTCGAGACGGAAATTCATTGGAAAGCTCCTTTGATATTTAATATGCTCCCCTGCCGGTAAGGACGGCCGGGATGGTTTTTAATAAAAGGCGGATATCGTTGATGATACCTGAACTCTGGATATACTGGAGGTCGAGCCGGACCTGATCGGTAAACGGGATGTCGCTTCTGCCGCTTACCTGCCAGAGACAGGTGATGCCGGGTATGACATGCAGGCGTTTGCGCTGTTCCAGGGTGTACTCTGCGACCTCTTTGGGCAGCGGGGGACGGGGGCCGACAAGGCTCATGTCGCCTTTGAGTACGTTAATGAGCTGGGGAAGCTCATCAATGCTGAATTTGCGTATGATCCTGCCGGTTTTTGTGATCCTCGGGTCTTTTTTCATTTTGAAAATCACCCCGGCCGATGATTCGTTCTGCGCGGCGAGCTGCGACTTGATTTTGTCGGCATTCATGACCATCGAACGGAATTTGTAGAATTTGAAGTGCTTTCCGTTTTTCCCGACCCTTGTCTGGACGTAGAATACCGGTCCCGGATCTTCAAGGGGAATGGCGATGGCGGTGATGACGAAGACAGGCAATAGCGCGATGAGCGCCGCTACAGAGACGGCGATGTCCAGCAGCCTCTTCATCATGTATGAGATGCTGATCATCGACTCCCAGGCGGCCACTTTGATCCTGCCCTTGTAGAGGAGGGATGGTTTTATGGTGCCGCTTATCCTGCGGATGAGTTCCTTGCGTACGGTTGGGTCCAGTTCCATGATTCTCAGCGGTTATTGATCCCGGTAAAGAGTTTCCATTTCATCACCCTGTAGAGAAACAGGGGATTGCCTATGACATATCGCCGCCACATTCTTGCCGGTTCCTGCAATATCCTGTATACCCATTCGAACCCTATTTCACGTATCCAGCGGGGGGCTCGACTGATATTTCCGGAATAGAAGTCGAAAAGTCCTCCGACTCCCATGAGAATACCGGGTTGGAGCTCACTGCGGTGCCGGCTGATCCATTTTTCCTGCAGGGGAGCTCCGAAAGCCACGAGCAGTATGGCGGCTCCGGAGTTATTGATGCTCGAAATGACTTGCTCGTTTTCAGTTTCCCGATTGAAGTAGCCATCTGCCGTACCTGCTATCATGACGCCGAAATCCCTGTGGATTGCTTCTGCTGCCTGTTGGGCGACTCCGGGCTTGCCGCCGAGCAGGAAAATTGAGTGGCCTTGTGCTGCGGCCATCCGACAGAGGAAGGGGAGCATGTCGGTGCCGTTGATGTTCTCCCTGAGGGGGCTCTGCATCAGCTTGCCTGCAACGATAAGGCCAACGCCGTCAGGAAAGATATGGTCGCTGTTTTTGAGGACGCTGCGATACTCCTTGTCGGATATCGTTTTGTTCAGGCAATCGGGATTCACAAAAAAGATGGAGCTCTGTTTTTTCAGCGCGATGTCGGCCTGCATCATGGCGATGGCCTCTTCCATGGTGATGTTGTCTATATCGAGCCCGAGCAGGTGAAAGACCGGCGACGGTTCGGCGATGGTTTCCGTGTAGAGCATTGCCGGCAGTGCCCTGAGGACAAGCATCAGGTCGTAAAAGGGGTGCTTCCTGAAGATGTATTCCCATTCAATGGCCTGGATGCCTTCATGAGCGATTTTGCTTGACCTGCGGATATCCCAGAGGGAGATGATGCCGGGCTTGACCATGTTGATGTATGCCTGCTCGGCGTTGGGCGAGGCGGCTTCAGACTCCTTGAGGGCGGTGCCGGCTAGTGCAAGGCGGCCGGTAAAGAGCTCAAGAAAGAGCGGAAGATCGGCCCAACGCCCTGAAAGTCCCGCAAAACGAAGTATCGTAAACGGTTTTGCCGATATGCCGTATACCACTCTTTTTGAAAAGACGGCTTTTCCGGCCGGGACCGCGGTAATGAGCTGCCAAAGGACAACCGGCGTGAACAGAAAAAGGGTGACCACGAGGGCGACGGCAAGCTCCACGATTCGCACGGTGGTTTCAGCGAGGGTTGAACTGACGATGAACGCTATTCGCCTGCGTCGACTCCTGGCTGAACCGGATCGCTTCTTCAGGCGTTTTTCCAGCTCTCTCGCTGAGTCAATTGAGGGTTTCATTGCCTTGTGGAGGCCGTTGTTCAGGTGAAGATTGCCGGGCGAGGCGCGCATGGGTGAAAAAGCTGCTGCAACTTTTTATTGTTCCGGTTACAACGCGTTTACTTCGATGTGGTTTTCGTTCTCATCCAGGAAACGGATGACGATACAGGTCACGTCATCTTCGAAGTTGCTGCACTTGCAGAATTCCGAAAGCGATTGGTGGATTTTGCCGATTATCTCCTCTGTCGGCAGGCCGGCATTCTGTTCGATGAGCGAGGTGAGCCGTTCGATGCCGAACATACTCTCATCAGGCGCGCGGCATTCGGTTATGCCGTCGGAAAAGAGAATCACGAGGTCCTTGTTTTCAACGGGAAAGCGCGTTTCATGGTAATCTTCCTCTTCTATCATTCCCATCGGAAGATTGTCGCCTTTGATGAGTTTGCAGCGACATGAACTGAACTGCAGGTGAATGAGCGGATTGTGGCCGCAATCAATCATGGAGACAACCTTTTTTTCAGGTTCAAGCCTTACGAACAGGAGGGTTGCGAACACTCCGAGCTCAATGAGCTCGTGGATACAGCGGTCATGAATCGTGCTGACTATCCGCTGCAGGGCGGGCAGTTCGTCCGGGCTTTCGCGTTGCTGGGCAATGGTTTTGAGAAAAAGCGATTTGATGCCGGCGGCGACAAGGGCAGGCTGTATTCCGTGGCCCATGACATCGCCGATGAGCATGTCTGCCTGGTGGGGATTGTACTCTATCAGTTCGGTGAAGTCTCCGTCGATATGGCCGGATGAGAGCATGAGGCAGCTTATTTCAGCTCCCCGGAGAGTGATCGGCCAGGTGTTCTGAAGCAGTTTTTTCTCTATTTCAGATTCGAGTTCCTTCTGCATCTCCTCATAATGCACACGACTTTTTTCCTCTTCTATCCGGGTTGAGATGTCCCGGGCTATGAGCACGCTGTGCATGCCGGTGTCAAGATGTACGCATCCTTTTGAGATTTCAAGCGGCAGGTGTAATCCATCCTTTCGTATCCCCTCGACCTGGTGCACCTGGTTTTCGCAACATTTGCCCGTCAGGTCGGGAACATGTTTAATCAGGTCGTTCAAGTCGATCTCGTCAGATGGCTTGGCAAAGAGTTCTGAAAAGGATTGGGTGGGGCACTCGGTCTTTGTGTAACCGAACATCGATTCTGCAGAAGCGTTTCGATAGATGATCCTGCCGTTTTCATCGAGCATGAATACCGCATCGTGTGCGGCATCGTTCATAGACTTGATCTGCTGGGTGCTTCGTTCAAGATCGGCGGCCAGTTTGATGAGGCTTTGGTTTGCTTCGATCAGCTGGCTGTTTTTCACGGACAGTTCGTTGAACAACTCTTCCCGATCGATTTTCAGGCAGTAATAATCGATGGCGTCATTCAGGATTTGTTTGAATGAATCAGGATCGACCGGTTTCGGGATGAACCGGAATACCTCTCCGGTATTGATGGCCGATATGATATGGTCAATATCCTGTGAACCGCTCAGGATCATCCGGACGGTCTCGGGTCTTTGACGCTTGATTTCATTGATGAGCTCAAGGCCGTTCATGCCGGGCATGCGGAGATCCGATACGACGAGGTCTATCTTGTTGCCTTTGAAAAGTTCAAGTGCGGCGCTCGCGCTTTCTGCAAAGAGTCTTTTGAACGGAGCCTTTCTGAGAAAACGGTTCAGCGAGTTGAGGATGTCTGATTCGTCGTCTACAAAAAGGACTACAAGTTCTTCGCGTGTTTTCATGGTGCTGTTACTTCTTTTTTAATCTTCTGGGGTAACCGGATGGTAAAAACCGTGCCGCCCTCCGGTGGACAGGAAACGGTGAGCATTCCGCCATGCTTGCGGGCGATGATATCGTATGAAATGCTTAGTCCCAGTCCTGTTCCCTGGCCGGGCTCCTTGGTCGTGAAAAAGGGTTCGAAGATGCGGCGCATGGTTTCCGGGGGCATCCCCGGGCCGTCATCGGCGATAGTGCAATAGACAGAATCTTTGTCAAAACTGGTGCGGATGGTAATATGGCCCCTGTTTTCGCGATTCTGCGAGGCTATGGCGTGCGCGCTGTTGATGATGAGGTTGAGAAATACCTGGTTGATCTGTTCGGGATTGCAGGGCACCGGCGGTATCTCTTCCAGAATGGTTTCAACCTTTGCATAATAACGGTATTCGTTCCGGGTGATGATCAGGGTGTCCCTTATTCCCTTGTTGATGTCGAAGCGTACCCGTTCATCGATGGCGTGCTGGAACGAGAAGTTCCTCATGCTTTTGATGATGGTGCTGACGCGCTCAAAGCCTCGCTCGGACTCTGCGAAAAGTTCAGGAAGGTTGTTCAGGAGCATATCGACATCCAGCTCCTTCTCCATCGATTTTACCTTCTGAAACTCTACTTCCGTCGGCCTGCCGTCTTCCAGGGCGCGGAACATGCTGCGGTATTCCTGGAGAAGCGAGCGCATATCTGTGATGTCCTCACGCAAAGTGGCGAAGTTTATCCGGACGAAGTTGATGGGGTTGTTGATCTCATGGGCCAGGCCGGCTGAAAGCTGGCCTATCGAAGCGAGTTTCTCCTGGAGCGCCATCTGCTGATGGGTGAATTCAAGCTCGTGCGTTCGTTCCTTCACCCGTTCTTCAAGCGTCTGGTTCAGTTCCCGGAGCGTTTCTTCAGTTCGTATCCGTTCGGTGATGTCAAGACCTATGCCGCGTATGCCGATGGGCTTGTCGTTTCGGATGATCAGTGCCGTATAAAGGAGAATCGGAAAGTTCGTTCCGTCACTTTTCACGGCGTTGTATTCATGGTTATCTGCAGAACTGCCCTGAAACACGAGATTGATGCTCTCCCGAACCCGGGAGTGTTCTTCGGGTGAGAAGAGCCGGAGACAGTCGAAGCCGTGTTCAAGTACATCCTTGCTGTAGCCGAACAGCTCGAGTCCTGCTTTGTTGCCGAAGGAGATATGTCTGTTGAGGTCTACCTCGAACACCGGTTGCGGCAGAAGGTCGGCAAGTTCCTGAAAACTCTGCTCACTTTCCGCAAGCGCCTGTTGCTCTCTTTTCCGTTCGGTCAGATCCTGTTTTATGGCGATGAAGTGCGCGATCAGCTTGTTGCTTCCGGTAATCGGGCTTACTATAGAGTACTCGGTATAGAGCTCGCCGTTTTTTTTCCTGTTGATGAACTCGCCCTGCCAGATATGACCCGCATTAATGGTACTCCAGAAATTCTGGTAATAATCATGGGACTGTTTGCCCGATTTGAGGATGCTGGTATTCTGGCCTTTCGCCTCGCTTTCAGTGTAGCCTGTAAGGGCAGTAAATGCGGGGTTCACATATTCAATGATGCCATCTTTGTTGGTTATGACAACCCCAAGTGGCATCTGGGTGATCGCCTCTGAATACAGCCTGATCTTACGGCGCAGTTCGAATTCCCTGAGTGCATTTTTTACCGTTGATTCAATCCGGTCACCCTTGACAGGCTTTATCAGGTATTGATATGCGCCCAGTTTCAATGAGAAGATCGCCTGTTCCAGGTCGTTCGATCCGGAAATAACTATGACAGGGATCGTGATCTGGTTTTTCCTGATATAGTTTAGAACCTCAAGGCCATTTTCCCCGGGCATCTGGATATCAAGCAGCAGCAGGTCGAACGGTTCGGAGTTGATCAGTTCGATGCAGGTACGTCCGCTATCTGCGGTTAGAGCCTTGTACCCGAGATTTTCGATGATCAGCTTTGTTTCGGCGCGGGATTCTTCGTTGTTGTCGACAATCAGGATTGTCGGAGTTTTTTCAGGAAGGAATATCCCGTTTTCCGTATCCGAAGGAATTTCAAAATAATCTGACCAATGTGCCATATTTATGAATGTGGTAGATTATTCATGAATAGTATATGTGATCATTTTGGTGATTCATAAATATTGTATCATTTCCTGTTCGAGTTTCCGTTTTGTTGCTATTCAAAATAGCTTGATCAAGGGACAATGTTCATGAAAGTAGCTTAAAATTCCTGATTTGATGTATTGTATTCTACTGACTGAATATCATATATCGGGAAAGAGCGCCTAAGGGTCATGATGCCGTGTTGTGATCAGTCTTATAATCGGTCGTTTATGTGTTTTATATATAGCGAGTGCTGATTGTTTATGTCTGATATGTCATTTACTTTCGAATCATATTCGGTTGATTGATGATATGTCGTTAAACAGCAGGTTTATGGTTTTGACAGAAGGGGAAGATAGCTTTCTGATAAGACCCGGAGAGGGTGTCTGTTCTTGCTAGATCTATATTTATAAACAACTTGCAGGAAAGGATCATCAGGGATGAACCCTGGCGGAGAGCTAAGCCTGTTATGGTAAAAGGTTGAGGTCTAAAAGAGGGGCAATGTCATGAGTATTAAAAGCTTCGCCTTCTTCAGTCACATTGGCGTTGATTCAGGAGTTGCGTTGGTTTGTAATGAAATCCGCAAACTGTACCCAAATGCCATCATGGATGAAGTACAAACAAATACTATATAAAAGTAACCGGATTTCTGATTGCCCTGAAAAACTAACAAGCTTATAAGCCATAATATCATTATTATTTAAATATAATTAACTCTCTTGCAGATGCCAAGCATAACCTATGTGTCGCTTGTTGTTTTTTTTATATATAAATTACGCTTATGCTTTCAGCTTTGCCTCATTCCAGGATTTTCACGTATAATCGTATTGCAGAAATTGCCAGCCGTTTTCCGGCCGAATAATGAATAGGTTGCTTCTGATTGTGAGGGTATACGCAATAAATTTTTTTTTTAGATTCAGTGTGTCCCGAATGCCCTGATCACCTGTCTGGTCGTTGAACCATAATTCCTGCACGGCACCAATAGCTGGCACTCATAACAGGCAGATAAATCTGACATTATACATTAAATGCTTTAATATAAAGCGGTTGCGTACACAAGTTCGTTTCGGCGACAGGTGATTATTACGTAGAGGCAATTCAAAAACAGATCAGTATGCCAAGATATTTGTCACTGCTTGTCTCAGCGATATTTATGCTGTTTTCATATACCGTTCAGGCGGAATCGAAGCATGCGTCAATCAGGCTGGATCCCCAGGTCGCACTGAACTCGTTCCGCGGGTTGGTTGAAAACCATCTGACCGGAATATTGCGTACAGAAAGAGTCATAGCGTTGACATCTGAAGCCAGATCGGCCAGATGGGAATCGGTAAAGCCTTTGCTCGACCGATTCAGCAAGGATCTCGCAACAGATGCGACCGTATGGTTCATGCTGCCGGACGGCAGTTATTACGCGACGGAAAGCGGGGGCCTGGTCGGTCAGAACATCAAGGATCGCTCCTACTATCCGAGACTCATGTCCGGCCAGGATGTTTTAGGTGATCTGGTAATCAGTCGCTCAACCGGTCACCGATCGGTGATCGTCGCCACTCCGGTGATCGAAAATGGACAGGTTGTCGGCGCAATAGGTGTTTCAGTGAGGGTCAGTTTGTTGTCGGGAGTTGTTGAAACGTACACGAAAATGCCGGACAACGCCTATTTCTATGTTCTTGATTCAAATACGAAAATCATTCTGCACCGTTTTGAGGGTCGCATGTTCAAAACGGTCAGCGATGTGGGTGACCAGAGCCTGGGAGGTGAGTTCAATGCCGTTATGGACAAGGATCAGGGAGTTTTCAACTACAGCCTTAACGGCAGGAAAATAACATCGATATTTCAGAGATCAGCCCCTCTTGGATGGTATTTCTTCATCGCCCAGCAACTAAAGTGATGAGAAGGGGCCTTTCGGGTAATGCGGGCCAATCTCAAGCCGTTGAATCCAGGTGCGCAGGGGAGGCTCCTCTTTCAGACGCCCCATGAATCATGGATGAATCGCGGCTTTCTGAGCCGACAGCTTACCGGGCTGCGCAAGAGATCACATCGTTGATGGTCGAGACCAGTTGCGCCATCTTGGCCGGTTTTTTAAGGATTGTCGAAATGCCGGAAGCATGCAGGGCATCGGCGTTCCCGAGATCTTTTTCATAACCGGTCATAAGAATGATCGGTATTCGGGGGCTGATCCTGTGAAGTTCCCGGGCAAGGTCGATTCCGTTCATCTCTGGCATGGTCAGATCGGTAATGACAAGATCGAATTTTTTCGGATTCTGCCTCAACAGCGCGACCGCCTCAATCGGTGAATTTGTTGTTTGCAACCTGAGACCGAATTTCGCCAACATGATCGTCATCATCCTCGTGCTCGACTCTTCGTCATCGACGAACAGGATGCTGCTGTTGTTGAGTTGCAATAATGGGCACGATGTCTTTGTGTGCACTATCTCCTGGTCGATCACCGGGAGGTAGATATTGAATGACGTGCCTTTGCCCGGCCGGCTATCGACACTGATCACTCCCTTGTAACCGGTAACTATGCCATGAACCACCGAGAGGCCTAGGCCGGTTCCCTTGTTCATGGCTTTTGTGGTGAAAAATGGCTCGAATATGCGTTCCATGGTGGCTTCGTCCATTCCTGTGCCGGTATCGGATATGCTGAGTTGAACATAATTGTCCTCATGCAACGCCGGCAATGTCTTGCGCAGATGTTTGTCGACGACGATCTCCCTGAGCCCGATTCGCAGGTGGCCTACGGTATCTTCCATGGCCTGGAACGCGTTTGTGCAAAGATTGACGATTACCTGATGAATCTGGGACGGGTCGGCCAGGATGTTTTTGCAGCTCTCATCGATATCCTGCTCGATGGTGATGGTCGATGGAATCGATGGCCGAAGCAGTTTCATGGCTTCTGAAATGACGGCCTGGACGCTTACGACGGAGGGGGTAACCTCCTGGGTCCTGCTGAAGGTAAGGATCTGTTCAATAAGGTTCTGCGCCCGGGTTGCCGCCCGCATAATTTCGTTGAAATATTCGTGCATGGGCTCCTCCGGCTGGAGGCTGAACAGCCCCAGTTCAGAATATCCGAGGATCGGAGTCAGGATGTTGTTGAAATCGTGCGCGATTCCCCCCGCGAGCGTACCAATGGATTCAAGCCGCTGGGCTTTCCTGAGCTGGGCTTCGAGCTGATGTTTGGCCTCCTCCTCTTTTTTGCGATCGGTTATGTCGATGACGATGCCGACATAGCGCAGTACCTTTCCATCGGGATCGGTGAACGGCGAGCCTTTGGACATGAGCCATCGTATCGCGCCGTTCTGGTCGCGAACCCGCCAGATGCTGTTGAATTCGGTAGAGTTTTGCAGGGCCTTTTCGGCTTGATTTCTTACCGTCTCCCTGTCTTCGGGGATAATGGTCTTCAACCAGTTTTCAAAAGAGGGTTCACAACTCTGGGGTTCGAGTCCGTAGAGCGGCCATAATTCATCGGACCAGACCGTGGTGGTATTCGATCCTGTGCCGTTTTCCCAGAGTCCGGCATTTGTCGAATTCATGATGTAATGCATCCGCCTGTTGCCTTCGACAAGCATCTCCTGAAACTGGTTGCGTTCAGTGATGTCGTTGACGATGGTGTAAAGAAGAGGTTTCCCTTCGACGGTAATAGGTCCGCTGACAACCTCCACCTCACGGATAGAGCCGTTGGCCAGCCGATGAGGGAATACAAAATTGTTACAGGGCCCTTTGTTGGCCCGCAGCATTTTCAACTGGAGCTCTTCCTGTGGCAACTGGTTGATCTGGGCGATGTTCATTTTGCAAAGTTTCTCCCTCTGCCACCCATAGAATTCTACCGCGGCGGGATTGGCATCGACGATCGCCCCGTTTTCGGGGTCGATGATCAGCATGACGATATACTTGTTCTGAAACAGGCTCCTGTAACGGGCTTCGCTCTGGCGCATCGCCTCCTCGGCCAACTCTTTCGCCTTCCGGTTCTGCAGCATGGAGATTCCGTAGGCGAGGTTGTCGGCAAATGAGGTAAGCAGCATGGTTTCATCGGTATCGAAAGCCTCCCGGATGGCGGAATAGATCGACAGCGCCCCGAAAACACCATGGTCGTTTATCAGCGGAAGGCTCAGTACCGAAGCGTACCCGCGTTTTTTCGCTTCGCTTTTCCACGGCTTGAATTGCGGGTCATCAAGCAAGTTGCCGGTAGAGCAGATTTTTCCTGACCTGATCGCCGTTCCCACCGGACCACGGCCCCGTTCGGTATCCGACCAGGTGACGTTGAGCGTCTCCAGGTATCCTTCCTCGATTCCAGCATGTGCGACCGGAGTTACGCTTCTCTTCGTATCGTCCTGCGCGTATCCCACCCACGCCATTCGATAACCGCCGATCTCCACGATGGTGCGGCAGATATCGTTCAACAGCTCCATTTCGTTGCTTGCCCGTAAAAGCGCCCGGTTGCAGTTGTTGATCGCCAGGAGGGAGCGGTTGAGCTTGTGGAACTGGGTTTCCGTCTTCTTGAACTCGGTAACATCAATAATATGACCCGAGATTTTCGTGGCGCTGCCTTTGTCGTCGAACGCGGCAGCCCTCATTATGCACTCAACCCAACGAACGCTTCCGTCTTTGTGCACAAGCCTGAAAATGATTGTGGAACTCTCATTTTTTTCACGGGTGAGTTGGTGTACGGCCGTGAAAAACAGCTGATGGTCATCAGGGTGGATGACCGATTTAAGAAAGCGGGCGTCGAATACCGTTTCGTCAGGGGTGCGGCCGGTGAGTGCACAGCAATAGTCCCTCAGGCTGAACCGTTCTGATACCAGTTCCCAGGAACCTTCATCGGTGCTGTAGAGATCCATGGGTTGTTTTTCCCTGTTTTGCATGGTGCATCATGTAACGTTACTCAAGGGGGGCGCCGGTTGCTATAGAAGCTATTTGAAGCCTGGAGCTGCTTTTTCAGTATCCTGAATCTGCTTATGGGGTATTAAACGAATTTTATCCTGAAGGTGATGAACAAAGGGTTTTCATTACGGATAAATCTCGTATGACAATATACGACTAAAGGGCTGTTAATAATGTCCATATTGTTTTGCTCCCGGTCGGTGGCCCTGAATGTTCCGGCCTTTGTCGCCGGCATATGCGGGAACAGGCCGCTTCTTTGGCAGGCCGATCAATCGAGTTCTATATCGTAGATGTCGAGCAGCCCGGAGAGCCCGGAGATGGAAAACCTCGCTTTACGGATGCGGTTCGCTTCAGGAGAGAGCGAGTAGTTGAAGGCCGTCCGGAAGTCAGCCTTTTCGAGGTTCGTGTGAAAAAAGATTGCCTGTCTCAGGTCGCAGTTCCCGAATTCGGCCCCGCTCATGTTCGCGCCGGTGAAGTCGGCCTCCTGCAGGTCGCAGTCGACAAAGATGGTGTTTTTAAGCTCCAGCCCGATGAAAGCCGAAAGTTTGAGCATGCAGCGATCGAAGTTTATCCGGAGCAGCAGTTTCCTGCAGTCGCTGAACTGCAAGCCAAGCAATTTGCAGTTTGCGAAACGCACCTCCTGCAGGCCGGTTCCGGCCAGTTTCGCAAGACTGAGGTCGCAACTCTCGAAGGTGCAGCTCCTGAAGACCAGTCCGGAAAGATCTGCACCCGCCAGGTTGCAGTGATCGAAGCGGCACTCCTCGTATACACGCCACTCCGGGGCGAGCCCGTTAAGACCCGTTTTTTCAAAAACCCGGTCGAGCACTTGTTCTGCCTGTTTTTCCTTCATGATCAAACATACTATCTTGAACGATTTCCTGAAAGTCGGTAGCGACTTCTGTTCCGGTCAGGGCGAGCCGGGAACGGTTCGGCCCGGCCGGGGATTTCAATGATGGCCGGCTTGATTAACGAGTGCCGACAGGCAGCAATTTGACCAGGGTTTGTTTATGGGAATGGATATGGGGGTGAAAATGTTCTGTTGCAGGCAGACCGTGATCGGCAGGATCGGCATTGCCGAAAGCGGGGGAGCCGTCACAAACCTGGTATTCATGGGGCAGGCTGGAGAGCAGTTTGCTGAAACAGGCTGCACGCCTTTGCTGGAGGAGTCGTTCAGGCAGCTCGATGCCTGGCTGGCAGGCGAATTGAAGGCCTTGTCTTTGCCGATCAGCGTTCAGGGAAGCGCGTTTGCGCAACGGGTATGGACGGCGTTGCTTGATATCCCATACGGGGGTACTGCCGCTTATGGCGATATTGCCGATGCGATCGGGACTCCCGCTGCGACGAGGGCCGTCGGTTCGGCATGTCGGCGAAATCCTTTGCCGATCATCATTCCCTGCCACCGGGTGACAAGGCGTGACGGCTCTATCGGCGGCTACCTTGGCGGCACAGATATAAAGCGCTATCTGCTTGACCTCGAACAAAGGAACTGCGGGTGAGTTGACGTCAAAAGCAAAGATGAGTCCGGCATCTGTTTCTCGACGTACCCGTTTTGCGTTATTTTTGCATGAACGACGGGGGAAAAAGTGGATAATATCATGTTATTTCATAATATAAGTTCGTCATTCCCTGCCGGTCGCATAGATCCGGCCTTTCTATTTCAGTCATTGAACAACTCATGAACACGGTACCAATATCCAGAATGTTTTATGACCGATTGGCATTCGGTGCCCTGCTCGGTTCGATGCTTTTCTGTTGCGGTTGCGGCAACAAGGCGGATGATTCCAGAGGCAAGACGCAGTCCCTTCCTGTAATCAAGGTACAATCGACCTCGGCGGTTGTTGCATCGAACTATTCTGTTCGGCTCGAAGGTCAGGCCGATGCTGAAATTCGCCCACAGGTTGACGGTGTGCTTCAGGGAATTCTCGTCAAGGAGGGAGACCTGGTCAGGAAGGGTCAGCCGCTCTTCAGGATAGACGATTCGGTCTATCGCGAGCAGTACTCGACGGCCCTGGCCGCACAGCACGCAGCAGAGGCCCAGGCTGCTGTCGCCCATATCAATACTGAAAAGCTGCTCCCGCTGGTGGAAAACAAGGTGGTTTCGCCGGTGCAGCTCACGACGGCCAAAGCCCAGGAACAGTCTGCTAAAGCCATTCTCGAGCAGGCTGCAGCTACGGCCAGGGCGGCAAAAATCAACCTTGGATATACCGTAATCAAGGCTCCAGTTGGCGGTTACGTAGGTCGGATACCTTATCGACAGGGCACCCTGCTGACCAAAAACCAGACCCAGGCGCTGACCAACCTGTCCGATGTCACCAGGATGTATGCCGTATTCAGCATCAGCGAAACCGAATTCGAACGGTTCAAGAGTGTTTATGCAGGCAATACTATCCAGGAGAAAATCGCCAATGTCCCGTCGGTCAAGCTTACGCTTTCAGACGGCAGCGTTTACAACCATGAAGGAAAGCTCGAATCTGTCAGTGGCGGTTTCGATCGTACGACCGGCTCGATAGGCCTAAGGGCAGTATTCACGAACAGCGAGGGGCTCCTGCGTAGTGGTAATTCAGGGACGGCAACCCTGACCACCAGTTACAGCGGAGTACTGCTCGTTCCCCAGTCGGCGACAGTCGAACTGCAGGACAAGGTTTTTGCTTTCGTGTTGCAGAAGGGCAACAAGGTTAAAAAACAGGTCATATCGGTTTCGGGCAAGAGTGGATCAAATTATATCGTCACAGCAGGTATCAATCCGGGTGACCAGATCGTGACGGCGAGCGTCGACAAGCTGCAGGATGGCGTCCTTATCAACCCGATTCCCGAAGGGGCATCTGCTCCGGCCAATACTTCAGGTTCTTCACCAGTCAAAGATCGCTAAATACAGGACCCATGTTCGAACGATTCATATCCCGTCCTGTACTTGCGACCGTTATTTCGGTTATTCTGCTCCTGCTGGGCATTGTGAGCATCAGCCAGCTGTCGATCACCAGGTTTCCGGACATCGCTCCTCCCAGCGTTTCGGTCACGGCAAGCTATCCTGGTGCAAACGCTGAAACCGTCGGCCGTACGGTGGCTCCTCCGCTCGAAGAGGCCATCAACGGCGTCGAGAACATGACCTACATGACCTCGACCTCGTCCAACGACGGTTCTTTGTCCATCAACGTCTTTTTCAAACAGGGCACCAACGCCGACCAGGCATCCGTCAACGTACAGAACCGGGTTGCGAAGGCTACGAGCCGACTGCCGGAGGAGGTCAACCAGATCGGCATCTCGACCGTCAAGAGGCAGAACAGCCAGATCATGCTGATCAACCTGTCGAGCAACGAGAAAGAGTTCGACACCAAATTTCTCCAGAACTATGCGAAGATCAACATCGTCGACGATCTTGCAAGGGTTCCGGGTGTCGGGCAGGTCTCGGTATACGGTAACATGGACTATGCGATGCGTGTCTGGCTCAGGCCGCAGCAGATGGCTGCCTACGGCCTGACGCCCCAGGAAGTTTCGTCTGCAATACAGAGCCAGAACCTCGAAGCGGCTCCTGGCGGTTTTGGCATGATGAGCAATGAGCCGTTGCAGTATGTGATGAAGTACCGCGGAAAGTTTGCCCTTCCGGAGGATTACGAAAATATTGTTGTTCGCGCCAATCCGGACGGCTCTCTGCTCAGGCTCAAGGATATTGCAAGGATCGAGTTCGGGGCATACAGTTACACGGTCAATACCAAGGCTGACGGAAAGCCGGGCGTGGTTCTTGCCGTGTTCCAGTCGCCGGGTTCTAATGCCAATCTGGTAGAGACCCAGCTTCGCCAGGTGCTCTTGAAGGCTTCCAGGTCCTTTCCTTCCGGCGTCGAGTACTCGATTCCGTTCAGCTCAAAAAATGTTGTCGATGAATCTATCGAACAGGTGGAACACACACTCATCGAGGCATTCCTGCTGGTGTTCCTCGTGGTGTTCCTGTTTCTCCAGGATTTCCGATCGACGCTCATTCCGGCCATAGCTGTTCCGGTCGCCATAATCGGTACTTTCTTTTTCATGAACCTGTTCGGCTTCTCCATAAACGTGCTGACGCTTTTCGGGCTCGTGCTGGCCATCGGCATCGTGGTGGACGACGCTATCGTCGTGGTTGAGGCGGTTCATGCCAAGATGGAGCAGAAGCACTGGCCGGCAAAGGTCGCCACGGTTTCGGCCATGCGTGAAATCACCACGGCCATCGTTACCATTACCCTTGTCATGGCATCGGTGTTCCTGCCTGTCGGATTCCTGCAGGGCTCGACCGGGGTGTTCTATCGCCAGTTTGCCTTCACCCTCGCCATTGCCATCCTCATTTCTGCGGTCAATGCCCTCACCCTGAGTCCTGCGCTTTGTGCCCTGTTCCTGACCGATCTGCACAGCGAAGGAAAGCACAAAAATGAACGCTTCAGAGGAATCGGGAAGCGATTTTTTACTGGCTTCAACGCTGGATTTGAGGCCGTAAAGAACCGTTATGCAGAGAGCCTGGTTTTTCTT
>JAAXXK010000020.1 GCA_013334525.1 Chlorobiaceae bacterium
GCGATGATGCCTGCCATGGTCGGGTCATAATGGCGCCAGATTAGCACGGCGATCACACCCTGCGCAACAGCGGCAAGCAGCGACACTATCCTGATGATCTGCTTCTGCGACGCAGGCACAGCCAAAATAATGAGTCCGGCAATGATCGGCAGAAATACAATTAAGCTCAGCATGTTCAGTACCTGTTATGTTCGGAGATAAAAATTAATTCGTTCGGTTATTTCATGAGTTGGACGAGGTAGAAGGCAAAATAGCCAAGTACCACCAGGAGCACCATGACCAGGTAGGTCTGCACCTTACCGGTCTGGATCTTCCTCATGACTCCACCAGATGTCTGCACAAAGAACGCCGTAAAGTTGACCAGTCCGTCGACGACATACTTGTCGAAACTGCCGTTGGCGAAAGCGACTTTCCTGTATACGGTCGCGATCCCGTTGACGAACCCGTCGATAATGTTCGTGTCGAACCATGCGCAACTCTTCGATATCAGCATGGAACCCTTGATAAAGGTGGCATCGAAAATCTCGTCCCAGTACCATTTGTTGAACGAGTAAAGATAGAGCGGCCTGATCGCCTGGGCTGTCTTGTCGGGATCGATGGCTCCTAATTTATAGACTACAAGGGCAAGTCCGCCGCCGATTATGATCATGGCGGAAGAGAGATAGATCGCCGTAAAGTGGTTGGCGTGGGTCGCATGGGCGATTTCAGCCTGCCTTGCATCGGCGAATACCGGGCCATGGGCTTCAGCTGTGGCTTCTCCATGGGAAGCGGCGACAACTGCTCCAGCATGAACTGCTGCTGCCGGATGTTCCGAATCGTTGGCAGCCTCGGCCAGCAGTTTGCCGCCCGTCACCAATCCAGCCTCCTTTGGAGCGTTCTCAGTCGACTTGACCACTGTAGACGGAGTAGGAACAAGGTGCATGAACCACCCCTTGCCGCCGTCGAGCGGATCGGGAGAGAAAACGATGAAGATAGAAAGCGTTGCCAGGATCACGAGAGGAAGACGCATTACCCAGCCAACCTCGTGGACACCGTGGTGATCTCCATGGCCAGGATCGGCATGACCATGACCTGCGTGGTCGAAAGCGTCGTTTCCGTGGGCATCGTGTCCGTGGGCGGCATGATCGTCGTGATGCTCTTCTGCCGGCTTCAGGTGTGTACGGCTCTCACCGAAGAATACGAGCCAGACCTGGCGGCCCATGTAGAAGGCCGTCATCATCGCTGAAGCAAAACCGAGAACCGGTATGATATAATAGATTCCGCCGCCTTCGGTCGCCGCAAAACCGAGCGCACCGGCAAGGATGGCGTCCTTGCTCATGAAGCCGCTGGTGAGCGGAAGCCCTGCGAGGGCAAGGGTGGCAATACTGAATGTGGCGAATGTCCAGGGCATGTTCTTGCGAAGGCCACCCATCCAGCGCATGTCCTGCTCATGGTGCATCGCATGGATGATGGCGCCCGATCCGAGGAAGAGGCAGGCCTTGAAAAATGCGTGGGTCAGGAGGTGGAACAGTGCAGCCGAGTAGGCTCCGACACCAAGGCCCATGACCATGTAGCCAAGCTGTGAAACCGTCGAGTATGCCAGCACGCGTTTGATGTCATGCTGGGTAATGGCGATGGTGGCTGACATGAAGGCGGTCACTGCGCCGATGAAGGCGATGTAATGCAGCGCATCGACCGAGAGGATCACAAAAATACGTCCGACGAAATAGACACCGGCGGCAACCATCGTGGCCGCATGGATAAGGGCGGAGACCGGAGTCGGGCCCTCCATGGCGTCAGGAAGCCAGATATGGAGCGGGAACTGTGCTGATTTGCCTACGCAACCGAAGAACAGCAGAATTCCTGCGGCAGTGAGCCATCCGTTGGAAAGGCCGAATTTACCGGCTGCAATGTTCTCGTAAATCTCCTGGTAACCGAAAGTGTGGAACTGGGAGTAAAGGATAAGGATACCAAGCCACATGCCGATATCACCGACGCGGTTGGTAAGAAAGGCCTTTTTCTGTGCGTCTGCGGCACTGTCTTTCTCAAAGTAGAATCCGATAAGCAGGTATGACGACAGTCCGACAAGCTCCCAGAATATATAGATCGAGAACAGGTTGTCGGAAAGCACTATACCGAGCATCGAGAAGGTGAAGATGCCAAGGTAGGCGAAGAAACGACCGTAATTCTTGTCTCCAGCCATATAGCCGGTCGAGTACAGGTGTACAAGAAGGCTGATCAGGGTCACCATGGCAAGCATGATGGCCGTCAGGTTGTCGATCACGATGCCCATCTTGACCGTCAACGGTCCTACCCCGGGGACATTGCCGAGATCAAGCCAGGTAAAGTTCCAGGCTATCCTGAATGCCGGATCGTAATGTTGTACGACCACATTCCAGAAAATATATAGTGCCAGGGCAAAGGCCGTACCAAGCAAGCCGACTCCTACAAAATCACCCATGCGCGGAAGCCTGCGGTTGAAGAATATCAACACCACAAACGACAGCAGCGGCAAGAGCAGTACGACGATCGATAACTGGATTAAACTGTGCATCATGTTTCGTTTTACAGAGTATTTGCAGCTGAAAGACTGATATCGGTGCGGGTCACTCCTTCATGGTGTCCACGCTGGATACATCAACCGTTTTGAATGTTTTGAAAATATTGATCACGATAGCGAGCGCCACGGCGGCCTCTGCCGCTGCGAGCACGATCACGAAAAGGCTGATCATCACCCCTTCCATCCCGCCGTTATACTTCGAAAATGCCAGGAAGTTGATGTTGGCGGCGTTCAGGATCAGCTCTACGCCCATCAGGATCACAATCGCGTTCTTCCTTGTCATGACGGCGAACATGCCAAGTGCGAACAGCATGGTCGATATCGTCAGAAAGTGGTTCAGGCCTATAGCGGTAAACATTTCCATGTTGCGTGCTCCCTTAATGTTCTTTTTTATTAGCCTTGTCGTAACGCGCAAGGTAGGCCGCACCGATCAGCGCGACAAGCAGCAGGATCGACGCCATTTCGAACGGCAGCATATAGCGCGACATGGTCTCGATGCCGATGCGCTCGACAACGCTTCCCGAAAGCTGGATATGACCCGGCATCCAGTCACCTGTCGTATAGAAGGCATAAAGCATCCCGACAATCAGCAACACAGTCAGTACCACACCCGGAATGAAATGCAGCACATCTGCCTTGAGATCGGTCGACATGATGGTATTGGTGAACATGACGCCGAAAAGCAGGAGCACAAGAATACCGCCGACGTAGACCACTATCTGGGTCACTGCGATAAAGTCCGCGCTGAGGAAGACATACAGGGCCGCCACTCCGAAAAAGGTGAACAGCAGCGAGAAAGCCGAGTATATGACGTTTTTCGAGAATACCACAACCGCCGCCGACACAACAGTCACGGCTGCGAAGATGTAGAAAATAATGGCAATTGTCAGTTCATTCATTGTTGTCTGCACTTGTTGGTCATTGAGTACCGTTTACTCACCTGCTTGATCGCCGGCAGGTTTCGGGGCGGGCTTCGGGGCAGGCTTCGGTACCGGTGCCTGGCCTGATGCTGCCGCTGCTTCTGCAGCCTTCGCCTTGGCAGCCTTCTCCTCTTCCAGCTTTTTCGTCTTTGCCTGGGCTTCGATCTTCGACAGGTTACCAAAATGGTATACCATGTTCCTGACATCGAACTCTGAAAAATCAGCCACCGGCGTATGCACGAGGCACTCGGTCGGGCATACGCTTACGCAGATGCCGCATGTCATGCACTTGGCGACGTCGATGTCGAAAACAGGCACCCACATCCTCTTCTGCTGTCCGCCGGAAGTCTTGCCGCATATGGCCAGGTCGTCGGCGGTCACCTTGATGGTCTCGATGGTAATGCACTCGACCGGGCAGGCGCGATCACACTGGTTGCAGCCGATGCAGTCGTCGATATTATTGTAGAGGCGATAGCGTGCGTTGGCCGGAGTCGGCATCACCTCGCGCGGATACTGCAGGGTACACAGGCCGTCTACCTGCCTGAAAAAGTCGGCATCGTCGATACCTGCATCGCCCTTCCGCTTGACCGCATTGATAAAGTGGCGGAGGGTAATGGTCAAACCGGTCGCGATGGTGGTCGTTGCGGTCTTTATATTGCTGAAGTACTCACTCATAATTGATGTTTCGTCTTTCTTGCCAGTAGTCTCGATAAAACCCCGCGCCCATTACATATAGATTTCCCAGACCGCCGTCAGCACGAATGCGATGAAGGCGAACGGAGTCAGCACTTTCCAGCAGAGGTACATAAGCTGGTCTACCCTGAGCCTGGGCAAAGTCCAGCGAAGCCACATCTGCACGAAGATAAAGAAGAAGCCTTTCAGGATGATCCAGATGGCTCCCCAGACCGGACCGCTGGTCATGGTATTGAGGGCAAGGCCACCGATATTCGGCAGCGGCGAAGCCCAGCCACCGAGGAATACGATCGAAAGCACTGCGGAAACCATGAACATGCTGCCGTACTCGGCAAGGAAGAACATGGCGAACTTCATACCCGTGTATTCGGTGAAAAAGCCTGCTACAAGCTCTGATTCAGCTTCGGGAATATCGAAAGGAGCCCTGTTGTTCTCGGCAAGCGATGCGATGAAATAGATAATGAACGGGAGCCATGCGATCGGGTTCCGGAACAGAAAAAAGTGCATGAATCCGTAAGGACCCGACTGTACGACGTTGAAGTGCTGCATGCTCAGCGAGCCGGCCATCATGGCGCCGCAGAGAAGTGCGATGGATGCCGGTATCTCATAACTGACGATCTGGGCGACGCTCCTGATGGCGCCGTAGAGCGCCCACTTGTTGTTGGAACCCCAGCCCGAGGCAAGGATACCGACGACTTCGAGGGCCACGATGCCGACGGCGTAAAAGAGGCCTACGTTAAGGTCGGCGCCGATGAAAGCGGGGCCGAAGGGAAGAACGGCAAAGGCCAGGAAGGAGCCGACGAACATGATCAGCGGACCGATGACAAACAGGAACTTGTCGGCCACGGTCGGAACGATATCCTCTTTCTGGAGAAGCTTGAGGATATCAGCCAGCGTCTGCAGAATACCCCAGGGGCCGACTTCCATCGGACCGAGCCTGTCCTGCATGAACGCCGAGAACTTGCGCTCGCCGTAAACACCGTAGGTCAGCGCATAGAGCGCGATGAACACAAGCGGAATGGCCGCGACGATGATCAACCCCAGCGGGAACCCGCCGATGGTGAATCCCGAAAGGGCGTCAGACCAGGTATTGAGAGATGGTGATGAACTCATATCTAATAAGGCGAACCTGCTTGGAGAATAAAATGTTGTCTAAAAAATAACGATCAGCGATCAACCTCACCCAGCACGATATCGATGCTGCCGATGATGGCCACAAGGTCAGGAATCAACTGGCCCTTCGAAAGATCCTTCATCGCCGACAGATTGACGAAGCACGACGAACGCGCCTTGCACCTGAGCGGCTTGGTGGACTTGCCGTCGCTTACGATATAGAAACCGACCTCTCCTCTCGGATTTTCGGCGCGGCCATATACTTCGCCGGCTTTCGGCCTGATCCTCTTGGGGATGACTGCACGAGGGTCGAACCCTGCGACTTCAGGCATTTTGTCGAGGCACTGTTCGATGATCTTGAGACTTTCGTCAATTTCGAGGGCACGGACAAGGTGTCTTGACAGGGAGTCACCCACATCAGAGAACTTTCCGTCCGGGACAGGGATATCGAATTCGAGCTCGGGATAGATGGAGTAGGGATCGTTGCGCCTGAGATCCCACTTGACACCGGAACCACGGAGCATGGGACCCGACCAACCGTAGTTGATGGCGACCTCGGCAGGCATGATGCCGATGCCTTTGGTACGCTTTACGAAAATTTCGTTTTCCGTCAGAAGCTCGCGAAGCTCAACCACCTTCGGCTTGAAATAGCTGACGAACTCATCGACGCGCTTCTTGAAATCTGCCGGGACATCGTAGGAGAGGCCACCGATCCACACATAGTTATAAAGCATGCGTGCGCCGGAGATCCACTCGAGCAGGTTGAGGATGATTTCACGGTCACGGAAGCAGAACAGAAAGGGAGTGAAAGCTCCAAGGTCGATGCCGTAGGTGCCGATGGCCACAAGGTGGGAGGCGATCCTGTTCAGCTCGGCAGTTATGACCCTGATGAACTCGACGCGGCGGGGAATTTCAATGTCGAGCAGTTTCTCTACGGTAATACAGTATGCAAGCTCGGTATTCATACCTGCCAGATAGTCCATCCTGTCGGTATAGGGCACGATGGCCGGATAGTCGATTTTCTCGCAATACTTCTCGAAACATCGGTGCAGATAGCCGAGGTAGGGTTCTGCCTCAACGACGACTTCACCGTCGGTTATGCACTCGAGACGAAGCACACCGTGAGTCGACGGGTGCTGCGGTCCCATGCTGAGAACCATGTATTCGGTATCGAGATCCTTTTCGATGATAACCCGATTGTCGTCCTGACGGATGATCCTTGTGGAGTTCAATTCAGCTTTTCCTAATTCCTGCATGCTCGGAATGCTCGTTTACTTGTTATGGCGTCAGTACGGTACCTTGATGCCGTGATAGGTTTCCTGCACCTGGTAATCCTTGCGAAGCGGAAAACCGGTCCAGTCTTCCGGACAGAGTATTCTCCTGAGGTCCGGGTGTCCATCAAAAACCATGCCGTACATGTCGTAGGCTTCCCTCTCGTGCCAGTTGGCGGTGTGCCATACGCATGAAACCGAAGGAATTGATCCGCCATCCCTCTGGCACTTCACCTTGACGGCGATCCTGTGGGTATATTGGCCGATCGACTCGAAATTGCAGACGATGCCGAGCTTGCCCTCTTCGAGGTAATCGACCCCTGAAAGGCATGCCATGCAGTTGAATTTCAGGCGTGCGTCGTCGCGCATGAAGAGTGCGATATCGACCCATCTGGCTGTATCGAGCACCTCAAAGAACGGCATGGTCGGGTTGGCGTCGAACTCCGACACCGCTTCACCGAACCGCTCCCTGATGATATCATATGCCGCCTTGCTCTCCTGAACCATTGCCGACATGATGTTTCCTGCTTCTTCCATTGCCTTGTCCATTAATAGATAATGTTGTTATGCCGTCGCAACCTTGCGGGCCTGATCGATGACCTGCTGGGGATCGACGCTCTTTTCGGCAAGCTTTTTCAGCGCATCCTGACGTGACAGGCCGATCCCTTCCATGCGGATCAGCTCCTGGATTTTCATCAGGCCGCCAATCAGGGCTTCGGGCCTTGGCGGGCAGCCGGGAACATAGACATCAACAGGAATGACCCTGTCGACACCCTTCAAAACGTGGTATCCGTGGTTCCAGTAGGGACCGCCGCAGTTCGAGCAACTGCCCATGGAGAGCACGTAACGGGGTTCGGGCATCTGTTCGTAGAGGGTGATCACCCTTTCTGCCATCTTCATGGTCACCGTACCGGCGACGATCATAAGGTCAGACTGGCGGGGGGAGGAACGAGGGAATATGCCGAAACGTTCGAGATCGTAGTTGGAGGCGTTGGTGGCCATCATCTCGATAGCGCAGCATGCAAGACCGAAACCCATTGGCCAGAGGGAGGAAAGTCTGGCCCAGTTCATCACATTGTCAACCGAGGTCACAAGGACGTTGCGGTTCGATATCCTGGCATCAAGCAAACCCATAGCGTGTAATCAATGATGATTGAAAGATTATCCGTTCGCCCTTCCGGAATCGCGACCAGGCAATTCGGGCATTTTCGGGATGTTCGGAGTCGGACGCACCCAGTCGAGATCCCCTTTTACCCATGCATAAGCGAGACCGAGGATAAGGATGCCTGCGAAGATCAGCACCTCGACAAGGGCGAAACTGCCGAGAGGCTTGAACACCGTCGCCCAGGGGTAAAGAAATACGACTTCGACGTCGAAAATGATGAAGATAAGGGCTACGACATAAAAGCGGATGTTGAACTTGACCCAGGCGCTGCCCACGGCCGGTTCACCGCACTCGTACGTTGAATTCTTCTCGGCGTTCGGCCTGCTCGGACGGAGCAACCTTGCCGTGATGAACCCGGCTACGACAAAAAAGATACCGAGAGCAAGAAAAACGAAAACGGTACCGAAACCACTCAACGTCTGATCCATAATCTGTTATTTGACGTTTGCAAAGGGATTCATGAAAGACCCTTTTAATAAGGCTTGCTGCCTATCTATCAAGTGCCGCAAATATAAAAAAAAATCTCTTCAACCGAAGATAAAAAGCTGATTTTTTCAGGCTTTCAAAGCCTTTGGCCTCACAACTGCCAGTAACACAGATTTAAGTCAGTAAAACCGCCGCCTTAAAATAGTTAAATATCATTCGGCATTATCTGAATTTCTTAAGCCGATGCTCCTGAACAGGCGGACAAGTCCGACCATAACAAGAACAGTCGCCGTAGCCAGTATGGCCACGACCGGCTGCCATGAACTGAAAAGCCTTTGCATCGGAGGCCCGAACACGGCTGCAAGCAGCATCCAGATCACCGGCGTCCAGGCGACGGCGAAAATCAGCGGCAGGCCCGCCTTCATATATCTCATCATCTTTTCCCTCTCCGGAAACAGTCCCATCTCGTCCTCTATGGTTTTAATTCTTTACATGCGTTTTTAGATCCATTGCGAGCCGGTCAGAGCAGAAGTTCGGCAATCTGGGCGGCAACGGAGGGTTCGAGATCCTTCAGCACCTCGAACTCAGCCCTCAGGCCGGCCATATCCCCACGGGAAAGATAATACATGGCAAGCTTGCAGTGGGGCTCTGGATTGGCGGGATTGAGGCGCAACGCCTTCTCGAAAGCCTCAAGGGACTGTTCGCTCTTACCCAGATCCATGTAGACGTCACCGAGCACGCACAAGGCTTCGACATACTCCGGATCTATGCGAAGGGCAGCTTCAAGGATTTTGACAGCCGACTCTTCCCTGCCCATCGTCAGGAATACGTAACCGAGATGCCTGTAGGCCGGCAGGAAGCTTCTGTCGAGCACGACGGTAAAGAGCAGGTCGGTTCCCGCCTTGCGATATTCGCCGATAGAAAGGTTTGCCACGGCACGCGCATAGCGTATGCGCGAATCCCTTGAAGCCGGACCGGCGAGGGAATCGAGTATGGCAAGAGCCTTTTCGTACTCGCCGTTGTCGATGCATTCCAGCGCCAGCCGGTAATCCCCTTCGGGTTCGGAATGGTTACCGGAAACGACCGGTTCAAAGGGTTCTCTATCGGTCATGGGGTCTGGGTGTTTGTGTGTGCCATCGATTCATCCGTTCCGAAGACCTTGCGCTGAAGTTCAAGCAGCCCGATCTCGCCGGCGATCTTCGAAGAGAGCCAACGGGCAAAGCCGGGCGACTCGTTGATGCAGGGAATATATTGTTTAATCGGTATGGCGGAGCCGTCCAGAAGTTTTTTCGCCTCGTAGTCTGTTTCGCTGTTGTCGGCAAAATAGCCGAAAGGAAACATCGCGACGGCATCGAATCCATCCTGTTGCAGCTCTTCAAGGGCCAGTTGCACCGTCTCGGGTGTCCACTCCCCTCCTGTGCTGTGGTTCAGGCATCCGAGCTTCACTTCGCCGAACACGTTGCGCGGGTCGGCAAGGATTTTTTCGCGCATCAGCCTGAAAAACTCCATGGTCTCATTGAGGCCTGTGAAAACTGATGGCGTGTTGCCTTTCCGGTTCTTGACGATTGTACCATGGATAACGAGAACAAGACCGGTGCGCCGTCCCTCTTTCGATCCGATCCCCGCCGCCAGCGAAGCGAACACATAGTCAAGGTAAAGGCTGTGGAGATCCGCGTCCTTCCAAAGACCGCGAACAACCCTCAGGAAAGCCAGATGTCCCTCGCCATAGATATCGATTGCCACATGGCACGCCGGACCGCAGGAAAATGCCGACTCGACGGGAATCATGGGTACAACGATTACCCCGTCCGACCTGTCGCGAAACTTTTGAAGAACATCTTCCAGATAAGGGGGAACAAAGTAATAGGCCTCGACCACTTCGACGGAAACACCGGCCTCGGCGAGGCGCTGGTCCCGCTTCAGTTCGAGGGCAACCCCTTTGGCCTGGGCCCTGTTGATCGGCACAAGACGTGAGCGGTATCGGTTGATTTTCCAGTCGATATAATGCTTGGTCGACCGGAAATCGCCAAGAGCATAGATCATGAACTTCGGAAGTTTGACGATCTGGCGGGTGACGACCTGGACGATCTTCCTGGAACTCGGCCAGAGCGAACGCGGGGTAAGCTCCTCAACCTCCCCGTACGTAACCAGAACCACGCTATAGCATCTCTTTTTCACAGTGAGATCCACCATTTGAATTCTCCATACATAAGCAGAAATCCGATGATGCCTCCAACAAGGGTCTGCATGAAATTATGCGCCTTCAGGTAAATCCTCGACCACATCAGCAACGGCACCAATGCCAGTAACCATAACGCAGGACGCCCGAAGTGCAGGAATACAAGAGCGATTGACGAAGCAAGTGAAAAAAGGTGGATGCTGATTTTCCACTGCAGGGTGACCAGAAGGATGAACACCGTATTGACGGCATTAAAAAACAGGATGCCCGAAAGGAAGCGTGGAGCAAGGAGCTGCTTCATCAGTTCGTAACCAAGCAGGTTAACCCCGACCAGAACGAGCAGCGGCAGAAAGCGCTGCTCCCTGAACGTAATGTTATAGTCCGATATCTTCCCGATCTTCTTGAGACCGAAGATCAGTGACATTGGAGCAACGGTCGCAGAGAGAAAAAGGACAAAAAACCATGAGAGGTGACGGGGAGCATCTGAATATCCCAGCTGAACAATAAAAAGGTATGCTGCCGGTGCGACGACGACAGGACTGACGACCCAGGAGATCAAAGAGGCAAAACGGCGTATATCAAACTGCATTGAGATCCGAGGAGGATGATCAGAAATTTTCAGGCCCGACACTTTTCACAGGCGTCATGAAAGATAACCCTTTAAAGCAAAAACCGAAACGCCTTAATCGCCTCCGCCAGACAGCCTTAACTGAAGCCGCTACTGGCCGTCGGAGCTGCCCCTGCCGCTCAATCATCAACCCTATCCCGGTCAGATAACAAAAAAAGCCGGGCTCATGCCCGACTTTAATCTTTTTCCAAAACTGCCTTTCCGGATTTGCCTCCCAGTCAAACGAACTGCTGCCCGGCCATCCCCAATCTACCCACCAACACCGTCCAATGATGGATCAAGCCCATTCAATAGATCATTAATTTCCTTTGACCTGACAGCTTAATTGCACCCGGCGCTTTGGATGACATCATTCGTCCAGTAATAGCCTGAAATACTCCCGACCGACCGCTGACCAGGTATATCGCTCCCGGGCAATACGGCACATATCAGATCCAACCTGCGCGGCAACATTCGCCTCAAGTCCATCTATGGCCACTCTCAATGCCGATGCGTCTTTGAAGAAAATGGCTTTGCCATCGGTTGTGCATCGATTGAAAATGCAGTCAAAGGCAAACACTGGTAAGCCGAAATGCATCATTTCCACTAAAGACGGATTTGTGCCTCCTGCGGAGTGACCATGAATATAGATATCCGCATTTTTTCGCAAATAGTGCAAAACCGAGGCATCATAGATCGGGTCAAGTAAATGAATATGGGATAAGCCCGAATAAAGTGCCTTGAGTTCGCGACCATAAATACTGTTTCTCCAGTTACCCAGAAAAACCAAAGGCAAATCCGGCTTAAGCGCGAAGGCTTCCAGAATGATGTCAATATTGTTTTCTGGTTCAATCCGGCACAAAGCAAAGGCATATCGGGCAGGGAGTGTGTCACCTTGATATGGCCGGGGTGGAGTAAGAAGCGCCTGATCGCCGCCATAAGCGATGACCTCGCAATCGACACCATACGACCCGGCTACATATTCAGCGATCGCAGCATTGTCGGCGACCACAACATGCGAATATCGAACCGCCAGCCATTCAGAAAAGTGAAGAAAGGCTTTGGCAGCACGGTTCCATTTCTGACGCTTCCATTCAATGCCATCAATGTTGGTAATGATGTGACTTCTTGAAACAAGGCGAATCAATGGTAAGGCAATCGCACCAGAAACCCCAAGCAGGAGTATGACATCGCTACCATAATAGAGAGCAGAGAGCATCGACACAACATCATAAGCGATACTTGACACCCCGTTCGCATTAAGGGCTACATATCGAAGAGTGGCGCCCAGATGGGACTCAGCTTTATCCGGATAATTGTTCGAGCTGCAATAAACGATAATTTTACCGGGAAGTTCATTCTGCTGATGATAACGAGCCAGGTTTTCGACAAGTGTTTCAAAGCCACCATATGAAGCCGGTATGCCGACAGAACCAAGAATCGCAATCTTCTTATTCATAAAATTTTACCGGCAAGCGCCCCTCTGCAGGAGCACGGAAATATGGATATAATCCGTTTGCAAGGGTTTGGATGATCACATATCATGAGATTTGGGCAATCACCTTGCGGATGTTTTCAGCAAAACATTCAGGCGTAAAGTCCATGGCGCGTTTGCGACAGTCGGCAGACATTTTGAGCGCAAGCTCCTTATTTTGGAAAAGAAGCAGCACCTGCTCCTTAAGAAGGTCAATATTGCGCGAATCAACCCAAAACCCTTCTACACCATCAGAGATTAACTCAGTTGGCCCACCCACCGGCGGCACAATGACCGGTATGCCAAAGGAGATCGACTCCAGTATCGTAAGTCCGAATGTTTCCACCCACTCATCAACACGTGAAAGATTCAGTACCAGGTTCGCCCTGCCATAGAATGCTGCTGTGTCTTTTGTGCGCGAGTGCACGGTCACATTGGACGGAAGGTTACGGCCTGCGAAGTATTGCTTGATCTCCATCGCGTCATTGTTCACAACCAGATCAATGCGAATGTCCGAATTGCCATGCAGGAGTTCTGCAAGGGCAATCAGTTCCGGCACACCTTTATAATCGCGCAAAGAAGCGATCATCAGGATATTGAAATAACGCTCATAACGGTGCGCATAAGTCGATATCACTGATCTCTCAACGAAATCTGCATCCAGGGAGTTATACACTCGCCGTGCCGGCACACCCGGGATATATAGCGCCTTCATGTGGTTGTCAGAGACGTATATGTTGAAACATGAGGTTATCCTGGTGATAGTTGTCAGCAGGTATTTAAAAGGCCGCGGGGTAATGGATATCTCATGAATATGATAGATGACCTTCCTACCGGTCATCTTGCCGTAAAGAGCAGCACCGAAAGGCAACAATGTGTTTACATAAATCAACGCATTCCTGCTGATAGATCGATCGGTCATCAACTTGAAAAACAGAATAACCTGACTGGTAAAGTAGGTAAACAACGTCAGAAGCCTACTCCCCGAACTTCGACGATACCAGTAACGGGTAACAGGAATTCCACAGCCAGAAAGAATCCCGTCCCCATGACTTCCGATATAAAGTTTGATCTGGAGATTGAGAGAACGAACTGCCCTGATCGTCTCGTTTAATACCAACGGGCTGCCCGAACTGTCATTAAGGAGATGAATAAAGACGAGATCATTCTTGACGGAATTCTCCGCATGATGCGCTGAATTACTTGCTTTCAAGTGCCGCCTTAAGAAAATTCAGTGATGTTTCTCGGTTTCGATTAAGGGAGGGGCGAACCACCTCATAATCAATCGCCTGCGCGTTGCTACAGTATCCTTGATCAAATGGAATCAGGCGAGCGTTCAAATTCATATGGTCGAGAAGAGTGTGGATTCGTGAATTTTGACCATGACGTTCCGACCCAAAACGCTCAAACGTCATGAATCGACGTTCAAAGAGAATGGAAAATATTGTACCGTGAAATGAGTCAGTACAGACGAATGCCGCATCGGCAACAGCACCGACAAATTCCTGAGGGGAAAAGGTGCGAGCACTGTCTCCCGGGATATCATTCCTGTTACGAAAGGTTGATACATTAAACAGTTCGTAACCGGTATGTCGGGAAAACTCCGAGAGAAACCGATAGGGAATTCGCTTTTCGCCAAGGAAATAACACAATATATAAGGAGTCTTTCGACCTGACGGCTCTGCTATTGCCCGCCAATCATCCACATCAAGCAACAAGGTTGGATCCAAAACTACGGGTACGTCCCGCCCGGTAAGTTCACGGATTATATCTGCGCCTTCGTTTTCCCTGACAGAAATAATGTCAATATTGTTCAATAACTCCCGGATCTCATCTCGATGTGTATTGATCTCGCCCACTCCGAAACTTGGTGCATAGGAAACCGTCTTTACAGGAATCTTCCGACAAAAATCCAAAAACATCGTAGGATCAAAAAGAAGAGGTGACCATATCTGGTCGCTACCACAGATACAGATATCGCAATCAGACACAGCACTGGCCAGTTTCCGTGAACTCCTGTAGGTCTTTGGTGTAAGTTTTAAATGGGACTTCTCAAAAGCACTGAACTTGCTGATTTGAGCATCGCGATCACAAAGCTCCTTATGCTTCGTGCTGAACAGGCGTCTGGATAGCATTGGAACACTATTCATAAACCGATAAGCACTATCATCAAGAAATGGACGGACTCTCCAAAGCGGGTTTTTACTGGTTTCGTCATAGTCGAGTATTAGAGCGGAATACCCCAGCTTTTCGATAACCCTCTGGATGGCATAAGCCTGAAGGGATGAGCCGAAGTTGTATCCAGCCCGACGAGTAATGATTCCTATGGCAAATGATTTTTTCTCAGCAATCATCATCACCGCCTGAAGGTTCTGAGTAAATTCCTGGCATATGCCGGTACCAGATAGTGTAACCATGCAAACCTTGGACGAAGATAGCGGGCCGCAATCCATTCAAAACCATGTTCGTTGAGCTCTCGATAGATTCTATCTCTAAGCTCCGGTCGATGAAATAACTCTGGCGGTGTATTAAGTGCGGGGTTTTTTTCGGAGGCATATTCAATTCTTGACCCAACCAGTTCAGCACACTTCCCCAGTGTTGCCTCCCAGTCCATACCTTTGTTCGTATTGATAAGACAAAGTGAAGCACCATAGCGGAGCCACTCCTTCAGTTCGGGGTGATGAAGTTCCAGACCCCAATAATCAGCAATGGTTATATCTCCAGAACGATGGGACTGCTTGAAGGGACAACTATAACAGGACTCCCTGTTGAAATATTCACGATAAAATCCATACATATAGGGCTCCAATCCAGCAAGTCTAAAACGTCGACTACCATCTGGTCGACGAAAGGAAACATAGGCCCTGAATCCGGAAACCTTTTTATCTCGAAATCGGAGGTCATCTATGGGGACGTGCTCTTGCTTTGCCAGCCAGTCTATATATGCAGAAAACATTTTTGACCCGGGAACTCCATGACAAAGAAGATCAATAGTCAACAGACCGGGATATTCCTTCTTGAGAAACAATCGAAGACCTGCAATTTGACATGGTGTACCCGAGTATAACACCGACAATTGCCTGTTCAGGTCTGACTTTACGGAAATGTAGGTTTCATTGTTAATACTCTGCACATACTTGCTATGAGATAAACGATGCAAATCCCGTTCATGCTGGACACGTATATGCGTTGCCGTAATATCTGACCCTGCCCATGCACAGCCATAAACCACCCCGCCCTTCGCAAGGATCTCATTTGCAATGATCGGAAATAACGCACCAGATGTACTCTGCATCAACATCTCCGGATCTTTGTTGCGAGCAGCATAAACACGAATAGGCTGATTGAGGATGCTGTCCATGTTTTGAGTTATGGCTGGGCACACCCCGAGACACAAATAACAAGAAGTGCAATGAGATATATTGATAATTGGTAACTGAAAACCGTCTGAATCTGGACACATGCGAATAGCTTTTGCTGAACAGATTTGTTCACAGGCACCACAACCAAAACAACTATCGGATTCAGGCAATACACCTGTTTTCATGTATCGATAAACTAAGATTACTTTTTCCAAAGAAGCGATTCGCAGCCAGCAACATAAATACCAGCCAGGACATCTGAGTATTCAAACCACATGAATAGACGAGAATTGCTGACAATAAAGCAGAATAACTCCAGAATCTTGATAAACAGTTTTTATAGACCATCAATATCAATAATAGTCCAGAAATCATTCCGTGGTTAAGAAAGAGCGATGGAAAGATACCGCCAACAGATGCATCGTCATTAAGACCAGGTATCAGCACAGGAAACATATATTTGTTGTAATCTATCCCTTTGCCAAGCCAAAAATCTGTTGAAAACACATTAACATCACCTAAATAATAATATATGGGTAATACACGTATAGAGGCACTATGATCAGCAAAAATAATGTTCTCGGGTGAATTTGTCAGAAAAGCCGTCCCAAATGTCATGATTCGTTGCAAAGGAATACTATCATAGCTCTTAAAAGAAACAACATAAAATATCAACGCTGCAATAAATATATATAACAACATTGGGATTGAAAAAAAACGCACAAAAACAAATAACACAAGAAGAAAAAGAGCTGTAGCACTACCCATAGTCAGCATAAGATACAAAAAACAGAACCAGGGCAGCCAATCAACAAGACTATCACGAAACAATTGGTAAGGCCTCCTAAGTTCTATTTCACGCATACATATAAAAGAATAAAACAATATCATAACAATACGGGCACTTAGGGAGGGCTCGGGTGCCAAGGCATTCAACTTCAATTCTTCGCTATCACCTAAAATATAATTTATGATCGGATAATTGAGAATCACACATATCTGCTGCAAAACAAGAACAATAAAATATGCATATATAAGATTTCTTAAAAGAATAAGATAGGAACGATATTCAAGTATTCCCGCATTAAGGATCCTCAAGTATACAACAAAAGTCAGTACAAATATTAAGGTATAGAGCAGAGTAATTTCCCTGAATGATTTCGGATACCGCAGCAAACAAAAGAGCAGAGAGAAATAAAATATATATACGTACACTTCTCCTGTTGAAAACCTGGAAAAGGATACAAAAAAGAAAACAGATGAAATAACCATGATTCCGACTACAAGATAGTTTTTCTGATCAAGAGCAACAGCAAAACTAAACGCAGTAGAAAACAGAAATAGCAATAATCGTATATAAAAGGAAGTTGACTTCGCCAAAATACCTTTAGTCACCATAACTGAATTATTCATGTGCCAAAACCCTCACTCTCAGTCAAAGCCATCTTTAATGCCTTTATATAACCCCGACCAAAACGAATATCAGGCTCCATATAATTTCCTTCTGCCCATTCATTCCATGACTTCAAAAATACCAATCGATCATCATCAGGTTTGTGTTTAATTATATCAAGAACATTTTTTACATGTTCACGAAAATATTCTGGCCTTGAATTATGCATGATTGTAGCTGAAACACCAGAACGAGGTGAATGATCCCAGTTCGGCAATATCGTTGGATACACCCTGTCCTTCTTAAATACAGGATCACAATATACCCGGACAGCTTTCCTATAATCTACAGTATTTATGGGTCGACGCAGAACCATAGAGATGAGTGCTTTTGCTTTACGTTCAAAAAGATTCTTGCCGAAAGCGTTCATCCGGAGTGTCAAATTAATTCCATCGCATATTTGATATGCAGGATCTTCCAAATCCTTCGGAGAAGTGCCCTGAGCAATAAAATAGAATCCAGGCAAACTGTTCTCTTCAGAGAGTAAATTCCATCTATCAATAAATAGTTTAAGATCAGGAATATCTCTGACAAGATAAAGGACGAACAACAGCTTTCCCTTAACCCTATAGTATCGATTATCCTTGAATACAGGCAATAAAGTATAAAAATGCTTATCAATATCTTCTACACCCATATATTCCTGACGTATCAACACTTCTGAACTTAGATGATTTGTGTCTGCATTCCAGTCCTTTCGCTCCCAAGAGTGATTAGCCCATGCAAGACAAAATGGAAAATCTGGTTTTCCTGATTGAATTACATCTGTCAAAGGCTTTTCAAGCAACTGTTTCCCATTACCAAACCAGTAATGCCAATAACAAAATGCCTCAACCCCTGCTTCTCGGGCAAGACAAGCCTGCGCCTCACGAACCTCAGGGATACGCAGATCATAATAACCAAGATCAGTAGGAACCCTTGGCTGGTAATGACCATTAAACAATGGTATAGCCTTACCTACATTAGTCCACTCCGTGAAACCTGTACCCCACCATTTGTCATTTTCAGGTATAGGATGAAACTGAGGCAAATAAAATGCAATTACCTTTGTTGAGTACTTAAGCTTCATGCTATCGTTATTATTTACAAATCATATTTTTTCGAATTCGCTACCACAATTGCAACATTGATGTGTTGAGTATAAAATATATTAACACGTATTGGCAAAAGACAAGCATCTATTAATGCACCACACCTAATCAATATTTATCAGTATAATTATGAACGAAAATATATTTCATTGCACTTTCACTATCGAAGTCGTCATACAGAAACATATAAACACAACATAATATATTCTTATATAATTAAATTAATTTCAACTCAACTGATCATTGAAGCATCTCTAATGTCACGATAATAAACAAATATATTTTCCGCATTAATCTCCCCCAGTAATGTCTGAACAATGCGATATCTTCGTTTCCAATATTTTTTATATGAGCGTGGAGATATCTCTACCGCTTTTGAAAAACACTCTTTTGATATTTTTTTGTTCCTATCCTGTAATGCCTTGCGCCCAATCGCCCAAAGATGATATGAAAATGCAGCCCTCGCATCTTCATCACAACATTCAGCTACTGACTCATAAGTCATAAGTATCTTTTCGATCTCATACGCATAATCCTTATTTTTATATCTATTAGTAGAAATCCGTGTGTCCGACTCATAAATCCTATACATCACCACATCATCAGGATAATAATGAAAATTAACCCCGTTCGCCGTCAGTCGAATATGCATATTCCATTCCTGGCTACTACGCAAGCGTTCATCAAACCCACTAATCTGACATAACAATTTTTTTCTATGCAGTGGAGCCGTCGTATGGATAACGTCAAAATATACTGTAGAGGCAAGACTACCAGGGATCAGAATGTTATTTCCAAATGATGATAATTTTCCATTTATTAGTTTAGCAAAATTACCATAGCATATATCAATTTCACCCAACTCCTCATTCCTCAGTACCTGGCGCTCTATAGAATCATTTACCAATATATCATCGGCATCTAAAAATTTTAAATACTTCCCTTTTGCGATCTGTATACCATAATTTCTTGAATAACATGCCCCTTTATTTTCAGGATTTTGATATATTCGCACTCCATCGAATTCGCGCACAATTGATAAACTACCGTCATTAGAAGCATCATCAACAACAATTATCTCAATGTTTGAGTATGTTTGCCCAATACAACTCTTTATTGATTCAGCAATATATTTTTCGGAATTATAATTTGGAATTATAATTGATACAAGCGGACATTTATTTAAAACCATCAGTTCCTCTCATCCATAGCAATATTATACATATTAATTTCACTGCCCGGCAATACGCATTAATGACCTGTATTTTTTTCAAAAACAAAAAACCTGTGATATGGATTCTCCACCACTCGGTATGTTTTTTTAAACCCATACCCTTTGCTTAAATCCGCGATTACTCTATCGAGATCATATCCTTTTTTGTTTATTTCCCAATAATGCTCACCATCATATTTATGTTTTTTAATTCCAAACACAGGCCTTGGAATCATTATATCATATCCACCAAGCATAGGTACATGAAAGCGATATCGCCATATTATCTTTGCATCAGGAAGACTGATAATCACGTTCTTACGGCTTACCCTTTCCATCTCCTTAAATGCATCCAACGACTTTTGATAAGGAAGATGTTCAAGCACCTGGAATGCGCATACCAAATCGTATGAACCATCATCAAAAGGAAGATCTGTAATCGACCCGACATGGTCAGGCTTAAGTTCCGGATCGAGATCAAGAGTCTCTACCGAAATCCCATACAGCGATGCGACATGCTTGAACACACCCGATCCAGGCCCTATCTCCAACACCTTTTCAGGATTCAACTGTATCAACTCGTCTATCTGATGCCAGATGCTGCTCCAACGACCTTTCGTCATGTACCGGGAGAATTCGTAATGAGATCTATCAACCTGTCGTTCTTCGTGCATTTACTATTCAGATATTTCACCAGCTCTCACGATACAATCTTTTGATCAACTCATGAGATGGCGAATTTTTTTATTGATTGCTCTCCGCTTTTTCGAATCACCCAGAGAATCAGCCAGATGTAGGCTATTGACCCTGCAAATGAAAACAGTCCGATTGCGACGACTGGATTGTGATATATCGAGAATCCAAACCATAGTGCGAGAATCTTGGTACCGGTACTGAAGATTTCATATATCAATAAACCATGCTGTATCCCCAATGCAGGAATTGCAGAAATTGACGGTTTATTGATGTATTGAAGAAATAGCCATGGAGACAACAACTGTGCATATATTCCTGAACTTCGCCACGCCTCACCAAAAACCAGCTGAAACAGCTCCGGTCCGAACAGCATTACGATCATGAATGGTATCGCGCCCGTTGCCGCCATCCCGCCTGTCACATTAACAATAAGTTTTCTCGTGTTTTCACCCTTATGAAATGCTTCGTTTATCTTTGGATAGAATACTGACATTACCGATCCACCAATAAGGGCCGATGGAACGCTTAAAACCGCTAAAGCTATCGAATACTGCCCCGCAGCACCTGCGCTGAAATAGATAGCCAGCAATATCAACGGAAGGCTTTGTGAGAAGGCATTTATCAGATTCTGCGGTGTTCTCAGAAGCGGAAAATCGTAATGGCGCCGCGCGAGTTCGAAGAGTTTTGTGGCAGGTTCCTCTGTAACATCTGGCACCCGTTGCCTGGAGTGCCAGTTAAGCCATGCCAGGTATGTCAGTACAGTTCCAAGGACAGTCACGGCAAGATTGGTTGCAATCAACATAAGTGCCGTAGGATAAATTAGTCCCATGACTACTTTTGCCAGATTAACCAACAATGCATTGATAATTGCGTACCGTGCGGTAAGCTCAAAAGCTTTTTTTCGTATAAGCCACTGTGAAAGGACACTGGCGAACACGGTAACGAGCATGGTTACCGGAATAAGAAATTCGAATGCTGATATCTCCCCGGCATTCATCAGCTTAAGAACATTATCCCCGACAAAATACAGCACAATAGAGGTAAGCATTGTCACGCCGATACCTGTGTATATAGATAATCGGGCGATGCCCTTTGCATCAATATCACTTCGGGGTAACACTATCGCCGTCGGATAACTTAAGGCTGCTACGATCGAGAGCAGGCTGACAACCGATATGAAAAGACCTTGAAGTCCATAGGATACCGGACCGTAAAGTCTCGTTATAAAAGGCGTAAAAGCCATGGAAATGGCTTGTGACACTGCGGTACCGGACGCCACCATAAGAACATTGCGAACAAAGGGTCGACGGGATATCGCCAGAAGGTATTGCTTCAAAAAGGATTAAAGATTATTGATTGTATCGTTTGGGAGTGCTTCATGTTACCGGCTGCATAGGTCGAAAGATCATCGAATACGGTTATAAACTGCCTTATCACATAAGCTGATAACAGCGATTGGCAGACAATCACTTCGTTAACCATGACGAAATGTGGCATGAATAAGAGTATCGATCAAAGGCAATCATGGCCTGACAGATTACTCTATCTCCATTCACACACCCATGGCGGCACAAAAGAGCCTTACGGATGATTATACATTTAGTACAATGCCCCATCTGATGGCTTACGCAAAAGCAGTTGGTTTTTTAGGCTCCCTCTCGCCATCCTCCGTTACCGTCGCCTGATCTGGATTTACAGGATTCAACTGTGTTACACCATTGTAAAAGAGCACATACACAATTAAACAGCACACTGCGGTCAGCATGAGCATCCTTGTGTCGCGGTAAAACATGAATGCTGGAACCGAAAATGTCAGCGTGATGAGCCAGCACAGTGGTGAAACCATCGCATTACGTAAATGCTGTGGAACATCAGGAAACATGCGTCTGATGATATTGATCTTGATCAGGCTGTGAAGATGCGCAGAATCAGCTTTTCCGGTGCCGGTACGTTGCCAGGAACGCCGAATCATACTGACTATGGTCTCTATGATCGGATAGGCGCAGGCGACTATCGGCGCCCATGGAGAGACCTGGGGATTACGCATCGGCAACATGACTGCGATCCATGCGACCATAAATCCCATAAAGTAGGCACCCCCGTCCCCCATGAAGATTTTTCCGAAAGGAAAGTTCAGAAGCATGAACCCGGCAACGCAGACGGTTGAAATCAGGCAGATATTTACGATTTGCATGTCGCCGACCTGGAAAGCGATCAAACCCATCGTACCGAAGCATATCATCAGGACGCCCCCCGCAAGACCGTTGAAACCATCGATAATATTGATCGCGTTGGCTACCCCTCCTACAGCAAATGCGGTAAACGCAATTGCACAAGGCGCATAAGCAAGCATGGTGTCAAATCCCGGCACATTGATATAATCAAGCTTGTAGCCGGTGATGAAAATGGCCAGAAGTCCACTGCAAATTGTTGCAAGCAGACGCTCGCGTACCCCGACCCTTTTGGTAAGATCTTCGATTATACCTGAAATAAAAGCCGGCAATCCCGCGATAATCATCAAACCCAGCAATCCGCCGGTCGCACTTCCCGAAAGCAGGCTCGCGACGACAAGCGATGCAAAAAGGGCTATGCCACCAATGCGTGGAGTCGGCACCGTATGAAATTTCTGGACACCTTCATGGTTGTCAAGCGAAAACCTTCCATGCAAGCTCTTTGTCAGGACCAATGCCCCCGAGATTCCAGCGCTTGCTATCAACGGATAGATCAACGCGGATGTAATGATTCCATCGTAATTTGGCATAACAATTCTCCACGGAATTATAGATTCGAAATTGCAAGAGTGCGACTATGAATACAGCAGCAGGGTTACGTGATCAATAACATGGTTCATACATCGGATAGAAATTGTTCGAGTTTCCTGGCTGGCTTGCTGAATCACTTTCCAACATGTCTCCATCCGCCGGGAATCGGAAATGTCAAAATTCATGAGTCGTTCAATTGTAGATTTGAGGCACTTTAAAGAGGCTTGACAGCAATGGGCCCCTGATTTATATCATTGTGAAAGATGCTGGACCAATAGAATATTCCGCATTCCGGCAGTCACCTGAATCCAAGGATCTCCCTTGCCGCATCAGGAGAGTGGGCATCGGTTCCGGCGTGGGTATAGGTCCCGTTTGTTTCCAGGTATCTGGCATTGGTTTTCACCCGACCGCCATACATGCCTTTTCTGCTACCAAGGTTAGCCTGAAATTGGCAACCCAGCTTTATCAGGTAACCTAGAAGCTCATTTCCCGATTCGTTTCCATGCTTCTCGTCGCTGATTCTTGAAAGCCATGCCTTCAGGGCGCTTTCTCTTTTCGACTCTTTGTCGGGCATTTCAAGAAGCCGACATCTTTCGGGATGAGCAATAAACGGGGTATAACCGCTACGCTTCACCTCAAAAAGAGTGTCTTTGACCAGATCTACGGAGGTATGGGCGGGAATTTCTATCATGATCCAATTGGTGCCTTCGAGAAGCAACGGCTGCCTGATGAGGTCAAGCAGGAATTCATCGAGATAATATTCCCTGCCTGCGAGCAGTTTGATTCCGATACCGGCAATGTCCAGTTCACGCTGGAGAAGTTCCCGTTCATGGAGCACCTGCTCAGTAGACGCTTCATATATGCCTTTAATAAGGTGTGGCGTACAGTAGACTTCACGGTACCCGGCCTGTGCAAGAATAGCTGCCATTTCAATGGAAGCCTCCTTTTCACTAGGCCCATCATCGAGACCCGGCAGGATATGGCAGTGGTAATCAGTCTCGCCTTTATTCAGTAGCATCCTGATAGCTGGTTGTCTTTCAAGAGAAGAAGAGTGCGTTGGTTGAGACTGTCAGGTTTCAAGACTTGTAAGTCCTGAATTCACTCAGTTTTGAGATGAATTTCCGCATCAGGATATGCGCCCTGCTTTTTTTCAGATGCTCTCCTTCCTGACCGTAGCCATATCCGTAACCATATCCGTACCCGTAACCGTAGCCGTAACTATACCCGTAGCTGTTACCTCGCAGGGATTTGTTGTTGAAAACGAATCCGGCCACTGGCGCTTTTGCGTTCTTGAGCATCTCCCCAAGTCTGGCTGCAGCCTTGGCAGGTACCCGGCCAGCCTCCATTACGACAAGGACAACATCGGCCAATGAAGTCAGCACGACGGAATCAGTGACCGGAAGTGTCGGCGGAGCGTCTATGACAATGTGGTCGAACTTGCCCCTGAGGTTCTCAACAAGCTCTTTCATGGCTGACGATCCAAGAAGAACAGAAGGGTTTGGAGGCGTTGTACCTGTAGAGATGAACGTGAAGTTGTTTATACCCGTATTCTGCAACGTATCGACGAGGTCAATGTCGCCGGCAAGCACTTCGGTAACTCCGGGTGTTTTTTTCATGCCGAGACGATCATAAAGAGTCGATTTATGCAAGTCGCAATCGATCAACACAGTTCTGGCACCAGTCTGGGCCAATGTAATCGCGAGATTGGTGCTGATGGTGCTCTTGCCTTCTCCTGAAAACGAACTGGTGAGCACCATTACCTGCCGCTTGTTGTTTATTGCAGAAAAGTGGATGCCGGTGCGAAGAGCCCGGAAAGCCTCTGCCGCAATGGAGCGTTGATCACTCTGGGTTATGGTGGCAAGGTTTTCATCCTCCTTTTTGCCATCGCCAGCCCTGCCGATATATGGTATGGTAGCGAGATGGGTAAAACCGAGTACGTTTTTTGCTTCGGCCTCATTCTTGACACTGTCATCGAGGTAGTCAACAAACATTGACAGGCCGACAGATATTATGATGCTGAAGATCAGTCCCAGGAGAAGATATTTGGCTTTTTCAGGCCTGACAGGGTTCACAGGGATAACCGCCGAATCTATGACGTTGATGTTGCTTATCGTGGAAGCTTTTGCAATACGGGCCTCTTCGTGCTTCTGGAGCAGGAATGTGTAGATATCACTGTTTACTTTTGCCAGGCGGGTGTAACGGGCCAGGTCACGCTCTTCGACAGGAATCCCCCTTAGTTGGTTTTCATAGGAGGCAAGACGCTGGCTGACATCAGACTCCTGTTTCGCAAGGTTGTTGATACCTGTCTTGTAGGTGTTTCTGATTTTCTGCTGGATTTCATCAATCTGGGCCTGCACGTTCTGTACGGAAGGATGGTTGGCTGTGTATTCGACCATTAGTGACCGTTTTTGAACCTCAAGTTCAGCAAGCTGCTTGGCCATCTCGGCAACCAGGGGGTCATCCTTCATGGCGGCAGGTGAATAGGACTTACCCTGTGCGATTGTTTCACGCTGAGAGGCCAATGCGAATTCGAGCTGCTTTTTATTGAGGTTGATCCCAACCCGCTGCTGCTCAAGAGTCGAAAAGGTCTGGATCAGTTGCTGTGCTTCGGCATCGAGTTGAACTACCCCGGCCGAACTTTTGTACTCCTGAAGATTGCCCTCGGCCTTGTTCAACTGCTCTTTGATGCCCTGCAACTGCTCTTCGATGAAACTGACCGACTTACCCGCTTCCTGGGTTTTGAACGAAAGACTCTGATCGAGATAGGCCTGGACAGTCGCGTTGACAACGTCACGGGCGAGCTCTGCATTGGTGTTCTGGTAAGCAACTTCGATGACGTTGGTCATTCTGCCAAGTTCCTTGACCGTTGTCGACTTTCTTATTGCATCTACAGCCTTGTATAGCGGCAGATGTGCAAGCTTGAAATAGGCTCCTTTATTTCCATGAAGCTGAACGTTAAGCAATACGCCCGGCAAACGTAAAGGTGTTCCGTTAATGCCAGCACCCAGTTTCTGTCCATTCTCGTCCTTCAGCTCATAAGTGCCCTGACCGGTCAAGGTAACCGTCAGCTCCTTTATCGATGAAGACGCTGAAATATCCAGGATTTTACATGTTGATCCTGACGAGGAGGACTCAATTGCCCAATCGAGATTAAGTTTTCTGACGACCTGCTCGGCAATGGTTCGAGATTTAATGATCTCGATCTCTGCCTGTATCGAATTGTCACTCCCCGGCATGATCAATGCATTAAGTCCAATGCTGGCATTGTCCTTCTTGACATACATGGTCGATAAAGACTCGTACACCGGCTGCATCAGGAAGGTATAGAGAAAGACGCCGATAAAAACTGTCAGGAATGCACCGACAAAGACCTTTCGCCGGCGAAGGATAACGTTTATATAGTCGGCGAGGTGAATTTCCTGCTGAGAAATGTAATTTTGACTCTGTTCCTGAAATTCGGTCACTTCGTTGCGGGATAAATGGTTATAATTTCTGCTGCTGGCCTCAACCTGAACTCGCTACTTCTTCAGGTATTTGATATTGACAAACGGCTGAAGTATGGCGCTGAAACTCTGAAGGGAGGGCAGCAGTTCCGCTATGGCTTCGTTCCAGCTGCCGATAGCGCTTTTGGGGATGAAAACTATATCGCCTTCCTGCATCTGCATCGGCATTGCCTTTCCACGCAATACACTGTCGAAATCAACGACGAGCAATTCGCCCTGATTTGGAGTATTGGATCGAATGATCCTGACCTGTTTGAAATTATAGGCCGTGTCGATCAGATCTGCGCTTGCTATGACCTGGGCCAGATTAGCGCCCGACGCAGGCAAAGGAAATGGACCCGGCTTTCTGACCGCGCCAAAAACGAACACCTGACGGGTTCTATATTCCGAAATCTCGACGACGACCCAGGGGTTATTGTAAAATTGCCTCATTGCCTGATCAATGCGTGCCCGCGCATCGGAAAGAGACAACCCGCCTACAGGAACATTACCGACAAGAGGCAGGTAAATGAACCCCCTGCCATCTACCCGATATCCTTTGAAAGCATTGGACGCGCCGGAAACCGTGAATTCGGATTTTCCATTGACACTTACGTAAAGCACGTCATTGGCGCCAATTATGTAATCGTTTGTCTTTAACGGTACCGTCGCTGGCGAAGTGTTTGGCGAAATATCAATGACTTCGCGTACGGTATCGGCTTCAGGCTTGCTGTTGATAGTCTGATGCGTGCCTGCTGGAAGGTCCCTGTAAGCGGTGCACCCGCCCAGACAGAGTAACATGGTCATTCCGGCAATCGAAAAGCGGAACAGCTTTGCGTTCATAATTAAGTTCAACGGGAATTTGGGGAATTGCCGCAGTGTCGATAAAAATTCATGCCATAAACAGGGGGCAGATGATTTTCATCGGGCAGCGAAAACTGCGAAAAGCACCAGTGGAATTAAAGGGAGAAAACCGGGCATTGCATTGACTGGCTGAGGCTGTCGAAGAGTTGGCAACAATCGTATGTCCATTAATTACAAGTGTCCGACACAGCAACACATAGTCAAAAAGCTTCGCCTCCTTCAGTCACAGCTGAAAGATTTCCTAAAGAGAAAATTGAAACAGGAAATGAGGAAGCTTTGAAACAGACAAAAATAACGAGCCGCTACTGGAACGCTGTCAACTAAACTGATCACCAGAGTGAAGCCTTGCATTGAAATCCGCAGATGTGCTCATTTTCATTCACCCCTGAGGCTCCCTCTTTGCAAATCTACTCCTGTACGAAGATCGAAATACATCTTACTTATCTATCTTCACCCGACATATACATTATCATATATACACTACATCACAACGTACTTATTTCGCACTGACAGGAGTATTGCGACGTGACAGCAAATCTTAACTGCGAACAGCATATATATAACAAGAGACATCCAATAATACAAGAATGTTATTATAAATAAATCACATAGTATATTTTTACAATATAATCCGCAGCAGCATATATATGCTTTCTTATGTATCAGCCATATAATAGTCACTATTATTTGCGATTATTTAAGCATATATACTTCAACGAAATACTCCCGGAATTACGCAGACTTATGAATACTGAGCTAACACAATGGAAATACGCACTTAAGCGGTGTTATTACCTGCTACGTGAGATTGTAGAATGGAGGTATTGAGGCTGCGCTCCAGGATCGCTGAGAAAGCCTGACGACTTCGTTGCGCGCAGTCTGGCTTTGATCAGGAGTTTCCAAACAGGATCAGACCATTGTGGACAGGCGTTTAACGAGCCGCAAACGATTTCAGGTGGCCGCAGTGGGAAGAAAAATCGACTAAATTATTCATATCATAAAAAAACCACGTATATTAGCCATTCATGACGCGAGAGTGGTGAAATTGGTATACACGCTAGTCTTAGGAACTAGTGCCGTGAGGCGTAAGGGTTCGAGTCCCTTCTCTCGCACATGTCATTATGCCAAAGTGGCGGAACTGGTAGACGCGCTGGACTCAAAATCCAGTGGGTGCAAACTCGTGTGGGTTCGAGTCCCACCTTTGGTACACAACAGAACATTACTCACCACTATTGCATTCGGTGCAACATGCAAAGAATGTACTCTCCATGGCGTGAAGTCTACATGCAGTCCTTCAAGGATGAAAAACCTTCCGAAAAGGAAGAAGGCAAGTCGGTCTTCGCGGACATCCCTCCCGAAAAGGACGAGGAGCGCTATGTGCTCTGCAGGGGTGAGCACTGTTTTGCGATTTTGAACCTCTACCCGTATAATTGCGGGCACCTCATGGTCATCCCCTACCTTCAGACTCCCGAGTTTACCGATCTCGACGACCAGACAAAGCTGGAAATCATGCAGATCTCAGATCTTTGCATGCGTGCGATGAAGATCACCCTGAATCCGCAAGGGTTCAATCTCGGGGCGAACCTCGGCAAGGTGGCAGGAGGCAGCGTCGATACACACATCCATTTTCATATCGTTCCCCGCTGGGAAGGCGACACCAACTTCATGCCTGTGCTTGGCGATACCAAGGTGCTCAGCAACGACCTCCACAAAGTCTATGTCGACCTGAGGAACGCCATCGCCGACATCAAAAGCGGAAAAGCCCGGTAAAGAGAGGATCATGGAGCTTGTCCCATGCCCCATCTCAGGCGACAGGGATTTCACCCCGCTGCTCGAAGCTCCCGACAGATTCGCTCCATCAGCACCTTCATGGTCGCTGGTACGCTCATCATCTTCCGGTCTGGTCATGCTCAATCCGAGACCTGAGGCGACGCAGGCATCAAAATACTATCCCGAACAGTCATACGACCCGTTTCTCCACCGGGGCAATTGCCGTAACCTGAGGGACAGAGCCTATCTTTATGTGGGTTCACTGCTGTTGAAGGCAAAAGCCGGCATCGTGATGAAGGGATTGCACAAACCAGCCGGTTCCGTGCGTGTGCTCGAGGCCGGTTGTTCGACTGGCCGTTTGCTGCTGCGCCTGAACAGGGATTACGAAATTCCGTTGCCGAACCTCTGGGGTATCGAACCGGACCGGCAGGCGGCAGCCGTTGCGACTGCTGCAGGACTTCGAAACATTTCAGGGGCCGACCTGGCTGAAACCGAGTTCGACAACCGCTTCGATCGCATCGTATTCTGGCACGTCCTCGAACATCTCCACCGCATCGAAGAGGCCCTGGACAAAGCACATGACCTTCTTGAACCTGACGGAGTGCTGGTCATAGCCCTGCCGAACATCGACAGCGACGATGCGGGACGGTACGGAGCGCACTGGATAGCAATCGACGCGCCGCGCCACCTTTACCACTTCACACCGGAAACCCTGACCCGCCTGCTTGGAAAGCACGGGTTTTCGGTTCTGGACATTACGGCGTTCGTGCCTGATGCCATCTACAACGTATGGTACAGCGAAAAACTCGACCGCACGCTTGCCGGACGTCCGTTCTCCATCCGGTCGGCGGCAAGGGCTGCCGCACGCACAGTCTCATCGGTCATGACGGGCATCGATCCCCGGAGATCATCCGGGTTTGTGTGCCGCGCAGTGAGATCAAATCATGATTTCGGCTCAGCACTCCCGACCCGGCCCAGCGACTTCTCCAGCTCGGCAGAGGCGACAAGATAGTCGTACACAGCCTGCAGGTAGTTTGTTTTGGCCGTATTGAGCTGAAGCTCGGCATCGGTCAGTTCGAGGCGTGAACCGATCCCCTCTCGCAGGCGCAACCTGGTGATCCGGTAGCTGCGTTCGGCAACGCTGATCGTTTTGGACTGAAGGTCTATCCTCTTTCTTGCCTCGATGAGGTTTGAAAGCCGCACTTCGACATCCGCCCTGACCTGGGATTTCAACTCCTCATACCGTGTTCGTGTCTGAAGCCTGGTAATCTTGGCCTGCTCAATTCTTGCACTGGTGCCAAAGCCCGAAAAGATAGGAACTGACAGTTGAAGGCCTATTGAAGAAGAGACCGGCCAGCGGGTCTGGTCGACCGGCTTCTGGTCGCTGAACTGCGTCTGTGCGCCGAGTGTGCCGAATGCGCTGAGCGAAGGCATCCCCTCCGATCGGGCTGCGGTAACCTTATACTTCTCGGCATCAAGCTGAAGCGACAGGCTGCTGACGTCCGGCCGTTTTTCGAGAGCTTCGCGATAAGCTGCTGCGATGTTTGCAGGGATTTCGGCTTCACGGAAAACGAGCGAATCGGAAAGGGCTACCTGGGTATCCTGATCGATTCCCATGACCATTTTCAACTTTGTCGAAGCAATCGCCTCCCCGCTCTGCGCACGGACGAGATCAGGCTTCAAATTCTCAACCGAAAGCCAGGCCTTGAGGGTATCGATGTCTGCGGCAACCCCCTGCCTGAAGAGCGAGTTGGTGTCTTTCCTCGACTCATCCCACCTTGAGATGCTCTGTTCAAGCAATTTGCGCTTTTCGGTAGCGATCAGTGCGTCATAGTATGCCCGGCGGATCGAGGTCACGACCTCTGCGTTGGTATGGCGATAGGACTCGTCGCTGATCTGCCTGACCAGGGCCGCCGCCTTGATGCCTGCGATGGCCGAAAGCTTGAAAATGTTCTGGCTGAGGTTGAACGAAAGGACGGAGGAGTTGTCCGAACTTACCTCGATAGCCTGGGTGCCCCCTCCCGGTATATTGAAAAAGCTGTTGGGAAGAAACATCACCGTCGGCTTGAGGGTACGGGTATAGGTCATGCTTGAAGAGAGGTGCGGCAAGACTTCAGCCCATGATTCCCGAACCTTCTGTCCGGCCATCAGCTTGTCAAGCCTGGCGAGCTCGAGATCCCTGTTATGCTTCATGCCGATCTGGACGGCCTGGCCCAGGGTGATCGTCATCGGACTTTTTTCAACAGTGGAGGAAGCGGGTGCCGTCGAGGCTTCCGCTTTTCCGGAACAGGCGAAAAAGAGGACAACGGCAAAACAGGTAAACAATCGGTGCAGGCTCATGGCTGGATGTTGATCATTAAATTTTCCTCAAATATATCACTGTCGCCGATACCCGGCAATCAACTTTCGTATCGTCCTTTCCAGAGCGCATCAAGCCGCTCTTTGATAAACTTCTCCCGCCCTTCGGTGCCGGGACGGTAATAGGCCCTGGGCTCCATCTTTTCAGGAAAATAGTGCTCTTCGACGAAATTGCCGGGATAGCTGTGCGGATAGCGATACCCCTGCCCGTAACCGATCTCCTTCATGAAGTTGGTTGGAGCGTTTCGCAGGTAGAGCGGAATGGAAAAAGAGGAGCCGGATTTCACATCGGCCAGGGCTTCGTTGATACCCTGGTAGCTTGCGTTGGATTTCGGGCAGCCGGCCAGATAGGTAACCCCCTGTGCAAGGTTGATCCTCGCTTCGGGCAGGCCAATCATTTCGACAGCATGAAAGACCGATATGGCCAAGGTGAGCGCATAAGGGTCTGCGTTGCCGATATCTTCGCTGGCAAAGATCACCATGCGGCGGGCGATGAACTTGGGATCCTCCCCGCCATCGATCATCTTTGCCATCCAGAACAGGGCCGCATCGGGATCGGAACCACGCATGGACTTGATGAACGCGGAAACGGTATCGTAATGGGACTCACCGCCCTTGTCATATTCGGGTGCCCGATGCTGGAGCGCCTTTTCGAGCATACTCCTGTCGATGTGCGCGGGGTTCCTGCCTGTAGGCAGGAGCGACATGGCCGCCTCAAGGGCGTTCAGCGCCTTGCGGGCGTCTCCACCGGCATACTGCAGCAGGAACGCCATATCCTCAACGACCAGGCCGGTTCCGGAAAAGATACTGTCGCTCTCAATGGCGCGATCGATGACATTGCGCACCTCCTGGTCGCCCAGGGGCTGAAGGATATAGACCTGCATTCGGCTCAGAAGCGCCCGGTTGACCTCGAAGGAAGGGTTTTCGGTCGTGGCGCCGATAAGTACGATCAGCCCATCCTCGATGGCGTGCAGCAGCGTATCCTGCTGCGCCTTGTTGAACCGGTGGATCTCATCGATGAACAGGAGGGTCTGGCGCCCTTCGATTCTCCGTGTCTTTTCAGCGGTATCGAGCACGCGGCGTACATCCTTCACCCCCGAATCGGTTGCGGAAAGCTGCTCGAACCGGTAGTTCAGTGAGCCTGCGCAAATTTCGGCAAGCGTGGTCTTGCCCGATCCGGGGGGTCCCCAGAAGATCATGGAGGGAATCCTGTCCTGCTCGATATATCGCCTGATCGGCCCTTCAGCGCCCACCAGATGCTCCTGGCCGAAAAGCTCATCGATCCGGCGTGGCCGAACCCGCTCGGCAAGCGGCTGGAACCGGTCCGAAGCAAGCTGTCGGCCGGTGCCTCCGAACAGATCGGCCTGACTCTCTGCTCCCGACTTCATACGAACCCCTGCTCGCCCAGCCAGGAGTGACTGATGCGGCTCCCGGCTGCGGTATTTCCCGTCACCTGCTGCTTTGCGACATATTTGCCGAGAATGTCGAACTCGAGGTTGAGTTCGCTCCCCTTGCGCAAATCGGCGATGGTCGTATGGCCCAGGGTATAGGGAATGATCGCCACGGAAAAGCTCGATGACTCCGTATGGGCGACGGTAAGGCTGACGCCGTCGATAGCAATGGAACCGACCGGCACGATCCATGGATCGAAAGCAGGGGGAAACGAAATGGAGACGGTACGGCTCTGGCCGGACTCCTCAACACCCTCAACCCTGCCGACACAGTCGACATGGCCAAGCACGAAATGGCCTCCGAGTCGGTCGATCGGACGGACGGCGCGCTCCAGGTTGACCTTCGTGCCCACCCGGAACGATCCCAATGTGCTCTTCTTCAGGGTCTCGGCAACCGTATCGACCTCGAACCACCCCTTGCCGACCGCAACGACCGTCTGGCAAACTCCGTTCACACTCACGCTCTCGTCAACCGACAGATCGCCGAATGCCTCAGTGGAGGTATAGTTGAGCCGAAGCCGAAGCCCGCCATCGCGGGAAACGACAGAGCCGACAGAGCCGACATCCTTGATGATTCCTGTAAACATGAAGTGTTGAATCGATTTCCTTCCTGAACATCCCGTCAGACAAAGGTAACAAAAAAATGAAAACAGCCCCGTACCCAGGAGTCCAAGCTGTTATTTGGAAAAGCCCCTGAAGGATTTTTCTGACCGCTCCGGCATACCGCCGGTTGCGAACATACTGGCCCGAAGTCGGGACGATAGAGATCAACGGTAGACGACGAAGCCCCCCGGTGGAACCGTGATCCTCACCGTCGCTCCGCAATCACGCCATGAAATCCCGGCCAGCGCCCCCTCCTGCGACTCGTCCGTCGAAAACAGGCAGCTCATCGAACGCCCATCCTCATGGAGCTTGCGATCCACGACGACCCAAACTGTCAGCTCCTTTTCTAGGCTGGTGTTGATGGCACACAGGCACTCGGAGGTCGCGAAGATGCGCGACCATGCGACTACCCAGAAAAGCTGGCCGTCCACGGGCTGGGGATACCAGAAATCGCCGTCGTCGCCGCTGGCAGAGAGCTGCCGCAGGTACTGCCTCCCCCTCCTGAGGGCGACCTCCTTTCGGCGGAGCGCGGAGAGCCTGCCGACAAACCGGTATACCTCGTGGCTTTCGTCGAAGAAGTGGCGCCCCCTGCTCTGGTGGGTACCGAACGGCCCGCCGAACATGCACTCCCTGAGGAAGACGTCGCTGTAGGAGTCGTCCCCGCTCCTCTGGTCAGCACCGTCGAACGCCTGTTCGGTGCCGTAATAGATGCAGGGAATGCCTGCCGTGGCGAGGTTGATGCCAAGGGCTAGCTTGAGGCGATGCGGGCTCTCGGGGCTGTCGCCACAGAAACGGTACTTGTGCTGCTGGCCAACCTGGTCGTGGTCGTCAATCATGGTCACAATATGCTTCGAGTACCACTGGTGGCTGTTCTTGCCGTCAAGCAGGCTGTTCATGAACATGTCGAAATATCCCTCCTGGTCGGCAGTGTCGGGATTGCCGGGGCTGCGCGCCCCCTTTGCAAGGAACTCGAGCTTGTCGGGCAGGTCGTCGATACCGAGGGCAGCGTCCAGGCCGGTGGCGTCGAGGATGTCGATCGCCCTGGCGCGCCCACCGGTGATCTCTCCGATGATGGCGAAATTCTCCTTGCCGATCGACTGGGCGAACTCATGGATGCCGGTAGCGAAATAGCGCACCGCCCCCGGCTCCATGTGCTTCACGGTATCGAGGCGGAAGCCGTCTATATCCGTAAGGGCGATCCAGTAACGGTAAACCTTGACGAGGTAGTCGAGGGTCCTGGAGGGTTCGAACCTGGCGATGCGCTTGAGCAGGTCCTGGTTCGTTTCCGGATCCCTGGCGGTCGCACCGAGATGGATCTCCTTCAGGGAGCAGAAATCGCCGTCGAGATACTCCGGATAGGCATCCCAGTTGCGGATCTCCCCCTGCCTGGTCCAGGTCGACGCCACCTGGAACTCGACGGGCCATATCGCCCCATCCGGCCAGATGCGGGCACGGATATCGGCATCGAGATTGTCGAATGGGATGCTGCCGTGATCGTCCCTTCCGCTCCTGTAACCGGCGACCTCCCACTGCTGCCCCTGAGAGTAGAAGTAGCGCTGGTTGCCGCGGTAGGCGTAAACGTCACCGGCATGGTTGAGGATGATGTCGAGGATGACCCTGATGCCTGCCTTGTGTGCGGCGGCGACCAGGTCGCACAACTCCTGGCGGGTGCCGAAATGGGGATCGACGTCGAGGAAGTTCTGGATGCCGTAACCATGGTAATCTCCGCTGCCGGTCACCTGCCTGAACACGGGGCTCACCCAGACGGCCGTGACACCGAGCCTGGAGAGGTAGCCGATCTTCTCCTTCAGGCCGACGATCGTGCCGCCGCACCAGCCTTTGCCCGCCTCGAACCATTCGGCCCTCGGGGCTCCACACGCATCCCCGGATGAATTGTAGAGAGGGGTCGTACGCCCTTTTGAGGACTTCGTGAACGACTTGCCGTGCAGGTCGGAAAAACCGCCAAACTCCCGGCCATCGGAAAAACGATCGAGCATGAGGAAATAGAGAAGCTCGTCGTCCCATGCGGAAGGCGAAGCATGGTAATGTTTTCCCCTGGTTATATCTGCAAGGTCGATTTCAGCAAGCGATTTCTGGATACCGGGCTTCCCTTTAACAGGTTTCTCTGGCATGGGGATCAATTTAATGGTTGTTCAGGCCACTTCATGGAACATCACCGCCTTGATGGCCGGGCCCTCCTGACCCGGCACATCGGCACGGCTGAATACACCTGTCCAGACAACCGGCAGGGCTTCAGGCCAGCGCAGCAAGCGCCTTTGCGTAATCGGGCTCCTGCACGATCTCCGGTACCTGCTCGGCATAAAGCACTTTGCCGGCTGCATCAGCAACAATGACGGCTCTCGACAGCAGGCCTTTCAGCGGGCCGTCGATGATGGCAAGCCCGTAAGCCAGCCCAAACTCCGGTGAGCGGAACACGGAGAGCGGCACGACGCGCTCAAGTCCCTCGGCAACGCAGAAGCGTCCCTGCGCAAAAGGAAGGTCGGCGGAGATGCAGAGTACGACCGTATCGCCGAGCGCTGCGGCCTCCTGGTTGAACTTCCTGACCGAAGTGGCGCAGACAGCCGTATCAAGGCTCGGGAAAACGTTGAGCACCAGTTTTTTGCCGGCGAAATCGGAAAGCGAAACTTCCGAGAGATCGCTCTTGACAAGAGTGAACGAAGGAAGGGGGCTACCTGCTGCCGGCAGGGCGCCGACCGTGTTGATGGAGTTGCCCTTGAGGGTGATCGTTGCCATAATATTCGAAGATATGAAGTTATTGGTTATTGCCTGAAGAACATGCCTCATCCAACCGGCCAACCGTCGCCGAAGTTCCTTGAGGCGGAAAAGAATTCAGGATCATGGCAGGGAATGGACAGCATGGACGTTATGGACGGCATGGACAATACACACCTGCATGAATCATGCCTTTTTCTCTTGTCCATTACGTCCATAACGTCCATGATTTCTTCGTCCATTCCGTCCATTTTCCTTTTCTTCCTCTTCTTCCCCTTCCTCCTCCCTTCACGCCCCCGGGACAGCCTGGTAAAACCCGTTCCGCTCGATAACCTCCACCGGTCGTCCGAACAGGCCGGAAACGCCTGCCGAATCGAGAAGGGTCGACTTGTCGCCATCGGCGACGATGCGGCCGTTGCGCAGAAAAACCACCCTCGATATTTCCGGCGGTATTTCATGCAGGTGATGGGTGACGAGAATGAGCTGCGTCCCCGACTGCATAAGGCTCCTGACCGTATCGAGGTACTGGAAGGTGGCCGACAGGTCAAGGCCGCCGGTCGGTTCGTCGAGCAACAGGGCGTCCGGGGTGTGCACCAGCGCGCGACCGAGCAGAAACCTGCGCTGCTGGCCGGTAGACATCCTGCCGAAAGGGCGCTCCGCAAGGCCCTCGATTCCGAGCTGACGCATCAGCGCATCGGCCTGAAGCAGCTGAGTCGGGCTGAAGCATTGGTGGGGCCAGATATCGATGCTCGAATAATAACCCGACAGGATTACGTCCCGTCCTTTGGCATACCGTCCATAATCCTCCTGGAGGTCATTTGAAACCATGCCAAGTCCAGAGCGCAGCTCCTCGACGTTCCACCGGTCGCGCCCGTAAACCAGCATTCGACTTCCTGGCGAGTGAACAGGATAGATTTCACGCGACAGAAGCTTGAGCAGGGTCGATTTCCCGGAACCGTTCGGACCGAGAATGGCCGTGTTCTCGCCTTTTTCGATACGCAGGTCAAGGCCGTCGAACACCAGCGTCCCTCCCCGGTATGCGCTTACGTTCCGGAACTCGAAAACAGGGGTTCCTGCCGGATCGGTTACACTCATACTCATCATGCTGACTTGATTCGAGACGGGTTCAGTTCCACTGCCCCACGCCCCGCGAAACGCTGTAACGACCGGCTCCGAAGAAAAACACCGCAAGGGAACCGAAGAAATAGAATGCCTGGAGCTCGAGGGCGTAACCCCCCTGTTCGGTCAGCGCCGTGAGCTGGCCCATATGGACAAGCCAGACAGCCATGCCCATGACGAACGCTTCGATCAGGGCTGCCGGACGGGTGTAGAGGCCGAGAATGATGAGAAGCGGCGCCACCACCTCGCCGATTGGGACCCCCGCGACGAGCAGTTCAGGCAGGCCGGCCGCCTTGAGCTTCGCTGCGATGAAACCGTAGCCATGAATCAGCTTGTGGACGCCGTGAAGCAACATGAGCCCGCCGACGCAAAGTCGCAGCAGGAGCTTGCCAAGGTCGTTGTTGTTCATGAACCCTCCGGAAAAGGAGTTTTTGCTTTTGTTCCCGTAACTTTTCTTGAATAAAGGCGCCATATGGAAAGAAGATATCGCTTGTTGATTTCAGGCTGGATAAGCTTCGACCAGGAGATCGTCGCCGAACATGGTGCAGCCTGCGAACCTGAACCTGACCGGATGCTCTGGATGGACCACATCGAGCGATGAAAACGACGGCAGGCCGTCACCACCAAAAAACTTCGGCGCAACGAACACATAGTACTTGTCGACAAGTCGAGCCCTGACCAGCGCCGCACAAAGGCGACTTCCCCCCTCCACCATAACGGAAAGCACCTTGCGCCGATGCAGCTCGGCAAAGACCTCGCCGAGATCAAGGCCGCTGCCCGACTGTCCCACGGTCACGACATCAATATCCCGCTCATTCAGTTGCTTTATGCGGCAAGGTTCCGAGGCATCGGCAGCAGCAAAAACGATGGTTTCTGCCTGGTCGTTGAACACCTTGGCCTCGATCGGCACCTGCAACCGACGGTCGAGGAGCACCCTGATCGGGTGGCGGCCGTCGCAGTGGCGAACGGTGAGTTCGGCATCGTCTGCAATGATCGTCGAAGAGCTTGACAGGACGGCGTCGTAACGGCTGCGAAGCCGGTGGACCTCGGTTCTCGAATCCGGCCCCGTGATCCATTTCGAAGCGCCAAGCGCGGTGGCGATACGGCCGTCAAGGGTCTGGGCGATTTTCAGCGCCACGAAGGGCCGGCCCTTGCGATGGCTTGTGATAAAGGCCTCGTTGAGCCGCTCCGACTCATCTTCGAGCACTCCGACCGTCACATCGATACCTGCCGCTTCCAGCGTTGCGATCCCCTTGCCGGCAACCTTGTCATGCGGATCGAGGCATCCGACGACCACCCTTCGAATGTTGCTCCCGACGATCAGGTCGGCGCATGGCGGCGTCTTGCCGAAATGGGAGCATGGTTCAAGGTTGACGTACAATACCGATTCAGGCAGCAGTTCCGGCTCCCTGACAGAGCCTATGGCGTTGACCTCGGCGTGCGCTTCTCCGTATCGCTGGTGCCACCCCTCTCCGATGATTCGTCCCTGGTGTACGACCACTGAGCCGACCATCGGGTTAGGGCTCACCATCCCGGCCCCCCTGGCTGCAAGTTCAAGGCAGCGCCTCATGAAAGCTTCGTCGTCCAACCTGGTCCGTTCAGTCGATTTGATGTTCATGCAGTTACCCTTCAGGATTGTTCAGCGTTGACATGCACCAGCTTTACCCCTGAGAGGCGAAGCAGCTCGGAAATATGTTCGATCTTGTATGGCTTGTCGTAATAGATCGTCTTGATACCGACGTTGATCAGCACCTTCAGGCAGTGCTGGCATGGGCTGGCCGTAATGTAGATGTCGGCGTCCTTGATCGACACGCCGTGCTTGGCTGCCTGCGCAATGGCGTTGATCTCGGCATGGATGGTGTTGACGCAGTTCTCCTCGACCGTTCCGTCGGGATGGGTGCTCCTGAAAATCCGGCAGTTGACCTCGTTGCAGTGCGGAAGTCCCGATGGCGCCCCGTTGTATCCCGTCGAAAGGATGTTGTGGTCACGGACGATCACCGCCCCGATATGCCCCCTCGTGCAGGTGGCCCGTCGCGAGATCAGATGCGCGACGCTCATGAAATATTCGTGCCAGCCGAGCCGCTTCTCCGGGCCCGCAGCATCGCCCTCCCCCGAAGGAGTGCAGCAGCAGGAATGATTGCCCTCTTCGTGCATAGCCGTGTTTTTTTATAAATTGAATCAATACTGCGGTCTGTCTATCCATGCCCAGACAATAAAATAGAGGAAAGATCGCCCCGACGCAACCCTTCCGGCCAATGCTCCGAAATTACTTTACGCTTTACCATGCGGCCAGTGAACTGAACGAACAGCTCTCTGGAGGATATATTTTCGAAATCCATTCGCAGGATAAAAACGAGATCACCCTCGGCTTCGTCACCATCGATGGCCGCCACCTGCAACTCATCGTCACGGTGCGGTCGCAGGATTTCTCGCTTTCTACCAGGGAGGGGCTGAACAGGAAGCGACGCAACTCGGCCGGCATCATGAGCCGCGTTTTCGAGCAACAGGTCACCGGAGTCTCGATGGCCCCCAACGACAGGGAGATACGGTTTTCCCTCGACGATGGCCACACCGTCGTGCTCAGGCTGTACAGCGCAGACACCAACGTGCTTCTGGTGCGCAACGGCCAGATAGTGGATGCTTTCAAGGATTGCCGTGAACTGGAAGGCACCCCATTTGACGACGATACACGCGGCGCTGCGGTGTTCCGGTCGCTTGAATCCATCGCCACCTCGAAATCCCTTTTCGTCCAGAAACTTGAAGGAAGCGGCCATATCGAACCGATCGAAAACAGGCTTTCGGCCATCCTTCCCGGCTTCGACCGTCGGCTTGCCCGCAGGCTCGTCGCCCGCGCAGGCGGCGAGGAACCGGAAGCACTTTATCAGGCCCTCGCCGCCCTGTTCTACGAGCTGGCATCGCCATCTCCCTGCGTGATCGAAAAACCTGGCCACCCCCCGGCATTCTCGATCCTCGAAGCTTCCGGCGACGACACCGCCACCCTGTTCGACACCGTGCTCGACGCCATGAGCCATTACAGCCGCAAGATGCACAGCCACGTGCACCTGCACGAAAAGGCCGACGAAGTTCGAAAGGAGCTGGTCAAAAAGATCGGTAAAGCCGAAAAAGAGCTCGCATCCAGGGACTCAGCCGAGATGGAGGCGGCCGCAGGGCGTTACGAAACCTTCGGGCACCTTCTGACCGGGGCGATCGGCAAGGTCAGGCCGGGCTCAGACCAGGTTACGGTCCCCAACCTCTTCGATCCCGCCTTTCCGCAAAAAACCATATCGGTCAAGCCGGAGCTGAACATCCAGGAAAACGCCGCTTGGTATTTCGAACAGGCCTCGAAAAGCCGGAAAAAGCTGAAGGGATTGCTGGGCCGCCACGCAAAGCTCCGCCGCGAACTCCTCGGCTTGCAATACAGCCTCGAAGAGCTCAACGCCGCCGAAACTCCGGATGAAATTCAGCAGCTGCTCAGCGCCAAACCTTCGCCAAGCCATAAATCCACCGGGCAGGGAGGAAAAAACGAGGAAAAGAGAGCTCCGTTCAGGACCATCCCCCTCACCCGGACCATCACCCTTTACGTCGGCCGCAATGCCGAAAACAATGACCTGCTCACCTTCGACCACGCCCGTCCAGACGACATCTGGCTGCACGCCAGGGGAGCTTCCGGCTCGCACTGCGTGCTCAAGGGTGCGGGCATGCACAACATGTCGGAGATCCGCAGGGCCGCAGAGATCGCCGCATGGTACTCTTCGGCCCGGAATTCCGGCATGGTGCCGGTGATCTACACCCAGAAAAAATATGTCCGGAAATCGAAAGGCGCAGCAGGCAGCGTGATCGTCGAAAGGGAAAAAGTGGTCATGGTGGCACCGCGTGAAGCGTGACGCGTGACTCGTGACGCGTGACCCGTGACTCGTGACTCGTGACTCGTGACTCGTGACTCGTGAACCGTGAACCGTGAACCGTGAACCGTGAACCGTGAACCGTGACTCGTGAACCGTGAACCGTGATGCGTGAACCGTTCAGGATTAAGACTTGAAGTACCTGTATTCAACATAACCGGTTTCGTTTCGCGTCACGTGTCACGCATTTCCCGTTTCGCGTCACGCATCACGCGTCACGTGAGTGAGTCACAAAAAAACCTTTCTTATCTTGTATCTCCTTTTATCACCAACAACGCTTCACCAACTCCATGGAAACACACAAACTCGTAATGCCGGAGCACCTGAACCATTTCGGCTTCCTCTTCGGCGGCAACCTGCTCAAATGGATCGACGAGGTCAGCTACATCGCCGTCACGCTCGATTACCCCGGCTGCAACTTCGTCACCGTAGGCATGGACAAGATCGAGTTCAGGAAAAGCATCCGCCAGGGCACCATACTCTGCTTTGAATCCAAGCAAAACCGCGTAGGCCACACCTCGGTCGAATATGTGGTGGACGTCACCAGGGAAGAGATCTCAACGGGCGTAAAGGAGCTGGTCTTCACGACCCGCATCACCTTCGTCAGCGTTGACGAGACCGGAAAGAAAAGACCGGTCTGCGCATTCAAGGCGCGGTAAACGCGGACTGCCGTCGCGAAAAACCGGGTTAATGCAAAAGTGGTGGAGATCATGCAGGAGGCTGTCCCGGTTTTGTTTCCGAGTCAGCCTCTTGCACTGAGGGGTCCTGGAATACGGGCGCTCCCGACGAGCGGGACCGCCCCTACCGGGAAGGATGACAGGACACATCTTTGGATTTAATGATTGGCCCTCGGCGGATTATGTCAACAGAGATGTCGCATTTTTTAGAAAAAAATACTCACTTTTCGTCCGGGTTGAGCAGCACCTCCTGAGGGATGCTCCATGCTCTTGCCGGTCTCGCCCCCCATCGTTCCGGATG
>JAAXXK010000021.1 GCA_013334525.1 Chlorobiaceae bacterium
GTCCTTTACGTCCTTTTGGTCATTAAAGTCCCTTTTCCCCTTGCAATTTTATACAAAAACTGAAACAGCCGTTTTTTTCGTACTGCACCCTACCTGCTGATCAATGTTTCAAGCAACCCCTTAAACTCGCTCATCTCCATATTGTTGTTTTTGGCAATGTTCCTGAGCAGGTCGTCTGTTTTTGCTGAAATCCCTTTTTGTTTGAGTGCAAGTTGCAGGGAAGTTGCCGATACCCCTGCTTCATCGGCGACTTGCTGCAGGGTTTTTCTTCCGAAACCCTCTCCCTGCAGTTTATGCTTTTCCTGCTGGGCAGGCGCGATAAAGGAGTAAACCCGCTCTGCGGTCATGCCGTTTGTACTGGCTATTTCGGCAATGGTCTCGTTCCGGGATGCTACTTTCAGGCCGGCATTTTTCAGTTTCGTGATCAGGGCTTCAGGATCTGAGCCAAGACCAGGCTGTTGCGATAGCTCGGTAAGGTTCATAAGCTCTGCATGGGGTACCGGAGCGGCCTTGTCCTTGCGTTCCCAGGAGTTTGAAATGGTATTGCCGAACTTGATGATTGCCGAAAAAGGTTGAAAATCGAAATAGGTTCCGAACCCGAAAACGGCTGAGAGAATGAGTATTGCAAGCAGCTCCCCGGGGCTTTTGAGCCCTTCGGTTGTCTTTGATTTCAGGTAGGAGAGGAATGCTTTCCAGTTTATGAAAAAGAGATGGAACAGGGAGAGGATAACAAAGGCAAAACCGAATATGGTGTGCTGGTTCAGCCACCCTCTTTTTGTAAGACCGAGCATCTGCCAGTCACTCCAGTTGGCAACCCTGCCCGGAGGGGAGATGTAGAGTATCACTCCGGAAACCAGCATCATGAAAACGGCAATGAACAGACCGAAGCTTACAAATACCCGCCAGCTGAATGACTTTTTCATTTGAGTTTTGTTTGGTACATCATTGGACTGTAATAATTGGAGTGCTTTTTATTTCGCGCCCTTTATGGACTCGGTAGTGGCCGGGCTCCAGCTATCGGTGCTGTGGCATGTCGAGCAATTTGCCTGGGTCCGGCGATGGCGGTCATCATCCGGCTGATCGCGACTGTGGCATCTTATGCAATTTGAAGAGGCCGTCAGCCGGCTATGATCAAAAGAGGCGAGTTGAGGGCTTTTCCCGGCGCCGAAAGAGGTTGTGTAGAGCAATGCTCCAATGCTGACCACAAGTAACAACTGTTTCATGTCGATATATCCTGTTTATTGACCAAAAGCCATGATTTGCCATGGATGGTGCTCCAATCGAACAGCTCCCTGTACCAGCGCGCTTTATAGTTCAAAGCATCCTACCTGTTTAGACGAGTTATTCAGGAGAACCATGCTCTCGATACGTGGTCGATGTAATAAATTTGCCAGCTGTGGCTGGTCAGCAAGGGAAGGGACGAATAACAGGCAGAGGTCGGCCTGAAAATGGAGAAGGCACCGTTTTCTGCGGTGCCTTCTTCATTTTCAGAGGTAGAATTCGGGCTTGAGCTTCCTGGTGAAGCGGTTCATCATGAAGTTGACGAACCAGACCCAGTTCAGGGGCTTGCCCTGCATGCGCTGCATGATGGCACGACCCTTGTAAACCTCCCGCTGCAGCTTGACGAAATTTTCAAGCAGCCTTTCGCCGGAGATTTTTCTCGGCTCGAACATGTAGTGGTAGGTATCGTACTTGTCCCAGTCGAAATGGCGCAGGCGTGGCTTCATCTCCTCATAGTATGGGGTGCCGGGGAAGGGGGTCACCAGGGAGAAGACCGGAAACTCGATGCGGTTCTGCATGATGAAGTCGTAGGTGGCCTGGAAGCTCTTGTCGGTATCGTCGTCGAAACCGAACATGAAGTATCCCTGGATGGCGATACCGTTGTTATGCAGGTTGCCGACCACGGTCGAGTAGTTCTGGAGGCGGTTGGCCCCTTTGTTGATGGTCTTGAGGATGTCGGGGTTGAGCGACTCGAAGCCGATGCTCATCAGGTCGCATCCCGAGCGGCCTGCTACTTCTGCCACCTCAGGCTTGTGCAGGAAGTTCATCGAGATGTTCGCGTTCCAGTGCACACCCAGCTTGGCCATCTCTTCGAGCAGTTCGGTGAAGTATGCAGGCCTGAAGCTGATGTTGTCGTCCATGAAGGAGAAGTTCACCTTCTTTTTGCCCAGCCGCTGCTGGTGGTAGCGCATTTCGTCGAGCACGAGGTCTATTTCGCGGTACCGGTAACTTTTGCCGTAGACGGTCGGGGTAGTGCAGAAATTGCAACCCACAGGGCATCCTTTCGTGGCAAGGATGGGAATGAGCGCGCTGTAGCGCTTGGCGTTTTTCGAGTTCAGGGCAAAGCTGAAGTCAGGGCGCTGCATGGCGGTCATCGAACGCAGTTCCTGGGCCCGGTAGAGACTTTTCATGGTGCCACGGAGGATGTCGTGGGCCAGCTCGTTCCAGACCGATTCGATTTCGCCGTACACGACGCTGGTGCAGTGCTGTGTGGCCTCGTCGTGCAGCATGGTGGGATGAACCCCGCCGAGCAGCACGATCTTGTTCTGCGCAAGGGCCCTGTCGCCTATCTTGTATGCCTTGCTGGCGTTAAGTGTCCGGGAGGTGATGGCTACGACGTCGTATCCTGAAAAATTCTCGGGAACCTCGTCTCCGGTACGTTCGTCGATAAAGGTAACGTCGAAAAGGGTGCTGGCGAGTGTGGCGACCATGATCAGGTTCAGCGGCATGCTGACGCTGCCTGAATCGACCATCATGCTTGTCTGGCTTTTAGGCTGGATCAGAAGCCATTTTTTCCTTGTTTTCTGTTCTGCAGCGAGTCGTTGGAGGGATTCAGCAGTGACGTCGTTGCGGGGATTCGCCGTTCCGTTGGTTCGAAGTTCGTCTGCCAGCATGCCTTTCCTGAATAAATGGTAATGATTACAGAATGAAATCACAAGGTATGAAAAGTTTCCCTAATAACGTCCGGAGAGGCCTGAAAAACATGGCAGCCTCAGGCACGCTTTTCGAGAACCGCAACCGTGAACCGGCTCACGCAGACCAGTTTTCCCGCATCGTTCAATATCCTTATGTCCCATACCTGTGAAGCTTTCCCGAGGTGGAGCGGCGTGGCGGTGGCATGTACGGAGCCTTCGCCGTTTTTGACCGACCGGATATGATTGGCGTTGATCTCCTGGCCGACGATGAAGAATTTGTCGCGGTCGACGCAATACGAAGCGGCGATGCTGCCGACGGTTTCAGCAAGGGCAAGGGAAGCGCCGCCGTGCAGGATGCCGATGCGCTGGATGGTACGGTGGTCGACCGGCATGCTTGCCGTCATGAAGTCAGCTCCGACGGCCGTTATCTCTATGCCGAGGTGCCGGGCCATCTGCCCGTCGACGATCTGCGATTCGTTGATCTCTGCGGGAGTGATCGGGACGGTGAAGATCGATGCTTGTGTCATGGATCGGAAAGATTGGTCTGGAGAGGGACGGTGGCAGGCTGGCTGCCGGAGAGCGGGTGACGAGATTCGAACTCGCGACATTTTGCTTGGGAAGCAAACACTCTACCAACTGAGTTACACCCGCTTGCGAAAAGCATCCCGCTCTCCTGAAAGTCAAGCGGGGTGTTGTAATGAGTGGTGAGAGAGGGAGTTGAACCCTCGACCTCAGGGTTATGAATCCTGTGCTCTAACCAACTGAGCTACCTCACCATAAGGGCAAACAATATACGACACCGACCTTCAAATCGCAAGATCCCGAAACGATTTAATTCTTTTCGGATTGAGCTGATTTCAACCTCGCCAGTATGGCTTCGCCGATGAAAATATCCTCGGGAGTGGTGATCTTGATGTTGTGGTATCCGGTTTCATAAATACGGATCTCCTGCCCGGGGAAATATCGTTCGACCAGCGCCGCATCGTCAGTTGCGTACCACTGCTCAAGGGCGGCAAGGCGATGGGCTTCGATCAGTTTTTCCGGGGCGAATCCCTGGGGGGTCTGTACCTGCAGCAGGCGGCTGCGGTCGAGCGTTTCACCAAACACTTCGGGTGAACTGCCGACATACTTGATGGTATCTTTGGGTCTGTTTGCCGGTACGCAGGCTCCGTAGATTGCTGAAAGCCTTGAGATGTCGTCGATCTCGTCCGGCTGGATGAAGGGGCGGGCTCCATCGTGCACCAGGATCGCATCGGTCGTTTCGCCTGATGCCATGATCTCCTTTTCGATGAGGGCCATGCAGTTGGCTATGGAGTCCTGACGCTCCCGGCCACCTTCAATGACAGCCTTCACCTTGCTGAAGCCGTACTTCGCGCAAAGCTCTTCGATCGATTCAATGCTGTCTGCCTTGGTGGCGATGTAGACCGATTTTATGGTCGAAGCCAGCTCAAAGGCCCTGATCGTGTGCCAGATGACCGGGTGTCCTCCGATTTCCAGCATCTGCTTGCTCAGGCCGCCTTCGAGTTTCATACGTTTGCCGACTCCGCTGGCGGCTATTATGGCGATCGTCCTCATCGTCTTACCAGATCAGCATTGCGTCCCCGTAGGCGAGGAACCTGTAATTGTTTTTCAGTGCCGACTTGTAGGCTTCCAGGAGCAGACGGTGTTCGGCGAAGGCGCTGACCACCATCATCAGGGTTGTTTCAGGCATCTGGAAGTTGGTGATGAGGGCGTCGGTGACCTTGAAGTGGTAGGGCGGATAGATGAACTTGTCGGTCCAGCCCTGGCCGAACTTTATCTTTCCGTCGACCGTAGCGTTGGCTTCGAGCGCACGGCAGGTCGTCGTACCAACCACGAATACCCGGCCGGACTTGTTGACCTTGGTTTCGTTGATCTCCATGGCCGTCTGGTAGGGGATGTTGAAGTACTCGGAATCCATCTTGTGCTTCGACACATCCTCAACCTCAATGGCGTTGAAGGTGCTCAGGCTTGGATGCAGCGTTATCGGCAGGATCTTGACCCCGATCTTCTGGATCTGCTGCAACAGCGGCATCGTGAAGTGCAGGCCGGCCATCGGCGCTACCACAGCCCCGGTCTGCTGCGCATAGACGGTCTGGTAGTCGGTGCGGTCGCTCTCCTTGGGCTTGCGTGTGAAGTATGGGGGAAGGGGAACATGCCCGATTTTGTCGACCATCTTGAACACGTCGATATCCGGGTTGAGGAAACGGATCGTCCGACCCCTTGATGTGGTGTTGTCCACCACTTCAGCCACGACATCGTCCTCGAAATAGATCTTGTTGCCTACCCTGACCTTGCGGGCCGGGTCGACCAGCACGTCCCACAGCCCAGCCTCCTTGTTCAGCTCCCTGAGCAGGAATACCTCGATTTTGGCGTCCGTTTTCTCCTTCTGCCCGAAGATCTTTGCCGGGAATACCATGCTGTTGTTGACGATGAGCAGGTCGCCTTTCTTGAAGTACGAGACTACGTCTGTGAATACCTTGTGTTCGATATCCTTCTTGCGACGGTTCAACACCATCATTTTGCAGCCATCGCGGGGAGATTCCGGATGATCGGCGATTCTTGTTTTGGGAAGTGTATATCGAAAGTTCGAAAGCCGCATATGCTGTAGTGGGTCAATGGGTGGACATCGTTGAGATAACGAACTTAATTATAGGGCGTTTATACATAAAATACAAAACAGGAAGGGAGGCGACTCCCTTCCTGCGGTATCGGGTCAGTTGAGCTGGACGGTCGATTCCAATCCCTTTTTCAGGTTGACTGCATGACCGCATACCATTGCAGCGAGTTCATCGGCGGCAGATTCCGTCAGGGTTATCGATGCGCTATGCTGGCCCAATACGATGCGGTACCAGCTGCCCCTGAAGGTGATGTTTGTTTCGAACCGTTTCCAGTGCTTGGGAAGGTTGGGATTTACGTTCAGTATCTCGTTGTGAAATGAGATGCCTGTAAAGTAACGGGTGACGGTGTCGATGGTGCCGGCCATTACGCCGCAGTGGATGCCCTCCTGGGTCGTTCCGCCCTGGGTATCGAGAATATCGCTTTTCATGGCTTCGGAAAACCAGCTCAATGCTGTTTCGTGACCGTTCTGCAGGTAGCTCGAAATGATCGAGTGGACCACTTTGCTCAGCGTTGAGCCATGGCTGGTTCTCGGTTCGTAATAGGCGTAGTTCTCTCGGACGAACCTGATGGAATCCTGCACGTTGTAGCCGAGCCTTTCGAGGATTCCGCAGACCTCCGACGGAGTGAGCGTATAGAAGGTCATCAACACATCGGCCTGCTTGGCGACCTTGTAGTTGTCGGGCGAATCGTTTTCAGCTTTCAGGATACGGTCCATCCGGTGGATGTTGCCGTACTTGTGCTTGTAGTGGTCCCAGTCGAGCTCCTTGAGCCCCATGTAACCGTCGAACTGTTCAAGGATGCCATTCGGATCGATGAGCACATTCATTTTGTCCATGATGTCGCGCCAGTGCAGGAACTCGTCATGACCGATATTGAGGCGCTCCATCAGGCCGTCCATGATTTCGGGATCGATGGTCCGGCTGATCTCAACCGCTTTTTCGAGCAGCCATACCGTCATGATGTTGGTGTAGGAGTTGTCCTTCACACCATGTTTGCCGGAACCGTGGAGCTCCTCGTGGAATTCGTCGGGGCCCATGACTCCTTCTATGTGGTAACGACCCGATTCAGGGGAGAATGAGGCGATGCTTGCCCAGAACCGGGCGATCTCGAACATCAGCTCAGCCCCGTAGCCGTTGAGGAATTCGGTATCTCCGGTATCGTGGATATAGCGCCAGGTGTTGTAGAAAACGGCTATCGAGACGTGTCGCTGGCGGCAGCTCAGATCAGGGTCCCATGCGCCGCTTTTCGGGTTGTAATGGATGACCGGTGTCTCTTCACGACCGTCGTCAGCTCCCTGCCATGGGAACATGGCGCCCTTGTATCCGTTTTCACGGGCGTAGTCACGGGCGGCATCGAGCCTGCGGTAGCGGTACATGAGCAGCGCCCTGGAGATTTCAGGGGAGTGCTGGTTGAAGAACGGCAGGATGTAGATCTCGTCCCAGAAAATGTGGCCGCGATACCCTTCGCCGTTAAGCCCGCGGGCGGGGATGCCTGCATCGATGGTTTTGTTGTGGGGCGAAGCTGTGGCAATCAGGTGGTAGATGTGCAGGCGGAGCACTTTCTGGGTGAACCGGTCACCCTGGATAACCATGTCCGCTTTTTTCCAGATAGCCTCCCATGCCCTGACATGCCTCTCGTAGAGCTCTTCGAAGTTTCCTGCCGATTCGATGGTTTGTCGCCCTGCATTGAGCGGCTCCGTCTGGCTGTAATCGTTGGAGGTGTGTATGGAGACCACTTTCTCGATCGAGCAGCCCCTGCCGGCAGCAAGCGGAAGCCTGAAGAGTTCGCTGATCGAACGGGGTGAGCTGACGATCCTGCGTTCGGGGTTCATATCCCTGCCGGAGGCGCATGAGATCGTCGTCCTTGCGTGCGTGACGATGTCGTGTTTCGAATGGCTGGTCCGGACATGGAGGAATATGGCGTCGGAGGTCGTTCCGTGATCCACATGTTCAAGGTGGTCCGAAGAGAGGCTGCTGTATCGGGCGACCCCCTTGTTCTCGACCCGTCCGTCGATGGTGGAGCGGATTTCGATCACCGCAGTGTAGTTGACCGGTTCAAGGGTGTACCTTATGGCCGCCACATGCGGGTTATCCATGCTGCTGAACCGCTGGCTCTTGATCCTGGTGATCCATCCGAGGGTGTCCTGAATGACGATCTCCCGCTCCATGAGCGCGTGGCGAAGGTCGAGATTCTGTGTGTAACTCAGCACCTTCTGTTCCAGCGGGTTGATGAAATCGCCGTTTCCGATGCGGAACTCAATCGGCAGCCAGTTCGGGCAGTTGACCATATCGTTGTTCCAGACGGTCTGGCCGTGCACCTCTGAAGGCAGCTTGTTGAACAGGCCGGCCAGATAGGTCCCCGGGTAATGGTGCTGTGAGTTCGTGCCGCATTCGATGGCGCCCCTGACGCCCATGTAGCCGTTGCCGGTTGAGGTGAGCGCTTCACGAAGCCGCTCTTCCTTGGCGGACCAGGAGGAGTAGTGCAGGTTCCAGCCCTCTTTTTCGAGCCCTTCGCTGAACCAGTGTTCGATCTCTTCGATGGTGATTTCGCCCAGGTCGCGAACGACGATGTCGGCGCCCTGCTCCTTGAGCTTGATGCCTTCAATCTCGCGGGCGATGCCGAGCACCAGCCCGAAATTGCCCTTGGCTCCTGCCTGAACGCCGGAGATGGCATCTTCGACCACGACGCACTCGTGCGGTTCGAGGCCGAGATTGGCCGCTGCGGTCGTGAAAATGTCCGGATTTGGTTTGCCTTTCAGTTTCAGTTCGATCGAAACCTCTCCGTCGACCCTGGTTTCAAAGAGATATTCCAGGTTGGAGAGTTCGAGTATCAGCTTGCAGTTGCGGCTTGAAGAGGCGATACCGATGCGGATGTCGCGCGCCTTCAGCGCCTTGATGAAATCGACCGAAGACTGGAATACTTCCGGTCCCTCCTTGATCAGGATTTCGGTGAAAAGGCTGTTTTTTCTGTTGCCGAGTCCGCAGACAGTCTCCTGTTCCGGGATGTCGTCAAGTTCGCCATATGGAATTTCGATGTCCCTTGATGCCAGGAAGCTTTTGACGCCTTCCATCCTTGGCTTGCCGTCAACGTACTTGAGGTAATCATGCGACGGATCGAATGGGACATAAGGCTCATTGTTGATCTCGGCGTAATTTTTCAGGAAAGAGTTGAACATGGCCTCCCACGCAAGGCTGTGGATTTTGGCCGTACCGGTGATGACCCCGTCGAGATCGAAGATGACGCCTTTAAAATTCATGCTCATTCGTTACGATAACAGATAAATTGTTTGCGAAAAATTCAATGAAAACCTAGAGAGAGAGCAGTCCGAGAATGGTCAGGAGGATGTCGGGATAGGGAACCATGTAGCTTTTCGGACAGATTTTCCTGACCTGCTGCATGAGTTCTTTATCCTTGGTTACGAATATGGTCCAGACGTCGTCGTAAATCTCCATGGCCTTGGTCAGCATCGGGATATCCGACGAGGTATCGCCGCAGACCAGGACCGGCTTATTGGTATCCTCGATATCAAGCTTGTGGCAGATGAATTCAAGGCCGTCGCCCTTGTCGAAATCCCTGAATTTGCCGGTGGCAGGATCGACGTCGATAGTGAGGATGATCTCGATGTCCAGGCCGGTGTCCTCAATCCTGAAATTCTTGCCCTCGGGGTCAATATCCTTCACGATTCCCTTGATCTTTTCGAGGAAGGCCGCCGATTCGGCTTCGTTGACCGATCGGGTGATGTCCTGCCGGGCAATGGTGGTCTGGCCGAACTTGATCTGCAGGGCAGAGCCGATGAAGTTGAACTTCTCGAACGACGGGTCACGCAGGATCAGCTGCATCTTTTCGTTGAGCAGCTGGATCAGCTCCTGTTTGCTCTGCTCGATGGGAAAGGAGTTGAAGTTGCCGTCGATATCGATGAATTCACGCCCTTTCGATCCGGCATAGACGAAGATCTTTTCAGGGTTGATCGAAACGTTCAGGATTCCGAAATCCTTGAGGGGTGCCGAGGTAATGATCAACGGATAGGCGCAGCAGTTCTTGGCGAAGCGCGACAGGAAAACCGAGTTGTAGATCGGTTGGATCGATGAGCGGTATCGGCCGCAATAGTTGTTTGTGGTTCCGTCGCGGTCGGTGATAAAGGCGCCGAACGATTTTCCCCTGAGCATCTCCATTCCCTCGTTGACATAGTCGGTGAAGCCGGGGATGAACTTTGCCAGATACTCGATGAACCGGTCCTCGCCATACTCAAGGTAATAGATGTCTTTCTGCAGTTCGCGGATTTCGTAGGTCAGGTCGACCTCGATCTGTTTCATGCCGTCGAGACGCAGGAGTCGCTGGCCGGTATAGTCGTCGATATAGATAGTCTCAAGAGAGTAAAGGGCGTTCTTCAGGGATTCGAGGCATCCTTTTCCGACGACCCTCTGCTTCATGATGTTCTTGACAATAGGCTCCCTTAGATCCCTTGTTTCAGCCTTTAGACGATAGAGCTCCTTGAGCGTTCTGATATCCTGCAGGGTGATGGGAAAGTTGCAGGTACGGAGACTTCTTTCATTGACGATGGTTGTATGCATGCGAAGCCAACAGAAGGAAAATGGTAGATTAGATTGAGCGTAAATTTACAAAATAAAGTGCTGAGGCGTTCAGTCAAATGACATTTTATCAATCTAATAAGGAGAATTAATCTTCTAAGGCTTAAAAGGTATCTCAAGAGCTGTTTTTTCCTGAGTCGCAAATAGTGTTTTCAAGGCTCCTGACGATCAATTGGTGAATCTCGGCAGGCGTTTTCATCGCGTCGATCATGACGATACGGTCGGGCTGCCCTGAGCCGATAAGGTGGTAGCCTTCGCGGACCCGTCGGTAGAATTCCAGCCCGGAACTTTCCATGCGGTCCAGCTCTTCGGAATCGAATGCCAATGGCAGCGATTTCTCGGAGAACTTTCTCATCAGGGAGTCTTCCGGGGTGATGTCGAGATAGAAGGTGATGTCGGGACAGAGGCCGAATGTCGCTATCCGGTTTACTTCGGCGAGCAGTTCAAGGTTCAGCCCGCGTCCGTAACCCTGGTATGCCGTCGTCGAATCGAAAAACCGGTCGAGAATGACATCGCTTCCCTTGTCGAGTGCCGGCCGTATGACCTTCTGCACCAGCTCCGCCCGGCTGGCCGCAAAAAGCAGCAGCTCACCCACAGGCGTGATCTCATGTTTGCTTTCCAGCAGCAGCTCCCTGATCTGTTCGGCGACAGCCGTGCCGCCAGGCTCCCGGAGCGTGAGCACTTCGCGACCCGATTCCTGGAGACGTTTTTTCAGCATCGTGACCTGGGTCGATTTACCGGCCCCGTCGATTCCTTCGAAAGTTATGAGCATATGCCGTCTGCCGATGGGGTTTCCTGAAAGATGAACTCGGTTATTGCTGCGCTGAACTGCGCCGGATATTCGAGCATTGGAGAGTGTCCGCACTCACTGAAGATAAGAAGCTTTGCACAGGGAAGCTCCTGTTTGACGATATGGGCGAATTTCGGTGACATGTAACGGTCGCGGTCTCCCCAGATCACGAGCACGGGCATTTTCAGCTCATGCAGCCGCGAGCGGAGCCCGGTGCGTTTCAGGTCGAGGTTCATGAGGTTTCTGTTCAGTCCCATGACCGTATCGAATGCATCGTGGTCTATGGCCACATCAAGGATTTTTCGACGGGTCTCCTGATCGATGGCCGAAGTGTTGTGAAATGCCGAAGCAAACATTTTTTTTGCGATATCCTCTCTGGTGACGACCGACTTGAGGATGCGGCGAACGCCGGGCAGGCTCAGCACCCGGGCAAACGATGGCAGGGTAATGAACCCGTCCGTGTTGCTGAGCACCAGCTTGTCGAATGTCCCCGGCCAGGTCAGGGCCGTGGCCAGCAGATATTTTCCCCCCATCGAATGGCCTGTGCCGTAGACAGGTCCATTACCGGATGCGTCTGTTTTTTCGAGGAACTCATGGATGAGGTCGGCGTAGAGCTGCAGGGAGTAGGCTTTTCCCCTGGGCTTGTCGGACTGGCCGAAGCCAAGCAGATCGAGAGCCAGCACCCTGAAGGAGCGGGCAAGCAGGGGAGTGCTCAGCCTGTAGAAATCAAGCGATGAAGAGATCCCGTGCAAAAGCAGCATGACGGGGCCATGACCCCCGGTGTCGATATATCGGTGTCGGTGGCCGCCGATGGTAATATACCTGCTCTGAACTGTCATGATGGGAAGGCTTGGTGCCGTGATTGGTAACCTGCGCAGCCTTTGCAAAATCAGGTGAAAAATACGCAATGATCGGTGAAAACGAATGAACCAGTTTCCAATCGGTAATAATTCTGAAAAAACCGGGACAAAGGGTATTCCGATACCAAAAAAAAATGTATGTTCTCGCGAATTATACAGTCGAAAAACAGATTATATCATTGTAAAGGTTATATGCGTCTCACTCCGGTCAACAGGAACCATCCATGAACAGAACGGGAGCTTCAGCTTTGGCTGTCGTAATTTGCTGCGGGCTCAACGGTTGCGTACGTCAGCCAGATGAGCGCGCTGCGGCTCGTCAGGATCGTGCAGGCGGGAGTGCTGTCGGTTCTGCCGGAAATGCCCTCGGTAGCGCCATCCGCGATATGCCGCCATGGCTTGACATATACCGGAAAAAAAACCTGGTAGGCGTTTCAACCGTGGATCACGTCGTGATTGTGACTTTCGAGACGCTCGGCACCCGCGACGAGGTGTATCGTTACTACTCCGGTAAATTCGGCGAGGAGGACAGTTTCTCCTCTTTCAGGCAAAATCGTGACATCATCAGTTTTATCAGGGAGGGGATCGGCGTGAAGATCACCCTGGTTGACCAGTCCAAAAAACTCTGGACCCTTGAATACCACCGGCAGACGATCTGAGTCTTTTTCGTATTGCGCTTTTCTTGTTCCCCCCCGAATTTCAATTGCATACACGGTCCCGACCTGTCGGGATCATAAGCCGCAATAAAGCAGTCTCAAAGGCCAGAATGAGCCGCTATTTTTAGAGCACCAGAAGCGATACCCTCCAGATCGACTCATAATCTGCCATTAAAAAGCACAACACGTTAGGGTCCCTCTATTGTCTTTTGTAGGGGCGGTTCGCGAACCGCCATTGCCTGCTGACGAAGCACAGAACTTGCCTGGCGCTCCCGGGGCTTGTCGGCAGCTCTGTTGAGACAGCAGTCACACCTTTCCCTTCGTCTATTTTTATTCCTCCTCGTGCATCCCCGATACACAGGGATTCACGTCAACACACACAGAGCCTCTTAATCCTCCCTGATTATTTTCTTCAGGTGTTTCCGGGTTTTCTGTCGGCCGGCGCGAAAATAATGCCACTGCCTGCCGCTGGAATCTTTCCTCTTCCAGCGTCCTATCCAATGAAACGGATGCGGTTGATGGCATTCGGAAACAGCAGTTGAAGTAATGATTAACAAACGGAAAAACGATGAACAAGATTCTTTTGACAGCTCTCTTGGCAGGCTTTATCGGAACCGCAGGCACGACTTATGCCGCGGATAACGTGCAGCCGTCGCCTTGCGTGCAGCCGGGCGCTGCAGGACCGGGTGATTGCCGTGGTTATGGCACGGGTCCGGGCGCCAGGCATGCAAGGCCTTTCATGAAGAAGGCCCTTGGCCTGAGTGAAAGCCAGGAGGTGAAGATGACCGAAATGAGGAAGAGCTTTTTTCAGGAGAGCAGCCAGGTAAGGCAGGAACTTAAGACACTGAGGCACGATCTTGCCGATGAGTCGGTCCGGAACAAACCGGATGAACGCAAGATCGCCGATCTGAGCGATCGCATCGGTCGACAGCATACCAAACTTGCCAGGCTCCAGAGCAGCCACCTTCGCGGGCTCTCAACGGTGCTCGATCACAAGCAGATGGAAACTCTGCTTCAGATGAGGGATAATATGGGCCACAGGGGCTGGAAGCGCGGATAAACAGTGTACGGTTGTATCGAAAAACAGCATGGCCGGGAGGAAAATCCCGGCCATGCTGTTTTCAGGAGGTTCAGTTCTGCTGGCCGGTCGGACGGATGAGGATTTCGTTGACATCCACATGCGGCGGCTGGCTGACGGCGAAGATCACTGCGCGGGCAATGTCGTCCGGCTCCAGTTCGGCTGCCGAAGGTTTCTGCAGATGATCCCAGAAGGGAGTGTCGACGATGCCCGGTTCGACGAGTGTGACACGGATGCCTGTGCCTGACATCTCGTTGCGAATGGCCTGGGCCATGCCGGTAACGGCCCATTTGGTCGCCGAATAGAGGTTGCGTATCGAGGTTATTCGACCTACGACCGAACCGGTTACGAGGAAGTGCCCTCGACTCTTTACCAGTTCCGGCAGCACAAGCCTGGCCGTGACCGCCGCACCAAAGACATTGGTGAGCACCATGTCCCGCCACTCTTCCGGCTTGTCTTCCCCGCCGTAGAAGGTCGAGCCTTTTGAAAATCCCGCATTGGCGAAGGCGGCGTCGATCCTGCCGAACCGTTCAATGGTTTTGCGTATCATCTCCTGCTGCTGTGCCCAGTCAGAGACATCGCATTCGACAGCAAAGGCCTGTTCATGGCCAAGCTCGGCTTCAAGCGCTTCGAGTTTTCTTTTCGATCGCGCCGCCAGGACGACTTTCCAGCCAGCCTCGACGGCTCGTCTTGCGGTTGCTTCCCCGATGCCGGTTGAGGCTCCGGTAATGAGAAAAACCCTGTTGCTGTCGATGGTGCCCATGATGTTCGAGTTTCTTTGGATTGCTGTTTATAGCCTCTGGTTCACCGGAACCCGGATGGTGTGAATATAATCCATAAAATGTTTCGCCCAGCTACCTCTCTATGCCTCTGAAGCCACCGGCCCAGCTTCCTGCTAATTTTTCAGGCCGCAATGAACAATCGCGCAATCAAGAGCTTCTCCGAACCACCTGGCCGAAAAATTGGCCGGGCTAAAGGATGAGTCTGTTTATGGATTTTTGGCTGTTTTTTTAGATTATGACAACGAATCATTTGTAAACCCATTAAAACATTGTGTTCCATGGCCATGATGGATTTATCGAGCTGGATATTCATACTTGTCATGAGTGTCATATGCGGGCTCGCATGTTTGATTATCTCAATGAAAAAGGGATATGTCGGAAGCCAGGCTGTCGGTTGGTTGGCTATGGGTTTCTTTTTCAGCGTCTTTGCGTTGATAGCCATTATCCTGGCTCCCCACAAGGATGAGCAGGAGTTCGAATAGTCGTCGACTGCACGGCAGGCTTAAGGATAGATGTCGGATTGATGCAGGCGACGCCTGGTTTCATTCTGGTTGAAATGCACAAAAACAAACAGGGAGCCGATACGAGGCTCCCTGTTTGTTTTTGTCCGGACTGGCGGTGTTTTACCGCTCCTGGTCAGCGTATCGGTGGTTGGCCGTCAGGTGCGTTCCTCTCCTTGTCGCCCTTGTTTTTATCATCACCTCTTCTTCTCTGGTCAGGCTGACCCTTGCCTGGAGTCGCTTGCGGCTGGGGCCTTACCTCAGGAACCCTGTTGGGAGCCGGCTGAGGCTGAGGCTGTACCTGAGGCTGGTGCCTGACATCCGGAGCCCTGTTCGGCGTCGGTGCAGGTGCACCCTGGTTCCATTTGTCCGGAACCGGTGCAGGCTGTGGTCGAGGCTGCGGTTGTGGCTGAGGCTGAGGCCTCACATCGGGCTGCCTGTTCTGGTCGGGTCGGGGGCCGCCGTCAGGCCTTCTGTTCTGGTCAAACTGTGGCCTCACATCGGGTTGCCTGTTCTGGTCGGGCCGGGGGCCGCCGTCGGGCCTTCTGTTCTGGTCAAACTGGGGCCTGCCGTCGGGCTGCCTGTTCTGGTCGGGTCGGGGGCCGCCGTCGGGTCTTCTGTTCTGGTCAAACTGCGGCCTGCCGTCGGGCAGCCTGTTCTGGTCGGGCCGGGGGCCGCCGTCAGGCCTTCTGTCCCGGTCAAAATCGGGTCTGCCGTCAGGTTGCCTGTCGCGGTCGTTTCCGCGATTCCGGTCATCCCGGTGGTTGAACTTCGAATCCCAGTAGCTGCGGTCATGCCTGCGGTATTCGTAATCGCGGCGCTCCCTGATCTGATCCCAGCCACGTCTTCTTATGGGGGCTGGGAGATAGCGGTACCTGACATATTCCCATGGGCCGCGATAGTTTCTGCTGCTATACCATTCGCCATCACGGTAAATGAAGAACAGGTCACCGTACTGGATGATGTCGTATTCCCAGCCATAGGAAACGGCAAAGCCGTAGTCGTCCAGATAGATGAAGTCAGGACGATTGTCCACGACGACAAGAGGCCCTCCCCCAAGATTGAGATGAAGATTGAGTTCCGCACGGGCGTCACTCTGTGGAGTGCAGAGCAGCATACCGGCAAAACCGGTCGCCAGTAAAATGGTCTTTCTCATAGGTAATTCCCTGGTTGACAGATGTAATAAATGGAACATTCAGCGTAACGAATTGATATGAAATATAGTGCCCGGGCGATTATGCTGCCAGCTCTGTTGTTTACGCCGACTGCTTATTTTACTCATATGACGACGAACAGACGCTATTTCTTGCTCTTTTTTTGTTCAGCCTGTTTTTCTGTTCCATATCCGTTTCGGCCAGGGTTTGACGGCTCCGGGCCATCTGCCTGAACGTTCAGGAACCAGGCGCGTTTTATTACTGTTGCTTATTGACTATGTTTAAACTATAACCGGTAATGTGCTGCCGTTTGTGTTCAGGCGTTTGACAGTACATCCAACTTTATCAAGATTCACGACTTTTCCCCAATGAAAGAGTTGTTCGAAGATCGACTGGTAAGGGCGCTGAGGGCGTTCAACCATTTTCTGCATGTACTTCTCGCTATCGCCCTTGTCATGGCGAGCATGATGGTTCTGTGGGAGTTCGTCATGGCTGTCGTTCATGCCGTCCAGTTGAACCAGCTGGCGCACGGATTCCTCCAGGCGCTTGGTACCCTGTTTATTGTCTGGACGCTGTCGAGCCTTATTTCAGCCGAAATCAACTACGTCCAGAACGGCGTGTTCCATCTGGTGGTGTTCATCGAGGTGGCCATGATCACCCTCTTGCGGCAGCTGATCGTCGAGCCGGTCAAGGTGGCCACGGCGCTCCAGACTCCCGAGCAGATTTTCAATGCCTGGCACTACGGCCTGCTTCTTGCATCGTTGCTCATTATCGGCATCCTGCACAAGCTGGTCTCAAGTTCTGAAAAGCGCGAACTGGAGTAGGGGGCCTTTCCGGAAATCAGAAAGAGGGCGGACGCAAGGTCTGCCCCTATCAGTCCGTCGTGCAGACAAACCCTGGACAGGTCGGGCACCAGATGCCGGACTCATACCAGGGCGCGCATTCTTTCGATGACGTTGCAATGCTTGTGCAGGGTGGCCTGGCACTCCGGGTGCTGGGCGAAGTCGATGTTTTTTGCGACAAATTCCAGCAGGCGCTGTTCGAAGTGTCCGGCGATGTCGAGCATGTGGTGCTGGTTGTTCAGCAGTTCGAACTTGATGACCTTTTCCGCATGGTGCCTTTTCATCTTTTCGAGGATGCGGGCCATCATCTCGTCGTCGATATGGCGTGAAACCTGGCTGAAATATTCGACAGGAAGGTCGTTGGCGTAGTTCACGGCCTGGTCTACCCCCATTTTTTTGCAGACACCGGCAGAGATCTGCGGGCGGATATTATCGACCATGAGCGGGATGACGATGAAGTGCGGAATGAACTTCACGATCGCACTGATGGCCTCGAAGAGCTCGTCGAGGCCGTCCGTTTTCAGCGTGACCACGGTTTGAATGTAGCCGACGAGCGCATCCTGCTGCTCCTGTCCAAGGTTTTGAAGGGCATCAGGCAGGGGAGTTCCGGTCCAGGAGAGCGATTCTTCAAGAGAGGCCATATCGGTGCGGGGTTGTCCGGCATCGGGTCACCGGGGGTGATGCCGGCACTGCCGGCCGGTTGTGTTTACCTTATTTTATCCAAAATAATGATGATATGGAAACGGAACGCACCCCGGAGAAGGGAATATGCGTGACTTGACTATATTGATAACTTTTCAAGGGCATAACAAGGTTTGGCAGGATATATATGATTCTTCTGACGGTAGAGGGTATAGGAAAGACTTACGGTCTGAAACGGCTGTTCGGGGATGTTTCGTTCGGCATCGACGACCGCGACAAGATAGGCATCATCGGCGCCAACGGCAGCGGCAAGAGTACGCTGATGAAAATCCTTGCAGGCGTCGAGACGACAGATACCGGCAAGGTGATGGTTTCCCGCGAAAAGCGGATCGCCTACCTGCCGCAGGACTCTCCCTACGATCCCGAGGACAACGTGCTCGAGGCGGTGCTCAAGTCGAACGACAGGGTGATGCGGCTGATCTGCGAGTACGAACTTGCCCTCACGGAGCTCGAACATGAGCATGGCGACAATTCGGCGCTCATCGACAAGGTCACCAACCTGTCGCACGAGCTTGACGCAAGCGGCGCGTGGGACGTGGAGTCCAACGCCAAGGCGGTGCTCAGCAAGCTCGGGCTCGATGACCTGACGGCCCTGATGGGCAACCTGTCGGGCGGACAGCGCAAGCGGGTGGCCCTGGCCCACGCCCTGGTGGTGCCGAGCGATGCGCTGATCCTCGACGAGCCGACCAACCACCTCGATGCCGACAGCGTCGAGTGGCTCGAAAACTACATCCGGCGATATTCCGGCGCGGTGATCCTCATCACGCACGACCGGTATTTCCTCGACCGGGTGGCCAACCGGATGATCGAACTCGATGGAAAAACGGCCCTGACCTACAGCGGCGGTTATTCGAGCTACCTGGTGCAGAAAGCCGAGGAGGAGGTGCAGGCGATCCGCGACGAACGCAAGCGCAACGCCCTTGCAAAGCAGGAGCTGGAGTGGATGCGCACCGGAGCCAAGGCCCGCACCACCAAACAGAAGGCCCGTATGCAGCGTGCCGAAGTGCTTGTGCACGCACCCGGCAGGGAGAAGAAACAGGAGGTCGAGATCGGTTTCGGCGCCGACAGGCTCGGCGACAAGATTATCGAGTTCTACGACGTCTCGAAGTCCTTCGGCGAAAAACTGCTTCTCCAGTCGTTCGACTACATGCTTGAGAAAGGGGATCGCATCGGCATCATCGGCCCGAACGGATCGGGCAAGACCACCCTGCTCGAGATGATCGCCGGACGGGTCAAGCCCGACAGCGGGCGCATCGAGATCGGTTCGACGGTCAAGATCGGTTATTACGACCAGGAGAGCCGCGACCTGGACGAATCCAAACGGGTCATCGAGTATATCAAGGATGTGGCCGAGCATATGAAGATCAAGGACGGCACCCTGGTGTCGGCGGGCAAGATGCTTGAACGCTTCCTTTTCTCCCCTGCGGCTCAGTACAACTACATCGGGACCCTTTCGGGCGGCGAGCGCCGGCGCCTCTACCTGCTCCGCCAGCTCATAGCATCGCCCAACGTCCTGTTGCTCGACGAGCCGACCAACGACCTCGACATTCCCACCCTTCGGGTGCTTGAGGACTATCTCGACACCTTCCCCGGCTGCCTTGTCGTGGTGAGCCACGACCGCTACTTCCTTGACCGTACCGTGGAGCATATCTTCGCGTTTGAGGAGAACGGCCTGGTCAGGCGCTACCCCGGCAACTACAGCGTCTATCTCGAAATGAAAGCCAGCGTAGCTGCTGAGGCGAAGAGCCAATCGCAGAAGAAGGCCCCTCAGCAGCCCCAGCCGCAGCCTAAACCTGCGACAACGCCCTCTCCCAATCTGAGAAAGCTCAGCGGCAAGGAGAAGAAAGAGCTTGAACAGCTTGAAAAGGCGATCGCCGAAGCCGAGGCACGACAGGTGGAGATCGGCAAAAAGCTGAACTCTGCGGGCTCGGATTTCCAGGCCGTCCAGCGTCTCGGCGACGAACTGCACGAAATCCAGGCGAAGCTCGATCGCGATATGGCCCGTTGGACCGTACTGGCCGAGTTTATCTGACTCAACCTGATCTGAAGCATGATTATGATTGACGTTCTAAGCACACGGCTTGAAGCCTTGTCGGACGAAACGTATGCCGGCAACCTGCAGTGGTTTTTCAAGACCGGTCCCGGACAGTACGGGGAAGGGGACCTGTTCCGCGGGATTCGTGTGCCTGTTCTCCGCAAACTCTGTCGGGAGTTTCCCCAGGCCGGGCTGGAAGACGTCGTCAGTCTGCTCGCCTCTCCCTGGCATGAAGACCGCCTTTTCGGCCTACTCCTGCTCGTCGAACGCTACCGCAAATCGGACGATGTTGGGCGGGAGGAGATCTATGAAACCTACTGCTCCCAGACATCGAGGATCAACAACTGGGACCTGGTAGACCTCTCGGCTCCGCAGATCGTCGGATGCCACCTGCAGGCCCGGGACAGGTCGCCGCTTTACCGCTTCGTTGCATCTGACAGCCTCTGGGAGCGGCGTATTGCGATTGTTTCAACGTTCCACTTCATCAGGCAGGGCGAGTTCATCGATACGCTTGCCATCGCCGACCGCCTGCTCGAAGATCCCGAAGAGCTGATCCACAAGGCCACAGGCTGGATGCTGCGCGAAGTCGCCAAAAGGGACCAGCCTGCAGTTGAAGCCTTCCTGCAGGAGCACGGCTCCCGGATGCCGCGCGTCATGCTGCGCTACACCATCGAACGTTTCCCTGAAGGGCTTCGCCAGCACTATCTCAAGTCAACGGCCAACCGCCACTGAGCTTCACTCGCTCGCTCGGGAGCTCCCGCCGACCGGGACGGCTGGGATTCAAAACATCGTCATTCATCGCGCCAAAAGCTTCAGCCCCAGGGTGAGATGGCTCAGAACGATCTCAGCACCGTATCGCAGAGGTAGTATTTGTCGTCTTTATTGGGGAAGTCGGTCGTGTAATGCAGGCCGCGTGACTCCCTTCGACTGATGGCGCTTTCGATGATCAGGCTCGCCACCTTGATGATGTTCCGAAGCTCGATGATCTGGGGCGTAACTCTGGTTTTCTTGTAGTAGGCCTCGGTCTCCTCCTTGAGGAACTCGATGCGGCGCCGGGCCCGGTCAAGGCGCAGGTCGCTCCTGACGATGCCGACATAGTCGTTCATGATCTGCTGGGCCTCGCGCTTGTTGTGCGCGACAAGGATCCACTCCTCCGGGCTCGTCGTGCCGGAGTCGTCCCAGTCGGGGAACTCGAACTCGTGCTGGATACCGTTCAGGCGCTCCCTGATGTCGATGCTGGCGCGCCAGGCAAAAACGAGCGCTTCGAGCAGGGAGTTGCTGGCCAGCCGGTTGGCTCCGTGCACCCCCGTGCAGCTGGTTTCCCCACAGGCATACAGGCGGTTTATGGTGCTCCTGCCCTGGCTGTCGGTCATGATGCCCCCGCAGGAGTAGTGGGCGGCAGGCACGACCGGGATCATCTCCGTGGTCATATCGATACCGTAACCCAGGCAGGTTTCGTTGATGTGCGGGAAGTGCTCCCTGACCAGCTCCGGATCGATGTGCGTGACGTCGAGGAAAACGCACTCCTCTCCCGTTTTTTTCATCTCCGAGTCGATGGCCCTGGCCACGATGTCTCTCGGCGCAAGGTTTTCCCGCTGGTCGTACTTGTGCATGAACGCTTCGCCATCCTTCAAGCGCAGGATTCCGCCGAATCCGCGCACCGCTTCTGAAATCAGGAACGACTTTGCTTTCGGGTGGAAAAGGGAGGTCGGGTGAAACTGGATGAACTCCATGTCGGCGATACTGGCCCCTGCGCGATAGGCCATTGCAACGCCGTCCCCTGTGGCTATATCGGGATTGGTCGTGTGCAGGTAAACATGCCCAAGGCCTCCCGAGGCGACCATGGTGACCTTGGCCAGCATCTTCATGGGCTTGTGGTTCAGCGTGTCGAGCACGTAGGCACCAAAGCAGGTGATATCGTTGGTCTTGATGTCGAGGTGATGCTCGGTGATGAGCTCAAGGGCGTAGTGGTGCTCCAGCAGGGTGATGTTCGGGTGGGCATCGATCTTGGCAAGCAGCGCCGTTTCGACCTCCCGTCCCGTCAGGTCGCGGGCATGGACGATCCTGCTGTGGGAATGGCCGCCCTCCTTGCCCAGGTCGAGCGAGTTGTCCGCATTGGTGGTGAACTCGACGCCGAGTTCGATGAGGCGCCTGATATGGGCCGGTCCTTCATGCACCAGTATGCTGACCATCTCCTCGTTGCAGAGGCCGGCGCCGGCGTCGAGCGTGTCGCCGATATGAAGTTCCGCACTGTCGTCGGCGTCGATCGTCGCGGCAATCCCGCCCTGTGCCCAGTTGGTATTGGAGGTCGAGCTCTCTTTTTTCGTAATGATCGTGACCCTGGCATAGTCTGCCATCTGAAGGGCGAAATAGAGGCCGCCGATGCCGCTGCCGATAACCAGCACATCGGTTTTCACTTCCTGTGTCATATGGGGCGATTGAAGCTTTGCAGATAGAGGCCCTCCTGGATCGAACGCGATCAGGGGCGCCGGAACGACAAGGGTTAATATACACCTTGAGGCCAACTTGCCCTAAACGAAGCAGGGAATCCGCCATTCGGCAGATTCCCTGTTGTTGCTTTCCGGTTTCCGGCTTTGCAAACGCGGTGCCGGATTCACTTCGTTGCGGCTTCCTGTATCAGGGCAGCAGTACAGCGCAGGAGATCACCGTCGTCCACATGCCGGTTTCGCCCTCTGCAGACTGGGTGATATTGTACGAATTGATGATTTTGCCGCTCATCTTGTAGATGCCTTCACGTTCGTCCCAGTCCTTGTTGGGATCGAACTCGATACCGAGCGTCGTGGCCAGCATGGTTGCGGCAAGGTCCTCGGCATACTCGCCGGACTGTTCGGTTGTTTCGCCGTAGGGATGGTGTTCGGAGAGGTAACCGTACTGGGTGTCGTCAGCAGGGATGGCGACGCCGACCGAAGATGAGATAAGTCGGTTGTTCTCGTTTGTCGAGTTGCGTGCCAGGACCGCGAAGGTGATCTGGCCGGGGCTAAGATGCTTCACTCCCTCTTCAACGCTGATGCGCTGGCATTTCGGGGGGAAAATACTGGAAACCGTGACCAGGTTGCATTTTTCGATTTTGGCGTCTCTCAGCGCAAGCTCGAAAGAGGAGAGATACTCTTTATGCCTTCCAACACCTTTGGTGAAGAATACTTTTGTCGGGACAAATGACAATGCGGTTTCTCCTGATAATGGTTGTAGAAAATGTCGTCAGTTTGTGCAATTATAGGAAAAAGCGAACTCATTAAAAATGTTTTTTTACACCGGCCACTTTAAAAAACTTTCGCTTGCCGGCCTTGATGACCACAGGAGTTTCCGGGAACTCGAAAACAGCGGCGATATCGGTGATTTTCACCTCCCCGACCTGGACCGCACCCTGCTGTATCATCCGCCTTGCCTCTGTTTTTGAAGGGGCTGCGCCCAGTTCCAGAAGAAGGTCTGCCAGCGGCATAGCCGATACTTCGAATTCGATGGTCGGAATATCTGCGGGAGCCTGTTTCTGCACGATCACGCGGTCGAAATGCTCCTGGGCCCTTGCGGCCTCTTCCGGGCTGTAGTACTGGGCGACAACCTCCCTGGCGAGCAGGCGCTTGGCCTCCCTCGGATCTGCGGCGACCCTCTCCGCGATGGGGTCTGCGACCCCGGCATGATGCGGCACGAGCAGGTTCCAGTATGTTTCGATCAGCGTGTCAGGAATCGAGAGCGTACGACCGTACATATCTTCCGGCGGATCGTTGAAGCAGATGGCGTTGCCCAGCGACTTTGACATCTTGTCGCCTCCGGTGGTGCCGACAAGGAGTGGCATGGTGATGCACACCTGGGGTTCGATGCCATACTCCCTCTGCAGGTCGCGCCCGACCAGCAGGTTGAACTTCTGGTCGGTGCCGCCGAGTTCTACATCGTTCTTGAGGTGCACTGAATCCATGCCCTGGGCAAGGGGATAGAGGAACTCGTGGATCGAGATCGGTTCGCCGGAACGGTAACGTTTTTCAAAATCGTCACGTTCGAGCATTCGGGCAACCGTGTAGTGGCCGGCAAGCTTGATGACGTCGGCGAACTGCATGGCGCCAAGCCAGTCGGAGTTGTAGCAGATAGTCGTCTTTTCGGGATCGAGGATTTTCGACGCCTGTTCGAAATAGCTTTTGCCGTTTTCCCTGGCCTCTTCGGCCGACAGCTGGGGCCTGGTCTTGCTTTTGCCCGACGGATCGCCGATCATGGCCGTGAAATCCCCGATGATGAGTACGGCTTCATGGCCCAGGTCCTGGAAATCGCGCAGCTTCCTGAGCACAACGGAGTGGCCGAGGTGCAGGTCGGGTCTCGAAGGGTCTGCACCAAGCTTGATCCTGAGGGGTTTGCCGGTTTTGAAGCTTTTCTGGAGCTTTTTTTCAAGTTCGTCCGCACTGAGGACTTCGACTGTATTGTTGACGATGATATCGAGCTGTTCCTTAACAGAAGGGAAGTTCATATGACGTTAGGCTTTTTTGTGGCACATAAATCTGTTTTGCGATTCGATAGTGGTGTCGGGATGAAAACCCTGAAGAGGGCGGACACACAGGTCCGCCCCTACAGCCTAACGTCCACTCGAACTGCTGACGACGATATATGGTTTTGCCATTTACAGTTGTGATTAATATTGTTTTCTCGCCTGCTGCAACTGACGTTCCGCGTCGCGATTTTTGATGGTATCCCGCTTGTCGTGGAGCTTCTTGCCTTTGGCGATACCGAGTTCAACCTTGAGCACGCCCCTCGGGTTGAAGAACGCCTTCAACGGTATAAGGGTCAACCCTTTTTCGTTTATCTGCGACTGCAGGCGCCGGATCTGTTCCTTGTGCAGGAGCAGCTTGCGGCTACGCTTCGCTTCGAGCGTGTCGAGCGTGTTGAGTTCGTAGGGGGTGATCTGCATGTTTTCGAGCCAGACCTCACCCTTGTGGATCATCGCATAGCTTTCGTTCAGGCTTGCCTTGCCCAGCCGCACAGACTTGACCTCGCTGCCGAGCAGTTCGATGCCCGCCACGATCGTATCGAATATTTCAAATTCGAAACGGGCCTTGCGGTTCTGGATCACCGATACATAGGTCGGTTTGGCTTGCTGTTTGGACACAGGGGCTTTTCAGGTTTCGGATTCGTAGAAGCTTTCCGGGATCAGGTTCCCGATATTGAGCACAAGATAAGGGTCGAGCGCTTTTTTTACGCGTACCATTTCACGCATACCACTCTGGCCGTACATCTGCACCAGGTATTCGGATTTCAGCTTGCCGATGCCGTGCTCTGCCGACAGGGTTCCTCCCATCGATAGCACTTCGGTCACAAGCTGTCGGTAAAGTCTCTTGGCCCTGTCGAACTCAGCGCGGTCGCGGGGCAGGATGTTCAGGTGCAGGTGGGCGTTGCCGATGTGGCCAAAGATAATATAGGTAAATCCCTCACGATTGCAGCTGTCCCGATAGAGCTCGAACAGTTCGCGGAACCTCGCGTCGGCCAGGGCCATATCGGTGCTGACCTTGCTTTCGGCCTGTCGGCTGAGCCACTCGTTGACCAGTACCGGCAGGCGGTGGCGGAACTCGCGGAGCCTCGACAGCCCTTCGCTGTCAAGGGCGGCCCAGCTCTGTTCGGTCGGGGCGCCGCAGCTCTCCATGAGCTCCAGCCACCCTTCCATGCAACGCTCTTCAGCCTCTTCGGTCGTCTCCTCCTCGAAATAGATGGCCCCTGCCGTTTTTTCAGGTACCTGGGGGTAGCTTTGCCTGAGGAACTCCAGCGATCGGCTGTCGAAGAGCTCTACGGCCCTCGGCCTGACGCCTCCGCTGCCTTTTCGGGCCTCCTCAACGAACAGGAGCAGATCCTCCTCTCTCCTGAAGAAAACCAGGCAGGCGATCACCTTTTCAGGCATCGGGCGCAGCAGGAGTTCGGCTTCTACAATGATGCCAAGCGTGCCTTCGGAACCGATAAAGAGGTCGATGAGCTCCATGCCTGGAGTTGACCAGTAACCGGCATTGTGTTTCGATGTCGCGGGCATGGAGTACTCCGGCCTCAGGAATCGGAGCTTTCCGGCGACAGGGAGGTCGAGGTGGAAACTTCCGTCAGCACCGGCAATGCAACCTCCCCTCGTAATTTCGAGAAGGTCACCCTGTGGAAGGGCAACCCGGATGGCGCGCACATGAGCCCTGGTCGGTCCATACCTGAAGGAACGTGACCCGGAAGAGTTGTTCGCCACGGTGCTTCCGATGAAGCAGCTTGTTTCTGTCGGGTCGGGGGGGTAGAACCAGCCTTCGGATGCAGCTTTGGCCTGCACATCCTGCAGCAGTGCGCCGGCCTGTACGCGAATGACCGCCAGGCCGCCCTCCACGGGTTCGACCTCGCCTATCCGGTCGAGCTTCTGCATCGAAATGACATAATCCCCCAGGGGAATCCGTCCCCCGGTCGTACCGGTGCCGTTTCCGGCCACGGTGTACCGGCGACCATCGGCAGCGGCGCTTCGGAGCAGTTGGGCCACCTCCTCACAGCTTTCCGGGAAAAAGACCCCGGGTGTCCGACCCGACTTCAGGTTGCTCGTGTCCTCAAGAAATCCCGCAATGGCCGATGGATCATCCTTATAAATCATTCTTGTCTCCTTCGATCGGCTGGCCGGTTCCTGTGCTGTCTTTGGGAACCCCATTTTCGGATGGTTTTACAGCTTTCAGCGAATCGTTGATCGCCTTTACCGACTCCACGGCTTTCGTTTCGGAGTAAGCCTCCTGGGGATTCTTTTTGCCGTTCACATAATAGTTGATCAGCTCACGGGCAATCGGCGCAGAGACGCTTCCTCCGAAACCGGCATTTTCAACCAGTACCGCAATGGCGATAGTCGGTTGTTCGACCGGGGCGAAGCAGATGAACCAGGCGTGATCCTGCCCGTGCGGGTTCTGTGCGGTTCCGGTTTTACCGGCGACCGTAACGCCCGGAACCTGTGCAAGGGTACCGGTACCCTGCAGTACCACCCCCTTCATACCCTCCTTGATGATCCTGAATGTCTCTTTTGATACCGGAAGCTTGTGTGACTCAATTTTGAGCGGGAAGTATGAGCCCGAACGCCCATCGCGGTATCCCCTGACCAGATGCGGTTCGTGCAATGTTCCATCGTTGGCGATGGTTGCCGCGAAATTGGCAAGCTGAATGGGTGTGGTGTTCATCTCTCCCTGGCCGATGGCAAGGCTGACGATATAGCCTTTTGTCCAGCGCCCCTGGCCGTAACGCTTGTCGTAGTATTCGGTCGAAGGCAGCGTGCCCCGCCTTTCGCCGGGAAGGTCGATTCCCGCCTGGTCGCCGAATCCGAACATCTCGCCGTACTCGGCCCACTTGTCCAACCCGACATCGAACATCAGCTTGTAGAAGTAGATGTTGCAGGACTCGGTAATGGCTTTCTGCATATTGACCGTACCGTGGGCATGGCCTCCGTGGCAGTGGAACTCCCTGCCGCCGTAGGTGAACGTACCGGTACAGGTGATGGTCCTTTCAGGAGTGACGGCATGCTCTTCGAGCGCTGCGATCGAGAGCAGCAGTTTGTAGGTGGAGCCAGGGGGATAGGCCGCCTGGATGGCGCGGTTATAGAGTGGTTTCAAGGGCGAGAGGGCGATGTCGGCCCACTCTTTTTTCCGGGTATTGCCGTTGAGGATGTCGAGGTCGAAATCGGGCTCGCTGCAGATGGCAAGAACCCCTCCATCCGAAGGATCGATGGCTACGACGGCTCCCGATTTGCCGGTCGCGCGCAGAAGTTTTTCGGCCAGTTGCTGCAGGCCGGCATCGATGGTCAGGTGGAGGTCGTCGCCCCTGATGGATGGGATGTCGTTTCGACCTTCGTTGTATTTGCCGACAAGCATTCCGAGCGGATTGACCAGCTCGTAGCGGGCTCCTTTCTGCCCTTTGAGGAAATCTTCATAAAAATATTCGATGCCTGTAAAGCCGATCTTGTCGTCCCTGGTGTAACCTTTTTCGGCAAGTGTGTCGAGCTGTCCTTTCGTAACGCCTCGCAGGTACCCAAAGAGGTGGGTGCCGCGGAACAGCTCGCTGTACTTTCTCTTGTTCTCGATTTCGATGATCACTCCCGGCAACTGCCAGAGGTTTTCGCTGATTCGTGCGACCGCAATTTCGTTCAGGTCGTGGTAGATCGTCGAAGCGGCAAACGGACTGAACTCTTTTGCCTCATCGATTTTTTCCTTCAGCTCATCTGCAGGGATTTCAAGAAGATATGCCAGGTATCCAATGCTCGACTCCCGAATTTCAGAGGGGATGACCTTCAGGGTATAGAGCGCCCTGTTTTCGAGGATGGTCGCGCCGTTGCGGTCGATGAAGTGGCCTCTCGGAGCCTGTACCCAGATTCGCCTGACGCTTCCGGACTTCGAACCGAGGGAGTCCTGCTCGAAGAGCTGAAGCCAGGCAAGGCGGATGAGGAGAAACAGGAAAATGGCCGCAATGATGACGGTAATCGTTTTGATTCCGCGCTGAAGCTTGTCCATCTATTCAGTCCCTCAGCAGTTTTTGCAGCACAAACCGGTACATCAGCGCGCCCAGTAACATGCTCATGATGGTTCCCAGGATGACTATTTCCAGCAGTCTGACATAGAGGGGAAGCGAGAGCGGATTGTTGAGCAATGCCGTCAGCAGATTTCCAGATACAAGGGCGGTTATGCCGGCGCCGTAGTACATCCGCCTTTTCTTGACCGAAGTGGCGTGACTCTCCTCGGGCACATGAAAGAACCCTGCGACGAAACCTTCGACCGTGCCGATCAGGGCCGACATACCGATGTTGCCTGAAAGCAGGCCCATGACAAGGCCTGAAACGAAACCATAGGTGGTTCCGGTCCTCTGGCCGATCGACATCGAAATAAAGGCGATGAATACGACCAGGATGTCAGCGGACGCATGCAGGATTACCAGCCTGGAGATGAAGAAGTGCTGCACCAGGACCAGGATGAACATTGCAGCCGTATATATGGAATATTTTTTCAATACCGAATCTTGTTAGACGTTTGATCCCTGTGAAGCCGTGGTTCCGGCAGCACCGCTCACGGTGCCTTGTGCCCGGTCTCTCCACCCATGATTTCGATTTTTTCCCTCGACGGTTTTGCCGGCGAAACGATCACGTAGGACAATGAGGAGAAATCGACCGCCAGCCGGATGTCGATGTTGCAGAAAAGCTTGTCTTTCGATATGCGTACCACCCTGCCGATCGGGATGCCCCTTATGGCGAAGGTGCTGTAATCGGAGGTGGTGACCTGTTCGCCCACCTTCAGGCTGCTGCTGACCGGAACATGCTCCATATGCGCAATGCGTTCGTCACCGTTCTGCCATGAGAGCAGGCCGAGCGTGCGGCTGCTGTCTGACACTACGCTGACCATGAAATCATTGTTGATCAGCGGAAGGATTCTTGCATAGTTCCGGGAAACATCCGTTACCCTGCCGACCAGACCGTCCGGAGTGAGCACGGTCATGTCCCTGGTGATTCCCTGGCTGGAGCCGGCATCGATGACGAGCATGTTGTCGGTTGCGCTGAACCTTCGGTCGACGACGCGGGCAATCCTGAACTGCCTGGCCCATGCAGGAGCACCGGCAGATGCGGCCTGTATCGATCTGGCATCGCCAAGCACCTGCTGCTGGTGCATCAGCTGTGAGAAGAGGCGCGCATTCTGGAGGAGGAGCTGTTCGTTTTCCTGCCGTAGGCTGATGATTCCGGTGAAACTGGAGATCTGCTCTGCGATGGATGCGTTCATGGACAGACCGCGCTCCTTTATGGCATCGAGCGTCTCCTTTCGCTGGAGCTGCATGAGCATGATGGAGATGCCGCAATACAGCAGAAAATAGAGGTAAGCGGTATACTTTGCGATACGCCTGAATAAACTGAGCACGTCCGATGCCTTCTTGTTAACACATTAAGCCGATTTCAGGTCTTTGGAATTCTCGGCGGTCGGGAACCGCCAATTTGCCTGAAGCGTTATTTTTGTTTACTATTTCACCTCAGGATATGGCACGGCAATTACCGCAAGCTGAAGATAAAATGTCACGAACCGTAAATATAACAGATAAATTCATTGTTGTAGGCGATAGAGTGCTGATCAAGCCGAAATCCCTCGACGAACGGACCAAGTCCGGAATCTATCTGCCTCCAGGCTTGCAGGAAAAGGCCAAAATACAGACCGGATACATCATCAAGACTGGCCCCGGTTACCCGATCGGCCCGCCATCCGAATCCGACGAACCCTGGAAGGAGGGGAGTGCAGGGCCACAGTACATTCCATTGCAGGCCAGGATCGGTGACCTTGCCATTTTCATCCAGAACAGCGCCTATGAGATCGAGTACGAGGAGGAGCGCTACCTGATCGTACCCAACTCGGCGATTCTGCTCCTGATCAGGGAAGATGATGACCTGGAAGAGTACCTGAGATAACGTGCCCGGGAACGCCCTTTTTACAGGTGCTTCCATCCATTGACATACTCCTCCTTGATCGGCGAGGAGTTTTTTGTGTCCATTATTTATTTTATCCGTTTCCATATGACCACACCATACGATATCCAGGCAGAGGTCGCCAGCCTCTCGACAGAAGAGCTGCTCTCTAGGGTCCAGGTCCTGAAAAAAGAGATGAACGCCCTCATCCTGGCCCACTACTACACGCTGCCCGAAATCCAGCAGGTGGCCGACATCGTAGGCGACAGCCTTGCCCTTGCAAGGGCCGCCGAGAAGAACTCCGCCGACGTGATCGTCTTCGCGGGCGTCTACTTCATGGCCGAAACTGCCAAGATCATCAACCCCGGCAAACTGGTGCTGATGCCCGATCCAGGTGCAGGATGCCCACTTGCCGACAGTTGCCCCGAAGATGAGTTCCGGGCCTTCAGGGCAGAGCACCCCGATGCCATCGCCATCACCTACATCAACTCGACTGCGGCCATCAAGGCGCTTTCCGACATCACCTGCACATCGTCGAACGCAGAGCATATCATCCGGCAGATTCCCCCGGAGCAGAAGATCATTTTCGGCCCGGACCGCAACCTCGGCGGCTGGCTGATGAAAAAGCTCAACCGGGAAATGCTTCTCTGGCAGGGGTTCTGTTACGTCCATGACGCCTTTTCCGAGGTCTACATGATCCAGGCGAGCGCCATGTATCCCAGTGCGGAGCTGATCGCCCATCCCGAGTGCCGCGAGGAGGTGCTCCGCCACGCATCGTTCGTCGGTTCCACCGCGGCGCTGCTCGACTACACCGTCAAGAGCCCGTCGAAAAGCTTCATCGTTGCCACCGAACCCGGCATCCTCTACGAAATGGAGCGCCGCTCGCCCGGCAAGCTTTTCATTCCTGCACCGAAAGACCCGGCCAACCCGCGTAGCGTATGCAAGCAGATGAAGCAGAACTCCCTCGACAAGCTCTACCTCGCCATGCTGAACCGCTCCCCGGAGATCACCGTCGACGCCAATCTGCGCGAAGAGGCGCTGAAGCCCATCAGGCGAATGCTCGAAATGTCGGCGTAGGCTGATTGATCACAACCTGTTGCACGATATTGCCGGCAACCTCAGCTCTCCATCATATCGGGATCGAAATTATAAAGTGGTCGACCGCAAGGCTCGCCCCGACGGGGATGGTTGACAAATCTTTTGAGACATCTCATAGCTTATCCCAATAAATAATTCGGACTTCAGTCCAGGTTATTGGCATAAAAGATCCCGGATTTTCGTCGTATGGGAATACGGAAGAGATTGGGCTGATACCCTCCTGAATATGAGAGGTTGAAACCCTTATGTCCCTTGGGTCCTTTATGTCCTTTTGGTCCCTTTTCTCCTTTTTCGGTCCCTGCAATTTGCCTCGACGGGAAACCCCTTTTTTTCTCTTGCCCGTAATGTGTGTACCTTTAGGGCAGATTACATAATGACCTAAAGGGAGATGTATGCTTTTCAGGATATTCAGGATTGCCACCGTCGCAACGGCACTTGCCATCCAGTCGTTCCAGCCCGAAGCGCTTGCCTGGTTCGACAACACCCATCTCGCCATCGCCGAGGCGGCCGGTTTCGAACTCTGGTACAGCGCCGCAGCTCCAGACGTCGCCAAGTCGAAGAGCGCCTTCAACGCGATCGAGACCCCCAACCACTATTTCAACAACATCGACAACCGCGAGGTCGATGAGGCGATGGTCATGGGACAGGTGGCGCGTTACGACGTGCCGGGGGATCGTGAAGGCCACCTCTACGGCGCCATCATCGGAGCGGTGAGGGAGTACCGCATCGTGAAGGCTTCGGGCAAATTCGCACTCTACCCGCTGGTCTTCTGCGCCCATTACGTCGGCGATCTCTCAATGCCGCTGCACAATATGGCCCACGACGATTTCAACAAGGCTCACCACAGCTTCAACGATGGCGTGATCGACAAAATAGTCAGGAATAATATCGCCCTGATCAAAAAGAATATGAGCGTGATTGTCGTCAATAATGAATCCGACCTTGCCCGGGAGATTGCGCTTGTCGCCGAATCTGCCAGAAAGCTCGGCATGGCAATGAGAAAAGAGAACCGGGACATGACGCCCGACGAGGCATGGATGCAGGTGAGCCGAAGCGCTTCGCTGCTCAGTGCCGCGCTGGCCTATGCGAAGCGGGAGCCTTTCGCCAACTGAGCGGGCCCGGCAGTAATTACAGACATTTAAATACTATGGCGAACATCGAACAAATCGAACGAATAAAACAGGGCCCGGAAGCCTGGAACCTCTGGCGTAAGGCCAACGAAGGGCTTCGGCCCGATCTGCGCAACGCCGTGCTGAAAGAGGCGGAGCTTCAGGGCTTCGACCTCTCCGACGCCAACTTCAACGGCGCGATCCTGGTCAGGGCAAACCTTTCGGGAGCCGACCTGAGCGGAGCCGACCTTCGGAGGGCCGACCTTTCGGGAGCCAGCCTCGACGACGTCAACCTGAGCCGGAGCACTATCGATATCGAAACCAGGTACAACGGCATTACAGGCTGCGATATCGGCGTCAACGGCTTTTACTCACTCTCGACCGATTCTGCGGCCCTGATGCGGCTCGATCCGCCCGGCAACTCGATGCAGGGCTCCAGCGCCGAAGCCGTTCTCGAGAGCCTGAGGCAAGCCCGAAAGCTGCACACCTTCTCGGTCATGCTCGGCGGCATTGCCCTGCTGTTCATGATCATCAAACCGAAAACGATCTCCCTGCCCTACCTCGCCGGCTCGTTCAAGTTCGACGACATCAGCTATGCCTTCCTGGCCACCATCCTCTCCACGGCACTGCTGAGCCAGGTCGCCTCGTTCATCGATTCAGCCATCCAGGGTGCGCACTACCTGAACGACCGGCGTTCAGCCATGCTGGTCGGCCATTTTCCCTGGGTGCTCTCAAAGTTTGAAAGCGAGCCGAAAAACCGGCGTCGTTCCAGGATCATGCGCATGTTCCTCGTCTATCATCCGGTCATCTACCTCTACTTCTTCGTCAAGTGGGATTCGCTTCTCGTCGGCGACTGGGAGGGGGTGGTGCTCCACTACCAGGGATTGCCTGTTGTCCTCGGGGAGTACCTGCTGCCGGTTATTTTTGTCGTCCTCATGATGCTCTGCCGGCATATTTTCATGCAGGCGGAGAGGTTCCAGAAGCCGATTCTCTTCGATTCAGAGACGGAGCGGCTCCGCCGCAGCGACATGGAGCGTCTTGCTGAAGCCGTCGAAAAGCAGTCTGTTGAAATCGGTAAACTAATCGATCAGAAGCGAAGCAGTTGATAGTTGATAGTTGATAGTTGATAGTTGATAGTTGATAGTTGATAGTTGATAGTTGATAGTTGATAGTTGATAGTTGATAGTTGATAGTTGATAGTGGATAGTGGATAGTTGGTTGTTGAGGGGGTGGGGCAGATGTTGGCGCGCTCATTGTCAGTTCAGGCCGGAGCGGTGGAGGAACTCGCGGGTGCGTGGGTCACTCGGGTTTTCGAGCAGCTCTTTCGTGTCGTTCATCTCGATGATCTCGGAGCGGCCCATGAAGGCGAGCTGATCGGCGAATCCGCTCAGGAAGCGCACGGAGTGTGAGACGATGACCACGGTGTGCCCGGTTGCGGCAAACTCCTTCAGGAGGTGGCGCACATCGTCGCTCCTCATGGGGTCGAGGGCGCTGGTCGGCTCGTCGAGCAGGAGCACTTCAGGGTTCATGGCGAGGGCCCGCAGGATGGCGACCCGCTGCTGCTCGCCTCCCGAAAGCTCTTCAGGGAACTTGTTCCGGTGCTGGTCGATGCCGAGCTTTTCGAGTAGCGCGCGGGCTTCGCGTTCGGCTTCGGCTTTGGGCGTGCCGTTGACCTGCACAGGTGCTTCGGTGATATTGCCGAGCACGGTCAGGTGGGGGAAGAGGTGCAGGTGCTGGAACACGATACCCGACTTTTTCCTGAACATCCAGAGCGTTTCGGAGCGGGCTTCGCTCTGTTCCGCCCGGAGGGTACGGTCACCCACGGTAATGCTCCCTTTTTCGAAGGGCAACAGGCCGCACAGGCACATGAGCAAGGTCGTCTTGCCGTTGCCCGAAGGCCCGATCACCCCGAGTATCCTGCCGGGGGCAAGCTCAAGGTTGACGTTGTTGAGGAGCGTCGTGCTCTCTATCGTTTTGGTCAGACCCTTTATGGTGATCATTTGTCGGCTCCTGAAGAGATGATGCCGGTCGATTTCCTCTGAAGCTTTCGCTCCAGCCTGTGGGCGTAGTGCGCAAGCGGCAGGCTCATGGCCAGGTAGTAGCAGCAGACGACGAGGCCGATGCCGAGATAGCTCTGCGTGGCGTTGGCCAGCTCCCGGTATGCGGTGGCCAGTTCCCATACGGCGATGGCGAACGCGGTCGAGGTGTCCTTGAAGAGCGCCACGAAGTCGTTGGTCATGGGCGGCAGGGCGACCCTGAAAGCCTGGGGGAAGATGATGCGCCTGAACGCCTGCACCGGGCGCATGCCGAGCGAATAGGCGACGTGCCACTGCCTTGCCGGCACCGACTGGAACGCGGTGCGGTATATCTGTGATTCGTAGGCCGCGTAGTTCAGCCCGAGCCCGATAACGGCCGTCAGCCATCCCGGCAGCGTGAGGCCGATGACCGGAAGGCCGAAGTAGAGGAACAGCAGCTGGACCAGTACCGGGGTGCCCCTGAAAAATTCTATATATACGGTGCACAACGCGCTGATGATCTTGCCGCCGTTGGACTGGCCGAGCGCAAGCGGAACGCCGAGCACGACGGCTATGGCCATGGCCCCGAAGGCGATGAGGATGGTGACGAGGGCCGCCTTGCTGAGCTTGATGAGCCCTTCGCTCCAGTTGAGGGTCGTGCCGGTAACCTTGATCTCCGCCGGTTTGCTGGTGCGCAAGCTCAGCTGTTCGTCGTTCCAGAGCTGCCATTTCCTGAAGATCTTTTCAGTCGTCCCATGGTCGGCGAGTGAATCGATGGCCGTGTTGACTTTGGCCAGGAGCTCTTTGTCCGCTTTCCTGATCCCGACCACGTAAGCTCCGGTATGGAAGGCCTCCCCGACGGGCTTGAGCTTCGGGTTCTGCCGCGCGTAGAACATCTCACCGGCCACATCCATCAGCACTGCGTCCACCCGGCCGAGTTCGAGGTCCTGGTAGGCGCCGACTGGGTCCTGATACCCGACCGACTTGTACCCTTCGCTTTCGAGCAGGCGCGATGCTGCGCAGTTGACCAGGGTTCCTACCGGAATGCCCAGCTTTTTGCAATCTTCGAGGGACTTGATGCGCGGGTCCGATCTCCTTGTGGTGACTTGCAGCCTGAAGAGGTAGTATGGCTTGCTGAAGAGCACCTCCCGGGCGCGGTCTTCCGTCGGTTCGAAACCGTCGATGATGACTTCGAACTCCTTTCGTTGCAGGGAAGCGACAATGCTCTCCCAGTCGGTCGGTACGAATTTTGCCTCCATGCCCATCTGCTGGGCGAGCGCTTCGGCGAATTCGTAATCGAATCCGGTATATGATTGAGGATTGGCAGGATCGGCGAAAACGTAGGGTGCGCCGCCGCTTGGGTCGCCGCCCCAGCGCAACACGGGCCGGGCGACTGCTGACAGTGAGTTGATCACCAGCAGCGAACAGATCAGGAGCAGTTTTTTCGTCGGAGGAGGGGATTTACTATTGACGGAATCTTCGATCGGCGAATTACTGATAATAAAAAAATATACAGCGTTTTTACAACCAAATAATTGCCCGCGTACCATACATTTTACTGTGGGGTATTTCATTCAGCATTTCACCTGCCGGCCGGGATTTGTCAACGCTCTCCGGACATGGTCGCATCAAATAACCAAACGGAGTCAGTTTCATGGATAAAGTAGTACTAGTCACCGGAGCCTCGGGCTTTATCGGATCGCATCTGGTGAAGCGTTGCCTGCGGGACGGTTATACGGTAAAGGCGCTCGTCAGGAAGGGCAATGCGTGCATCAGCAGCCTGAGGAGCTCGCGCGTCGAGGTCATCGAAGGTGATGTGCGCGACGCGGCCTCCGTCGACCGCGCCGTGAAAGGGTGCAACATCGTGCTTCACGCTGCTGCGCTCACCTCCGACTGGGGGCCGATGAAGGATTTCCTCGACATCAACGTCGGCGGAACCAGGAGCGTTTGCGCCTCGTCGCTCAAGCATGGCGTCGAGCGGCTGGTCCATATCAGTTCGTACGAATGTTACGACCACCACTCCCTCGAAAGGATCGACGAAAATACCCCCTACGCTCCGCGCAACGCATCCTACGCCGACACGAAGATCGCCAGTACGAACGAGGTCTGGGAGGCCGCACAAAAGGGGCTTTCCGTCAGCGTGGTTTATCCGGTCTGGGTCTACGGCCCCAACGACAGGACATTGTTCCCGCTGCTGGCAGACGGCATACGCAAACACCAGATGTTCTACTGGTCGCGCAACGCCCGAATGAGCCTCGTCTACATCGACAACCTCGTCGACCTCATCATGCTGGCGGCAAACAGTCCGGCAGCCGCAAACAAGGGATTCCTGGCCTGCGACGGAGAGGATATAACCTTCGAGCAGGTGTGCGGTCGAATTGCCGAGGGGATCGGTTCCCGGGCTCCCTCGCTCTACCTGCCGTTCGGTTTTGTGCGGGCCTTGGCCGGTCTGATGGAAAGAGCCTACACCCTTGCCGGCAGTCCCACGCGTCCCCTTATTACCCGTCAGGCTGTCGATGTGCTTGCATCCCGCGCATTTGTCGACTGTTCCAGTGCACGCCAGCTCCTCGGCTGGAAAAGCCTCGTAAAGCAGGATGATGGGATCAGCCGTACCCTGAAATGGCTGATGAGCGTTCCAACATCGAAGTGGAAAGTAAAGTAGGCGGGCGTAAAAAATATTTACGTCGGGACATTTTGCGTGTTGTCCGGAAAGGCCGATCCTGAAAGCTTCGGCCTCTTTTTGTGCCTCGAAGCATCTGTCGGGAGGGGCGAAAAATCTTTTCACGGCATTGCCGCGCGCCGAAAAAATCATTACACTTCAGGAGTTCTTTCTGCATTCCGGTGCCGGATGTTTTCATCCGGATAATAGGGAAGTACGTGCAACCCGTACACTGTGCCCGCAACTGTAGAACGGTTTGTCGTGCGGCTTTCTGGGCAGCTCTGCCCGTATCGCCGATGCGGCTTGATGTGCATGCACTTCGCTGACCTCATGAAAACCACGGGGAACGCGGGGGAAGGATGCCTCACAAAGGAGCGTTGGATTGCAACGCAGCCGTTCAAAGTCAGGAAACCTGCCGGAAAAGATAGCGCCATTAGGCTTCGGGAAGAGAGCCTGGCGACCTTGTCAACGACCGTTTCCTTATGCCTCATGATTTATTTTCATCTATTTGTTGAAGCTGTTTCCTGAGTATTGCAGGGTGTTTATATTACGTTATAAATCTCCTCTGCTTCAGGTGTTTTGATATCCCGGATGAGTTCCGGCAAGGGGTAAGTCATACAAAATATTAGATTTACCTGACCACAACCATTTATCGATTTCGGAGAGCCCCCAATGAAAATCGCCCGCCTGTTCACTTCGCCCGGTGAAAATGTCTACGATCGTTTCGAGTATACCCAGAGAACCTCTGTGCTTCGCAATCCCGACGGATCGAAGGTGTTCGAGATGAACGATGTCGAGGTGCCGGTCACCTGGTCGCAGGTCGCCGCCGACATCCTCGCACAGAAATATTTCCGCAAGACAGGCGTACCGCAGCGCGACGAGAACGGCGAAGTGGTTACCGACAGCGAAGGCCGCCCGGTGACCGGCAGCGAACACTCCATCAAGCAGGTGGTGCACCGCATGGTCGGCTGCTGGCAGGAGTGGGGCAAAAACTATAAATATTTCGATACCGCCGAAGACGCCCAGGCGTTCTACGACGAGGTCGCCTACATGCTGCTCGCGCAGATGGCCGCACCGAACTCCCCCCAGTGGTTCAACACCGGGCTCAAGTACGCCTACGGCATCAACGGCCCGGCACAGGGGCACTTCTATGTCGACCAGGAGTCTGGCGAAACCCGGGAGTCCGAAGACGCCTACTCACGCCCGCAGGCCCACGCCTGTTTCATCCAGTCCGTCAATGACGACCTGGTCAACGAAGGTGGCATTTTCGACCTCGCCATCCGTGAGGCAAGGGTTTTCAAGTTCGGCAGCGGATCGGGCACCAACTACTCCAACCTGAGGGGCTCTGGCGAAAAGCTCAGCGGCGGCGGAAGCTCCTCCGGCCTGATGAGCTTCCTGAAGATTTTCGACTCCGCGGCAGGTGCGATCAAGTCGGGCGGCACCACGCGGCGTGCGGCCAAGATGGTGATCATCGACATCGACCATCCCGACGTTGAAAAGTTCATCGAGTGGAAGGCGAAGGAGGAGGACAAGGTTGCCGCCATGGTCACCGGCTCCAAGATCTGTTCGCGTTTCCTCAAGGCCATCGTCGAAGAGGCGCTGGTCAACGGCACCGACCGCCAGGAGAACGAGGCGCTGAACAAGCTCATCCGCAACGCCCTGCATCGCGGCGTGCCGATGAACTACATCCTCCGGGTGCTCGCCCTGGTCGAACAGGGTTACACGACCCTCGACCTCGACGAATACGACACCCACTACGAATCCGAAGCCTACGCGACCGTCGGCGGCCAGAACTCGAACAACAGCGTCCGCGTGACCAACGAGTTCATGAAAGCCGTGCAGAACGACGACGTCTGGATGCTGCGCGAACGCACTACCGGCAAGGATGCCAGGGCGGTTCGTGCTCGCGACCTCTGGGAGAAGATCGTCATGAGCGCCTGGAAATGCGCCGATCCAGGCCTCCAGTTCGATTCGACCATCAACGAGTGGCACACCTGCCCGAAGAGCGGCCGCATCAACGCGAGCAATCCGTGCGTGACGGCCGAGACTTTGGTTGCCACCGACCGGGGGCTTGAGCGTATCGGTGAGCTTGTCGGACAGTCGAGAGGCATCAAGAGCATCGACGGCAAGATGCACTGGGTCGAAAAGATTTTCCCGACCGGCACGAAACCGGTTTACGAACTTCGTACGAAAAGCGGTTACAGGCTGAAGCTAACCGGTGATCACCAGGTCTTTACTGAAAATCGCGGCGACGTCAAGGCTTGCGAATTGCGCAAAGATGATGTTGTTCGCCTTGTTGGTGCCGGGTTTGGTAAAGAAACCAGCGGTTCTTCCGAGACTGCCCAGCTCATTGGGTTGCTTGTCGGTGACGGATGCATTACCAGAACAGCCAACAGGGACGCTGCCGGAGAACAACGCCGGGTTGCGTTTCTTACCGTTGATAAAGCTGAAGTCGAGATCGCTGGCTGGGCCAACGCTCATATCAACCAGATGCGTCCCGAACTTGGCGAGCACAATAAACAGGGTTCAGTCACAGAAACCGTGACAACTGCCCGCGTCGCTGTCGGCAGCCCTCGGATTTTGCACCAGCTCGAGACTTTTGCCGTGCTTGATCATGGAAGTGAAAACAAGGTGTTTACCGATGTTGCCTTTCGTCTTGAGCGTGCCGAGCAGGCGGCGTTGTTGCGGGGACTGTTCACTGCCGACGGGACGGTTGCGAACTACGGGGAGAAATCGCAGTACGTTGCCCTCGATTCCGTCTCGCTTGAACTGCTCAGCCAGGTACAGTTGCTGCTCCTGAATTTTGGCATCAAATCGAAAATCTACGAGAACCGCAGAGCCGGAGACCTTGTATCGCTGCTTCCCGACGGCAACGGCGGCAGGAAAGAGTATCCTGTCATGCAGATGCACACTCTGCGCATCAGCCGCAGTTCCAGGGTGCTCTTCGAAGAGCATATCGGATTCATGCCGGAGAGCAGGAAGTCGGAAGCGCTTGCTCTCCTGAACCAGACGGTTGGCGTCTATCATGATTCACTGACCGATACCGTGGCATCGCTCACCGGTATGGGCGAGGAGCCTGTTTTTGACCTTACCGAGCAGGAGACCAGCCACTTCATTGCCAACGGTATCGGTGTGCACAATTGCAGCGAATACATGTTCCTCGACGACACGGCCTGCAACCTGGCCAGCGTCAACCTCGCGCACTTCCTTGACGAAGAGAGCGGCAAGATCAAGGTCGCCGAACTGATCCACGCCTCGGGCCTCTGGACCGTTGTGCTCGAAATCTCGGTGCTCATGGCGCACTTCCCGTCGAAGGAGATCGCCCGCCTGAGCTACGAGTTCAGGACGCTCGGCATCGGTTTCGCCAACCTCGGCCGCGTGCTGATGGTGCTCGGTATTCCGTACGATTCCCCGAGAGGCCTTGCCATCGCCGGCGGCATCGCTGCCGTCATGACCGGCCAGGCCTACGTCACCTCCGCCGAAATGGCGCGTGACCTCGGCACCTTCGCCCGCTACCGCGAGAACAGCGACGACATGCTCCGCGTCATCCGCAACCACACCCGAGCAGCCCACAACAGCTCCGAAGAGGAGTACGAAGGCTTGGTGGTCAAGCCGCGCGGCATCGATTCCGAATACTGCCCGAAGGAGCTTTTCGAAGCTGCCGGAAAGGTATGGGACGAAGCGCTGAAGAAGGGCAAAAAGCACGGCTTCCGCAACGCGCAGGTCAGCGTGATCGCCCCGACCGGCACCATCGGGCTCGTCATGGATTGCGACACCACGGGCATCGAGCCTGAGTTCGCCATCGTCAAGTTCAAGAAGCTCGCCGGCGGCGGCTACTTCAAGATCGTCAACCAGTCGGTGCACAAGGCGCTCAACCGCCTCGGCTACAAGGAGTCGCAGGTCGAGGATATCGAGAGGTTCTGCAAAGGACACGGCACCCTCAGGGGGTGCCCCTCCATCAACCAGCAGTGGCTCAAGAGCAGGGGATTCACCGACGACAAGATCGAAGCGGTCGAAAAGCAGCTCGAAGGGGTGTTCGACATCCGTTTCGCCTTCAACAAGTGGATCATCGGCGAAGAGTTCTGCCACTCGCTCGGATTCAGCGAAGCTGACCTGAACGATCCCGGTTTCGACATGCTCCTGTCGCTCGGCGCCACGGAGAATGACATCGAAGCAGCCAACGACTACGTCTGCGGCACCATGACCATCGAAGGCGCCCCGCACCTCAAGGACGAGCACCTGCCGGTGTTCGACTGCGCCAGCACCTGCGGACGCAAAGGCCGCCGCTACATCAACCACATGGCCCACGTGCACATGATGTCGGCCGTGCAGCCCTT
>JAAXXK010000022.1:0-27214 GCA_013334525.1 Chlorobiaceae bacterium
AGCGGTGGGCTCGACCGCTTCGAAACCGACCCCGCCAGGTTGTATGATGCCGATGTAATCGTTCTCTGTGCCCCGGTCATCACCAATATCGCCCTGCTTGAAGAGGTCTGGCGCCACGCACCGGAAGGGGCGCTGGTAACCGATGTGTCGAGCACCAAAACGGAAATCGCTGCCAGGGCGGAAGCGCTCGGTCTTGAGTTCATCGGCATGCATCCTATTGCAGGCCGGGAACAGCAGGGCTACCGTGCCGCCTCTCCCGATATGCTCAGCGGCCACCTCATGATATTCTGTTCCGGTCGGGAACTTCCCGGGACAGGTCGTGCTTCCGAGCTGCTCGACCTTCTCCGGACTGCGGGCTGTATTCCCGTCGTCATGACCCCGGAAGAGCATGACCGGGTCTACGCAAACATCAGCCACCTCCCTCAGCTCATCTCAACGGCCCTGATGACCCACTGCCGCGACAACGTTGACTGGGCCGGGCCGGGATTCGCATCGGTGACCCGCCTTGCCGGCAGCGCCTGGCCAGTTTGGCGCGACATCCTTGCGACCAACAGCAGCAACATCGCCGACGAACTCGATGCATTTTCCATTCAGCTGGCCGGGCTGGCTGGTAAGGTACGGGCACAAAACCTCGCGGCTATCGAATCGAAGTTCCACGAAGCGAACCGGCTCTATCAACTCCTTCAGGGAGGCAAACGGCAATGAGATTCGCCATTATTGTCAACATCACCAGGGAAACGGCCCTGCAGCTTGCGAGGGATCTTACCGGATGGTTCGATTCACGATCGATCGAGTACGTTTTCGATCCCGAATCGGCAAAAGCCCTGGGAAGCGACAAATCCTCAGAGGTCGAACTGCTCAACCAGTTCTGCGACATCTTTATCTCGCTCGGCGGGGACGGCACCCTGCTTTTCGCTTCGCACTACTCACAGTCCAAGCCGGTCATCGGCATCAACGTCGGCAACCTCGGGTTCCTGACTGAATTCAACCCTGACGAGATGATCGTCGCCGTCGAGCAGGTGCTGAGCAACAAATATTCGATCCATACCCGTTCGCAGCTCGAGGCCAGGGTAGTGACCAGCGAAGGCAATACCATGCAAATGACGGCCCTCAATGACGTCGTCATCGAAAAAGGGACCTACCCGCGCATTCCGACCTTCTTCATCTGGCTCGATGACGAAATCCTCGGTTCATACCGCGCCGACGGCATCATCATCGCCACATCGACCGGTTCAACGGCCTACTCCATGTCTGCCGGCGGGCCCATCATCGCCCCCAAGTCGAAAGTCTTCGTCATTACACCGATCTGCCCGCACATGCTCACGGTCAGGCCGATCGTCATCAGCGACGACAAAATTGTCAGGATATCGGTCGATTCACCGGATGGCACCTTCCCGCTGAACCTCGACGGCGACCTTCGAAAACTCCTTGCCCCGGGACAAAGCGTCACGGTCAGGAAATCCCCAAATGAGATCAACCTGGTGGCGAACGAAAAGAGGAGCTACTGCGAAATCCTCCGCAAGAAGCTTCTGTGGGGACACGAACACCCTGCCGGGCAGTAAACGCCGCTGAACCGCGGCAATTCGAACTCTCGACCAACGCACTCCGCACTGTTTCATGATTGAACGCATAAGCGCCTTCTGGCTGAACCGTATCCTGGGAATTCCCGCGTCCACCCCGCTCAGCCCTGCTGCCATGGGCTCCGCGTTGCGCGTGGCCTTCTGTCCCTCTCCTGAGATGAGTCCGCGACTTGAGCGCTTTACAGCGGCGCTGCGGGATGCATTCATGGGATGCGGCGTCACCATCCTCGACGGATCGGAGGCCTGCGCTCCCGACGGACGCATCAAGGCCGGCACGGCGGTCATCGCGCCAGGAAACTTTCCCGACGAACTCCTGCCGATAAACCGGGTTTCGACGCTGTACAACAACATCATCGTGGGCATATACGACCAGCCGCCTCCGGTACGTGAAGGCCAGACGCCCCAGCGGACGCTCGATGCCGTTGTCGGCCGCCTTGCGTGGGACATGGTGCACCTGTTGATCTATGTGACCGATGAGGCCTGGACCATCTGCAGCATGAACGGGGGCGTCACGACCATCGATGCCCGGATGCCGGAAGCCGGCGACGTTCTTGGATCGCTCATCCCGAAGCTCACCGCACAGGTTGTACCGCCGCGTCCCGATGAACTTGAGGTGCGTCCCGGAGCCCTCGACACATCGGATGCCGGATTCATGAAGATCGCTGCGGAGTTTGTCGAATGCGGCCAGATATGGGCCCGTAACTCCCGCTTCATGAGCCACACATCGAGGGAATCCCTTGCCTACAGGAACAGCTTTTACCGTAAAATAGTAGCGAGGTACCTCGATGACCGCAGCGGCATGAGCTACGGCTTTTTCGCCCGCCAGCTGCCCGTGGCCCCTCCACCGGCCCTCATCATGGAATCCCTGTGCGACTGGAAGGAGGGAGACCCGACATGCCTCTGCCCGGACACCGTTCCGCTCATCATCGCCGGCAGGCATATGCTGGTGCCGCTCCCCGACGTGCGAATCATCACGACCAGGTCAGGATGCAGGAAAACCGATATCGACGGCAGCCACGACCTGGTCGAAATCGGACGTGAACAGGGTCGTGCCTACTTAAGCACGCCGAACGGCCTTCCCCATGAGCTCGTCTCAAAGCCGTCGTTCGACACCCTGACCATCATCGCCCACGCCGTAGGTAACGCCATGATATCAAGCATACTCCAGGCGCTTGACCCCCAAGCGGAGTTTCCCCATGCGCTGAAGCAATATGGCGCCTCCATGAGCCACTGGCACTACTATCCGGAAAACGACATGGTTCCCGAAGGTTTCATCGTCCACGGCCGAAACAACCCTCCGGTTTCGTGTTCGACGCCGCAGTCGGCCGCATACAGCCTGCTGGGCAAACTGAACGCCCTCGAACAGGCGCTCGGGGATGGGATCGGGTATCTCGGGGATGTGCATATCGAACCGGGCCACGGAACCAACATGGTCGGAACGATGCCGCTCGCGGAAACGGCTGCGGCATTGAACTGGAGGGAGTGTGGAGTCCTGGCCTGCCCGGGTTGAGTCCCGGGGCAACCGAAAATAATCTGACCGCCCGGGATCTCAGTCATCCCGACATATCGGGACTCCCGGTTGTGAAACGTTGAACTCCAGTGATCTTGAGAATAATGCTGGAAGTCCGGGTCCGAAAATCAATCGGCACTCCTGGATAAAAAAGGCTGAAAAGCGAAGTCCGTTTATCGTTAAGCCTGCTGTTCGCCGTAAGCCCATCGGCCCTGATGCTCAAGGATCATCTCGACGACCTCCCTTATGCAGCCGCGCCCACCCTCATATACAGAAATGTAGGCAACCCGGTTGCGAAGATACTCAACACCGTTGATGGTCGTCACCGGCAGGCCGGCTTTTTTGAGGATCTCAAGATCGTCGATATCGTCCGCGATGCAGGCGCAATCTTCGTCCTGCAGTCCGTGCAGGCTCTTGAAAGAGTCGTATGCTTCGAGGCGGTCGCCGCTTTCCAGGTAAAGATCGACCGGGCCTGCCGTTTCGAGCAGTGGACGATATACGGCAGCATCGCGACCTGAAATGACCGCTACATGCAGACCGTTGCGAAGGGCCTCCCTGATGGCGACCAGATCCCTTGCATAGAGGCTCGCTATCTCCCGCCCCTCGCTATCCAGGGTGATCGTGCCGTTATTGAGCACACCGTCGACTGAAAATACCACGGCCTTGATGCCGTCGAGGGCAGCTCCGACCTGTGAGGATGGATCAGCCTGAAGTGGCTGCATGCCGAAAAACTGGAAAGAGCTCAATTTCGTGATGGTTAATTATCGTGAATGAAAAGCGCCATGAATGGAGTGCATACAGGCCTGCAACTGCAGTAACTGCCGGACGACATCCCTGAACTCGCCAAGCGGCAACTGGGTGGCTGCGTCCGATTTCGCCATGGATGGCTCCGGGTGGACTTCGAAAAAGAGCCCGTCGACCCCGACCGCAACTGCGGCGCGCGCCAGCGGAAGCAGGAATCGCCTGTCGCCGCCCGAAACGCCTGAAGCGGCACCGGGCAACTGCACGCTGTGCGTCGCATCAAAAATGACCGGCCAGCCCGAAGCGCCCATGATCGGGAGTGACCTGAAATCAACGACGAGGTCGTGGTAGCCGAAGGTCGTACCCCGCTCGGTCAGCATGATCTTTTTGTTTCCGGTCGAAGCAGCTTTCTCGGCTGCGTAGGCCATGTCGCCGGGAGCCATGAACTGTCCCTTCTTGATGTTCACGGCAAGGCCCGTTTCGGCTGCGGCCACAAGAAGGTCGGTCTGCCGGCACAGGAATGCGGGAATCTGGAGCACATCGACATACTGGGCAGCAAGTTCCACCTCACCGGTCTCGTGGACATCGGTCAGGACTGGCATATCGTAGGTTTCCCTGATTTCGGCCATTATTTCCAGTGCCTCAAGATCGCCGATGCCGGTAAACGAAGAGGCTGACGAACGGTTAGCCTTGCGGTATGAGCCCTTGAAAATGACAGGCACATCCTCACTCTTCCGGATGCGATCAAGTTCAGCGGCGACCTCAAGGGCCATCTGCCGACTTTCAATAAGGCACGGCCCTGCAATAAGGAACAGCCCTTTGGGCCCAGGCAGCGTCAGGGAGCCTATCGAGAACTTTTGCATGCGTTTTCCTGTTAGAATAACGGGCAGTAATGAAAGCTGCCGGCTTGTTTTATCTTGATCGTACAAGCCTTAAATTTAAACAATAATTTTTCTTTTCACTGTCAACATCAACGATAGCAAAGATAGCACCTATGAACACCGCAGATACCAAGCAGCGGCTCCTGGACATCGAAAAGCAGATCGCCAGCCTCAAGGAGGAGCAAACGACGGTAAAGGCGCAATGGGATGCCGAAAAAGAGCTTATCCAGACCTCCCGCCGCCTCAAATCCGAAGTGGAAGATCTAAGGGTCCAGGCCGAAAACTATGAGCGCAGCGGCGACTATGGCAAGGTTGCCGAGATACGGTACGGGAAAATAGCCCAGATCGAAAAGGACCTTGAGGAAAACAGCCGGAAAATCGAGGCCCGGCAGGCTTCGGGCGACCTGATCATGAAAGAGGAGATCGACGCCGGCGACATCGCCGACATCGTATCCCGCTGGACCGGCATCCCGGTCAGCAAAATGCTCCAGTCCGAGCGCCAGAAGCTGCTCGGCATAGAAGCGGAGCTGCACCGGCGGGTCATCGGCCAGGACGAGGCCGTGCGTGCAGTCAGCGACGCCGTGAAGCGCTCGCGAGCAGGCATGGGTGACGAGAAGCGCCCGATCGGCTCGTTCATCTTCCTCGGCCCCACAGGCGTCGGCAAGACCGAGCTGGCCCGCACCCTGGCCCAGTACCTGTTCGACGACGAGGACGCCATGATCCGGATCGACATGAGCGAATATATGGAATCGCACACCGTCAGCCGCCTGGTGGGAGCACCTCCCGGCTACGTCGGCTATGAAGAGGGCGGCCAGCTTACCGAGGCTGTCAGGAGAAAACCATTCTCGGTGGTGCTGCTCGACGAGATCGAGAAGGCGCATCCCGATGTATTCAACATCCTGCTGCAGATCCTCGACGACGGGCGCCTGACCGACAGCAAGGGACATACGGTGAACTTCAAGAACACCATCATCATCATGACCAGCAACATCGGCGCCCAGATGATCCAGCACGAGATGGCAGGCATAGACGAAGCAAACTCCGAGACGGTTATGGCCGGCCTGCAGGACAAGCTCTTCCTGCTGCTCAAGCAGAAGGTCAAACCCGAGTTCCTGAACCGCATCGACGAGGTAATCCTCTTCACCCCGCTTTCGCGCGAAAACCTTAAGGAGATTGTCACCATCCAGTTCAACCTCATCCGGGAACTGGCCATGCGGCAGAGAATCGAGCTGACCATAACCGAAGAGGCCCTGATGTGGCTGGCCAGAACCGGCTTTGATCCGGCGTTCGGTGCGCGCCCGCTGAAACGGGTCATGCAGCGCAAAATCACCAACCTCCTGTCCGAGATGATCCTTTCCGGGAAGGTGGAGGATGGTGACACCGTGGCGATCTCGCTGGATGGCGATACCATAGCCATGAAGAAAATAGCGGCCTGAGAGGGCCGCTGACCTTTTTTATCAATCTGTACTGTCAGCCGGTCACTGTCAATGAAAAAGCTCCTCCTCGCCCTCCTGCTGCTGCTTACCTCACAGGCCGCAGGCCAGGCCGCTGTGCGGCTGCCCGACAGCCTTGCAATCAAGATCGGCCAGATGCTCATGATCGGCTTCCGTGGTCTCGATGCCCATACCGAACCGACGATTGAGGCCGACATACGGGAAAGGGGAATCGGCGGGGTGGTGCTCTTCAGCTACGACATGGCCTCGGCATCTCCCGTCCGGAACATCCACTCGCCCGAGCAGCTCAGGAGCCTCAACTCGGAACTCCAGAAAATGTCGACCATACCGCTCTTCATCGCCATCGACCAGGAGGGCGGAAGGGTCAGCAGGCTCAAGCCGGCAAACGGCTTTCCCAGGAGCGTGTCCGCCATGCACCTCGGAATGATCGACAACCCGGACAGTACGCGTATGGCGGCAGCAGTAACAGGCGCCCTGCTCCGGCAGATGAACATCAATATGGACATCGCCCCGGATGTCGACCTGAACACCAATCCGGACAATCCCGTCATCGGCAAGCTCGAACGCAGCTTCTCGAAGGATCCTGCCGTCGTGTTTCGCCATGCGGCCCTCTTCGTGGACGCGTTCCACAACTCCGGAGTCATTGCCGTACTCAAGCACTTTCCCGGCCACGGAAGCTCGACGAAGGATACCCACAAGGACTTCACCGATGTCACCGCCACCTGGTCGAAGGAGGAGCTCGAACCTTACCGGAATTTGATACGACAGGGCTATGACGACCCGATCATGACCGCCCACGTCTTCAATGCCGGGCTGGACAGCCTCTACCCTGCGACGCTCTCGAAAGCGACCATCGGCGGCCTGCTGCGCACAGAGCTCGGCTTCAGGGGCGTGGTCATCAGCGACGACATGCAGATGAAGGCCATCTCGGAGCTTTACGGCCTCGAAAAAGCGATCCGCCTGGCCATCGAAGCAGGTGTCGACATCCTCCTATTCGGAAACAACGCATCCATCTACGATCCGGAAATCGCGGAAAAGGCAACGAAAATCATCAGGACGCTTGTCGATGAGGGGTCCATTTCCCCGGAACGGATCGACGAGTCATACCGGCGCATCATGGCATTGAAAACAAGAACCATCTATCCCTTAAAATGAAAAGCCTCTACCTCGTACGTCACGCCAATGCAGGCTGGGATGAGTCATGGACTGCCGATTTCGACCGTTCGCTTACCGACCGGGGCCGTTTGGAAGCCAGGGAGATGAGCACCCGCCTGTTCAACAAGGGGGTATCACCGGAACTGATCGTCACAAGCCCGGCAAACAGGGCTCTTTGCACGGCAGAAATCTTTGCCGACCATCTCGGGTGCGACCCGGACAGGATCGTACAAAAAATGGAGATCTACCAGGGTGGAACTGACGAACTTGCGGAAATAGTCAGATCCATTCCTGAGGAGTACAGCGAGGTTATGCTGTTCGGCCACAATCCGGTGATCACCATGTTCTCTTCATGGCTTGCAGGAAAATCGATGGGATCGATGGAAACCTGTGGAGTGGTCAGGATAGATCTGGGGAAAACGAAGTGGATGGACGCGAAGCAGGGAAAAGGAGCTGTGGGATGGCAGGAATATCCGGGCAGCCGTCAGTAGTTCTCAGACTTCGGTTCCCTGGTCATCAGGTCCATGATCGCCTGCTGTGCGGGTTTATTTTCGAAGAGCATCTCATAGACGGCCCGGGTGATCGGCATTTCAACGCCGAGACGAGTGGTAAGTTCAAGAACAGCCTTCGAGGTATGTACCCCTTCGGCGATCATGTTCATTTCGCTGATCACTTCATCGAGTTTGCGCCCCTTGCCGATCTGCTCACCAACGTACCGGTTGCGGCTATGCCTGCTCAGGCAGGTCACCACGAGGTCACCGACACCGGAAAGGCCGGACATGGTCACCGGGTCAGCACCCAGTTTGGCGCTGAGACGAGACATTTCTGCGAGCCCCCTGGTAATGATGGCCGCCTTGGCGTTGTCGCCGAACCCGAGTCCATCTGAAATACCTGTGGCGATGGCGATGATGTTCTTGACCGATCCGGCGATCTCCACACCGACAAGGTCGGTATTTACATAGACGCGGAAGAACTGCGTATGGAATGCCTCCTGTACCCTGTATGCCGTTTTTTCCGAAACAGAGCAGGCAACAACGGTCGTGGGATGGCGACGAGCTACCTCCTCTGCATGGCTCGGCCCGTAGAGGACGGCGACCTGGGAGGGATCGAGGCCCCCCAGCGTCTCAAGCAGCACTTCCGACATCCGTTTTCCGGTATGCAGCTCAATGCCTTTAGCGACGTTGACGATGATTTTTCCATCCAGGGGGACATCGGAGAACGCCAGGGCAGTTTCGCGAAGCGCCTGCGAAGGCACGGCGGTGACCACCATTTCCGCACTCCGCACAGCAGCCTTAAGATCTTCGACTGCATGAAGCGTTTCCGGAAACACAATCCCCTTCAGGTAGATGGTGTTCTGTCGATCTGCCTCCAGCTCCCTTGCGAATTGGGGACGATGGGCCCATAGCTTTACCTCATGGCCCTTGTCGGCAAGCAGGATGGCGAGAGTGGTACCCCAGCTCCCGGCGCCAAGAACGGTGATTTTCATTGCAGGTTCCGGCCTCTCAGGCATGTCGCCCGAACTTCAGCCGGTTTTCGGTTCCGGTGAGCAGGCGCTTGATATTTGCCCTGTGGGTATAGATGATCGCCGCCGCCACGATGAAGCCGAAAATGAGCAGGTGGTAGTCGAGGCTGTCATGCACGAACCATCTTCCACCCAGGAAACGGATGTAATAGTCAAGCCCGCCTCCGAGTTCGAAAATGTATTTGCGTATGGCGATGATGAGCGGGAATGCGAGGGCCGCAAGGATCGAGCCCAGCGATACATAGCGGGAAAGCGTCACGGCAAGGATGAAGATGCCGATCACCATCAGCATGCTCACCGGAGCGATACCGATCAGCATACCGGCGGCCGTACTGACCCCCTTGCCCCCCTTGAACCCGGCGAACACGGTGAAAACGTGGCCTATGACCGCACTCATGCCGGCGATCAGGCTGAGGGCGACCTCGTTCATGTCGGGAAAAGATCCGACAGGATGGGCCTTGAAAAATCCGACGACATACACCGCAGCAACCGTACCCTTTGCGATGTCAATGAGGGTAACGGCAAGTCCTGCCTTCCAGCCGAGCACCCTGAAGGCGTTTGTTCCGCCTGCATTGCCGCTGCCGAACTGCCGGACGTCGATGCCTTTGAGCATTTTGCCCGCAATAATGCTGGTCGGAATGGAGCCGATGAGATAAGAGACGGCGACGATGGCCAGAAAGGTCAACATATCGGTCAGGTTTGATTTACGGACACACTATCAGCCAGACGGCTCTCAAGCCCTGGCAACCTCTCCTATAATGTATGCATTTTCCTGTTTCGACTTCAAATAGTCCAGAATATTGTCGACGCGGTCGCGAGCGACGATCATCACCAGGCCGAGGCCAAGGTTGAAGGTGCGGCGCATATCCTCTTCGGGTACCGAGCCCTCTTTGCGGATCAGGTCGAAAATAGCCGGTTCCGGCCATGATGACCAATCAACTGAAAGGGAGAGCCCCTCCGGCACGATGCGCATGGTGTTGCCCATCAGGCCGCCTCCGGTGATATGCGAAAGCCCCCTGATATCGGCGCAACCGAACAGCGGCTCAATGACCGAAAGGTAGGAGCGATGAACCTTCAGCAACTCCTCGCCGACCGTACCCTCCAGCCCCGAAACCCTTTCGTTCATCCTGCCCTCGAGAACCTTGCGTGCAAGCGAATAACCGTTGGTGTGAAGACCTGTCGACGGCAGGCCGATCATGACGTCCCCGGCTTCGATCCTCGAGCCGTTGACGATGTGCTGATGGTCGACGACGCCGACGATCGTGCCTGCAAGGTCGAAATCCTCAGCTTCATAAATTCCGGGCATCTCGGCAGTCTCGCCGCCGACGAGGGCACAGCCGTTCTCGCGGCACGCCTTGACCATTCCGGTCACCACTGCGGCGGCAATCTCCGGCTTCAGCTTGCCGCAGGCATAGTAGTCGAGGAAGAAGAGCGGTTTGGCTCCACAGACGAGAATGTCGTTGACACAATGGTTGACCAGGCACGAACCGACCGAGTCATAACTGCCGAGTTCCACGGCGATCTTGAGCTTTGTGCCGACACCATCGATACTGCTGACCAGTACCGGACGGACATACTTCGAAAAATCTGGCTGGAAAAAGCCTCCGAACGCCCCGATATCGGTCATCACCTGCGAGGTAAATGTCTGGCGAACCTGCGGTTTGATCAGGCGGACAAACTCTTCGCCTGCGGTGATATCGACTCCAGCCTTCTTGTAATCCATGATCTGTAATGTTTGTATCCTGTTGAATCCCTAGTACTTATCGGGTAACGATCAGCGTCCTGCCGGCTTCTCGAAAATCGCGCTTCCCTCCTGACCGGAGAAAAACTCGCTGTGCAGCGCCGAAACAGCCGCCGTGACATCATGCTCCTCTACGACAAATCCCACGTTGATCTCCGATGCTCCCTGGGAGATCATCCTGAGGTTGACATTGTGCAGGGAGCTGAAAATCCTTCCTGCAACCCCTTTCGAAAGGCGGAGGTTGTCGCCGACGACGCTAACGGTAGCCACGTTGTGCTCGATTTCCACCTCGCCAAGGGCGCTCAGCGCCTGGATGAGCGGCTCGCTCGCGCTTGAATCTTCGATGGTCAGTGAAACAGAGACCTCGCTGGTCGAAATCATCTCCACCGATACCGAAAAACGCTCGAAAACGTCGAACAGTTCACTCATGAAACCATGGCGTCCAAACATCCTGTTGGAGCGGACATTGACGATGGCCTGCCCTTTCTTGACGGCTATCGACTTGACCAGGCCGTCATAGCTCATGCCCGACAGCAGCTCGGGATCATCGGTGATCAGCGTGCCTTTCGCGTCCGGATGCCATGAATTCAGGACGTAGACCGGAATGTTTTTCTTCACGGCGGGCGCGATCGTGTCTGGATGCAGCACCTTGGCGCCGAGATAGGCCAGTTCGGCCGCCTCGGAGAAGGTCATGACCCTGATGCTTCTAGCCTCGGGAACCATGCGCGGATCGCAGGTCATCACCCCGTCCACATCGGTCCATATCTCGATGGAATCGTCGTGCAGCCATGCTCCCAGCAGCGCAGCGGAGAGATCGGAACCTCCCCTGCCGAGCGTCGTGGTCTTTCCGGCCGTATTAGAGCCGATGTATCCCTGTGTCACGACGATCACGCCGGAATCGAGCAACGGCCTGATGATCCCTGCCGTATTTGCCTCGCAGATCTCCTCGATCGGCCGGGCAAACCCGAAACGGTCATCGGTGATCATCACCTGACGCACATCGAGCCACTGGCACTGGTGCCCCTGCTCCTTCATGGCGGCGGCAAAAACCGTGGTCGAAAGCAGCTCTCCGCATGAGCAGAAGGAGTCCATTGAGCGTTCGGTCAGTTCACCGACGATCTCGATCCCCTTGGCAAGCATCTCAAGATGGGTTACATAAACATCGATCTTTCCGGCAAGCTCCTGCCTGAGTTCCTGGCTGCTGACAAGCTCCGCCACCAGGTCGATATGGTGCTTCCTGACCTCGGCGGCCTTGAGCAGCGCCTCTTCGAGCCTGCCCGCGCCAGCGGCTTCAGCGATCTGGATGAGCTTGTTGGTGATTCCGCTGCAGGCGCTCAGCACGACAAGCGGCACGCCCGATTTCCTCTTTTCAGCTACAATGGCGATCGCCTGCTGCATAGCCCTTGCCGTGCCAACAGAGGTTCCGCCGAATTTCATGACTGCCATAACCTCAAACGAATGAATTGGATAGTGATCGCATGGCGATCGTTTTCCGGTTCGGATTTCTTATAATGCCATAATCGAGAGACTCCTGATCATCAAAACAGGATACCTGTCAATTCCGGCCCCCATGAACGAGATAGCCCGATTCATGACTCCGCAGGCAAAAGCGAACCCTACCTGCAAAACCGCTATTCTCCTGGCGCTCTCGTGCATCATGCTCGCAATCGGCGGATGCCGGAGCACCCTGCCGCTGTCGAATCGCATGGAGAGCAAATATAGTTTAAAAAAAAGAAAATCTTATATCTCCTGTGCCGGCCCGGAAAGCCTTGCCAGATGCGCTCTTCCAGTGCATGTATCTGGACGGGACTACATGAAAATGCTCGAATTGATCGAAACCGTAAAAGGCTCGAAGTACCGTTACGGAGGGTGCTCTCCTGAAGGATTCGACTGCTCCGGCCTGGTACAGTTCATCTACGGCAGCTCTTACCGGATAACGCTCCCGCGATCATCCGCCGACCTTGCTCTCCTTGGCCAGATCGTAACCCGGCAAAAACTCAAACCGGGCGACCTGCTGTTCTTCTCTTCGGACAACGAGACGGTGGACCATGTCGGAATCTATCTCGGGGATGAACGTTTCGCCCACGCCTCTTCAAGGGAAGGGGTATGCATCAGTTCGCTCCGTCAGGGCTGGTACGACAGCCGCTTCGCCTTCGGAACAAGCATCATAGAGGTCGACTGATTCGCCCTGCCCCGAAGATTTAATTCGTATCTTCTCCATCATGAACATAACCTGCAACTACCTATTATGGAGCCTGTGACGATGCAACCGCCCAAAACCCATAACCACATCGAGCTGTCATTCGAAATCGACAGCGACCTTTACGAACTCTATATCGCGCTCCTTTCGCAGGAGGGCATCGAATATTTCCTCGAGGAGGACCGGAAACTCCTGGCCTACATCTCCGAAAGCGACTGGAACGAGGAGAAGGAACAGGCCATCAGTACCCTGCTTCTAAAGAGCTTCGGCTCGGTGCCGCACTACACCGCGACCTTCATAGCCGACCGGAACTGGAATGCCGAATGGGAAGCGAACCTCCAGCCTGTCGAGGTCTCCGACCGCTTCCTGATCGTCCAGCAGCAGAAGGATTACAACCCCAAGCCCGGCCAGATCGTCATCGCCATCAACCCGAAAATGTCGTTCGGCACCGGCTACCACGCCACCACCCGGCTGATGCTGCGCCAGATGGGGGAGATCGACCTTGTCGACAAAAAGATAATGGATATCGGAACCGGCACCGGAGTGCTGGCCATCGCAGCCCGCAAGCTCGGTAACAGGAACCCCATCCTCGCTTTCGACAACAACTCCTGGTCGGCTGAAAACGCCCTCGAAAACGTGGAGGAGAACGGAGCCGCCGACATCAGGGTTGAGCTGCTCGATGCCGAAGAGGAGCTGGCGGCAAACCTGCAGGAGGGATACGACTTTGTGCTGGCCAACATCAACAAAAACGTCATCGACCGCATTCTCCCCGTCATCCACCGTTACGCGCCCGCAGCGCAGGTGCTGCTCTCGGGCATCCTCGTCTATGACGAACCCTGGCTGAAGCAGCTGATCAAGCGCCTCGGCTACAAGGTGGCAAAATGCATCTATGAGGAAGAGTGGCTCTCCGCACTGCTCGAACCCGGAAAATGAACCAACCGCAATGACCTTTGAGATGGAGCGAACCGCCTGCATCGATGTGGGAACCAACACGGCCCTGCTGCTTGTGGCCGACCTCGATCCGCAATCCGGAAGGATCGTACCGGTCGAGCACCGGCAGAGCATCGTGCGGCTCGGCCAGAAGGTTGACGAAGGCCGGCTCATCCGGAGGGAGGCGCTCGATCGCCTGATCGACTGCCTGAAGGCCTACCGGAAGCTCTGCGACAGCATTGGTGTCCGCAGCATGGTCGCCGCAGGCACGAGCGCCCTGCGTGACGCTGCAAACCGCAACGAAATCATCGAAGAGGTAGAAAAGGCTACAGGCATTGAACTGCGGTGCATAAGCGGGAAAGAGGAGGCCGAGCTCACCTTCTTCGGCGCTGTGGCTGGCATGGCGAATGTACCGGAACCGTTTTCTGTCATCGATATCGGAGGCGGGAGTACCGAAGTTATCATGGGCACCACCTCATCGGTAGACCGCTCGGTGAGCATGGATATCGGTTCGGTGAGGCTTACCGAGCGCTTTTTCACCTCGCTGCCCCCCTCCCCGGCTGAGTTCGAAGCCGCCAGGCAGGAGATCAACCGCCAGCTTGCCGCGAACCTTCCGCCGTTTTTCGCCGCCCGTAACCAGGTTTTCGGCGTGGCCGGCACGTTGACCACCATCGCCCAGGTCAGCATGGGCGAACTGCGGTTCGTAGCCGAAAAGGTACAGGGATACCGTCTCGGTTACGACCAGGTTCACCACCTGGTCGAAAGGCTCCGCACCATGACCCTGCCTGAAATCGCAGCCCTCGGCATTCCGGAAGGACGGGCCGACGTCATCACCATGGGTACGCTGATCCTCCACCAGTTCATGCGCCTGCTCGGCGTCGGCAGCGTAACGGTCAGCATCCAGGGTTTGCGCTTCGGCATGGCCCAGAAGGAGCTTCAAAGACTGCGCATACAGGGCTGATCAGCTCCCGTCTCAGGGCTTGCGGCACAACAGGCTGATCAAGCCTCCCGATGCATTCTTCGTAAAGAACATAAACAGCTCACTGCTCTCTCCGATCCGGTATTTTTTTCGCAACTCATCCACAGAGAGCGGGAAATCGCGCCGCTGGATAGCAGCCCTGCTTATGCCGCGACCTTCAAGCTCCGCCCGGAAGCTTTTCGGCTTGAACGCAACAACATCCTCCACCCGGAAGCTCCTTCCGGGAAAATTCCCGACCATGCGATCCGAGGTCAGGTAATCGACCGAATGGTTCAGGAACTCAATCTTCAGGTTACGGGCAAGCTGGCCGGTGAGTCTCGCCTTGATGATCGCCGCATCAGGTTCGTAGAGCCAGCTTCCGGCCTCCGGAGCCACCTGGCGATCAGGAACCTCGCCATCCTGCGAGCCGATCTCGTACACCCCTTCTTCGAGGCAAACCGCCCGAACCGAAGCAGGCTTTACGGCGACACGGTCGCGATCGAGCATCAGCAGAATCTCCTTGCACTCCCCTTCGATGGAGAGCACAACGATTGAGGAGAGGGAGGGCAGCTTTTCTTCGAGGCGGCTTATTTCGAGGGCGGGCGAAGCCTTGATGCAAACCCGCGAAGCTTTCTGCAGCATCAGGTCATGCAGTGCTACGACATCGGGACTCGTCGCCTCAAGGCCGACGGAGCGCCCCCCCTTTTCGCGCCGCGCAGGATCGACAAACACCCAGTCGAAAAAGTCGTCAGGAAAACTGTCGAGGGTTCGGACACTATCCCCAACCATGGTTTCAACGTTGGTGACGCCGATAACGCGACGATTGTATTCGGAAAGCTCTGCAAGTACAGCATCACGTTCGCAACAGACCACCTCCGTAAAGCGGCGTGCGAAAAATATCGTATCGATGCCCAGCCCCCCGGTCAGGTCGATAATTCGATGGCCCGACATGAGCCCGGCCTTCCATTCAGCCGCGCGCTGGCCGGAAGCCTGCTCCAGGGCGAGTGTAGTGTAAAGCAGCGGAAATTTTGAAAGTGAGGGAAGCTTCTTTATCGCTTTCTGCCGGCATGCGATCTGCTCAGCCATAGCCCGGACCGGCAAATCCCTCCTGCCGTGGAATCGCATGGAAAATGCTGAAGGGTCATCATGGGCGTGGAGATCGACAAGGGCAAGCACCCCAGGTTCCAGGAGGGCATGAAGTTCGCTGGAAGTCATTGTAAGAATAGGACTAAAAGGGCTTAAGGGACATAAAAGACATAAGGGCCAAGAAAAAAACATTCAGACCAGGGAACCCGGTTTCATCTTCACACTTAGGTCCCTTTGGTCCTTTAAGTCCTTTTGGTCCCTTTCCTGCTATTTCGTCCCGTTCTTGTCTTCTTCTCCCAAACCGGCTTTATGCTCTTCGACAAGCACCCTGCGGAGTACCTTGCCGACCAGTGATTTCGGAAGAGCGGTACGGAACTCAACATGCTTCGGTACTTTGTAGGCGGTAAGTTCTTTTCGACAGTGGGCCTTGAGTTCATCAGCGGCAAGCTCAAAACCTTCGCGTAGCACCACCCACGCCTTTACCGCCTCGACCTGATAATCGTCCGGCACTCCTGCTACTCCGATCTCGAGAACCGCAGGATGCTTGGCGATAACCTCCTCGACTTCGCGCGGCCAGACCTGGAATCCGCCCGGCTTGATGATGTCCTTCATCCTGTCGACGATGAACAGGAAGCCATCTTCGTCAAGATATCCGAGATCTCCCGTGTAGAGCCACCCGTCCCGGATCATATCGGCCGTCTCCGCCGGGTTGCCCCAGTAACAGTCCATGAGCTGAGGCGCATGCATGAGGACTTCACCGACATGGCCTGCAGGAAGATCCTCGCCCTGGCCAAGATGGTTGATAATGCGTATTTCCACATCGGGGGCAGGAATTCCGACCGAACCGTCCTTGCGGGGGCCGAGGGCCGGCGTCAAAACCGCTGCGACCATCGACTCCGTAAGTCCGTATGCCTCAATGATCTGGCCTCCGGTAAGCTCTTCGAACCGTTTTTTCGTATCCATATGGAGTGCCGAAGCCCCGGAAACTATCAGCTTGATGGACTTGAGCATGGTGGGATCTTTCAGCAGCATCGGATGGACGGCAAGCGCATTGAACAGTGTAGGCACACCGGCAAATACTGCAGGCCTGAGCTTTTTGATGGTCTGGAGAAGATCGCCGATATCACGTGGGTTCGGGACAAGGGCCAGTGGCGAGCTCCTGACCAGCCCTGCCGTCATGATGCCAACCTGGGCATAGACGTGGAAAAGAGGCATGTTCAGCATGATGATGTCCAGTCGATCGTCGGAAACCACCCCGAACCACTTGCTGAGCTGCATTCCGGACATAACCATGGCATGGTGCCTCCCGACGGCGCATTTCGGCTTTCCGGTCGTACCGCCCGAAAACAGAAAAATGGCCGGATCGTCAGGGGTAACGGATACGGCCGGCCCGGCGCTTCCGGCATTGGCGGCGATCATCGACTGAAACATTACGTCGCCGCTCGCAAGGGTGATTTTATGACCCTCCTTTTTCTCCTTGAACAAGGTGAAGAGCACCCTGATCAAGGGAGGCAGGTACTCCTTGATGTTGCTTGCGATGATTCGTTTCAGGGGCGTCCTCCCCTTGAGGCCGTTGACCTTGTTGTAAAAACTGGTCAATACTATCGCCGTCTCGACGCCAGAGGCGTTGAAGGCATGAACAAGCTCGTAATCGGTATAGATCGGGTTGATCGGCACCGCTATGGCGCCGGCTTTCCAGATGCCGAACTCAGCTATGATCATCTGCGGCGAATTGGGCAAAAGCAGCGCGACCCGGTCACCTTTGCGGATTCCGGATGAGACGAGCGCGGATGCGAACTCGTTGCTCATGCGCTCAAGTTCCCCATAGGAGAACGACGCCCCCTTGAACAGCAAGGCAGGCCCATCGGGATAGCTCTTCGAAGATTCCCGCAGGAAGTCGATCAGCGTTTTCGCCGGATAGGGCTTCAGGGAGTGGGGGACCCCTTTGTCATAATGCCTGAGCCATGGTTTTTCAGCCATAGGATACGTAAGACAGGAAATGCGAAGACGTAATTTATTTGACCTTAAAGATACAAACTCTTTTCAAGATTGCCACGCCAAACATATTACGTCACATTTTACGGTTCTCCGACGATTTCGCAGACAGCGGAGGTCAGTCTGGTAAGCTCCACGCCAGTTATGACGAAGGGGGGCATGAGATAGACGAGCCTGCCGAAAGGCCTCACCCAAACGCCTTTATCAACAAACCGCTTCTGGATCGAAGCCATATCAACCGGAGCCTCGAGTTCGACCACGCCTATGGCGCCGAGCACCCTTACATCCGCCACTCCCGGCAAGGCCGAACAGGGCGCAAGCTCCTGCCTGAGCTGCCTTTCGATGCCGAGTACGGCCGATTGCCAGTCGTACTCCTGCAATAGCCTCAGGTTTGCCGCAGCGACAGCACAGGCCAGGGGGTTGGCCATGAAGGTCGGCCCGTGCATGAACAGGCCAGGATTGCCCCCCGAAATCGTATCGGCCACATGGCCGGAGGCGACCGTTGCTGCAAGGCTCATATATCCCCCTGTCAGAGCCTTGCCGACGCAGACGATGTCGGGTACGACCCCGGCGTGCTCCATGGCGAACATCCGGCCCGTGCGACCGAAACCGGTGGCGATTTCGTCGAAAATCAGCAGCACATCATGCTGCGAGCATAGCTCCCTGAGGCGCTGAAGGTATCGTGGAGAGTAGAATCGCATACCACCCGCCCCCTGGACGACAGGCTCTATGATCACTGCGGCAATCTTATCCCCATGCACTTCGAGCTGCATGCGCATATCGTCGATCGACTCCTCGTTCCATGGCTCATCGAAACCGCAGGAGGGGGCTTCGACGAACAGCTGCTGCGGAAGCACTCCCGAAAAGATGCCGTGCATACCGGTCACGGGGTCGCAGACCGACATTGCCATGAAGGTATCGCCATGGTAGCCCGACCGCACCGTCAGCAGCCGCTGCTTCTCATGTCGGCCGGCGGCATGCCAGTACTGCAGGGCCATCTTGACGGCCACCTCGACCGAAACCGAACCGGAATCGCAGAAAAAAAGCCTGTCGAGCCCTTCCGGCAAAAGCCCTGTCAGCAGCCGCCCAAGCTCGATGGCCGGCTCGTGGACAAGCCCGCCGAACATGACGTGGCTCATGCGCCCGAGCTGATTCGTAACCGCCCTGTTGAGCACGGGATGGTTGTAGCCGTGAATGGCCGACCACCATGAAGACATGCCGTCTACAAGCCGGCGGCCATCCTCAAGCTCTATCGTCACGCCGCTCGCCCCCACGACCGGATAGACCGGCAGCGGCCTGGAGATGGAGGTGTAGGGATGCCAGAGATGACGGCGGTCGAACTCCAGGTCCATCATGTGCGGAAAATCGGGGTTCATTTTTTCCCGGGATTGTGGATTTCAGATCTTCAGCAGGCTTGCCGCGCCCGGCTCGAGGCCGTTGGCGTCAAGGTCGATTACCGGGGCTTTGTCGAAACCGTAGCGTTTCAGGCTTCCGGCTATCACGCTGCGCGTATCGTCGGCAATCTTCGCATCGTGCTGCCCGAAACGGTTGAACAATACGCCACGTACTTCGATACTCCTCGAAACGCAGGCTTCGAGCGACAACAACGTATGGTTGATACTGCCGAGCCGCGGCGAAGTTACCAGTACCAAACCGTATCCTGCGTCCCTGAAGTAATCGGCGAGAAGCAACCCGCCGTTAAGCGGCACGAGCAGGCCGCCGACCCCTTCGAGCAGTACCAGCTCATAGCGTTTCTGCAGCATGAAGGTGGCCCTCCGGATGGTCATGATGTCGATCGTCACCCCCTCCATCCCGGCGGCAAGATGCGGCGAGGCCGGGAACCGGAACACGTAGGGGCAGGTCGTGCCGTCAAGGTCAACATCCTGCAGATCGATACCCATGAGCTTGCGGTGTACGGCAATGTCCGAGGCCAGCCCCTGGCAACCGGTCTGCACGATCTTCTGGGTGATGACCCGCACCCCTGAATCGGCCAGCGCCCTGGCCAGCAGCCCGGTGGCGACTGTTTTGCCGATGCCGGTATCGATGCCTGCCACGGCGAGCACGCCTCCTTTCATCCGTTTTTCCTCCTGAAACAGCAGTATACAGGGTGATAGGTGAGGTAGACGCCGCTTCCGGTGGAGAACGATGCGCGGTACTGTCGAAGGAACTCCTGATAGTGCGTTCGCGTCCACGGCTGCCGCGAGAGGCCGTTCACCCCGGTCTCCCTGATATGCCGAAGCACGGCCTCGGGTGATGCGAACTCCTGCCGTCGCTCCTCATCACCGATACAGACGACATCGAACCGGCGCTGCGCAAGAAGGGCGATCTCCGCGGGCGTCCGGTAACAGAGCGAGGGGCCGCCGAGCTGGGCGATCTCCTTCATGTTGCCCGTGCTGAAGGTGCTGAAAGCCAGCACTCCTCCCGGCCTGATCGAATCGGCCATACTGTCGAAAAATGATTCAAGATGGTGCAGCCACTGCACGGTAGCGTTTGAGACGACAAGGTCAAGAGTGCCTGGCATCGGGTCGACGCTCTCGATATCGCCGCGCAGGAACACCATCTCCCCGACCGGGCGTTCAAGGGCGGCATGGAGGACGAAATCCCGGCTTTCATCGACAAGGTCGTTGGCGTAATAGGTTCCGACCGAAAAGCGCTCAAGCAGCAACGATGTTAAAATCGCCGATCCGCTGCCGAACTCAAGCACCCTGTCGATATGGTCGGACACTCCCAAACGGCCGATCATGGAAACCAGCTCTTCGGCCATGATCCGCTGCATGAGCGCGCTTTTGCGATAGGTGTGCAGCGCACGCCCGAAGCGGCTGCCGACAAGCTTTTTATCGGGGGTGAGCTTCACTGGAACACCTCCTGCAGGCCGGCCATATTGAAAAAGGGAAAATGCGGCATCCCGGCAACCTCGGTCACCGGCACATCATGCCATGCGCGCTTCTGGTTCTCGGGCAGGAAGACCAGGTCCCGGGCGCCGATGACGGCTTTGGTGAAGCGCCATGGAGGGGCAGGCGATCCGGCCAGGCGCGCAACAGAGGCCTCGATGGCGCGAAGTTCCAGCTGCTGCTCTGCGCTCTTCCTGGCAGAGCGCACCGCATCGATCCCGGCGGTGGGGCAACCGGTGAACATCCTGCGTTCAAACCGATTACGGCTCACGTCGGACCAGTTTTCAAGGGTTCCCCGGAATATCTCCGGCGGAATGCCCCGCCCGGCATCAATGGGAAACGGAGTGCCATTGATCGCCACTGCGCGACCGATCCCTTCCAGGCCGACATGCATGGCCACCCAGACGCCCAGCGACCAGGCGACCAGGTCGACCGAGCGGTACCCGGCCATCGCCTCGCGCAACCATGGCGGAAGTTGCAGGTCGCCATAGTCCTGGAGCACGACGACATCGTGATCCGGCAGGGCAAAATCCGTCGACTGGAGATAATCGGCCACCAGGCGGTCCATACCCCATCCGTTGAAAAAAAGCAGGAGGTCGCGGGCTCCCTCATTTACTATCCATTCGGCGTTCACTGCGGCTATGGTTTCATGACGGTTGCAAGGGCGTCGATATCTTCGAGACTCAGGTCGGCCCTGAGCGAAAAACGGAGACGGGAGCTGTTTTCAGGTACGGTCGGAGGACGAACGGGAAGGGCGTGGAAACCGGCTTCGCGCAGCGCGCTGCCCATCTCGACGGCCCGGCTGTCCGGGCCCAGGACTACCGGTACGATATGGCTCTGGCCGGGAACCTCGAATCCGGCTGATCGGAGACTACTGCGAAGCTGGGACGCAAGCGCCATAAGATGCTCCCTTTCGCGCAGCATGCCGAGCTGCTTCCGGAAGGTCAGCAGGCTCCAGCCCAGCACCATAGGAGGAAGGGCCGTCGTGAAGATCACCGTCCGCATGGTATTGACCAGATACTCCCTGACCAGGCTGCTCATCACGCCGAATGCCCCGGTCGAGGCCAGCGCCTTGCCGAAAGTCCCGACAAGGATATCGATACCGTCGAGCACCCCCTGCTCTTCGGCCAGGCCAAGCCCCCGCGCGCCGAAAACACCTACCCCGTGGGCCTCGTCGACGATCAGCATCGCCCCGTAGCGCTTTTTGAGAGCCACAAGGCGCCGGAGGTCTGCAAGGTCGCCGTCCATGCTGAAGACCGATTCGGTGACGATGAAAACCTGTCGGTAGCATCCGACGCCCTGTTCGAGCAGCTCCTCAAGGTGGTCGTAATCGGCATGGCGAAAGCGCTTGTACTCTGCCTCGGCGATCCTGAGACCATCGATGATGCTGGCGTGATTGAGCCGGTCGCAGAGGATGAGGTCGTGACGGTTGCTCAATGCGGGCAGGATGCCGGTATTGGCGTGATAGCCGCTGTTGAACACCAGCGCAGCCTCTCGGCCATACTGGACGGCGATCGTGGCTTCAAGCTCATCGTAGAGCGGATGGTTGCCGGTCAGGAGCCGTGACGACGAGCTGGTCATGGCATACCGGCCGGCATCACAGGAGCCTGCGGCGTCGGCCAGCCATGACGAGAGCAGCCCATCGTCAGCCCCGATGCCGAGATAGTCGTTCGACGACAGGTTCAGCAGCTGCCTTCCGCCGACGGTGATGAACCGGCCGCTGCGTGTGCCGACCTCCGGCATGGTGCGATAGCGCCGGCGCGAGCTGAGTTGTTCGAGCTCCGTGGCGATCTGCTCCTCGATCGGCAGCCTGCCAAAGCCCGTACTGATGTTTCCGGCCATGGTCATGCGAACAGGGCGACCTGCCGGGCAAGAACGTTATCGGACTCCGTGTCGCGTCCCCGCGTAGTGAGGTAGCCGCCCGTCAGGAACCCGTTGGCGCCGGCCAGCATCAAGAGCCCCTGGAAATCCTTCATGAGGGTTTCGCGCCCAGCGGCGAACTTGATGATACGGTCGGGATTGACCAGTCGGCAGATCGCGAAGGTCTTTGCGATCTCCGGCACGGGCACCGGGGCATTATCCTCAAGACGGGTACCCTTGATCGGCACAAGCACGTTGAGCGGAATGACATCGACATCGAGCTCACTGAGCTTGAAGATCAGCGAAATCCTGTCATCCATGCTCTCGCCGGTCCCGATGATTCCGCCGCTGCAGACCGAAATGCCTTTGGCCCGAAGCCTCTTGATGGTCTCTATGCGTTCGTCCACCGTATGGGTGTCGGCAATAAGCTCACCGTAACGCTCGGGGTTGACCTGGAGGTTCATGTTGTAATGGACGATACCGCGTTCTGCCAGCGCTGTTGCCTGTTCATCACCGATCATGCCCAGATCTGCGCATACCTGCATCTCGGGGAGCTGACTGTGCAGCAGGTCGATCATGCCGAGCAGGCGGGTGAACTCGGGGGTGGTCTTCATGTAGCCGTAACCGCTGGTCACAATCCCGAAATGCCTCACCCCGTTGCTGTATGCCTCACGGGCGGACTGGAGCAGCTTTTCGTCATCGACAAGACCATACACGTCTATAGTCGCGCTGTTGTGGTTGGACTGCGCACAAAAGCTGCAGTTCTCGCTGCAGTGGCCCGACTTGGCATTGATGATCGAACAGGCGTGCACAGCCCCGTTATCGGCTGCGTAACGGTTCTTGACCTTGTTGGCAAGCGAGACGAGGTCGAGAACCTCACTGTCAGGAATGCGGCCGAGGGCCCTGGCAAGTTCGAGGGAGACGGGAGTTCCGGTGTCGAGAACGCTGTATGCCTTTTCAATATCGGGATGCAAACGGGAAGTCATGATGGTCTGGTTTCATTGTTGATGGATCTCAAATGTGCCTCCCCCGACGAAACGGCCGTGAGAGTGCCATCTTCGGCCCTCAGGAGCAGCTGGCCCTGCCGGCTCAGGCCGGCCTCCGTTCCGGTAAGGATCTTGTCGAACTGTTCGATGCGCAGCTCCTTGCCCTTCAGCCATGCGTGCCCTTCGAGGCGGGGCAGCAGGAAGCCGAGGTCCGGCTGCCGGATCCACTCCAGGTAAAGCTCTTCGAAACGGTTCAGCACGGCAGCCAGCAGGCGGGCGCGCGAGGCCGTCCGCCCCGATTCGATGGCGATCGAGGAGGCGATGCCCTGAAGCTCATCGGGAACCGGATCGAGATTGACGTTCAGGCCGAAACCGACCACGACAAAGTGCGTAAAATCGGGCTCTGACTCCATCTCGCAGAGTATGCCGCAAAGCTTGCGGCCACCGGCGACAATGTCGTTCGGCCATTTGATATGCGCCGTGAATTCGGGGCATTCGCTTTCCAGCGCTCCGTGGATGGCGGCAGCGGCCACAAGGGGAACTTCAGGCACCCGGAACGACGGTACGGGAGGTCGAAGCACAATCGAACAGTAGAGGTTTACCCCAGATGGAGAGACCCAGCTGCGGCGCATGCGCCCCCGGCCGCCGGTCTGGCTGTCGGCCACGACCACCGTGCCCTCGACCGCCCCTTCCCGGGCAAGGGAACGGGCCTTGAGGTTGGTCGAATCGACCGTTTCCAGGTAGATGAAGCTGCGACCGAAAGCCTGCGTGGTCAAAAGCGGGACGACCTCTTCGGGAACCGGTGAGCCGGTGAGCCCCTCAAGGCGGTACCCCCTGCCGCTCTTCGCCTCGATGCCGTAACCCGCAGCCCTCAATGCGACAATATGCTTCCATACCGCGCTCCGGCTCATGTTCAACTGGCCGCAGAGATCGCCACCGGAAACAAATCCACCTTCGTCGGCGAGGCGCTGCAGAATCCTTGAGGTTACAGGGTTCAAGTGGTCGGCTCCTGATGTGGACAAACTCCGTGGGCGCAGGTCACACTGGAATTGGATTCAAGGGAAAAAGGTGCCGGGATGCCCATGATTGACTGGATCTTATCAGAACTGGGAAGCGGAAAGCTCAACAGCTTTGGCTCAAAATTGTAAACCGGAATTTAGCACCAGGTTGACAACATTGCAACCGGGAAAATATGAGGCTGTCTCAAAAAGCACTGGGAGCGCCACCCCTGGCTTCTTTGCTCAATCCTTGTTGCTCCAACGAGGCTGCCTCAAAAGAAAAATCAGGAACGCCAAACCCCTGGGAACGCCAAGCACCAGCTTGGCAATTCACAAGCGAACTTCGAATTAAGCACTGAAAGGGTAGAATTCTTGTCAGGTGGAGTTGATGCAGAGTCCTTTTGCATATCCATAAAGATGCCAAGCTGGTGCTTGGCGCTCCCGGCAATGAAATGAGGCCGCCTCATCCTGACTTTTGAGACAACCTCCTACAAATAGCAATTAAATAGAGGTGCCTGACAGATTATAAGTCGCACTTACAGGTAGTGGTTCCATGCGTTTTAACGACAAAAGGCCGCCTCATTCCAACGGTTGAGACAGCCTCGGCGAGTGAGGATATGGGAAGTGAAACAGAAAACTAAGAAACGCTGCGGCAATCAATCGGCGGCAGCATGGCCTGATGCAATCACCCTGGTTTCATAGCTGGCCCTGTACTGCTGCAAACCCTGGAAAATGCCATAAGCGATCTTGGTCTGCTCCCTGCGGTCACGAAGGATTTTCTCCTCATCCGGGTTTGACAGGTAGCCAGTCTCAACCAGGATGCTCGGCATTGACGGGGTCCAGAGTACCATGAAGCCTGCCTGGCGAACCCCAAGGCCGTTATTGCTGCCGTAGCGTCCCAAACGCCGGAGCACGTTCTGGGCAAGTTCGGTAGACTGCATCGCAAAGGCGCTTTGCGCCATGCTGCTCATGATCAGGTATTCATCGGAAAAGCCCTTGTAACTCTCCTTGTAGTTCTCCTCCCGGGTAATGACCGAGTTTTCGAACATAGCCACATCGAGCGCCGCCTGGGTCTTGTGCGAACCAAGGATGTAGACCTCGGTGCCGCGTACGCGGGTGTTGCCGGCAGTAGAGTTGCAGTGGACACTGACAAATAGTTTGCCGCCGTAACGGTTGGCTATTTTGCCCCGTTCGTTGAGCGGAATGAACCGGTCGTCCTTGCGGGTGTAGATCACCTTGACGTCGGGCCACTTCTGCTTGACGAACATACCGAGATCATTGACGATGTTCAGCACGACATCTTTCTCTTTCGTGCCCTTCGTGCCGATCGCACCGGGATCCTTGCCGCCATGGCCTGCGTCGATGACAACCGCATCGAGCTTCCACTTGCTCACGTCCTGGCTGAGCTGATGCTCTATCTGCCGCTCCTTTTCCGCCCGGTGGATAGCCTCGACATTGACGTTGCTCATGATATAGAGCACATAGTCGTTGTTCTTCGAGTCATACTGGAACGATGAGGATTTAAGCACGAACGAAGCGGTATTGAGCAGTACAGTAAACTGCATACCGCCGGCTTCGAGTTGCAGCGGGGTAATGGACTTGACCGCTCCGTCGGAGAAAATTTTCGTCAGGCGCGCAAGGTTTCCGGTAGCCTTGTCGACCGTCAGGTAGGCCGTGCCGTTCTCGTCCGGGCGGAGAAACGATATGGCGCTCTTCTGGCCCGAAGCCGAAAAACGGATAACGATTCCGTTTGCAAGGGTTTCAACCCGTACATCATCTATGACGGTCTGGCCATAATACTGCTTTTCTGGAGGGCCGGGCGGCTGAGGGGGCTCTACCGCCGGAGGGGGTGGTGGTGGAGGAGGGGGTGGTGGCAAAGGAGGCAGCTCAACAGCAGGCTCAGCCCCGACTACACCAACCGAATGGAGCGAAGCACCCTGCCGCTGGCCCCAGAGCGTAACCTTTATCCTGTTGGTCGATGCGTCATAGATCACTTCCCGGTCGAACCAGAGCGAAAGCATCCTGCAGGCCTGGGAGACCGGAAGGAACATCTTTCCCTGCTGGATTTCAGGTGAAGAGGTGAGCTGGATTACCCGCTTTTCGGTATCGCCCAAGGCAGAAGCAACCAGCACGAAGCTGCTGCCCTGCCTGAGGACGCAGCTCGTCCCCTGACGGCTGAACGACTCGTCGATCTGCATCTGGGAGCCGTCGAACGCGTTGCCGAGACGAAGGGCGCGGGCAAGTGAGCCGACATCGGCCATATAAACCCCGCCGGACCTGTGCCCCTGCACCTTGATGGTATAGCCCTGTCCCGAGGCTGTGGAAACCTGCATGAAAAGAGAGCCCTGCGCCGGCTCGGCAGATGCTTTGGACAAAAAAAGAAGCAGAAACAGCAGAACACCCAGCGGGCGATAGATCAATGATGGAAAACGGTCTGGCATTGATGTCATTTCTTGCTATGTTCTTTAGTTAAATTATAATAAACAATAAATATCTTTGCGCACAGCACCGTTCCCGCTGTTTTTACATGGAATGAATCGATCCCGTGCCGGACGCCAGGACAGGGGCAAATTTGTTTTTTAGTATTCAAGCCCTATCTTTTCGAACATCATTTGCTATCCCAACGCATCCGGGATCTATCGGGATCAACCACCAATGGCTTCAAAAAGCTCAGCGCCGTCTGCCAGGAACAGGACCCTCATCGTCGTCGAGTCTCCGTCCAAGGC
>JAAXXK010000022.1:27314-41076 GCA_013334525.1 Chlorobiaceae bacterium
TTTCGAACATCATTTGCTATCCCAACGCATCCGGGATCTATCGGGATCAACCACCAATGGCTTCAAAAAGCTCAGCGCCGTCTGCCAGGAACAGGACCCTCATCGTCGTCGAGTCTCCGTCCAAGGCGAAAACAATCAACAAGTACCTTGGGGACAACTACACGGTCTACGCCTCGATCGGTCACATCAAGGACCTCCCCAAGAAAGAGATCGGCATCGATTTCGACCATCACTATGAACCCCGCTATGAGGTGATCGCGGGAAAGGAAAAGGTGGTCAGGCAACTGAAAAAACTTGCCGGTGAAGCCGACCAGATAATGATCGCCACTGACCCTGACCGTGAAGGAGAGGCTATCGCCTGGCACATTTCCAACGAAATCGAATTTGCCAAAAAGCCGGTTTTCCGCGTCCTGTTCAACGAAATCACCAAAAACGCGATCATCGAGGCTATTGGCCATCCACGGCAGATCGACCACCATCTGGTTCGCTCACAGCAGACCAGGCAGGGTCTCGACAAGATCGTAGGGTACAGGATCAGTCCGTTCCTATGGAACGTCGTCTATCGCGGGCTCTCCGCCGGCAGGGTCCAGTCAGTAGCCCTTCGGCTGATCTGCGAACGCGAAACGGAAATCGACGCCTTCAAGACCCAGGAGTACTGGACCATTTACGGCGATTTCATTACTCCGGCAAAGGAGACCTTCCGCACCAAACTGATCAAAATCAAGGGGGAAAAACCGGAGATCACCGCAGGAGAGCAGGCCGAAGCGATCGCATCGGCGATCCAGGGGCGACTGTTCGCCATCAGCGACATCGTGCCGAAAGTGATCCAGAGAAAGCAGCCGTTGCCGTTCACTACCTCGCTGCTGCAGCAGGCAGCATCGAACCAGCTCGGGTTCGGGTCGCAGAAGACGATGCGTGTGGCGCAACAGCTTTACGAAGGCATCGATCTCGGTTCGGAGGGAGCAACAGGCCTCATCACCTATATGAGGACCGACTCGACCCGCATCAGCGGCGAAGCGGTCGGTCATGCCCGCGACTACATCACGCGCCAGTTCGGGGCTGAGTACATCGGCCCGGGTAGCCACGGCAAGGCAGGCAAGAACAGCCAGGACGCGCACGAGGCGATCCGTCCGACCATGGTCGACCGGGCTCCGGAGTCCCTCAGGAAGCATCTCTCTTCAGACCAGTTCAAGCTCTACGAGCTGATCTGGAAACGATTCCTCGCATCGATGATGGCCCCGGCCAGGATCGAACAGACCAGGGTCGATGTCGAAGACCACGAGAAGGAGTTCGTTTTCCGCGCAACCGGCAACAAAACGGTCTTCCCTGGCTTTTTCCGTGTCTACGACGACCAGCAGGAGCTCGATTACGAAGCGCAGAAATCAACACGCGACGATGTCGAAAAAGAGCAGATCGTCAAGCTGCCTGAACGCCTGAGCGTGAAGGAGCAGCTTTCCATGGCTGAGCTCGACCGCCGCCAGAGCTTCACCCGCCCGGCCGCCCGGTACTCCGAGGCAAGCCTGGTCAAGGAGCTCGACAACTACGGCATTGGCCGTCCTTCGACCTATGCATCCATCTTCTCGACGCTTCAGGATCGGCGCTATGTGGAGCTCCAGAAGAAAAAGATCATCCCCACCGAACTCGGCAGGGATGTTTCGACCATCCTCGTGGCCAACTTCCCCGACCTGTTCAACGTGAAGTTCACGGCGGAGATGGAAGACGAACTCGACAAGGTCGCATCAGGGGACGACGAGTACGAAAAGGTGCTCGACAGCTTCTACCGTCCGCTCGAAGCTGTGCTCAGCGAAAGAAAAAGCGATCCCCTCATCCCGCAAAACAGTGAGGCGGCCACATGCGACAAGTGCGGCAAGGGACGCATGATCATCAAGTGGACTGCCAGCGGAAAATTCCTGGGCTGCTCCTGCTACCCGGAGTGCAAGAACATCAAATCGATCGCCACGACCAAGGCGAAAGCGAAGGAGACCGGAATCCAGTGCCCTACGTGCAGCGAGGGCAAGATGCTCCTGAGAAACGGCAGGCTCGGCCCCTTCCTCTCCTGTTCCGGCTACCCGAAATGCAATACCCTGCTCAACCTCAGCAAGCAGCGGCACATCGAACCGATCAAGGCACCGCCGATAATAACCGACCTTGCCTGCCCGAAATGCGGAGCGCCATTGTACCTGAGGACCGGCAAGAGAGGTCCCTGGCTGGGATGTTCGAAATTCCCCAAATGCCGCGGGCGCCAGTCATGGACGGCTGTGGAGAAAGAGATCCGGGAGCACTGGGAGTCAGTCATCAGGGAGCATCTTGCTGCGCATCCGACCGTTGCCATCACCATGCTCGACGGAACACCTGCATTGATGACTTTACCGATCGAGGATATCATCACCCGGGCAGAGGAGTCAGGCCTCATCAGCTCGCAGAGCGAACAGGAGGCCGAAGTTACCGTATAAGGAGCGCGATCCTGTAGGTGATGAAAGAGGCGCTCCAGGCGATGGCAAGCACATAGCCGGTGTAGAGGAGCACCGGCCGCCATGAGCCGATCTCCTTTTTCATCACACCGAGCGTTGCGATGCACGGTATGTAGAGCAGGACGAACACCATGAGGCTCAACGCCGTTGCCATGCTGAATCCGGGATCGCTCCTCAGTATGGAGGTAAGTCCTCCTGCCGCAGAATCGCTCCTCCCGATCGAGAAGATCGTTCCGAGGGTCGATACTACCACCTCTTTCGAGACCACGCCGGTCACCAGTGAAATGCCTATCCTCCAGTCGAAGCCGATCGGACGTATCAACGGCTCGATAATCTTGCCGATGCGCCCTGCAACCGAATATTCAAGCTGGTCGGCCTGAGCCTTTGAGTTCACACGCAGCAGTTCAGCAGATTTCAGGGCAGGAGAGTCGGCAGATGCCTCGATGCGCATCTTTTCCCGCTCAAGCCGGGCATCGAGATCGCGGCTGTGCGGAAAATTGCTGGCCGCCCAGATCGCCATGACCGCAAGCAGTATGAGCGTTCCTGCCTTTTTCAGGTACATCAGCGCCTTCATCCTAGCCTGGAATACGACCGAAGCAAACGTCGGCCAGCGGTATGGAGGCAACTCCATGACGAACGGTTCCGAATCGCTTTTCAGCACGGTCGACTTCAGCATCCATGCCGTCCAGAGGCCAACGACGATCCCGAGGAAATAGATTCCGAACATCACGTTGGCAGCCATTGCCGGCGGGAAAAACGCACCGGCAAGAAGCACGTAGACGGGCAGCTTCGCCCCACAGCTCATGAAGGGAATGGTCATGATGGTCGCAAGGCGGTCGGAACGGCTTTTCAGGGTGCGCGTAGCCATTATGGCCGGTATCGAACAACCGAAGCCGGTGACCATGGGAATGAAGGATTTGCCATGCAGCCCGAAGCGGTGCATCACCTTGTCGATCACGAACGCCGCCCGCGCCATATATCCGGAGGCTTCAAGGAACGAAAGGCCTATGAAAAGCAGCACGATGTTCGGCAGGTAGACCACAACGCTGCCTACACCTGCGATGACTCCGTCAACCAAGATCGACCGGAGCAGCGCATTGGGCAACATGGGTCCGAGCGAGCGGGCGAGCAGGCTGAACAGGAAGGCAAGCCCCTCCATCAGCGGTGCGCCGAGGGTGAAGGTGAGCTGAAAAATCGCCCACACGACGACAAAAAACACCGGCAACCCCAGAACCCTGTTCAGCACCACCATATCGATATAATCGCTCACGGAGGCGCGTGATGCCCTGGGCTGGCGCACACACTCCTGCATCGCTCCGCGAACGAAGGCGTAACGGTCTTCGGTAATCAGCGCCTCCGGGTCTGTGCTGTTCAGCCGCTGGCACTCCATTATAGCCTCCTGCAGGGCCAGCTCGACCTTTACCCAAACCGGATACTGCTTGACCCGGCTGTATACCTCCCGATCGCTCTCAAGCAGTTTTATGGCCATCCAGCGGTGGTTTGCCGACTCCAGCTCACGCTCTCGCCCGAGAAGCTCCGATATTTTCCCTGCGGCAGCCTCAATCACCGGGCTGAAGGTCATTTTGTTCTTCCTGACCTCGATATGGCCATCGCTGATGCTGACGATATGGTCGAGCAGGTCATCAAGTCCCTGCTTCCGGCGGGCCGAAGTCGGCACGATATGGCAGCCGAGAAGCTTTTCGAGCTGATCGGTGTCGATCGATATGCCTTTATCTTCAACCTCGTCGATCATGTTGAGCGCAACAAGCAGCTCGACCTCCATCTCCATGAGCTGCGCCGTAAGCAGCAGGTTTCTTTCGAGGTTTGTACCGTCTATGACATTGACGACAACATCCGGCTTCTCGTCGATGATGTAGCGCCGGGTTACGATCTCCTCCGGTGAGTACGGGGTCAGCGAATAGGTACCGGGAAGATCGACAACGGTGATCCGTACATCCTTGTAATCGATATATCCCTCATGCTTTTCAATGGTAACGCCGGGGAAGTTCCCCACTCGCTGGTGTGAACCGGTCAACACATTGAAAAGCGAAGACTTGCCCGCATTTGGGTTGCCTGTCAAAGCGACCCTGATCTCCTTCATGGCCGCCATGTCAACCTCTTCTGAAATTCAATATCCTCGACAGGGTTCCACCAGCCGGCTCCTGGTTCTCCAGGACTGGAAGTTTTTTCACGGTGATCCCCTCCGCCTCCTTCAACCTCATCGTGAGCAAAAGACCTTTGTATCCTATCTCAATGGGATCTCCCAACGGGGCGAAGCGAAGCACCTCAAGTTCAGTACCCCTGATAAGCCCCATATCCATAAGACGCCTTCGTACCGGCGCTTCCGCACCTACCGAGGTTACCTCCGCACGGTCGCCTTCCTTCAATTCTGACAGCTTCATATATTTTCAATACTTAAAAAGTGGGCGCAACTTATATGGACTTAATATAAATAACAAATCGGAAGCGAGAAAAGGTTTCCGTAATCAGTTTTTATCGCTTCTTTTTTAGCATAACGCCGACCAGCCTGGCATCAATCCTGCCCGTGAAGGATTTCCCGGCCGGGAAATGGAGGCCATCCCATCGACTTCCCCCCGATGACGTGGGCATGGATGTGCCCTACGCTCTGCAACGAATCAGGGCCGTTGTTGAATACCACCCGGTAACCTGAATCGAGAACGCCGGTTTTTTCAGCCACAACGCGCGCGGCCAGCAGTATCTGGCCTGCGATCACGGTATCCGCTTCGGAAAGTTGGCTCAGGGAAGGAATATGTTCCTGCGGAATGATCAGTACATGGGTGGGTGCGACCGGATTGAGATCATGAAACGCAACGACATGCTCGTTCTTGTAAACCAGTTTTGCTGGAATGTGTCCGGCTGCGATTTTGCAGAAAATGCACTCTGGGTCGTAACGTGACATAACGCTGCTCCGTTGATCGGTTGAGGGAATCTCCCCGTTATTTCTTGATAATGACCGACAGGCTGGAGTTGCCGTTGGTGCTGATGAGTACGATCGTAACCGCCCCTTTCTCCCCCGTAACGCTTCCCCGCTCACCCTCTTTTCCCGTGACGATCATCGAAGAGGTCAGGAAACCGCTTGACTTGAGTATCGCCTCGTAGTCCCGTATCGCATGTTGACGAACGCTCTCGACGACGAGATCCCAGCTTTGCCCTTCCGGGGTTTCGGTCCTGATCACCCTCCTGATCGTACCAAAGGAAAACTGGGGCACCTCGACAGGGATCTCTTTTGGCCAGCCCTCAACAGCTCCCATGATTTCGACCGTACGTCCTTTGGTTTCGATGGTAACGTTCTGCGATTCGCCGTCAGCGGGCAACTTGCCCTGATGCTGTTCGACGTTTTTGACGGCTTTATCGGGAACAGCTTTCTGCCTGCAGGCGCAAAGCGCCACCGTCATGACGATCATGGCCGTGACGACAATGCCTCTGGTGAGTGATGCCCGGTTCATGCTGGAGCGGAAAAAGTTGAAGATGACTCTGCTATCATGAAAATGTAAGCAAAAACGGCGCCTGATGCGAAAATTTCATCCCCGGTCATGGCTTCCGCCACCCGTAAAACGCGAATTGCCGGTCATCCGCAAAGGAGACCGGCAACTGCCAAATATATGTAATCCCTGGAAACGCTTCCCGAATCAGAGGGAGAAACTGATCTGTTTCTCTTTTTCGGCAAAGAGCAGGGCCGCGAGAAACTCACGGTTCATGCGGGCGATATTGACGACAGAGATCTCCTTGGGGCACTCGGCTTCGCAGGCATAGGTATTGCTGCAGTTGCCGAATCCGAGGCTGTCCATGGTGCTGACCATCTGCTGCACACGATGCTGGGCCTCGACCCTGCCCTGTGGAAGAAGGGCCAGATGGGATATCTTGGAAGAGACGAACAGCATGGCCGAAGCGTTCGGGCAGGAGGCCACACAGGCGCCGCAACCGATACAGGCCGCCGCATCGAACGCGGCATCAGAGTCGGGCTTCGGGACAGGGATGGTGTTGGCATCCGGGATGCCGCCGGAATTGACCGAAACGTAACCGCCGGCCTGGATAATCTTGTCGAAGGCGCTCCTGTCGACGATCAGGTCCTTGATTACGGGGAAAGCGCCGCAACGCCATGGTTCGATGAAAATGGTATCGCCGTTGTTGAACGAACGCATGTGCAACTGGCAGGTCGTAACCCCTTTCAACGGGCCGTGCGGCCTGCCGTTGATGTAGAGGCTGCAGGTGCCGCAGATGCCTTCGCGGCAGTCATGGTCGAAGGCGACAGGATCGACGCCCTGGGCAATAAGCTGCTGGTTGAGCATGTCGAGCATTTCGAAAAAGGAGCTGTCGGCAGAGATATCCTCGACCTTGTAGGTTACCAGTCCTCCTTTGTCCGCGGCGTTTTTCTGACGCCAAATCTTAAGGGTGAAAATCATGGTCGCTGGTTATTTGTAAGATCGTTGAGATGGTGACACCGTTTCGAAATTAAGCTCTTCACGATGCATTTCAGGCGCCGAGCCGCTGCCCCTTGACTGCCACGCGGCCACAAAGGCGAACTCGTCATCGTTGCGCATCGCTTCGTGGTCCGGCGTCTGGGACTCCTCGCGGAAATGGCCGCCGCAGGACTCTTTTCTCTGGAGGGCATCGCGCACCATGAGATCCCCCAGCTCGATGAAGTCCTGTACCCGCCATGCCTTTTCCAACTCGGGGTTGTACTCCTTCAGGCCACCCGGGACATTGACATTGGCTGCGAACTCCTTCTTCAGTTCATCAATCAGGCCGATGGCCTTGTTGAGGCCGGCCTCGTTCCTTGACATGCCGCAATACTCCCACATGATCTTGCCGAGCTTCCTGTGGAAATGGTCGACCGACTCGCTGCCGTTGGTGTTCTTCAGGCGGTTCAGGCGATCGTTGACATTGCGGACCGCCTCTTCAAATTCAGGCAGGTTCGTCGGGATAGAAGGCGTATGGATCTCGCCGGACAAATAGCCGGAGATGGTATAGGGAAGGACGAAATAGCCGTCGGCAAGCCCCTGCATCAGCGCCGAAGCACCGAGGCGGTTAGCACCGTGATCCGAGAAGTTGCACTCACCGATCGCATAGAGGCCGGGCACGGTGGTCATCAGTTCGTAATCGACCCATAGACCGCCCATGGTGTAGTGCACCGCAGGGTAGATCATCATCGGGGTATTGTAGGGATTATCGGCGACAATCTGCTCGTACATCTGGAAAAGGTTTCCGTATCGGGCCGCGATGGCCTCTTTTCCAAGGCGTTTGATGGCGTCGCTGAAATCGAGAAAAACGGCCAGTCCGGTGGTTCCGACACCGTATCCGGCGTCGCAACGCTCCTTGGCCGCCCTGGAGGCGACATCCCTCGGAACAAGGTTGCCGAATGCCGGGTAACGGCGCTCGAGGTAATAATCACGCTTCGACTCGGGGATATCCTCAGGCCGGATCTTCTTCTGGCGAAGCTTTTCCGCATCAGCCTTGTCAAGGGGAACCCATATACGGCCATCGTTTCGAAGGCTTTCGCTCATCAGCGTCAGCTTTGACTGGAACTCTCCATGGACGGGAATGCAGGTCGGGTGGATCTGGGTGAAACATGGGTTGGCAAACAGGGCGCCCTTCTTGTAGGCACTCCATGCCGGGGTAATGTTCGAGCCCATCGCGTTGGTCGAAAGGTAGAACACGTTGCCGTAACCGCCTGAGGCGATCACCACTGCATGGGCGGAATGGCGTTCGATCTCGCCGGTAACCAGGTTTCGGGCGATCACGCCGCGAGCGCGACCGTCGACAAGCACAACATCCAGGATGTCACGGCGGTTGTAAAGCTTCACGGTACCTTCGGCGATCTGGCGGCTCAGGGCGCTGTAGGCTCCGATGAGCAGCTGCTGGCCGGTCTGGCCCCGCGCGTAGAATGTCCTCGAGACCTGGGTGCCGCCGAAAGAACGGTTGGCCAGCAGGCCGCCGTACTCGCGGGCGAACGGAACCCCCTGCGCCACGCAGAGGTCGATGATTTCGGGGCTTATCGATGCAAGGCGGTACACGTTCGACTCGCGCGCCCGGTAGTCGCCTCCCTTGATCGTGTCATAGAACAGCCGGTAAACATTGTCGCCGTCGTTCTGGTAGTTCTTGGCCGCGTTGATACCGCCCTGGGCTGCGATACTGTGCGCGCGGCGCGGAGTATCCTGATAGCAGAATGCCTTGACGTTATAGCCAAGCTGGCCAAGGGTCGCAGCCGCGGAAGCGCCGGCCAGGCCGGTACCAACCACGATAATGTCCAGTTTGCGCTTGTTGTTCGGATTGACCAGTTTGCAGCCGGCCTTGTAGGTGGCCCATTGTTCGGCAAGAGGCACCTTTGGTGCACCTGCGTTCAGGTTAATCATGTACGGTAGATGTTTGCGGTAACGTTCATGGAGATCGGAATGCAGTGCTGTGGCATTACCTGACAAGTATGAACCAGAAAGGAATGACCATGAATCCGCCGGCAACAATGATGGCATAGAGTATGCTTACCACCTTGATAGTCCCGATGTACTTGTTGTGGCTCACTCCAATGGTCTGGAATGCTGCCTGGACGGCATGGTTCAGGTGAAATCCGAGAAAAAGGAAACTGACCAGATAGATCGCCGAATAACCCTTGTCGGAAAAGAGAAGAATCGAGCGCCGGTAGAAATCGTGACGGTCGATGCCTGATGGCGGCGCAACCAGTCCGACCTTGACAAAGTAGAAATCGATGAAATGGAGAATCAGGAAAACGAAGACAACGACGCCGCTGTGGAACATGTATTTGGAAAGGGGGGAGGTCTCGCTCCTGCTCTTGTGCTGATATCGCAACGGCCGCGATGCACGGTTGCGAAGAGTGACTATGAGGCCGAATACCATGTGCAGAAGGAATCCGCCAAAGAGCACCACCTCGAAAATCCTGATAACCGGGTTGGTTGCCATGAATCCTGCCGCAGCCGTAAACGATTGGCCGCCGTCACCGGCAAGAAGCAGCAGATTGATGCCGAGATGAACCAGAAGAAACGTAACCAGAAATAACCCGGCGAGCGCCATGATCACTTTGCTGGTTATGGAAGAAAAACGAGTACGCGCAGAGCTGTCCATAATCCTGATGGTTTCGATAGGAAAGAACACAGTACGCAAAGGCAAAAAAGTTGACGAAAAAGTAACCCCTTTTTTGAAAAATGCAAAAATATTTGAATAACGATCGTTAATCGAGGTCGATTGGAGGGGTGAAGAAAATCAATTCCGGCAACGGAACCCTTTTCACGCAAAAGGCTCAAGAAGCGCAACTGCCCTCACGGGGGAGGCTTCGGCGCCAACGATGCCAAGGGGGAGTACCGAAAGGAAAAAAAGATCTTCATTTAATCGATCGAGATTGGTGAGGTTTTCGATTAAAAGTATGCCTTCGGCGAGCAGACACCGGTGAACCGGATAGTCGTCGGACCCCGAAAGATCGAAGGATGGAGCATCGATCCCCACCCCCTTGAGGCTGAACCCGGCAATCCACGAAGCTGCCCCGGCGGAGAGTACGGGATAGTCCCGGTCATAGCCGCCCTGGCCCCAGAACCGGCTCCAGCCGGTATGAAGCAGCAAGAAATCGCTCTGTTCGATCAGGGGCGCGAACGGACGAAGCGCTTCGACAGGGATGGAGCCACCTGGTTGCGAGTACAGATCGACAAGAAGGGCTTTGCCGAAGAAACGGCCGATATCGAGAGTGTCAATCGAAGCCCCGCCGTCAATAATGTGGGCCGGAGCATCGATATGGGTGCCTGTGTGGGAAGAGATGCTGATCGACTGCTCGGCGAAGCCATCGCGGGCAATCGTGCATATCTCCGAAAATTCCGGAGGGGAAGTTCCCGGCCAGACAGGCATATCCGAAGTGATCACGTGGCTCAGGTCGACAATACGCATGGTTATTCTTGTTGCCGGCAATTCAGTCAAGCACCCGCCAGATCAGATCCCGGTTATGGTAAAGTCAGATTTTTCAGCGCCTCCGTTCGTGTCGACCCAGGAGATGGACAACGTATCCCCCGCTTTTGCGCCGGCGAACTGAAACGAGAGGTAAGGGTCCCTGGAAACGCCGGGACCGAATTCGGCATGGAAAACATCCTCACCCTTGTGCGATGCCGTGACCTCGGTGATATAATTGGCCGGAACGATATTGCCGGCGGCGTCCTTCCGACGCCCGGTTTCCATTGGATGCTGGATAAGCAGTTTAACCGAAACCACCTCACCCTGGGCTACAGCCTTTAATTTCATGATCCAGTGCTTGATATTAAATGACCAGCTTACTCAACCGCAACCGCCCACGCTGACGACGACCAGCCTTGAAGAGCGGTAGAGCCGACCGCCGGCCTGCGCAATGGCCGTAATCTTTCCGGTCTCGGCCATCCTGACCCGCAGCGAAAGGTCAGGGCGCATTCGCGGCAACACATCGAAAGATGCGACGAGCGGAAACACATTTGTTTCAGAATAGATGGTGATGTTGGTTATGCCCGGCATATCGGACGATATCGAAACCGGCACAAACGCGCCGTCTTCAGCGATCTCCGGAACGGTCAACTTTATGGCCGCAGAATCTTCGACCGGCAGGGCGCCATACTTTTCCCTTACCGCATCGTCGAGCTTGCCGGCATGAAACGCCCCTGCGTTCCACTTCGCAAAAAGTCGTTCAGCCGTCACCGTTAAAACGGAAAGAGATGCCACCATCCCGCTAAAGGCCTTGAAAAATTGTCGACGGGAAATGCCCATGGGTTCTCCTCGAAGTCAAAAAATGTTTTGAGGCCTCAGTACAGCATTGAATAGCTGATGACCACCGCACCGGTATTGATACCCCTGTTCGGTTCGGAGATGCCTGCGTTGGAAAGATGACGAAAACGGTATCCCAACGTCAATGCGCTGCTTTCGGTAACGGCCATCTGGAGTCCGGCGCCAAACTGGTTCATGAAATTGAATCCCTTTTTGCCCTGTTCGCGGGTATTGATGCCCAGATACATAGGCCCGGAGCCGACTTCGGATACCAGCTTCACCGACGACGATAAAGGATGCAGGTATCGGATGAAAATGCCAAGGCCGGCCTCAACGCCGGACTCGGGTTTGGTGACCGGGTTTGCAAACGGCTCAATCGCCAGTTGCAGGGTCCCCTTGCTCTGTTTCATGCCGAAAACCGAATTCATGTCGAACCCGAACCGTACAAATGCCGGATAAGCCCGAAATGAAGTACGGGTATGCTTCAGCTCTCCCCAGGCATAACCGGTGCCTATCGAGATTTCGTCGAGATGGACTCCCCTGTTCGGTGAATCGGCCACGAGCGGAGCCGCATTCAGGGCGACCGGTTCCGCTGCCTGGAGTTCAAAAGGCAGCAGTGCAAATGCAACTGACAACAGCCTGAATGAACGAAGCAATATTTTTCTCATGGAGCTGAACAGTTATTCGTTGGCCATATATAAAAACGAAAATTGCTGCGAATCGAAATAGGGCTATGCCAAAACAGAGGCTTCGGAAGCCGCTACCCGTCTCGCGACGAAATCGACGGCAGCACCGACAGCCTCCTTTCGCTCACAGTCACAGAATATCTGGTGATCCGTCTTCTCAAACCAGACAATACTCTTTTTTTCAGGACTCGTCGAAATTGCGTGAAACACCATGTCGGCGCTTTCAGGCAGTACGATGCTTTCGTTGCGTCCATGAAGGATGAGGGTCGGCGCATTGATACGCCCCATAATCGGACGGGTCTCGGCAAGAAGATCAAACATCGACATGATGGTCCTGGTCGGCGCCCATTCATACTGCTTCGGCATCACGGCTTTTTCCGGGTCTGCAAAGCGGGACTTCATCTCCCAGCGATCGACAAGGCGGCTGACGATGGGAGCAATAAAATGCAGGGGGCGACCTGGGGCAAAGAGAGTGGCCAGTTTCATTGGCGGCGTAGCCAGGATAAGCGAATCGACCAGTTCAGGATGCCTGGCAGCCAGCTGAAGGGCAAGCAGGGCTCCCATGCTATGGCCAACCACAACGACCTTGCCCTCCTCTCCTGCGACCTTTTTAATGGCTCGCTCGGCATCTTCAAGCCAATCCTTCCATGTCACTCCCCGAAGCTGATCCGGGGAAGAGGCACCATGTCCCCTCAGCAAAGGAGCCTCGAGCTTGAGGTTGAAACGGCCGAAAGGGCCGAAAAGCTCCCTGACACTCTCAAGATTTGCAGTAAACCCGTGAAGAATCATCACACCCGACAGCCGTCTTTTTCCTTTTTCGTTCATTGCGTCGATCATCGTTCAGGATATTTGCCATTTGCCCGGAATAATCCACCCCGTCATGTCAACAACAGCCCGCCTCACAGGGGGATCATGACTGGAAATATACAAGGGACTCTGGAAAATTCTGTCGAATTGGCTATTATTTCGCAGAGGGACAAGACTTTAACGCAAATGCCCCCCTGAAAATTCACCGATGTATGATGTTTATATCAGTACGGGAACAATGACTGCCAGATGAGCCATCCATGACCATTCAAAAACGGATTCAGGTACTTTTACCCTTCCTCCTCCTCACACTCGGAGCCTGTTCGACCATGAGAGAACCGGAACCGTACAGGAGCACGAAAAAACCTCTGCCAAGCCGCGACATCAGGGGAATTTCGCCCGAAGAGGCATACCGGATTGGTAAAATAAAAAACGACCCCTACCTCATCGACGGCCGCCTTTATGTGCCAATGAGCTTCGATCAGGCCTATGAATATGAGGAGACAGGAATCGCCTCGTGGTACGGGAAGGAGACGCTCGAGCAGCACAACGGCCAGCCGACCGCGTATGGGGAGACCTTCGACCCCGACCTGCCCAGCGCGGCACACAAGTACCTTCCGCTGCCCATGATCGTCAGGGTCACCAACCTTGAGACCAATGCCTCCATCGTCGTCAGGGTCAACGACCGGGGTCCCTTCGTCGACAGCCGGGTAATCGACCTGAGCGCAGAAGCGGCCAAACGCCTCGGCTTCTACGAAAAAGGCACCGCAAGGGTGAAGATAGAATCGGTGTACCGGTGAAGAGAATGATGAGTTATGAATGCTGAATTATGAATTGAATACAAACTGGGGAAATGCTGAATGATGAGTGCTGAATTGAATAGAGATCTCGATCCCCTCTTCATTCATCATTCATAACTCATCATTCAGCATTCTCTTCACCCAGAACTCCCTGATGTCAAGAACTGCGTCCGGGACGGAGTACCAGAATTTGTACTCTTTCTCCTCGTCTATCTGGAGTGATTCACGGAACATCCCGGCGACCACGCCGATA
>JAAXXK010000063.1 GCA_013334525.1 Chlorobiaceae bacterium
GGAGCAAAGCTTTCCGGATTCGAGGCCGGTCTTTCAGGTACCATGAGGCCTTTCGGTCCTGAATGGGCGATTTCTCCCTTTGTTAACGGTACGCGCCTGACCGAGTACAGTGATAACGCCACCGGGGCAAAACTGCTCTATACTCCGGAATGGACTGCTTCGACCGGGTTTACTGTGCACGACAGGCATGGCTTTAAAGGAATGTTCAACCTTGCCTATACCGGCAAGACCAAAGTCCAGGTTTGGGAAGACTGGTCGGGTCGGGTTGTGACGAAGGCTGGTTTTCCACTGGCCAGCGTATCGCTTTCGAAAAAGGTTTTTCTCGGAGAGGGCAAGGCGCGTGGCACCGGTGTTACCATCTCGGCTGAAGTAAATAACCTGTTCGACAGGAACTACGAGTATGTCAGGGGCTACTCCATGCCAGGACGTACCCTGACTGTCGGGATCAGGGCTGATATCTGAGAACCCGGAATGCCGGTTGAGCGAAGCGGATGGAGCGCGTTGTGCGCTCCTCTGCCTTAAAGTAAATCAGGAACGCCACAAGCACGGCAATTCATAAACGAGTACCGGATTAAGCCATGAAAGGGTAGATTTTTTTCTGTTAACGTTGATACAGAGTGATTTTGCTTATCCATAAAGATGCCAAGCTGGTGCTTGGCGTTCCCGGGGCTTCAAAGACCCTTCATCATCTTGACTTATGAGACGTTCTCATTACATTCTTCGACTACCGGGAACTCTAATGGCGGACAGGAATGTCCGCCCTCCGTTGGTCGACTAGCCTTTTGAGACAGCCATGCTTCCGTAGGGGCAATGAGCCTGCATTATTCTGGCTTATGAGACGGCCTCTTTTCCTGAAATAGTAGATAAAGACATTGAACGATGCTTAATACGAACATTAGCGACACTGAGCGCGATGCCCTGTACAAGGTCATTTACAGCCGTCGAGACGTAAGGGGGCAGTTCCTTCCGGATGCGGTGCCCGATGACGCGATACGCAGGGTGCTCGATGCGGCACATCACGCCCCGAGTGTAGGATTCATGCAGCCGTGGGACTTCATCCTGGTCAAAGACAGGGATGTGCGACAGCAGATCAAGGATGGGTTCGAGATCGCCCATGCCGAAGCTGCGGCCATGTTTACCGGAAAGCAGCGGGATCAGTACCGGAGCTTCAAGCTCGAGGGGATAACGGAGGCGCCGCTTGGTATCTGCGTTACCTGCGACAGGAGGCGCACTGGTGAGGTCGTGATCGGTCGGACGGCCAACCCCGAGATGGATCTCTACAGTTCGGTGTGCGCAGTGCAGAACCTCTGGCTTGCCGCAAGAGCTGAAAACCTCGGGGTCGGCTGGGTCAGCATCATCCATCATGATCATGTCCGGAAGGTGCTCGGCATTCCCGAACATGTCATGCCGATAGCATGGCTCTGCATTGGCCAGGTGAGTTTTTTCCATGAAACCCCTGAACTGGAGCAGGCCGGCTGGCTTCCGAGAATGCAGCTTGAGGAGCTGATTCATGAAGGGCAATGGTGAAACAGGATGTTGCTCAAAACGCTTACTGCGGATAATTGATATGCCCAATGTGTTATAACAGGATAAAGTGATGAATAATATTGCCATTCTGGGCACGGCGTCGGATGTTGGTAAAAGCATCGTCGCGACCGCCCTTTGCCGCATTTTCAGCAATGCGGGCATCGATGTGGCCCCTTTCAAGGCGCAGAACATGTCAAACAATTCCGGCGTGACCATTGCCGGGGACGAGATGGGGCGTGCGCAGATCGTGCAGGCACATGCTGCGCGGGTGGAGCCTCATTCAGACATGAATCCGGTGCTCCTCAAGCCCAATACCGATACCGGCGCCCAGGTGGTGCTTCAGGGCAAGGTGTGCACCGACCGGACGGCGAAGGAGTATTTCGGTGATACCGCCCGCTGGTCGGAAGCGGCCTTCGAAAGTCTCGGACGCCTGATGGCGCGTTACGAGATGATCGTCATCGAGGGAGCCGGGTCGTGTGCCGAGATGAACCTCTACGACCGTGACTTCGTCAATTTCCGCACAGCGCGAAAAGCTGGGGCATCGGTAATCCTTGTCGCGGACATCGATCGCGGCGGGGTGTTCGCCCAGGTCGCAGGCACGCTTGCGGTAATTCCTCCGGAGGATCGTGCGCTGGTCAAGGGGGTGATCGTCAACCGGTTCAGGGGGGACAAGTCGCTCTTCGAGGATGGGGTCCGGATGCTTGAATCGATGACCGGGGTGCCTGTGCTCGGCGTGATCCCATATTACCGCGGCTTCTCGATCGACGCCGAAGATGCTGTGCCGCTCAATTCGGTGGTCGATCCGAAGCATGAGCCTTCACCGGAAAAGATCGGCATCGCCGTGATCTATTTTCCCCATATATCGAACTTTACCGACCTTACCCCGCTTGAACAGGATCCCGCGGTCGAGCTTCACTGGCTGCATTATCCAAAACCGCTCGATTCCTACAGGGCCCTGGTGCTGCCGGGATCGAAGAACGTGAGGGGCGACCTGGAGTGGATGTTTTCGATGGGATGGCGAGAGTACATCGAGGCGTTCAGGGCCGGCGGGGGCATCATCATGGGGCTCTGCGGCGGATACCAGATGCTGGGTGAGTCGATCGACGACCCGCATGGCGTCGAAGGTCCTGCCGGCATCAGCAACGCGCTAGGCATGTTGCCGGCCGAAACGGTGATGGAGCGTGAAAAGGCACTGAACAACATGAGTGGAGTGATTTTCGGCACCTCCGTGCTCGTGCGTGGTTACGAGATCCATATGGGCAGGACGAGTGTCGTGTCCGGAACGAACGGGATGGTTGAGGTTACCCAGTGCAATGGAGTTTCGTCTGACGGGCTTGACGGGGCACAGAGCGAGGACGGTCGGGTCATGGGCACCTATTTCCACGGATTTTTCGACGAACCGGATGTCCGCACCTGGTTTCTCCATAGGCTCGATAACCGATATCAGGCGAGTGCTGAAGACAAGAGCTCCTGGAAGGATGTGTTCGACCGGCTGGCCGACCATTTCGAAGAGAGCCTTGATATTGAAGCCCTGTTCAGGATTGCGGGAATCGAGCCGGTCGTCTCCTGAAAAAACGTTCTATTCAGTTCCCGGCTCGCTTTGCCTTTGGGTGGGGAGCATGTATTTTAAACATCGGCTGGCTTTGCCACCTTTTTTAAAGGTCGGCCGCAGGCTTGACGGTGAAACCAACTGAAAAACCATGAAACAGAAACGGGTTCTTCTTTTTACAGGTAACGGCAAGGGCAAAAGCACGGCCTCGTTCGGTATGCTCGCCCGTGCGCTCGGCCACGACATGACTGCCAGGGTCATCCAGTTCGTCAAGGCGCAGGAGGGGGTCGGCGAAATGCTTTTTTTCTCCCGTTTCGACGATGTGACCTGGAACCACTACGGAAAAGGGTTTCTTCCCACCGACCCGTCCAGTCCGTTGATGGAGTCGCATATCCAGGCTGCGCTTACCGGCCTCGGGGAGGCGCTGGAGGCGCTGAAGTCCGATGAATATGATTTCGTCCTGCTCGATGAGGTCTGCTTCGCCCTGTCGCAGAATCTCATACCGCTCGAACCGCTGGTCGAAGCCATTCGATCGGCGCCTGAAGGCAAGATCATCGTCCTGACCGGTCGCAACGCTCCCCAGGAGCTTATCGACATTGCCGATACCGTCACCGAGATGCGCATGGTCAAACACGGATACGAGCAGGGGCTGCTCTCCCAGGCCGGGGTAGAGGAGTGAGTTTGCCTCCAAAGGCTCGCATATCCGGCGGCGACGGCTGCCGGCCTTTTCCCGCCAAGGCGTCGCCGAACCGGCGTCGCGCCCTGTTGTTCATTGTCGCTGTGCCGGTGCTGCTCGGCCTGTCGCTGCTGCTTGGCCCATCAGGCATCGGGCTTCCCGATATGACGGCCTCATCCGGCCAGGCCATCTTTTCGCTTCGGCTGGGGCGCTTTTTCATGGGGATGATGGTCGGCGCGGCCCTGTCGACCTCCGGCACCGTGTTCCAGGCTATCCTTCGCAACCCCCTTGCTGAACCCTATGTGCTCGGCGTCAGCGGCGGCGCAGGACTCGGCGCGGCCCTGAGCATCCTGGTCGGTGGCGGCCTGCTGGGCGCTGTCGGCCTTCCACTGACAGCGTTTTTCTTCGCCCTGCTTACCCTCATGGCCGTCTACGGCATCGCCAACCAGGGCGGTGTTCCTTCTGTCTACAGCCTCATCCTGAGCGGGGTGATCGTCAGCTCCATCTGCTCCAGCGTCATCATGTTTCTCGTCTCCACCGCTGACATCGACGGCATGCATACCGTGGTCTGGTGGATGCTGGGCAACCTGCAGCCGGGCTCATGGGCCGAGCAGGCGGTTTCGTTGCTGATCATCGTTTGCGCAATCGTAGGGCTGTGGTTGCTCGCCCCTGCCCTGAACGTGCTGACGCTTGGCCGTGAGATGGCCCACTACCAGGGACTGAACGCCGGAGTGGTGACGATCTCAAGCCTGCTGCTGGCCACGTTGCTAGCGGCGACTGCGGTCTCCATGGGGGGGATGATCGGCTTTGTGGGGCTGATCGTTCCGCACGTCATGCGTGCGCTCTTCGGCCCTGACCACCGCTGGCTCGTGCCTGCTTCGGCGCTTGGAGGAGGTACCTTCCTGGTGCTGTGCGACTCCATTGCCAGAACCGTCATGGCCCCGATCGAAATTCCCGTCGGCGTCGTTACGGCGCTTGCCGGCGGTCCTTTTTTCCTCATCGTGCTGCGAAGGAAGATGAAATATGCCTGGATCGACTGACAAACAGAAACCGGCGCTCGCCTTCAGGGGAGTTTCCGCCGGATACAAGGGGCGGCCTGTGCTGCAGGAGGTCGATTTCAGTATCGCCGAAGGGGAGTTCGTCTCCGTGATCGGACCGAACGGCTCCGGCAAGAGCACCATGCTCAAGACGGCCACCGGCCTCATCAAACCTGCTCAGGGCAGGGTGGAGCTTTTCGGACGCGAAGTCTCTTCGCTCAAGGCTCGGGATAGGGCTTCGCTCATCGGCGTGGTGCCGCAGAAGCTCGAATCCCCGATGGCCTTCACGGTTGCCGAGATCGTCATGCTGGGCAGGAGCTCAAGGGGAGGATGGGGAGGTGCCGATTCGAAGGATTACGACAGCGCCGAGCGGGCGATGATCTACACCAACGTGTTCGACCTGAAAGACCGCCTCTTCAACGAGCTCAGCGCCGGGGAGCAGCAGCGCACGGCCCTTGCCATGGCCCTTGCCCAGGAGCCGCGCATCATCATGCTCGACGAGTCGATCGCGCACCTCGACATCAACCACAGCCAGGAGGTGCTCAGGATCCTGATGAACATCAACCGTGAACAGAAGATCACGGTGCTGCTGGTCAGCCACGACCTGAACCTCGCCGCCCAGATCGCCGACAGGCTCATGCTGATGGATCGCGGACAGCTGGTATGCAAGGGTTCTCCGGGGGAGGTCATGCAGGAGGAGCTGCTCAGCAGGGTTTACGACTGCGACCTCCACGTACGCAGGGACCCATACTCAGGCAACCCGGTGGTGAGCGGTGCGCTCGATATGGCGCTTCGCCGTACTTCAGTCCACAAGCGCCTGCACGTCATCAGCGGCGGCGGTTCGGGCATCGAGCTGTTCCGGCGCCTGTTGATCGAAGGGTTCGATCTCTCTGCCGGGGTGCTCAATCGCCTCGATTCCGACGCCGAAGCAGCACGAGCGCTCGATATTGCCTGCGTGCTCGAACAGCCGTTTTCCGCTGTCGGCCGCCAGGCGTTCGAAGAGGCCCGCAGCATGGTCGAGAGGGCCGACGGGGTCATTGTGGGGCTTGTACCGATCGGGTCGGGCAACCTCATAAACCTCCAGCTCGCTTCGGATGCTCTCAAGGCCGGCAAGCCGGTCTGGATGGCCGCAGGTATCGCCGACCGGGACTACACGACCGACGGGGCCGCGGGAGCCATGGCCCTCCAGCTTAGATCCGCAGGGGCGAAGGAGTGGTCGGGTATTCATGAACTGATGGCCCTGCTCAAGCAGGATGTCTCGAAATAGCAGCAGATATTATGATTAACAGTTATCCGTTCAGGCTCGGTACCACCTCCTATATCGTACCGGACGACATCATCCCCAACGTCCGTTACCTCTGCGACAAGGTGCAGGATATCGAGTTGGTGCTGTTCGAATCGGACGAGTTCTGCAACCTGCCTTCGAGGGAGGATATAGCGCTTCTTGCGGAGTTGGCGGGGGAGCACAGCCTGACCTATTCGGTGCATCTGCCGATGGATGTCTATCTTGGCAACGAAGAGAGGCATGAGCGTGTGCGTTCGGTCGGCAAGTGCCGGAGGATCGTCGACCTGGTTGGCGACCTGCCGAAGTCGGCCTTCGTCATGCACTTCGAGGCTGGGCCGGGCGTCGATATCAACCGCTTTTCGGTCGACCAGACCACGGGCTTCACGGATTCGCTCCGCGACTCGGCCCGACTGCTGCTTGACGGATGTGGCGAGCCGGCCTCGATGTTCTGCGCAGAAAACCTGAACTACCCCTTTGAGCTGGTCTGGCCTGTCGTCGAGGAGGCAGGTTTTTCGGTGACGCTCGACGTCGGCCATCTCGAATTCTACGGATTTCCGACTGCTGAATATCTCGAGCGATACCTCTCAAGCGCCAGGGTGCTCCACATGCATGGCACCAGTGATGGGCGGGACCACAACTCGCTTGCCTTCATGAAGCCGGAAGCGCTTGAGCTTGTCGTCGCGGCTCTTCGTGCAGAGGGGGGGCTGCCGAAGGTCTTTACCCTTGAGATTTTTTCGGAGCCTGATTTTCTCTCCTCGCTCCAGGCACTCGAACGGTTTTCATCCTGATACGATGGGTCCAATTTTCCACCAATCGGTCACCAGCCGCAAAATGTCCCGTAAATACCATGCATGAAGTGATCTATGTGACCGGCGGCGCCAGAAGCGGCAAGAGCAGTTATGCCCTTCGGCTTGCCGAACCCTATGGGCGCCGCACCTTCCTGGCTACAGCCGAAGCCTTCGATGACGAGATGCGGGATCGTATAGGGCGTCACCGCCAGGAGCGGGCAGATTCCTTTACGACCATCGAAGAGCCGCTCTTCGTCGACAGGGCGATCAGTCAGCTGCCCGAAGGGGGAGTCGTGCTGCTGGACTGCCTGACGGTCTGGCTCGGCAACCTGATGCACCACCTGGGCGAGCAGGAGGCTATCGAGGCCCGTATCGAAGCCTTGCTCGAAGTGTTGAAGGCGCCACCCTGCGACATCATCCTTGTTTCGAACGAGGTCGGCATGGGCATCGTGCCTGAAAACGCCATGGCCCGCTCCTTCCGTGACCTTGCCGGCACCCTGAACCGGCGCGTCGCCGAGTGTTCCACACAGGCCTACCTGCTTTGCAGCGGCCTGCCGATAGTCCTGAAACAGCATTAATTTCCAACTTCCGTACCCATGCACGACCGCTTTCAACAGCTTCTCTCTGCAATCAATCCCGTCGATATCTCCCTGGCTCCGGCAGTCCAGGCGCGCCTCGACGATCTGACCAAGCCGCAGGGCAGCCTCGGTCGGCTCGAGGAGATCGTCATGAAATATGCCCTTGCCACAGGCACATCCGATCCTGTGCTTTTGAAAAAGAAGGTGTTCTGCTTCGCGGCCGACCACGGCGTTGCCGCTGAAGGGGTTTCTGCCTTCCCGGCCCAGGTGACTCCCCAGATGGTATACAACATGCTTGGCGGCGGTGCGGCCATCAACGTCCTTTCCCGCCACGCCGGTGCCGATCTCGAAGTGATCGACATGGGGGTGAACCACGATTTTGCCCAGCACCCGATGCTGCGTTGCTTCAAGGTGCGCCACGGGTCGTCGAATCTTGCACAGGGCCCCGCCATGTCTGTCGACGAAGCGCTGCAGGCTATAATGACCGGGGCGTCGCTCGCCATCGAGGCCCGG
>JAAXXK010000023.1 GCA_013334525.1 Chlorobiaceae bacterium
CAGCATTCTCTTCACCCAGAACTCCCTGATGTCAAGAACTGCGTCCGGGACGGAGTACCAGAATTTGTACTCTTTCTCCTCGTCTATCTGGAGTGATTCACGGAACATCCCGGCGACCACGCCGATAATGACCGTTGTTGATGCCGCCATTTCATTTTTCAGCAGAGGAGTCCATGAGCTGCTCCATACCCTGACTCCGAGCATGAACCCCACACTCCACGCCCGGGCTGCACGACGCGCTGAATCCACGTCCGCATAATCGATCCTGTCAGGCAAAGGCCTGTACTCGTCCGGCTCTTCCTGCAACTGGACGACGATCAGCTTCATCAACCTCATCACGATTCCGGTGATCCGGGATTCCTCTTCTGCCGACTGAAATTTGGGGGATGCTCCATTTCCGGAGGTATCCCATACCCAGGCAAGCCATTCGGCCGGTTTTACGATCTCCGGCCCGACTATTATTGCCGTCAGGAATCCATCGAGCGTTTCCAGCTCCATCGGATGCAGCAACCCCGACTCGAAAAGCAGAAACGATTCAAGTCCATCGAGTTCATCGCCGGAAAGCCCCGTATTGCCATCATAATCCACCATGCTCTTCACCCTGAAATGTTAATGATCCGCCGTTCAATCACCACTCCCTTCAAACATAACATGTTGTAAACCTAAAAATGAAATAGTGCGGACAGGTAAATAGCGCCGGTGTGGCCGCTATGCGGCAAATCAGGGGCACAAAAAAAGGAAGCCGGGTTGCGGCTTCCTTTTGATAATCGTATGAAACAGGGCGGAACCTACTTCTTCATGACGGCGGCGTCTTCCATGAACTTTTTCAGGCCGCTGTCGGTCAGAGGGTGGTTGGCCAGTTGCTTGATGACCGAATAGGGTATGGTTGCGATATCGGCACCGATCATCGCAGCTTCGATGACGTGCTGCGGATGGCGGACGCTGGCTACGATCACCTCCGTCAGGTAGCCGTAGTTGTCGTACATGGTGACGATCTGCTCGACAAGGCCCATGCCGTCAGTGCTGATGTCGTCGAGGCGGCCGACGAAGGGGCTGACGTAGTCGGCTCCAGCCTTTGCGGCAAGCAGCGCCTGGTTGGGCGTGAACACAAGTGTCGCGTTGGTCCTGATCCCCTGGCTTGAAAAGTGCTTGATCGCCTTGAGTCCGTCGATGGTAAGCGGGCACTTGACGACCACGTTTTCGTGGATCGCCGCAAGGTCCTCGCCCTGGGCGATCATCTCGTCCGCCTTGAGGGTGGTCACTTCAGCGCTTACCGGTCCATCGACTATGGCGCAGATCTTTGCGATGTGCTCCTTGAAGTCGGTGTAGGTGAAATTGGCCGGGTCGCTGACGATTTTGGCGATCAGAGACGGGTTGGTCGTGACACCGTCAAGCACGCCAAGTTCGTCGGCGGCGCGAATCTCGTCAAGATTGGCTGTATCGATGAAAAATTTCATGTTGCCTCCTCAGGCGTTGACTGTTTTGCTGTCAAGCATGGCGTTGAAGTTCCTGGCGATCCTTCCTTCCCAGTTCCTCTTGTGGTAGGCATAGCCTGCGATCAGCGGGAATGCGATCGTCGCTTCGGCGTATACCATCTGTTCGTAAACCGTATCGACCTTGCCCCATGAGCTCGCCTCTTTCAGGGTGGAGCCGGAAAGTGCGCCATCGCGCTCGTCGGCCACCGTGATCTGCACGGCATAGGTGTGCATCGATACATCCTCGTAACCGAGTACCTCAGCTGCAACCACGATATCCTGCGTAAAGTTCTTCGGCACACCGCCACCGATCATGAAGATGCCGGTCCTGTCGTTTTCGATCTTGATTTTTGTCAACTCGCGGAAATCCTTGACCGAGTCGATCGAGACATGGTTGTCCGGGTTATGCCACTGGTGGTGCACCAGGCCGAAACCTGCCGAGCAGTCCGAGAATGCCGGGCAGAAGATCGGCACGCCCTTTTCGTAGGCCTTGTAGACGATCGAATTTTTATCGTGACCCTTCTCTTCGATGTAGCGCCCCATCTCGACGATGAATTCGCGGGATGAGTAGGCGCCCGGCTTCATGGAGTTTGCGATGATTGCCGTGGTGTCGTCACAGATGCGAAGGTCATCCTCGTCGATGTAGGTATCGTAAATGCGGTCTATACTCAGCTCCCTGAGTTCGGAGTCGTCGGCGAACTGGCTGCCTTTGTAGTGCTTGAAGCCGAGCGCCTCGAAAAAGTCCTGGTCGACGATGTTGGCGCCGGTAGAGACGATGGCATCAACCATGTGGTTGTCGATCATGTCGACAATGACCTGCTTGAGCCCGGCGCTGATGAGCGATCCGGCAAGGGTCAGGATAACAGCACACTCTTTGTCTTTCTGCATGAGGTCGACGATCGAGGCTGCGCGCGCAAGGTTCCTTGCCTGAAAAGCCATATCGGCCATCTGCTCGACCATCGGCACAACGTTATGTTTCATAATCTCGATATGCCTGATCGGCTCCTTCAGAAATTCAGCTTTTTTCATCGATGTATCCATTGGTGACTCCTGTGCCGTTATTTTTGCAAATAAAAAAAGGAGAGCAAGCTGACTATATCACACACTCACATTGCCGGATGCTGCTTCCTTCCGGACCTGACATGGTTGGGCAAGAGAATGTTGTATAGGACTTACTCTCCTAAATGGGTCTGTTTTTATTGACTGACGCAATTAAAAACAAGTTGACTAATATAGCGTTCTGAAAACAAAAAACAAAAACAATGCTTTTATCTTTGTCGCAACTGTTATAACTTCGAAAGCAAGTAAAGGATAGAGCCTGAAAACAGCGTCCCATGGGCGTTTTCAAGACAAGACACGAAACAGGGCGACATGTCGACACAAAGAATTTTAAGCGGAATGCGGCCGACCGGCAGGTTGCATCTCGGTCATTATACGGGTGCACTCGAGAACTGGATCGAACAGCAGAACCTCCTTCAGCCTGACGGCAGCCGGGCATACGAGACCTGCTTCCTGATAGCCGATTACCACAACCTCACCACCTCGCTCGATACCGGCAGCATTTACGAAAACACCATCGACATGCTTGTCGACTGGCTGGCCGCAGGGGTCGATCCGGAGAAAAGCCCGGTTTTCAGGCAGTCGCAGGTCAAGGAGCACGCCGAGCTGTTCCTGATCTTCGCCATGCTGATCACCACCGCCCGACTCGAGAGGAACCCGACACTGAAGGAGCAGGTTCGCGACCTGAACATGGACTCCCTGGTCTACGGGCACCTCGGCTACCCCGTGCTGCAGGCGGCGGACATCCTCCTGTACAAAGGCAATGTGGTGCCTGTAGGTGAAGACCAGATCCCCCACGTGGAGATCACCCGGGAGATCGCCAGGAAATTCAACAGCCAATACCAGCACCCGGTCATCGGGGATGTTTTTCCTGAACCCGCCCCGAAAATAACGAAGTTTTCGCGCCTCGTCGGCCTGGACGGCAAGGCCAAAATGTCAAAGTCTCTCGGCAATACGATCCTGTTGAGCGACACTCCGGAGGAGACCTGGGCTAAAATGCGCAATGCCGTGACCGACACACAGAAAGTCAGGAGAAACGATCCCGGCAGACCCGAAGTCTGCCTTGTTTACAGCTACCACCAGAAATTCTCCAAACCGGAAGAGCTCTCTTCGATTGAGCAGGGATGTCGCTCTGGGGCACTGGGTTGTGTTGACTGCAAAAAGATGTGTGCCGCAAACATTTCCGGGGAACTCGCTCCAATGCTCGAAAAACGCCGCTATTACGAAGCTCGTCCCGACCTGGTTCGCCAGATCCTGCACGACGGTGAAACAAAGGCACGCCGGATAGCCCAGGCAACCATGACTGAAGTCAGGCAGGCAATGCATCTCGGGGAGCCTGCAGCATGAGCCTCCTCATAACCCCACCAGCCATCGGGTGCAAGGCATTCATTTTCGACATGGACGGAGTGCTGATTGACAACATGAAGATGCACGCCCAGTCCTGGGTGAACCTTTTCAGCGATTACGGATTGCAGGGACTCGACCCCGACCGTTACCTTGTCGAAACCGCAGGAATGAAAGGACTCGACGTCCTGCGCTATTTTCTCGATCCGTCGATCTCGGTCGAAGATGCCGAACGCCTCACCGAACTCAAGGACATCCTCTATCGGGTCATGAACCGTGACGCCATCCTGCCGATGCCGGGACTGGCCGAGTTTCTCGACCGCGCCTTCACCAACGGCATCAGGCTCGGCATCGGCACGGGCGCCGGACCGAAAAATATCGCCTATATCCTTGAGCTTCTCGATATGGAGTCCCGGTTCCAGGCCATTGTCGGCGCCCATCAGGTCAGCCACGGCAAACCTCATCCCGAAACATTCCTCAAGGCAGCCCAACTGCTTGGCGCCGAACCGGCCTCGTGCATCGTTTTTGAAGATGCGTTGCCGGGTGTAGAGGCGGCGGCCGCGGCCGGCATGAGCTGCATAGCCGTCACAACGACCAACCGGCCCGATGCGTTTGCGCATTTCGACAATGTGATCAAAACCATCGACGATTTTGCCGGACTCAGGCCGGAGGAGCTTCACGCTCTCTCCGACAGCGTAAAAACAATGTCATAACGGGAACCCGATGCGAGCTTTTTTCATCCCTTTCATCCAGGATGCCCTGCGTTCTGCAGCCATAGAGACCGACAAGGATATCCTGATCGAAAAACCGACTGAAAAGAAATTCGGTGATTTTTCCACCAATATCGCACTCCTGCTTGCCAAGGAGCTTAAACGCAGTCCGAGGGATCTGGCAGCAGAACTCATCGGTCTCCTCTCCTTCCCGGCCGGAACGGTCTTGAAATGTGATGTTGCCGGACCGGGCTTCATCAATTTCCATCTCGACTCCTCATTTATTATGCGCACGGTCAGGGATGTGATGACCGAAGGCGATGCTTTCGGCAGCAGCCCTGTCGGCAAAGGGCAGCGCGCCATCGTTGAGTATGTCAGCGCAAACCCGACCGGCCCACTGACTGTAGGGCGCGGCCGTGGCGGCGTACTCGGGGATTGTATCGCAAACCTCCTCGATACACAGGGCTACGATGTCCAGCGGGAGTACTACTTCAACGATGCCGGCCGACAGATGCAGATTCTGGCCGAATCGGTGAGGTACCGCTATCTCGAACAGTGCGGCATAGCCGTGGATTTCCCTGAAACCCATTATCAGGGCGACTATATCGGCAATATCGCCGAGACGCTGTTCATTGAGCATGGCAACGGGCTGGCTTCGATCGATAACCTTGCCATCTTCAAGGAGACCGCCGAAGGCATCATCTTCGATTCCATCCGGAAAACCCTTGCAAGGCTTTCGATCACCCACGACTCATTCTTCAACGAGCATACCCTATACAGGGCCGGGGAGGGGGGCATATCTCCCAACCAGGCGGTCATTGAGGCTCTGGACGCAAAAGGGTTCATTTCGATTTACGACAGCGCCACATGGTTCCTGACCACGAAGCTCGGGCAGGAAAAGGACAAGGTGCTCATCAAGTCGTCCGGCGACCCGAGTTACCGGCTTCCCGACATCGCCTACCATGTCACCAAGTTCAATCGCGGCTTCTCGCTGATGGTAAACGTTTTCGGCGCTGACCATATCGACGAATATCCCGATGTGAACGAGGCCCTGAAGATTCTCGGATACGATACCGGCAGGATCAGGGTGGCCATCAACCAGTTCGTCACGACCACCGTTGGCGGCCAGACCATCAAGATGTCTACCCGAAAGGGGAATGCCGACCTCCTCGACGACCTGATCGATGACGTCGGTGCGGATGCAACCCGCCTATTCTTCATCATGAGAAGCAAAGACTCGCACCTCAATTTCGACGTCGACCTGGCAAAAAAACAGTCGAAGGACAACCCTGTCTTTTATCTCCAGTACGCTCACGCAAGGGTATGCAGCCTGATGAGAATGGCCGACAAGGAGGTCGGGTTCAAAGCGGATTCTGCAACTGGCCAGGCACTTGCCATCCTTGACAGCGAGGTGGAGATCGAGCTTGGCTCTGCCCTGCTTGATTATCCTGACGTCATCCAGTCATGCCTGCGCTTCCTCGAACCCCAGAAAATGGTCGAGTACCTGCACGATGTCGCCGAGCTGTACCACAAGTTTTACCATGAGTGCCCTATACTCAAGGCTGATCCGGAAATTCGCACGGCACGACTGGAGCTCTCGCTCTGCGTTCGCCAGGTACTGCGCAACGGATTCACCATCCTTGGCATTTCCGCCCCTGAGTCGATGTAAATGATGATCTGAAAGCAGGTCGGCTCAGTGGTAAAGCCCGCGCGATGCAATGTATGCTGCGATCGATTGTGGAACGAGATGGGTGACAGCCTGGCCGGCGGCAATAAGGGCCCTGACGGCTGTGGCGGAAACGGGCATGTCGAATTCGTGAATTAGTGCCTGCGGAAGGGTTATATCCGAATCCTGGCCTTCCGCACTGAAGCCAGACCTGCCGAAAACAGCTATTCGACAAAGAGAGGCAATTTCAGCGGGCGATTTCCAGCTATGCATCTGCCGGTAACTATCCTCCCCTACAAGAAGCACCAGTTCAGCACCCGGATGGGCATCACCAACGTGGCGAAGCAGATCAATGGTGTATGAAGCCCCCGGCTGGCAGAGCTCCCACCCGCTCACCTCGACAATTGATCCCGTGGAGTTTAATTCTGCGGCAAGAAGGCGCGCCATCATTGCCCGATCATCGTCCGGAGCATCCGATGGCGCCTTGAAAGGATTTTTCGATACCGATATGATCAGCCGGTCAAGGCCGAGAAGTTCCCTGGCCAGCAGGCACAGGGCCAGATGCCCGTTATGCGGTGGGTCGAAGCTCCCACCGAATAGCCCGAGACGCACTATTTTTTGGTCTGGCGTGAGTTTGAAAAGTTGTCCATGACCTTTTTGTAGGCAACTTCAACCTTTTTGCTCTTGTCGGGATAAAGCTGCTGGAACTGTTCGATCGCCTGGCGCGCCTCGAACCATTTATGCCTTTTGATATCCATATCGATTTTTCCCAGCCATGCAGGTTCAAGCCATTTTGTATCAGGGTAGAGTGCAATGACCTGATCGTAAAAAATGACGGCTGAACGGTACTTCTTGAGTTTTACATACTGCTGGGCTATGGCGATCCTGTTATGGCCAAGCTTCTCCCTGAGCACCGGAATGGCTGCCGTGCAGTAGCTCGAGGGCGACTGACGGGAGAGGTCTGCCATTGCCGAGGCATATTTGGCCTTGTAGGCAACGTTATTGGGATTTACTTTCAGCAATTCCCTGTAGGTATCGACATCGCTGGCAAGCTGTTCAGATTCCTGGGCCGGATACTGGTCGAGATATGTCTGGAATTCGTTGATGGCCTTGAACGTATACTCCTGGTCAAGCTCATGCATGGGAGACATCTTTTCGTAAGACCTTGCGAGCTGATACTGGGCGTCTTTTGAATATGGGGAATCCGGCGTCTGCTGAAGCAGCCGGCGATAAATATCTGCAGAAAGAAGGTATTGCCTCGAAAGGAAATAGGCCTCCGCCAGCGAGTGCAGCACATCATCTTCCAGGTCGGTCGCCCTGGTGGAAAACATCATCGGTTCGAGCCGCAATATCGCCTTGTCGTACTTTCTCCTGGAGATCAGGTCTGTAGCATCCTTGTAGCGTTTTTCAACCGGAATAACCTCAGCGGTGCGGCTGGATGCTGACTTTGAAGATCCGCAGGACGAAAGCAGCAGTACGAGACAGATCAAACCGGGCACAAACGAAAGCACTGGTTTTTTTATGACCGATTGAAACATAGACACTCCCTTGAACCAGGTGAATAAAAGATGGAATACCAATCATTTGCCGTCAGACAGACCGGGGAACCAACAGAAACTGATACACTCCCGAAGATACTCATACGACTCTAATTCAGGCGTGATACATCAGCATAACATAATATCGTCTTGTTACCGTTCATTACCGTCGATGCGGCTTATAATAATAACGCGAGCCGATAAATGAACCACAACTCCAGAACAACAATTTATTACAGGTCATTCCGGGATAAAATAATTTCGTGGAGCTTAGGGGAGTCGAACCCCTGACCTTCTCATTGCGAACGAGACGCTCTACCAACTGAGCTAAAGCCCCGGCATGTCATTGAAATGTTACAAATTTTCAACGATGGGCACAATATAAACCTTTTCATGTACACAAAAAAAGCCTGCAACTCGGCAGGCTTTTATAAGATATCATATACATGGCTGAACTCAAACCTGTCCGCTCACAAGCGTTTTCCTGAGCAACTGAAGCTGATGGCTTACGCTGCCGTCAAGAATAGTGTCCCCGATTTTAACGGTAACACCGCCAATCAGTGATTCATCGAGCGACATCGTTGCGCGGATCTTTTTCCCGGTACGGACTGAAAGACCGTTAACCAGATCCCTTGCCTGCTCTTCGTTGAGCTTGACTGCGCTTTTAACGTCAGCATTGACGACGCCGTTCTTCTCGTCGAGCAATGTGGCAAACTCGCTGATGACCTCAGAAAGCAGGCCTGCACGTTTCTTGTGTGCAAGGAGCTTGACGAATGTCATTGTCTTGTCACAGATATCGTTGCTGAATATCTCTTCGAGAATTCGTGATTTTCTGTCACCCTTGACAAGCGGGCTTCTGAGCGCCAGAATCAGATCGTGGTTCTGGTGGAGCACTTCCTTTATCTTCTGCAGATCCTCAGTAACCCTCTCCAGAAAATTACCATCTACTGCCACATCGAGCAATGCCGAGGCGTATCGACGGCTTGCAATTGCACTTGACATAGTTCCGGAGTTTTTATCAGTTACGCGTAGCGGACATTTCCCTGATCATTTCGTTGACCACAGCCGCCTGCTTTTCAGCATCGAGCGTAGCCCTTATAATTTTTTCAGCACCCTTGACCGCCATATCGGCGACTTCATTCCTGAGCACATCAAGTGCACGGCGCTTTTCCTGTTCGATTTCATCCTTGGCTGCGGCGATCATCTTCTGAGATTCAACCTGAGCCTTTTCGGTAAGCTCGGAACGTACCTTATCGGCAAATTCGCGACCTTCCCTGATAATTTTTTCTGATTCTGAATCAGCTTTGGCCAGCAATTCCCTGTTTTTCTTCAGGATCGCCTCAGCCTCATCCTTGGCGGAGTGCGCACGGTCAATGGCAGACTGAATGCCTTTCGACCTCTCCTCAAGCATCGAAACTATCGGTCCCCATGCGATCTTCTTGAGGATAAGAAGAACGATCAGGAAGGTGAGAGCCGTCCAGAATATGAGACCCGGATTCGGATTGAGAAGCCCGCCTTCGAGCAGAATGATCCCTGACGTAAGCATGAACGCAGTCCTTTAACGTTTGAAAAAAACCGTCTGCAGTTTCCTGTAGATTCTGCAGACGGATTAAGCTATGGCATGAAGCATTACTTCAGGGCAAGAAGAACGCAGATAACCTCACCGAACAGAGCAACACCCTCGATAAGAGCTGCTGCAATGATCATCGTGGTACGGATGTCTGACGTAGCTTCAGGCTGACGGGCAGTGCCTTCTGCTGCAGAAGCAGCGGCATTTCCAATACCAATACCTGCACCGATTGCTGCCAGACCGGCGCCGATGCCAGCACCTAAATAACCCAAACCTTCCATCTTTGAATTGCCTCCGTTTATGTTTGTATAAAGTGAATGCTACCTTTTGTAGCCGTTCTGAAAAATCGATAAAAAATAAACTTAAAGATACGATTTCTTTTTCAAAAACCCGACCCCGGCGCCAATCTCAATGATGTGCACCTTCAACCGCATGTTCCTCTCCGCCCTCATGCTGAGTAGCAAGCCCGATGAACAGCGCAGACAGCATGGTGAACACGAACGCCTGAAGGAAAGCCACGAACAGCTCAAGCAGGTAGATGAAAATCGCAAAAGGAATCGATACTGCCACCGCCACGATGTAGCTCTTCAGGATGAAGGCGATGAAAAACAGGCTGAGAATGATGATATGTCCGGCCGTCATGTTGGCGAAAAGTCGGATGGTCAGTGCAAATGGCTTGGTGAACTGGCCCAGCACTTCGATCGGCACCATGATGATCCAGAGGGACCAGTGCGTTCCTGCTGTGAGGTGCTGAAGGTAACCCTTGAGACCGTGGGCCTTGAAGGCCGAGACCTGGGTGATCACAAAGGTGAATGCAGCCAGCGTAAGGGTGACATTGATGTTGCCTGTCGCCGTTGCGCCATAGGGAATAAGGCCGAGCAGGTTACAGAACAGAATGAAGAAGAAGACCGTCAGCAGATAGGGGAGGTACTTCTCGAAACCGTGCCCGATGTTGGGCTTGGCCACGTCGTTACTGATAAAATCGACAAGTGACTCAATGACGTTGGCGATGCCTTTTGGTGCCTGTTTGGCGGAGAGGTTCTTGACGCTGGAACCTGCAATGCCTCCTACGATAAGCAGAAGAACCGAGGCCAGCCAGATCATGACGACATGCTTGGTGATCGAGATGTCATAACCGCCTACCACAATATGGGGAAGATGAATCGAACCAAAAGGCTCGAATGCGAAGGTGCTGTTGTCGAGAATATGGTGCATGATCAAATCACCGGGCTTCTCCTCGCCCTCTGCAGCATGAGCGCCCTCTGCAGGTGCGGGCACAGCGGCAGGGGCTGCGACGGTGGCCGGTGCGGCAGGAGCCACAGCGGTTGCAGTCTCACGGACCGGGGCCTCGTTCTGGCCGCCAACAGCAAAAGCGTGACTGTTCAGGCACAGAAGGACAGGCACGACCAGTGCCAGAATTCTCGAGATCGATGTAATTCGCATAGACTGATTATTCGATTATCCGTTTCTCGCAGCGTTTTTCTTCAGTTGATTCTTCTTCTGATAGCCGAGGATCTCGACGATCAGGTAAATGCAGTAAAAAGAGATGAATGACACCACAAAATCGATGGACTTCACCAGACCGAGCAGGTTCACGACCAGCACTATCGCCATGATTGCCAGCAGCCTCAGCGTTACTCCACCGAAAACCACCAGGGTGAAAATCCGCGATTCCTTGTCAAATGCATACTCAAAGAGCAGGTATCCTATCAGGGCATTGAGTGCGACCATGGTCCACGCCGTGAAAACGGACGGAAGATCAATCGGAAATCTGGTATATCCCCAGTAGATGACCCCCCATAAAATGACGGACAAGATAAATAACTTTAAAAGAAAATCAAATACAGGCTTCATATCTCACAGCTCTTTTCGTGATTTCAACTCATTTTGGTTTACCATCGGTCTTTCGGTTTGCCTTGCGAACGGTGTTAAAGAGAACCAGGCCCATTCCGAACATGCCGACCATGACTCCGGCCAACATCAACAGCGGTTTTGTCCCAAGCTTCGAATCGGCCCAGACTCCGAGGAAAACGAAAAACACGAAGCTTACCGCAATCTGCAGGCCTATGCCGAGATAATCGGAAATCGCCCTTGTCGAACGGCCGAACTGGTCCGCAAATTTATCTTTTTTATCGTCATTATCTAACACGGCCTTCTCCTGTATGATGTTCGGGGCTCGGGAACGTGGCCCGTTTCGCACTCTCCATCAGGGTGTCACCACCCTCCCGTTGCATCGAACGCCTCGGTGTATACGCGCCATGTGGAGTCGATCAGCGTATCGAGGCTGCTGTGTTCAGGCACCCATCCCAGCAGCTCCCGGGCCTTCGACGATGTCGCATACAGACATGGCGGGTCTCCGGCCCTCCTTGGTGCAATCCGGGCTGGAATAGGCCGCCCGGTGATGCGTCGGGCAGCCTCGATCATCTCAAGCACGGTAACCCCCACTTCGCTGCCGAGGTTTACGGAGAGGCTCCTGTCGTTGTTCATGACATATTCGAAAGCGGCCACATGGGCGGTTGCAAGATCGTTGACATGAACGTAATCCCTTATGCAGGTGCCATCCCTGGTAGGATAGTCATCGCCGAATACAGAAAGCTCCTTCCTGATTCCAAGGGCAGCCTCCATGATGATGGGCAGCAGGTTCTCCGGTTTGCGTTCGAGCCCTTTGATGCGTCCCTTTACATCGAACCCTGCCGCATTGAAATATCTGACGGCGGCGAATCGAAGCCCTTTGAGCCTGTCGTACCAATCAAGGATCCGCTCGATTTCGAGCTTGGTGAATCCATAGTAGTTCTCCGGTTCTTTCGGGTGCGCTTCGTCTATGGGCAGATAGGCCGGGTTACCGAAAATAGCTGCCGATGAAGAGAAAAGGAGGCAACGGACAGCGCTTGCCACCGCCTGGTTGATCACCGATATGGTACCGCAGATATTGTTGACGGAATAGCTCTCGGGATTCAGCATGGAATCCCCGGCCGCCTTGAGTGCGGCAAGGTGCACGCATCCGTCGAACCCCCTGTTCATGACCTCAGCCAGCTGCTTTCCATCGTGGATATCGCCCCGAACGAATGCTGCATCGGCAAAAAGGTTCTCTTCCCGTCCTGTCGAAAGGTTATCGAACACCGTGACCTGATAGCCGCGATCAAGAAACTCGCGGGCTACGTGGCTGCCGATGTATCCTGCTCCGCCGATAACAAGGATCTTCATGGCCTGAAGTTGTTTTATGGTTTTACGTTTAAAAAGATAACACTTCCAGCCATATTATGGTGCCTGCAAAGCGCCGGCTTGCGGCGCATGGATAATATGTACTATTTTGAGGCGTTACCGGCGCCCGGGTGCAATCGGCGATACCGACTCCCTTTTTTTAAATTTCTGCCCCTCGTCACCCTTGTCGGTCAGGCGCCCGATGGCTCCGATAAATACCGGGGCGCATCGAACGCCCTCTGCAGACAATCGACAACCGAAATCCACATGATCAGCCATAGCGGGCTTTTTCCACTCTATCCGACCGTTTTCAGTCAGGTTACGGGGCTTGTGGCCCTTCAGACCACCCGATCAGGTGGCATAAGCTCGCCTCCGTGGGATTCGCTGAACCTCGGGCTGAACACCATGGACGATAGCGGTCGTATCTATGAGAATTATCTTCACCTCTGCCGCTTCCTGAACATAAGCGCCGAAGCGATCGTGACATCCGAACAGGTTCATGGAACAAGTATCTGCAGGATAACCGGTCCGGGAAAGGTCAGCGGTTACGACGGTCTTATCACCGACAGGAAAGGGATCTATATCGGCATTCTTACCGCCGACTGCTACCCGGTGCTGATTCATGACACCAGGACCGGAGCCTGCGGGGCTGCCCATGCCGGATGGCAGGGCACCGTCGGACGTATTGCATATAAAACTGTACATGCCATGAAGGGGGCTTTCGGAACCCGCCCTGAAGATTGCCTCGCCTGGGTCGGCACCGGCATTTCAGCGGAGCATTACGAGATCGGCAATGAGGTCGCCAGGCAATTCGATAGCCGCTACCTTACCCCCTCCCCTGCCGGGAATGGAAAACAGCTGCTCGACCTCTCCGCCGCCAGCAGGGATCAACTCCTCGAGGCAGGCATACCGGCGTTGCAGCTGGAATGCTCCGCATTCTGTTCATACAGGGATCGCGAGCAGTTTTTCTCATACCGTCGAGACAACGGCTCGACAGGGCGGATGCTCAGCCTCATCGGGCTCAGGCCTTCTGCCTGAACTCCCTGACAGCTACAAGCATGGTGCCGGGTTTTGAGGAAAAAGAGAGCAGGGTTTTTCCGAGCTTCTGCTCAAGCGAACGAATCTCTTCGAGCTGCTCGTGGAGTAAGTTTCGACAGGCTTGACAACATGGAGAGCCTCCTTACGTTATCCTGATTGGCGTGATTTTTCAACTCGGCTTCACATGGCAACAACAGATGATTTGTTTACCTCACTGTTGATTGGTACATGTTTTTGGAATAAATTGGTCGGGCGTAGTAAAGTGCGGCGGGGCCCGCGTTCCGATTGCACATCTGTCATAATTTAATAAAGACTTTTATCAACAATGAGCAACAATGACCTCCTGTCGTACTACCATCGGGCAAACGATCTGATTTTCAAGGGCCTTGTCGAGTTCAGCAGCATGAAGGCAGCCATCGAACTGGACCTTTTCAGTCACCTTGTCGGCGGTCCCAAGGATTCCGGTACGCTTGCCTCTGAAACGGGTTCCGTTCAGCCCCGTCTCGAAATGCTTCTCGAAACGCTTCGCCAAATGGGCGTTACGACACAGAACGACGGAAAATGGTCACTGACGCCTTTTGCTGATTTCATGTTCGCTCCTGAGCCGAAAGATTCCAACCTCCATCAGGCCCCCGTTGCAAAAGCAATGACCTTCCTTGCTGATGATTTCTACATGGGTCTGGCTGATGCCATCCGTGGCAAAAAGAACTTCAAGGGCCAGGTTCCCTATCCTCCGGTCACCCGCGAGGACAACCTCTATTTCGAAGAGATCCACCGCAGCAACGCCCTTTTCGCCATCAAACTGCTTCTCGAAGAGGCAAAACTTGATGGAGTCAAATCCCTGGTCGACGTCGGCGGCGGCATCGGCGACATCTCTGCTGCCCTTCTCAAAAAATATCCAGAACTGGACTCGACGATCCTGAACCTGCCCGGTGCCATTGAGCTCGTCAATGAGAATGCCGTTGAAAAAGGGGTTGCCGGTCGCCTGAGAGGTATCGCGGTCGACATCTACAAAGAGTCATACCCGGAAACCGAAGCGGTCATGTTCTGCAGGATTCTCTACTCCGCAAACGAGCAGCTGAGCACCATCATGTGCAAAAAGGCTTTCGATGCGCTCAAACCCGGCGGCCGCCTGCTCATCCTCGACATGATCATCGACGATCCGGCAAGCCCGAACTTCGACTACCTGAGCCACTACATTCTCGGCGCAGGCATGCCCTTCTCAGTCCTTGGCTTCAAGGAGCAGGCCCGATACAAGGAGATCCTCGAATCCCTCGGATACACGGATGTCACCATGGTCAGGAAATATGAGCAGCTGCTCGTCCAGGCAGTAAAGCCGGCATAAGGCACTTCACCGGAAATGCAAAAAGTCTGCCTCATTTTTAGATATGAGGCGGACTTTTTGCATTTCTAAGCCTGAAGCGGGGTTGTCTCAAAAGTCAAGATGAGAACGCCTTTATCAAGCAGATCACCATTCCGCATCCTTATGGATCCCCTCCATTACTGAGCACATAAAACCGTCCAAGCCGGAATCCTCGCCTACGACAAGGTCAACAGGTGGACTGTTGTGTTTTCGCAAGGAGGCGGTGAAAAAGGGAATTTTTTGAGCGTAGGGAAATCGAATGGCGGACAGGAATGTCCGCCCTCCGTTGGCCGGCCTTAACATGGATTACCAAAGAGCTACTGATTTACGCTACCAGGGTTTCCCTTTCCTGAATCAGACTTCGCAGGTGCTCTTGCGACCGTAAAGATCGTGGGCCCGGCGGAGGATCTCCTCGCGGAAATCGGGATGGGCGATCGTGGCCAGCTCTTCGGCCCGCTGACGCAGGTTTTTGCCGTGCAGGTTGACGATCCCGTACTCAGTCACCACATACTGGACATGCGCCCTGGTGGTCACCACTCCGGCTCCGGGCTTGAGCTGCGGGACGATGCGCGATTCACCCCTGCCGGTGGTCGAAGGCAGGGCGATAATGGGTTTGCCGCCCGGAGAGAGGGCCGCGCCCCGAATGAAATCCATCTGGCCGCCGACGCCGGAAAAATGCCTTATTCCAATTGAATCGGCGCAGACCTGGCCGGTCATGTCGATCTCGATTGCACTGTTGATGGCTGTAACTTTTGGATTTCTCCTGATCTCCCGGGTATCGTTGACGTAGTCGGAGCCGAGCATTTCGATCAGGGGATTGTCGTCGACAAAATCATAGAGCTTCCTGGTTCCCATAAGGAAGCTGGCCACGATAATCTCGTTGTGCGTCTTCTTGTAGCGGCCTGTTATAACCCCTTTTTCGACCAGTTCCACCACACCATCGGAAAACATTTCGGAGTGGATGCCAAGGTCCCTGTGGCCGGTCAAAGCGGCCAGCGTCGCGTCTGGGATGGCGCCAATGCCCATCTGCAGGGTAGCCCCGTCCTCGACGATTGAGGCGACATGCTGGCCGATCTGCCGTTCCACCTCGCTCAACTCGTGGCGGGGCACTTCGGGCAGGGGATCGTCGACCTCAACCAGCGAATCGATCTTGCTGACATGGAGAAGCCCATCTCCATGGGTACGCGGCATGTTGGGATTCACCTGGGCGATCACATGCTTTGCCGTATGCACCGCAGCCCGCGAGGCATCCACTGAGACCCCGAGAGAGCAGTAACCATGACGGTCCGGGGGAGAAACGTGGACCAGGGCCACATCAAGCGGCATGATGTTGTCGTAAAACATTGAGGGAACGTCGCTCAGGAAAATGGGAATGGCATCCGCATCACCGCACTGCACCGCCGATCGAACGTTTTTTCCGACAAAAAAAGCATTGAGCCTGAAGCTTTGCTGATACTCCGGCCTGACGTAGGGAGCGTCGCCTTCCGTATGCAGGCTGACGATCTCGACGTTCCTCAGTTGCGATGCCCGACCGACCATCGCATCGATAAGCCGCCTTGGTGTTGCCGCCGCCGTGTGCAGGAAAACCCTGTCCCCGGAATTGATGGCCATGACGGCATCTTCTGCCGATATCATCCGATATCTCATGAAAAGCTCCTTCTTCTACTGTTTAAGGGTTCAATGGTGTTCCGGAATCACTGGGAGATCTTTTTAGGGAGCATTGCGATTTCAGGCGGAATTTTATTATACGGTAAAGCCGGGCATCAACCCGGCTTGCATGGTAAAGCTCACTGCAGGGGACCGTTGTTCTTTCGGCGCAGGTAAGCCGGGGTATCGGTCTGCCCTTTCTGAATCTGCTCGTCCTCTTCCGAATCAGCCGAAAATGAGTTCGGGCTGAACGTGGGCCGCACCGTCGCCCCTTCGGAATGGGCGATATCGAGCGGTTCGTTTATGGAGCGGCTTCTCCTGATATAGGCCGGAATCCTGAGATCCTCTGCAACCTGCTCGGGAAATCCGGAGGGCTGCTGCGGGCGGATAAATCCGGGGACAGGGGAGTGCTTGAGCGGTTTTAACTCCTTTGCGCCGGGCTGTGCCGCACCGCGGGGCTCCTCGCCGGGCTCCTTCCTTTTGAAACCCGTAACGATGACCGTGACGCGGATCTCTCCGGAAACCTGGGGCTCATCGACATAGCCATTGATGATTTTCGCCTCCTCCCCGACCTGCTCCTCGATATAGTTCATGGCATCCGACATGTCCCGCATGGTGACGTCTCCGGTGATGTTCACCAGCACCCCTTTGGCTCCCCTGACGGAAATGCCGTCCATGAGCGGGCTGTTGATGGCATCGGATGCGGCTTTCAGCGCCCGTCTCTCTCCGGCCGCAGCGGCAGATCCCATGACGGCATCGCCGGCTCCCTGCATGATGCTCCTCACATCGGCGAAATCGACATTGACGTGGCCGTGGCGGGTAATGATATCGGCGATGCCCTTCACTGCGCGGTAAAGCACATCGTTGGCCATGTTGTAGGCTTCGGTCGCGCTTACCCCCTCTTCTGCGATGCTCAGGATCTTTTCGTTTTCGACCAGGATGAGCGTATCGATATATTTGCGCAGTTCGGCAATTCCCCCGTCGGCGATTTTGGCCTTGACCTGGCCTTCGAAGCTGAACGGCCTTGTGATGACCCCGATGGTGAGAATGCCCATGTTCCGGGCGATCGAGGCGACGACCGGCGCAGCACCGGTTCCCGTGCCCTTGCCCATACCTGCGGCGATAACGACCAGATCCGCGCCGCGGAGCTGGGTTGCAATGACCTCGCGGTCATCTTCGGCAGCCTGGCGCCCCTTTGCGGGGTCAGCGCCTGCACCGAGCCCATTGGTCGCCTTCTTGCCGATCTGCACGCGTATCGGTGCTTTCGAATTCAGCAAAGCCTGACGATCCGTATTGAAAACGACGAATTCGGTGCCGCTGATCTTCCTGTCAATCATGTTGTTCACGGCATTGCCGCCACAACCCCCGACCCCGACAATCTTTATGTTCACTCCGTGTGCCTGGTCGCTGTCGAACAGACCCGGGTCCAGTTCAAATGCCATGATGCTCTATCCTCTGTTTATCGTATCGTTATTTCTATAACTGGTCCCAGAACTTCTTCACCTTGTCGACCCATTTCTTGCCGTGCTGGGGCGAATCGAATGGGTGCTCGGCCGAGGAGACGACAACGGCTTCGGAGAGCTGTTCGGCTGAAGGAGAGGGGGCCGGAGGTGCGACCGTGCCGTAATCCTGGTAGAGGTTGTTCTGCAGGGAGTGCGCCACCAGGCCCATCACCGTCGCATACATAGGGTTGTTGATCGTCTCCTTGATGCCGCCGGAGACTCCTTCCGGATAACCGGTACGGACATCGAGCCCGAGAATGTCACGTGCAAGCTCTTCGGTACCGGGCAGAAGTGAACCGCCACCGGTTATGATAGCCCCTGCATTGAGGTATTCGTAATACCCGGAACGTTTGATGATGTCGCGGGCAAGTTCGAAAATCTCCATCATGCGCGCCTCGATGATCACGGTCAGGGAGCTTTTCGGGAACGACTTCCGAGGCCGCCCCTCGATACCGTCGATCAGGATCTCCTCGTCCTGCTCAAGAGCCTTCGCATAGGCGCATCCATAGCGGATCTTGACCTCTTCGGCAACGTCGTTGAGCGCCTTGACCCCATAGGCGACGTCATGGGTCACGTCATTTGCCGCGACCTTGATCACCTCGGAATACCGGATGGCGCCGTCGATGTAGATGGCAACCTCTGTCGTACCGCCGCCGATATCCATCACCACCACCCCGCTTTTCTTCTCGCTGTCCTTCATGACGGCCAGCCCCGAAGCTACAGGCTCAAAGGTCATTGCGCTGACCTCAAGCCCCGCCTTCTCGATGCACTGTTTGATGTTGCGGATCTTGGTGCGAAGCCCGACGACGATATAGGCGCTGCCCCTCATGGTCGCTCCGGCCATGCCGATCGGATCAAGCACCCCGTCCTGGTCGTCCACGATGAACTCCTGCGGGATGACGTGGATGATTTCGTGGTCGATGTCGAGATACCGTATGTTGGTCTTGGCCTTCTCGAGGAAACGCCTCACATCCGAATCGTTGACGATGCCGGACTGGTTGACGCTGATTTCGGAATTGCTGTAAATGCAGTGGACGTGCGCGCCGGAGATACCGACGTTGACCCCCTTGATCTTTATCGAAGACTCCCGCTCAGCATCAGCAACGGCCGCCCTGATGGCATCGACGGTTTTATTGATATTGACGACAGTCGCCCTCTGGAGCCCCTCGGAATTGGAGCGCCCCTTTCCAAGCACGTTAAGTTTGCCTACGTCATCCTTTTCGGCGACCACCACACAAACCTTGGTTGTACCTATATCGAGCCCGATTACAATGTTGCTCTTCAGCATGAGATCTTTAATGTTCAATGATGTTCAACGGGAGTCTGGTTGCCTGTCGGCATAGCCCCCTGTGCCGATGGCGCTGCGGGAGTTACAGGGATCACCACTTCCCGTGCGAACACTCTGTCCTGAAAACGAAGGTCGACCGACTCATAACAATCAATACCCTTTTTTGCAACAACCTTTTGCCAGAATATCTCGAATTTTTTCAATTTTTCCTTGAAGTTGCCGTCATTGCCTATAATAAATCGGATAGGAGAGCCGGATACGGAAAACCATGACTGATTTGCCGGGGAAAGATGGATTTCAGAAAGCATCAGGCCTGCGTGAGACGACTCGGCAAACGCTGCGAGAATATCTACGAGCAACTTCTGTTCATCGACTTTCAGGCGGCTTGTCCCGTTCACGCCATAGCTGTTTGCGCTTATGCCGTATACCGGTGTAAGGCGGTGAAACCGTCCCGATATCCCATTATCGGGAAGAAGCACTCCCTCTGTGTCGATAATGAGGCGACTCTCTCCGTTGACGGCAACAGCCGCCGGCCGACGCTCCTGGATCCTGAGCCTGAGGATTCCGTTCAGCTCCCGGCTTGTCTGCATCTGCCTGATATAGGGCTGCTGGCCCAGCGCCCTGCGGATCTCCTCCAACCTGACATCGTCCAGCGTCCTTCCCTTGAAAACCTGAAGTCGCCGTTCGATCTCCTGTGCAGGGACGAGGCTGGTGCCGCTGACCACCACCCGATTGACCATCACCCCCTTTTTCCACTTCTCCGCATACCAGGACAGGGCCGCAATGGCCCCGAGCAAAAGCACCACCAGGGTTGTGATGACCGGCGTCGAACCAAGGATACGACGCGCCTTTCCTTTCGGAGAGCCTTTTCCGGTCAGGGGCGGATCGGGGCTGAACTCCAGAACCGGCTCCTGCTGCAGGCCTGTTCGACCTTTGTTATGGTTTGAACGGGTCATCGTTTCCATTCCTGTTATAACCGACAAGCGTCAGGTCCAGTTCCAGAGTCACCCCGAAACGCGAACTCACCTCCTGCCTGGCAAATCTTGCCAGGTCGAGTACATCGCCCGATGTGGCGCCGCCGTCATTGACGATCGAATTGGCATTGGACAAAGAGATCGAAGCGCCCCCGATATATTTACCCCTCAAGCCGCAGGCATCGATCAGATCGCCGGCCGATGAGCCTTGCAGCCCCGATGCCTCGAGGGGAATCCTGAACACGCTTCCTGTCGAGGCTTCCGGCTGGAGCGTTACTGATGACCGCTCAATGCCGGCGGCATCAAAAGCCCTCCCTGCAACCTTTTTTTCTTTCGGAGAGAGCCTCTTCATCCTGAACGCCGCGCCAAGGATGACATCGTCCTCAGCCAAGGGCGGACATGAGGAGGTCCACTCCTTTTTCCTGAGGCGCCGGACACGGCCGTTTCTCAGGATATCGATCCATTCGGCATGGTCGAGGATTCGCCGTCCGACAATGCCTGCGTTCCTGCGCAAGGCTCCGCCGACAGTCCCGGAAACGCTTTCGAGCTGTTCCATTCCCCCCAGCGATGCCTGCTGTGAGCGTGCAAGAAGCATCGGGACAGAAACCCCCGCATCGGCCTCAACGATCTCTCCGTCGATGGAGATGCGGTCAAGGAAATGGGTCGCGATGACCGCGCCGCGAAACCCCTTGTCGTTCACCAGGAGGGAGCGACCCCTGCCCAGGATGAAAAACGGGAACCCGAGCGCCTTGAAAAATCCGAATGCGCTGGCCAGGTCCGAACGGTCGCGCGGTTTGACGAGAAAATCCGCCGTCCCACCGATCCTGATCCCGGTATAGGGCGCCAGAGGCTCTGCTATGGCCACGGGCCCCCTGACCAGACGAATAAGCTCCTGTGTCGATATCATGGCACCTGGCTGCTTGGGTTGCCGAAAGTCTCGAGGCACAGGCCGGCGAACTGCGTTGCAGTCTGGGTGATGTCCCCTGCCCCCATGAACAGGATCAGCGTCCCGCCGGCAGCTTCCGACTGGAGAGCCGTCAAAAGAGGCTCCCGTCCATCTGCGTAAACGACGTTTTTCGCGCCCGCACGCCTTGCCGCCTCGGCGACCAGCTCACCGGTGACTCCCGGATAATCTGAGGCCTGCTCCCTGGAGGGGTAGATCCCCGCGACATAAACCGTATCGGCACGGGAGAGCGCCCAGCCGAACTCATCGGCGAATTCTGCCGTGCGCGAAAACAGGTGCGGCTGGAAAACGGCGACGATCCTGTGCTCCTTCCACCCCTCCCTGGCAGCCCTGACCGTAGCCTTGACCTCCGACGGATGGTGTGCGTAGTCGTCGATGACAAGCAGGCCGCCAGGACCGGCATACTTGAGCTGGAATCGACGGCGCATGCCGCTGTAACGACCAAGGCCGGCAATGATGCGCTCGGGCGGCAGGCCGAGCTCAAGGCCGGTCGAGAACGCAGCCAGGGCATTGAGCACGTTGTGCCTGCCGGGCACGCTGAGCCGGACCCCGCCGTATACCTCGCCGAAGGCCCTGACCGTGAAGAGGGAACCCGCTTCGCTGAGTTCGATGTCGCACGCCATGACGTCCGCCGGCTCTTCGATTCCGAAGGTGGTATACCTGCGGTTCAGCCGGGGAATGAGCCTCCTGATTTCAGGCCAGTCGACGCAGCAGATGACGCGACCGTAGAAGGGCACCTTGTTGGCGAACTGCGCAAAGCTGTCGCGCAGGTTCTCCATGGTGCCATAGGTGTCCATGTGCTCCGACTCAAGGCTGTTGACCACGGCCACGGTCGGGGTCAGCTTCAGGAAGGCCCGGTCGTACTCGTCGGCCTCGATCACCATGTACTTTCCCTCGCCGACCACGGTACTGCCTTTCAGGAAATCCGAGACCCCGCCGATCATGACGGTAGGCGACTCTCCCGCATCGAGCAGCATGGTTGCGATCATGGCCGTGGTGGTCGTTTTGCCATGGGTACCGGAAACACAGACCCCGTATTTATAGCGCATCAGCTCGCCAAGCATCTCGTCCCGCTTGATCACCGGAATCCCGAGCTTTTCTGCGGCAAGGATCTCCACATTGCTGTCAGGCCGAACCGCCGAGGAGTAAACGACCACATCGCTCGTACCGACATGCTCTGCCTGGTGCCCCTGGTAAATGATGGCCCCGAGCTCCCTGAGCTTGTCGATAACCTCACCCGAGGCCAGGTCCGACCCGCTGACCGAAAAGCCGTATTTCAGGAGCAATTCGGCTATTGCGCTCATGCCGGCACCGCCAATGCCGACTATATGGACGTTTCTTGTTCTTCCCAGTTCCATGTAAAAGGCACTCCTTACTTTTTTGATAGTGCGATGATTCTTGCCGCCAGTTCGGCTGCGGCTCCGGGATGGCCCTGTATCCTGCTCGACTCACCCATGCGCGCAAGCGCGTCGCGGTTTTCGAGAAGGGCAAGGATGGTGGACAGCGACCCGTCGTCGGCGAGACGGTCGTCCTCAATCATGAGCGACGCCCCGGCCTTTACCATGGCGAGGCCGTTGTGCCGCTGATGGTCAGCCGCAGCATGGGGATATGGAACCAGAACGGATGGCTTGCCAAGGTTGGTCAGCTCCGCCAGCGTAGAGGCCCCGGCCCTGCATACCACAAGATCGGCGGCCGCGTATGCGGCTCCCATCTGCTGGATATAGGGGGCGATCCAGATCGTACCGGAAGGAGCAACCGTTGCCCGGACCCGGTCGAAGTCCAGCTTGCCGGTTTGCCAGATCAGGTTGACCTTGCCGGCCAGGGGCTCGAAAAATCGCAGCATGGCATTGTTGATCGAGCGAGCCCCCAGGCTTCCGCCAAACACCAGCAGGGTAGGCAGCTCCCTTTCGAGCCCGAAACGGCTGCGGCAGTCATGCTGATCCTCCGGAGAAAAATCCCTCGCCGGGTTTCCGGTCACGAACAACGACGACCTCCCCTTGAAAAAGCGCAGGCTCTCCGCAAAAGAGAGATGAACCTCGGTCGCCATGCGCGACAGCAAACGGGTCGTCACGCCGGGAAATGCATTCTGCTCCTGGATCAGGGTTTTGCGCCCCATAAGCTGTGCGGCCAGCAGCACCGGGGCGCTGACGTACCCGCCCGTGCCGACGACCACATCGGGATTCTCCCGCCGGATGATCGCCATAGACTGGCTGATGGCCAATGCGAAATCGGCGAGCACCCCGGCATTGGTGATAATGTCCCGAACCGAGCGGCCGCGCTTCAGCCCCCTGGCCGGAAGGAGGTGCAGGCGGTAGCCAAGCCGGGGAACCTCGGTGGCCTCGATGCCGCCTGCCGTTCCGGCAAAAGAGATCCTGATATCCGGTACGGCTTTGATCAGCTCCGCCGCCATGGCTACGCCGGGGTAGAGGTGCCCCCCGGTTCCTCCTCCTGCGAAGAGCACGTTCATTGCGCACCCCCTTTCGATTCGAGCAGCGCCTGCGCCCTGGCCTGTACCTCGGCCTTTTTCTTGAAACGCGATATGCTCACCAGGATGCCGACGCCAAGGGAGTTGAACAGGAGCGCCGTACCCCCGTAGCTTATGAACGGCAGCGCCACGCCCGTAGTCGGCAGCAGATGGCTCGCGACGGCGATGTTGATGAAGGCGAACAGCGTGATGGCGATCGTGATGCCGATGGCCACATAGCGGCCGAAAATGTCGGGGGCATGCTTGGAAATGATAATGCCGCAGATGAAAAATCCCGCAAAAAGCGTCAGGATGACCAGCGCGCCGATAAAGCCGTACTCTTCACCGATGACGACGAATACGAAATCGTTGTACGAGAGGGGAAGGTAGAGCTCCCGCTGCTTGCTGGCGCCGATGCCGAGGCCGAACAGCCCGCCGTTGCCAAGGCCCAGCAGCGCCTGGCGCACCTGGTAGCTCAGCTGCTTTTCGCCACCGCCGAACGCGACGAGGCGGGCGACGCGGTAGGGCGCCGCAATGGCGAACACCGCCGCGATAGGGATCAGCAGCGAAGCTGTCGCAAGAAGGTGCTTGACCCTTATGCCGCCGATAAACATCAGCGTAAAGCCAATGAGCGCGATGAGTGACGCCGTGCTGAAGTTCGGTTCGAGGGCGACCAGCGTGACCACGGTCATAAGCAGGATCAGCATCGGGTAGTAGCCGGTCTGGAGATCCTTGATGTAGGTGCGCTTTTCACTGAGCAGCCGGGAAAAATGGAAGATGATCGCATACTTGGCAAGATCGGAGGCCTGGAACTTCAGCGGGCCGAAACCGAGCCAGCGGGCGGCGCCATGAATAATATGCACGAGTTTGAGCACCAGGAGGGAGGCAAGAAGCCCCATGCTGACGAACAGCAGGAGTTTGCTGATCTTCCTGAAAAAATGGTAGTCCATGTTGCCGACGAAAACGATGAGCAGCATCCCCGCCACGGCAAAGGTCAGCTGGCGCCAGAGAAAGTACTGCTGATCGGAAAACTTCTCTTCTGCCCAACCCGCACCACTGCTGTAAACCACGACGATCCCGATGCACATCAGGAGCGCGACGATCAGCAGCAGCAGTTTTCCGGCGACACTCTCGCCGAGGCTCTGCGGGCCCAGATCCATCTCCTCCGGCTGGTCAGCCGATCCGGTGATGCTTGAAATGTCGAAGTTCAGCATGACGACAGTTCCCGGACAAGTTGCTTGAATTGGATACCCCGATCCTCAAAATTGATGAACATGTCGAAGCTCGAACAGGCGGGCGAAAACAGCACGCTGCTGCCGGGCCGGCCTGCACTGACGGCAAGCGAAACCGCATCCCTGAGCGACCCTGCCGGCTTGACGGCGACGACCCCCCTGAAGGCATCGACGATCTTCTGCTGCGACTCGCCGATGGCAATGATGCAGTCGACCTTCTCTCTGACCAGCTCAAATAGGGGCGTGTAATCGTTACCCTTGTCGCGACCTCCTGCGATCAGCACCATCCCCGCAGGGGTCGCATGGAGCGCCTGTCGCATGGCGTTGACGTTGGTGGCCTTCGAATCGTTGATCCACTCCAGCCCACAGGCCGAACCGGCAAACTCCTGGCGATGCTCGACCCCGTTGAACTGCAGGAGGCTGCTGCCGATCACCTCCCGGGGAATGCCTGCCGAACGGGCCGCCGCCACGGAGGCGAGGGCGTTGTACAGGTTGTGCTCTCCCCTGAAGCTCGGCTTGATGAAGGTATCGACACGGATGAGCCCTTCCGGCTCCCCGCCGGTTCTGGCGACGATCTCTCCCGCCTCCACGGAGACGAAATCATCCATCCCCTCCCTGAGCCTGTCCGCCTTCAATCCGAACCGGACGACCCTGAAGGGCCATGGCTTCTGCCGGTCGAAATGACTGCGCAGCATCGGGTCGTCATGGTTGTAGATCAGCGTTTCCCCGTCGCCCTGTGCCGCATGGATACGGAATTTGGTACGAGCGTACTCATTGATGTCGCCCCCGTAACGATCCATGTGGTCGGGGGTGATGTTGGTCAGCACCGCGATGTCCGGCCGGAAGGAGTAGCAACGCTCGAGCTGGTAGCTGCTGAGTTCAAGCACCGCGATGTCGTTCGGCCCCATTTCAAGCACCTTCGACGAGAACGGCACCCCGATGTTGCCGACGCTGAACGCCCGGTATCCACGAAGCTTGCCGTCGGCCTCGCAGATGCGGTGGATAAGGGTGGCCGTCGTCGTCTTGCCATCCGTGCCGGTGATGCCGATAATACGGGCCGGGCAGAACCACGACGCCAGCTCAATCTCGCTGAACACAGGAAGGGAACCGGCGTCCATGTCGTGCAGCACGGGAGCGGTCTGGGGAATTCCTGGACTGACTACGCAGAACTCCGCTTCATGCACCCGTCCCGAATGGCCGTCCTCTTCGAAAGGAACTCCAAGCGTCCGGAGAAAATCACGGGCATCCCGGCTTATTGCTCCGTACTCGCTTACGAAAGGGCGCGCGCCCATTTTCACGAGCAGCTCCGCTGCCGCAAGCCCGCTTTTTCCGGCTCCAAGTACCGACACCGGTTTGCCGTGTAGTGCTTCAGGATTCACGTTATCTCAGTTTCAGGGTCATTAAACTCGTCAGGAACAACAGAATGGTCACGATCCAGAACCTGATCACGATTTTCTGCTCGGCCCATCCCTTCATCTGGAAATGGTGGTGCAGAGGCGCCATCAGGAAAATCCGGCGCCCCTCGCCAAACCGCATCTTGGTGTACTTGAACCAGGCGACCTGCATGGAGACGGATAGTGTCTCCACGAAAAAGACCCCCGCCAGGATCGGCAGCAGCAGCTCCTGCTTGATCATCAGCGCAATGACGGCGATGGCGCTGCCGATGGCCAGCGATCCCGTATCGCCCATGAAGATCTCGGCCGGGTTCGAATTGAACCAGAGAAATCCGACGCAGGCCATGACGATGGCCATGCAGACAATGGTGATTTCACCTGCCCCGGAGATGAACGGTATGCTGAGGTAACCCGCATAAACCGCGTTGCCTGCGAGGTAGGCGAAGCCGCCCAGAGCAAACACCACGATCGCCGAGCTTCCGGCAGCAAGCCCGTCAAGACCGTCGGTCAGGTTGACGGCATTTGAAACCGCCGTGATGATGAAAATCACTACCGGAATGTATAAAACCCCGTAATCGAGCGTGATCTTCTTGAAAAACGGCACAGTCGTCTTGGAGAGCAGGATCGAAAAGGCGGGATCCTGCCAGGTGTAGAGCCCGATGATCAGGCCGAGGGTTATCTGTCCGATAAGCTTGTACTTGCCTGCAAGCCCCCCCTTGATCTTCAGCACGACCTTGCGGTAATCGTCCACGAATCCTATCAGGCCCATCCAGAACATGGCGAGCATGATGAGCCAGACGTGGGGATCCTCAAACCTGGCCCAGAGAAGCGTGGATACCTCGACCGCAAAAATGATCAGCAGGCCACCCATCGTGGGAACGTCCTTTTTCTTGCGATGCTCCGGTGGAGCCTCCTCCTTGATCGGCTCTATGAATCTCGACTTCAGGAAACGGATGAAGCCCGGACCGGCAAGCAGGGTGATCAGCAGTGCCGTAATGGCCGCCGCGCTCGCACGAAAGGTCAGGTACTCTATGACGCCCATACCGGGCGGATTGAACAGTTCGTTGATGTATTTGAGGAGATAGTAAAGCATCCTTCTGTGTTATTCTTGTGTTTTCTGCTTCATGAGCGCTTCTGCGGCAAGCTCGAGCCTCATGCCCCGTGATCCCTTGAAAAGCACCGCGTCACCAGGCTTTACGTATCCTGCGAGAAACCCGTTCAGTTCGTCCATCTGCTCGAAATGGCCAAGGCAGCGCTGGCCGCCCTGCTTAAAGATGAGACGTGACATATCCCCGTAGGTGCAACAGGCGTCAAGAGGCCCCTGCCGAATATAGCGGCCTATATTTTCATGTTCAAGCACCGAAGTGTCGCCAAGTTCAAGCATATCGCCGAGCACCGCAATTTTCCTTCCGCCGCACTCCAGCCCGGCCAACGTATCGAGCGCAAAGCGCACCGAATCGGGGTTCGCATTGTAGGTATCGTTCAGCACCACGATGCCGCCGCCCTCGAGCAGTTCCATCCGCTTCCACCCTTTTGCGGGAACGAGCGCTTCGAGCCCCTGGGCGATCTTTTCCCCGCCGAGCCCGAAATGGTTCCCCACGGCTGCGGCCGCCACCGCGTTGATCACGTTGTGCCTGCCAATGAAGTTCATCGAAACCGGCTGGCGGCAAGCCTCGGAACAGAGCGTGAACGATATCCTGCCGACACGGTCCGTCGTAACCCCTTCCGACCACCAGGAGTTTCCGCCCGCCCCGGTCGTACCATAGCATATCTTTTCGGAAAGCTCCTCTCCTGCCGCCCTGAGGCGACTGTCGTCGACATTGACGAAAGCCCTGCCTCCCGTGATGTCGAGATAGCGATAGAGCTCTGCCTCGGCATCGGCCACGCCGTCGAGGCTGCCGAAAAATTCGAGGTGCTCATGGCCGATATTGGTCAGCAGGCCATGGGTCGGCCGGGCTATCGATGTGAGAAGCTCCATCTCCCCGGGATGGTTGATGCCCATTTCAACGACGGCCATTTCAGTATCATGGCGCATCTGCAGCAGGGTCAACGGTACGCCGAGATGGTTGTTGAGGTTACCCCGGCTCATGTGCGTCGAAAACCCTGTTGAAAGAACCGCTGCGACCATCTCTTTGGTCGTCGTCTTTCCATTGCTGCCTCCGATGCCGATAACCGGGATATCGAACCGCCGGCGATAGGATGAGGCCAGCTCCTGCAGGGCTGCGACCGGATCCTCGGCCACAAGGAACCTGCGGCCCGGACCGGCCAGTTGCGGGCCGTTCGCATCGAACCACTCCCGGGAAACCACGACCCATGAGGCTCCGCCGGCGAACACCTCGCCGACGAACCGGTGCCCGTCGGTCCGCTCGCCGGGAAGGGCGACGAAAACAGAACCGGCGACCGCCTGGCGCGAATCGATCACCACGACTGGATCCATGAGTTCATAACGCTCATCGACATCTTCAGCCACTATCCTTCCTGCCCGATGAAAATCGCTGTAGGTAAGCGCTCCTCTCATAACTGCTCCTTTACTTCCATTGCCCTCTGCCGGTTTTCAAGGCAGGAGGCGAGTGCCTCGCGGTCGGAGAAATGCAGCTTCCTGCCTCCGACCTCCTGGTATTGTTCATGTCCCTTGCCTGCGACGAGCAGGATATCTCCCTTTTCCATGCCGTCGACCGCGCGCCTGATTGCCTCAGCCCGATCCGCAATCCTGAGATGGGCGCGACCTTCCATGCCTGATTCGATCTCGTCGAGGATCGACCCGGGATCCTCGTCCCTTGGGTTGTCCGATGTCAGTATGACCCTGTCGGCCAGCTCCGCAGCAATCCGGCCCATCTCCGGCCTTTTCTGGCGGTCGCGGTTTCCTCCGCAGCCGAACACCACGACGAGGTTCGAGCCCGATGGCGTGATGTTGCGCAGGGTCTCGAGCGCCTTGCCCAGAGCGTCAGGGGTATGGGCGTAATCGACGACAGCACAACTCTTCCGGTCGGGGCTCCATACCCGCTCCATCCGGCCATCGACGGCGTCAGCTCCGGCAAGCCCGCCAAGGGCCGCTTCGGCGCCAAGGCCGAGGCCTATGCCTGTGGCGAAGGCTTCGAGCATGTTCATGACGTTGAACACCCCGGGCAGGGAGACCTTCATGGGAATCGTCCTGCCCCGGAATGCTACTGAGGCCTGGCTTCCTTCGACCGTCATTCCTGTAATGTCCGCCACCAGACGACGGTCGGGATCGCAGTATGAGCCGTTGCCTGCGACAGAGCAGCAGAACACCCTCCCGGGGGGAAGATTTCCGACCATGAATGCCGCCTGCGGATCGTCGGTGTTGATCACCGCGAACCCGTCTTCAGTCAACCGCTCGAACAACATGCGCTTTGCTTCGGCATACTGCTCCATCGTCTCGTGGAAATCGAGATGCTCGGGTGTCAGGTTCGTAAAGACCCCCGCCCGGAACCGGATGCCGTGCACCCTGTCCAGTACCAGCGCATGGGACGAAACCTCCATCACCGCTGCCCGGCATCCGGCATCGACCATCTGGCGAAACAGGCTGTGCAGCCCGGAGGACTCAGGGGTGGTCCGTTCGAGGGGGATGTCGCGGCCGCCGATCCGGCAAAGTCCCGTCCCGATATATCCGGCAGGGATTCCCGCGCCGTTGAGCATTGAGGCGATGAGTCGCGCGGTCGTGGTTTTGCCGTTCGTACCGGTCACGCCGATGATCATCAGCTTTTCGGAAGCGTTGCCGAAGAATATTTTCGATGCATCGGCTAGGGCCTTCCGGCTGTCCCTCACGAGTATGTAGCTCACCAAAGGCTGGCAAACCACGGGATACTCCTGGCACACCACCGCGACGGCCCCGGCAGCAACGGCTCCGTCAATATGGAGGTGGCCATCGGTCCTGAAGCCCCTGACGGCGACGAACAGCCCCCCCGGCACCACCTCCCGCGAGTCGCTGGTCACAACGGAGATTGCCTGCGGGCAGCCATCGCCCCGGACATCCAGTACTCCGCCGATACCTGCCATGATTTCATTGAGCGTCGCCATCGGCGGCTCCTCCATCGGGTTCATCGTTCATTCTCCTTAAGGCTTCCTGGCCAGGCTGACGCTGACCTTTGTCTCCTTCTGCACCTTGGTGCCTGAGGTAACGCTTTGCGAGGCGACAACACCATCCGTGTCGCCGGTATGCTCCATCACCAGACCGTGCCATTCGAGCAGACGCGCCGCCTCCCTCATCCTGAGTCCCTTCAACTCCGGGACAACAACCGTCGATATCCTGTCGAGATTGGCCTTCTCGGTCGATTTCATGTTCAACCTGCCCTGCATCTCGCGCGAACAGGCCACCGCCCTGCCGCAAACATTCTTAAACACCGGGGCCGCAACCGCTGCCGCATAATAAGCCGTCTGCGGCTCATCGACAACGATAATCACCGCATACTGAGGCTTATCGACCGGGAAAAATCCGACAAATGTCGACAGGTATGCCCGTTGGCCGTGATAGCTGCCGGTATATTTCTGGGCCGTACCCGTCTTGCCGGCAACCTCGATCCCTTCGACGGCCGCAGAAACGCCGGTTCCTTTTTCGACCACTGCGCGGAAATACTCCCTTGCCATATAACGGGCTGTTTCGGGCGTTACGGCCTGAATCACCTTTTTGGGCTCGGTCGCCTTGCGTGGTTTTCCGTCACGATCGATGATGCGCTTGATGATGAACGGCTTCATGCGGAGGCCGTCGTTGGCGATCGTCGCATAGGACTGAAGCACCTGCAGCGGGGTAGCCATGACCTGGTATCCGTAACCCATCCAGGGCAGCGTCGTCCTGTCCCACTTGGCGATAGGCTTCAGGATACCGCTCGATTCACCGATAAGCCCCACTCCAGTCTTCTTTCCGAACCCGAGGCTGCTTGCATAATTGTAGAAATTTTCAGGGCCGACCTTCATGGCTGTGGTCGCCGCCACGATATTGCTCGACTGCGTGATCGCCTCCTTGAAGGTGATCACCCCGAGCCGTTCATGGTCGGTGATCTGGCGATCATAGACCTGGAGCGTGCCCTGATGGCCGTCCACCATCTGCGAAGCCGTCCAGTGCAGGGTCTCGGTCGCCGCACTGGCCATGACGACCTTGAAGGTCGATCCCGGTTCAAACATATCGGTCACGGCCCTGTTGCGCATCTGCTCGCTGGTCACCGTGGTCCGATGGTTCATGTCGAAGCTGGGATAATTGGCCATGGCGATGATCTCGCCGCTCCTGACATCCATGACGATCCCGACAGCGGCCTTGGCCCTGAAATTCAGGACCGCCTGCATGATCTCGTCCTCCACGATCCCCTGGACATCGGCATCGATGGTCAGTTCGACATCGTTTCCGCTCATCGGCTCGATCTGCTCCGCATCGGGAGCAGGATAGCTCTCGCCGGTAGCAGAGCGCTGGAATATCCGGATGCCGTCGCGACCTCGAAGCTCGCTGTCGAGCTGCTGTTCCAGGCCGCTGATGCCCCGGTCGTCGCGATCGGTAAAGCCAATGATCTGTGATGCGATGTTCAGGTAGGAGCGCTGCTGCTCGCGCCTGAAGCCTACACCCTTGATTTTCTCGGTCATCAGGCCGGCCGCCCGGGCGACAGGAATATTCCGCTCCAGCCAGACAAACCGCTTTTCGCGCTTGAGCAGGTCGAGGTAATAGTGCTTGCTCTTGCCGAAAGCTGCAGCAAAGCTTTGGGCGACTTCATCGCGGTTCTCCACATGAAGCGGATCGGCGTAGAAGGAGATGCTCTCTATGCTTTCGGCAAGCTGACGGCCGTTCCTGTCGAAAATCCTCCCTCTGCGGGCCTTTTCAGTTACGACAATATCATACTGGCGACTTGCCTTTTCCCTGTACTTCCTGACATCGACAACCTGGATGCCGAGCAGTTTGACGACAATGGCGACAAAAAACAGCAGGATGAGCACCCCCATGAAGCCCAACCGGCGGCCGAACTCCCTATCGCTGGTACCCCCGGCATGCTCTATTGAGGGATCTCCGTTCATGAAATAATCGATAGGGTTATCCGTTCATCATGGTTCAATGTCGACAGGAGGAACCGGCGACGAGTTGAGGCCGAGAGCCTGGGCAGAGCCTGATATGTTGTGGATGCTCTGGAGTTCTCTCGCTTTAAGCTCCTGGGAGGTACTGATGCTTGTGCTGATCCGAAGCTGCTCGCGAAGCTGCTCGTTGCGCTTCGAAAGCACCTTGATGGCAAGCGTATTGTAAATCTGGAACAGCAACAGCGCCGTGGAGGCGATAATGTATACAAAAGTCCTCGGGCGCAAAATCGCGGCGATATTGAAAGGCTTTTCCGCCACCCTGCTCGGCGCAGAAGGCGCCGGATCGGGCGCATACCTGCCCCGGGGATGATCTGTCGGAACGCTGACGCCGGCAAGCTCATATCCGACGACTGCGTTTCTTTCGCCCTGCCCAAACAGCTTGCCTTTCTTGCCGACAAGTCCGGTAAATACGCTGCCTACCGCTTTCATGGGACTCACAGTCCACCTCCTGCTTCTACAGTTTTTCTATGATTCTGAGACGGGCACTTCTCGATCTCGGATTCCTCCTGATCTCCTCTTCGTTGGCAAGAACCGGCTTCCTGGTCACAAGAAGCGCTTCTGCCGGCGCCAGTGGCTCGCGGATACCCAGCCCTTTCGGACCCCAGTCCGCTGCTGCCCTGGCGGCAAAAAAACGTTTCACAATCCTGTCCTCGAGTGAATGGTAGCTGATCACGGCGAGCCTTCCGCCCGGGGAGAGCACCGAAAATCCCTCTTCAAGCGCGCGCTCCAGCACGCCGAGCTCGTCGTTCACCTCAATGCGCAATGCCTGGTAAATCCTCGACAACGTCTTGATCGCAAGGTCCTTTCTCGGACATGCCGCCCTCACCAATTCGGCCAGCGCGCCAGTTGTCAGGATCGGCGCTGCGGCCCTTGCCGAGACCAGCGCCCTGGCAATCCTTCCGCCGAGGGGCTCCTCGCCATAACGAAGGAAAAGACGACCCAGCGCCCGATCATCGTACTGGTTGACGATATCCGCAGCAGTAACCGGGCCATCGGGATCCATCCTCATGTCGAGCGGTCCGTCCCTGAGATAGCTGAACCCCCGCTCCGGCGTATCGATCTGGAACGACGAAACACCCAGGTCGAGAAGCAGCCCCATGACCGGCAACCCGGCCCCTGCACCCTGGCTGATTGAGGTCACTATCTCCCGTACCGTACTGAAGTTTCCCCTGACCAGAGCGCTCATGTCGCGGTAGGCTTCGAGCTTTGCGGATGCAGCTTCGAGAGCATGGCTGTCCTGGTCGATGCCGACAAGCAGACAGCGGCCATCAAGCGCGCTGAGCAACCTGAGCAAAAGCAGCGAATGCCCTCCTCCCCCAAGCGTACCGTCCACGTAAATTCCGGGGCGGGTTACCAGCAGGGAAGTTGACGCTTCGGCCAGTACAGGCTCATGGTAACTCTGAAAATTGGCGGCCTCAGACATATCGTCCGGCCAGTTGGGCAAACCTGCCTTTGTTTTCGCCGAGCAACCTGTCCAGGCGGGCCGGGTCCCAGACGATCATCTTCACGTTGGCGCCGATGATGACGGCCTCCCTGTCGATGCCTGCATGTTCCAGCATCTCGCGAGAAAGTGCTATCCTGCCGGAGCGGTCCAGCTCCGCCTGGTCGAGCCGTGCGTAGATCATGGTGGTCAGGAGCCGCTCTTCGGGATTGAAATCGGAAAGCTTGAGCAACTGCCGCTCCTTCTCACCCCAGGCAGACGGCTCATACAGTTCGAGACAACCCTCATCTGCCTTAAGCACATAAAGCACCTGCTCACGGGCCGGAGTGGGCGCACCGCCCTGCTCCCCCTGCAAAAGGAATTTTCGCCGAAACCGGGCCGGAATCATCAGCCGCCCTTTCTCGTCGATGGTATGTTGTTCCCTTCCGATAAATCCGGGCATAGTTACCCCATTTTTTCCCACTTTCCCCCACATTAAATGTATACAATAGGATGATCAAAAAAAATAGTAGACTCTCGTTCGGGGAAGAGATTCCGAAGTAAAAATTATTTGCGGCCGAAGATGGCAACAACATGCAGGGAAACCGTCGTCGACGGCTACAACCTGATACACAAACTATGGAATCCGGGAGCCGATCAGCCGATGGCCGTGCTGCGCGAGCGCATCGAAACGATACTTTCGGCTTACCGAAAAAAAACCCGCCGACACGTTTCGATCGTCTACGACGGCGGCGCCGGCCCGAGGCCCCTGTCGATAGGAGGGGCCATCGAGGTGATCTCCAGCGGCTCGTCCCTGAATGCCGATCGCTGGATCATCGACCATGTCAGGTCGATGGGCTCCCGCGCCGGCCTGATCACCGTCATCAGCTCGGACAACGAAATCCGCCGGCATGTGGTCGCCTGGGGCGGGCAATGGAACAGTTCCGAGGCGTTCATCGAAGAGCTCTCAGGCATGGGCATCCTGAAATCGGGCGACGACAATCCGCCAAGCCCTGCTGCCATCGCCCGGTCGATGAAGAACGGTTCGAGGCCGCTCAGCGATGCCGAGGTCGACCGGTGGCTACGCCTCTTCGGAAAGGATTGAATGAGCGCCACAAACTCAGATATTTTCTTCGGACAATTTCTTATAATTAAAAAACCTCATTTACCGATACCCATCTTAACCGACGACCGAACCATGTCTGACAGCTGTACCAACAATAACGATCACCGGCGTGAACTGGACGAGTGGCGAGGAAAAATCGATACAATCGACCGGCAACTTTCCTCCCTCCTTTGCCAGCGACTTCTCTTCGCCGGCAATATCAGTGCCGTGAAGACAAAAATCGGGGAAACCGTCCTGCAGCCTGAGCGTGAAAAAGAGGTACTCAACAACGTGCTCAGCCAGACCGAGTCGCCCATGATGGCTCAGGCTCTCGAAAGGATTTACCACTCCATCCTGAACGAATCGCGCCTGATCCAGCATGAATTCAAAGGCGAAAAGCAAAGCCTCTCCTCCCGTTAATACACCCGGCACCCCATGGCCCGACCCCTCTCTTTTGTTCGTTCAGCAACGGCAAGGGCGATTCTGGCGTCCATTATGGCGCTCATTGTCATCCTGCCCTTCATGCCGGCCATCAACTCCGTCCGCACACAGGGCGAACCGGCAACGATCAATATTCACCGCGGTACCGGATTCAGGCAGATAGTCGACAAACTGCAGGAGGCGAAGGTGATCCGGTTTCGCTGGCCGCTGCTGCTCACCGGAACAATTTTCCCTGAACTGCACAAGATCAAACCCGGCAGGTACACCGTTCCGCTGAACCTTTCGACCTTCAGCCTGCTGCAGCATCTCCACTCCAGCCCGCAGGACGAAGTTCGCCTCATGATCCCGAACGGTATCGAGCAAAGGAAGATCGCAGCCATCGTCGCCGCCAATCTCGATATCGATTCAACGGCATTCATGGCCACATCCCGGGACCGCAAACTGCTCTCCTCGCTCGGCATAAAGGGCGAAACCACCGAAGGCTACCTCTTTCCGGGCACCTACAACTTCCCCTGGGCAAGCACCCCCCGGGAGGTCATCACCTTCCTGGCAGGGCGTTTCAGGGCATTTTACACGGACAGCCTGAGGCAGGCCGCCTCCAAAGCGGGCATGAGCGAGTTGCAACTGATGACGCTGGCCTCGATCGTCGAGGCCGAAACACCTGTCGATGGAGAAAAACCGGCCATAGCCGGCGTCTACCTGAACAGGCTGAAAAAGAACATGCGGCTGCAGGCCGACCCGACCGTACAGTATGCCATTGACGGCGATGCCCGACGCCTCTACTTCAAGGACCTCGAGATCGACTCACCCTACAACACCTATCGCCACGCAGGACTTCCCCCCGGGCCGATATGCAACCCCGGGCCCGCATCGATAAGGGCGGTATTGAACCCGGCGAAAAGCAATTACCTCTATTTCGTCGCTACGGGCCAGGGAGGACATGCGTTTTCCTCAACGCTTGCCGGCCATGGCCAGAATATCCGTCGATACCGGGCGGCAAGACAGGGGCCGCAATGAGGAGCTCCATCAAGGGCTCCGATCAACTCCGGCTGCTATGCAGGAGATTATGGAGATTATGTATATTCATTCAGGCACAAGCATTTATTTCACCAACCAACACACCAGGGAAATGCAGAAAAAGACGTTGACTGACATATCGTTACAGGGAAAACGGGTCTTGATGCGTGTAGATTTCAACGTTCCTCTCGATCAGGACAGGAAGATCACCGACGAGAAAAGGATCGTTGAAGCGTTGCCGTCAATCAGGAAGGTCATCGAAGATGGCGGACGACTCATTCTGATGTCACACCTCGGCCGGCCAAAAGGCAAGGTCAACCCCGAATTCTCGCTCGCTCCGGTCGCCAAACGTCTCGCCGAGCTTATCGATTGCCCGGTGACCATGGCAAAAGATTGCATCGGCAACGAAGTCATGCAGCAGGTGCTCGCACTCCAGGACGGCGATGTGCTCATGCTGGAGAACCTCCGGTTCCATGAACAGGAAGAGAAAAACGATCCCGATTTCGCCAAGGAGCTGGCTTCACTGGGCGAGATCTACGTTAACGACGCTTTCGGCACGGCGCACCGGGCACATGCCTCGACCGAGGGCATCACCCACTACGTCTCCCCCTCGGTGGCCGGCTTCCTGATAGAAAAGGAGCTGCAATATCTCGGCACCGCGCTCAACCATCCCCAACGACCGTTCGTGGCCATTCTTGGCGGCGCCAAGATTTCAGGCAAGATCGATGTGCTCGACAACCTCTTCAGCAAGGTGGACACCGTGCTGGTAGGCGGAGCCATGGTCTTTACCTTCTTCAAGGCCCAGGGTTTGGCTATAGGCAACTCCCTCGTCGAAAACGAGAAGCTCGAACTCGCGCTCTCCCTTATCGAAAAGGCCAAGGCGATGGGCGTCCGGTTGATCCTCCCTGAAGATGTCGTCGTGGCGGCAGAGATCTCCGCAGATGCGCCATCACGTGTCGAACCGGTAACCGCTATTTCCGATGGAATGATCGGCCTCGATATCGGCCCTGAAACCATCAAGAGCTTTACAAAGGAGATCCTTGCGGCAAAGACCGTTCTCTGGAACGGCCCGATGGGCGTTTTCGAAATCGACCAGTTCGCCGCAGGCACCTTTGCCATGGCAAAAGCACTTGCAGAAACGACAGCCTCCGGAGCCGTCACGATCATCGGCGGAGGCGATTCCGCGGCAGCAATCGCAAAAGCCGGCCTTTCCGACAAGGTGACCCACGTCTCGACCGGTGGTGGCGCCAGCCTTGAGTTCCTTGAAGGCAAGGAGCTGCCGGGCATCGCCGCCCTGAACGATTAAGGGCGACCGGGCATTAATTCAGAAAAAGTTGCGCTCTCCTGAGGCAACATCACTGCCAAAAACCGCAGAATGAGCCGTTACGACCAGACATACATGCCAGGGGGCTTCCAGGTGATGCCTCCTGCCATCAAGACTATCATCATGGTCAACGTGGCCGTGTTCCTGATGCAGCTATCCCCTCTCGGCAACATGCTGATGACCTGGGGCGCATTGTGGCCCGTGGGCTCGGAGCAGTCGGGAGGCCTCGGATTCCACCTCTGGCAGCCGCTGACCTACCTGTTCCTGCACTCCACAGGCAACTTCGGGCACATTTTCATGAATATGTTCGCCCTGTGGATGTTCGGCGCCGAAATCGAGAACTACTGGGGAACAAAGCACTTCACCGCCTATTATTTCATCTGCGGGATCGGCTCCGGGATCATCAACCTCCTTGCCACCATGGGTACGCCTGCTCCGACCATCGGTGCATCAGGGGCGATCTTCGGCGTCCTGCTCGCATTCGGCATGATGTTTCCCGACCGTGAAATCTACATCTACTTCCTGTTTCCGGTAAAAGCCAAGTATTTCATCGCCGGGTACGCCCTGATCGAGTTTGTTTCCGGCCTCGGCAGCAGGAGCATGGGCAGCGGAAGCAATGTGGCCCATTTCGCCCACCTTGGTGGAATGCTTGTCGGCTTCATCTACATCACCATCAAGCGCAACGAGTGGTCGTTTAGCCGTTTTTTCAGGAAAACACTAAGCCTCGGACGAAAGCAGGACGGCCCAACGCTCTGGCAGGGTGGCCGTAAGGAGGGAGAGTCGAGCGAAGCGGAGATCGATGCCATTCTCGACAAAATCTCCAGCAAGGGATACGAGTCACTCACACAGGACGAAAAACGAAAACTCCTGAGAGCAGGCGGCCCGCCGCGCCGATAACGACTCGCGCAGACGAACGGCAACCGTTGAGGCAAGATATGATCCCGAATGCGTCTCCTGATTGTCCGTAGCGCGCTGTCTCAAAAGAGACATTATGGAAGCGCCAAGCTCCCGGCAATAACAGATACCAATCAATAACTGCTGCCAATGAAACCCCTGAACCAGCTTCTGGGCAACGCGAAAAGCAAAGCTGCCGACCTCTTGGGCGACCGGGACAAGACAGTGCGCCTGCTCGACGCATCGAGGCACCTCCTCTCCCGTGGTGTCGACCCGCTCGACACCAAAGGACTGAGCGGCAGGGTGCTGGCGCTGATACGGATGGTACGGTGCTGGGTAAACCGTGAGTATAAAGAGGTGCCCTGGCAGACCCTGGTGCTGGTCACCGCAGGGCTCATCTATCTGGTCACCCCTATCGATGGCATTCCAGACTTCCTGCCACTCATCGGCTTTTCCGATGACATCGCCGTCCTTTCGGCAGTCATCGTATCGGTCAGCCGCGACCTCGAAAAATTCCTCGCATGGGAAAAGGCCTCAATGGCGCAAGCTGAAGT
>JAAXXK010000024.1:0-13916 GCA_013334525.1 Chlorobiaceae bacterium
GGAGCGGACAGCCCGCTGAGCTGGTCGTTGCAGAATGCAGGACTGCCGGTGTTGAAATCGGGTGGAGTTGACGTTACGTATTCGGTGACGCACGGTGCTACCGAGACGATCCAGGCGACAGCTGGCGGCAACAACATCTTTGTTTATAAAGTTAACCAGACAACAGGTGCCTATACCTTCACGCTGCAGGGTCAGCTGGACCATCCGGCGGGAGGCGACGACAGCCAGACGATGCTGCTGGACCTGTCGGGAGCGATCATAGCGACGGACAAGGATGGCGACGCGATCTCGCTCGATACGGGTTCGATGCAGATATCGGTAGAGGATGACGTGCCTGCCCAGACGACCTTGACGGCGACGGGAAGTGTGCATGAAGATGCGCTGGCCACGGGCAACAGCTCGGGCGAGTCGGGCAAAACGGCCACGGCGACCGGCAGCCTCGTCACACTGGCGACTGCGGGGGCGGACAGCCCGCTGAGCTGGTCGTTGCAGAATGCGGGTTTGCCATCGCTGACCTCAGACGGAGTAGCCGTCACCTATTCAGTTACGCACGGCGCCACGGAGACGATCCAGGCGCAAGCCGGTTTGACCAATGTGTTTGAGCTTCTGCTCGATTCGACGACCGGCGCTTACACCTTCACGTTGCAGGCTCAGCTTGACCATCCTGCCGATGCGGCAAACGACAGCCAGACGATGTTGCTGGACCTGTCAGGTGCTGTGGTCGTTACGGACAAGGACGGTGATTCGATGAGTATTGATTCGAATTCGTTCCGGATATCGGTAGAGGACGACATTCCGGCGCAGACGACGGCGACGGTTACCGGATTCGTGCAGGAGGATGGGCTTACCTCAGGAAACAGTTCGGGCGAAGCGACCCCGACGTTGATTTCGACGGGCGATCTTTCTTCTCTTGCCACGGCCGGAGCCGACGGTTTCAAGAGCTGGTCAGTAGAGGCTACAGGCCTGCCGTCGCTGACCTCGGACGGCGTAGCCGTCACCTATTCAGTGACTCATGGTGCCACGGAGACAATCCAGGCGAAGGCAGGAAGCAAGGATATCTTCACCCTTTTCGTGAATTCGTCGACAGGGTATTACTCGTTCGACCTGCAGGGGCCGCTGGATCATTCAGCGGCAGGCAACGACAGCCAGACGATGTTGCTCGACCTTTCGACCGGAGTTTGGATGACCGATCGTGATGGAGATGCCGTAGCACTCGATGCCGGATCGTTCCGGATATCGGTAGAGGATGATGTGCCGATAGCCATTGGTGAATCCGATACTCTCCTCGAGGGCGAGGTGACGCATACCGGCTCGGTTGTTACGAATGATCTGCCGGGTGCCGATGGATTAAGGCGGGTAACCGGCTTTGAATACAGGGACGAATGGAACGCCTTGCAGAGCGCAACGATAGCTCCGGGTACCTACGCCGTTGCTAATACCCATTATGGAAGCATCACGATGTGGAGTACCGGTGCATGGAGCTATATGAGCGTTTCTTACGAGGATCAATCGACTGTCGATCCCCTGCCGGATACCATTCACTACTCGATTATCGACAAGGATGGTTCAATAGCATCAGCCGACCTGGTGCTCAACGTGTCTGACACGGCACCGACGATTGGTACTCCCGACACGGATACCGTCTATGAGAAAAATCTTCCAGCGGGCAGCGATCCCAACGCAGGAGCGCTGACACAGTCAGGCACCCTTGCGGTGACGATGGGGGCCGATCCGGCAAACACTACCTTCGGTACCAATACGCCCATTTCAGGACTGAAATCAAATGGAGTGGCGGTCAACTACGACATTTCGTCGGTCGACAGACATACCCTGACGGGCTACACCAGCAGTATTGGAGACCCTGTGTTTGTCGTTACGATCAACAATCCGGCCGACATATCCGCCGGTTATGAGTTCACCCTCTACAAACCGCTCGATCATGTTTCGGGCGTGACCGTACCGGGGCATTCCAACCAGATCGATCTCGTTTTCAACTACAAGGTTGCGGACTATGACGGAGATGTACCAACGCAGTCCTTCACCATCAGCGTCATCGACGACCAGCCGCTCAGCATCAACTCGATGGAGCTTCTCGAAGACCATTCGAAGACCATCAATACCAATGCCGATGCTACCCAGGCGAACACATCAATCACTCCCCCCCTCGCCCTCTATGGTAACGCGGTGATCAACGCGGACGGTACGCTGACCTATACGCCTCACCATAACTACAGCGGCGGCGATAGGGTGGTTTACACGACGATCAACGAATACGGGGCTTCGATAGTCACCACGGTCAACGTCACGGTCCATCCGGTTTCCGACGCCCCCGGCGTCAGCAGGGATGCCGCATCCGTGCCAACTTCTGAGGACGTTTCGGTAGCACTCGGGTTCAAGGCGCCGACGGTAACGGACAATAACGACGAGAACGGTTCTGGTTCAGGAACTGACGACAATCCGGAACGGTTGAGCGTCATTACCCTTTCAGGTATTACTTCGGGCTCAAAACTGCTTGATAAATTCGGCAACACGCTGTGGACATCCGGAGGAACTGACGTCACCATCCTTCTCAGCGATGGCCAGAATATCGATGGAGCTTCCGGAACCCTCACGATGACCAAGGCTCAATTCGAAGACCTTCGGGTATTGCCCCCTGCGGACAATGCAACGAATTTCACCGTGACGATGTCTGTGACCGAATATGAGGTCGATGATTCTGGTATGCCTATCTCCGGGGTCCCCGGGGCGACTTCCAGCATTTCGGTAGGTGTCGATGTCCAGGCGGTCACCGACCTGGTGGCGCTCTCATGGGCAACGGGTGATCCGGATAATCGTGATATTACGATCGCAGAGGACACGGCGTTCAACCTTACCTCGTTGCTGACCTACTCGTTTGCCGGTGAGCCGACTGAGACGACCACCCAGAGTCCGGCCGTGGCCGACGGCAACAATACCTCGCCCGATTTCGACGGTACCGAGACCCGTTGGCTGGTGATCGGTTCGGTAACGGGAGCAATGCTTCCTTCGGGCTCCAACGTCTATGTCAGCGGTTCGCCGATATCTGCAGAATCGGACGGGACTTACCGTATCGGCCTGACCAACAGCCAGACCATTCCTACAATTCTCATCCAGCCGCCGTCGAATTTCAGCGGTGATCTCCTGCTCGTTCCTGTCACTGTTTTTGCCCTTGACCATGACGGTGATTCAAGCGTTACGCCCGTGCAGCAGTACGATACAGTGTATTTCAACCTGTATACCACCCCGGTCGCCGGAGATATCGTCACCTTGGGCGGCGTATCCACGGTCGAGGATACCAGTGTCCTGTTCATGGACACGCTGGATGTCACCGATACGGACGGCAGCGAATCCATCACAGGTATTACCCTGAAGGATCTTGAGACTGGATGGAAGGTCTACGATAAAGACGCGAACCTGCTGTTTACCGGTAACGGAACAAACGATATGAATGTCGTTTCGGGCGATATAGCCAGCGGCGACTTCAAGTTATATGAGATTCGTCCGGCCGCACATAGCAGTGCAGACAAGTCGATCACGATCGACGTGGAGACGACCGACGTCAAGTTGGTGAACAGTTCTACGGTGACCGATATCAAGACGACCACCGAGACGGTCAACGTGACGGTTCGTCCTGTAGGCGAGGTGGTCGGCGGGAGAAGTGATGCGGATTCTGTTGACGATCTGGTGATCAATCCCGATCACACCTACTCATCGGCTTATGAAGACACCTGGTTCAACCTTGCTACTGATACCGGATTCGCCCTCAAGGATGGGTGGTTCAGTGCCCTGGACGTCAGTTCCGATCAGGATACCGATGAGGTGGTTACCGTCCTGCTCACACCGAGAGACAGTACGGGTACGCCTCTTGTCGGATCGTCCTTCACCTACAGCGGCCTGGCTTCGCCGCTGGTGTTCAGCGGCAGCCCTGTCGAAATTCCGGCAGGCAAGCTCAGTTCACTGCAGTTCCTCGCGCCGACAAACTACAGCAGTCCGACGCCGGTCACGATCACGGTTCAGGCTAACACCGTCGATACCGATCCGGATACCCTGCTGACGGATACCCAGATATCCGGTTCTGCAACGCTGACCATACCGAATATCAATCCTGTGGCCGATCCTGTGACCTTGTCGGCATCAAGTCCCGGAGGCCTCGAAGACGGCACGATTCCGCTCCGTATCCGTGCGACCTCGCTGGATACCGACGGATCGGAGGTCATTACGATCAGGATAAGGTACATCCCGCAAGGGGCGGTAATGCACTATGTATATGGTAGTACGGACCTTTCATATACGGCAACAAACGCCAATCCCGCCCTGAACGTGTTCGAGATTCCGACGTTCAACAACAGCGGCACCTTAACCATTATTCCGCCCCTGAACAGCGACGTCGACATGGCCGACCTTAACGCCCTGAGTGTCGATGGATTCAGCACCGACGGCGGCGTATCGGTCAGCGTTACCACGACACTGCCACTTTCCGTAGCTGTGACCGGTGTGGCCGATCCTGCCGACTTCATTACGGCGACACCGGTAATGCAGGAGAATGCTATCGATGCGAACCTGCATCATTTCGATTTGTCCAATGCCATCACTACCGCCCTGCCGACAGACAACGATGGTTCAGAAACCCTGACGATCAGGCTGACAGGACTCGACCCTGCTTTCAAGCTCGACGGGGCGACATTCCTTGGAGGAGAGGGACTCAGCCGAACATGGGTGGTTGACGCAGTCGATCTCCCAGGCCTCAATATCGTCGTGCCGAACAATTTCAGCGGTACGTTCAACCTGGACGCAACCCCGGTCACTACCGAGCTCGAAGGCAACAGCCTGACTGGTTCCACGCGTCATCTGACGATAAAGGTGGCACCTTCACCCGAAGCTGGCATCAACACTACGGCTTCGATTCCCGAGGATGAACTGCAACAGTTGAGTTTTGCCATCCATTACAACAACGGCGATAACAACGAGGTGCTTTCGGCGGTCTACCTGAACCAGATCGATGTGGACGGCTTGATCGCTCCCCCCGATTTCACGCTCTATTACGGCAACAACACGACTACCAGGCTTGCCGATGTAGTGGCTCCATCCGGCGATGTGACGATAGTGGACATCGGCGGCATAAACTACTACAAGCTCACCGGTACGGCTATCAGTTCGGTTTATGCCATCAACAAGCATGACGTTGCAGCCAATTACAACATAGGGGTGCTGTACGACATTCAGGACACTCCTGTGGACCTCTCGCTTCCGACGGTGACGTTGCAGTCGGCAGCGTCGTACTCTCTCCAATTTTCGCCTGTCACCGACCTGATCGACACAGCCCTCGGTGCCCTGTCGTTGACTAACGGTGCAACTGATGGTGACATCGTCGGCAATCAGGTAACGCTGAAGAAAAATAGTACGCTGACGGTTCCTTTCACCGTGACGGAGCTGGATCAGAACGAAGGGCCGAACAACACCCCCAACGGCGCCGATCTTGATGGAAGCGAAAAAGTGCAGTATATTATTGTCGATGGTGTCCCACAGGGTGTTCGGGTTTTGGGAGGTTACTATATCGGCGATACGGACAGCGACCCCAATACGGCACGCTGGATGGTCGATATCAATCCTGATGATCCGGTAACCAGCCCTTCAGGCAATACCTACTCGATTGGCCTTGTCATCGACGGTACCAATGCTCAACTTCAGGGCCTTGATTCGACGATTACGATTACAGCCTACAGTCAGGACACAGGGACCATCACCAACGCGACTTCATCAGAAACCGTCGGCATTTCGTTCGCGTCGTTCAATGCTGACAATCCGGCTACCGATCAACCGCCGATCATTACCCAATGGGCACCAGCCAGTGCTTATCAGCCTGTTGAGGACACTTCGGTCACCCTGTCCGGCATCGTCGATGCCTCGATTACGAATTCAGGGAACTTCAGCATCACGTTGACGAATATTACCAGCGGTACGATCGTCATCGGTATGCAGCGGGAGGTCCTGCCAAGCGGAGCCATCGTTTACACGGCCTTCAGCAATGGCGGCCAGTCGACGCTGGATGGCCTGCTTGCCGGTATCACCATTACGCCTCCGTCTAACTTCAACAGCAACAACCATCCCGGCGGCATCACCTTTGACCTGACGCTTACCACCTATGCACCGGGCGGCAATGAAAATGTCCAGACGTTTCAGGTCCTCAACAAACCAGTCACACCAGTAACCGACGCCATGGGCATCGTCATTGATGCGCCCTCCGTGGACGAGGATAACACGGAAACCTTTACCGTGACGTTGAGCAATCTGCACGACGGCAGCGCAGCCCATATGGACGACGGCAGCTTCACCACGGTTCTCGACGGCAAACTTTACATCAAGGTCGATTCAACGAATATGGTTCCGGCGACCGGCAGCAGCCTGTCGCTTGTTTCCGGCGGTACAGGCATCACCACGGAACACGTTACCGGCATTTCTGGTGTTCCTGACGGCGACTACGCGGTCGTGAGCGGGGTTTCAATGGCGATTCCCGTCAAGGTCTCCTACATCCCCCTGGCGAACTCGTCAGGCACCGTAGCCCTTACTGCCTATGTGAGGAACCAGGAGACCGCAGCATCGAACGTCAGGACGGCCTCCTCATCAGGCTCGTTCACGATCAATCCGGTCAATGACGGCTATGGTGTTACGGCATCCGACACTGCCGGAGATGAGGATACGATGATTCCGTTGGTGCTGATCGTCTCCGGACTTGTCGATCATATCGATGGTTCGGAAAGCGTGTTCAGCGCAGTGCTCGAAAATGTCCCGAACGATTTCATTGTCTATGCCGGCTCCAGCGCAGGCACCGCAACGCTTGCGCTCAATGTGGGTAACGACGGCTCGGGCAACAACTCCTGGAGCATACCCATAAATCCTGCTACGGGGATGCTTCCGGCCTACATCGCCATCAAGCCGCCGCTCAACGTTTCGCGGACGCTGACAGGCCTGACCCTCAAGGTATTCAGCGGGGAGGCGGGACTCGATCCCAGGGAGACGTCGACCTCCTTTGACCTCACGGTCAACCCGAAGGCCGATCCGATCGATTCCGCGTTGTTCGTGCCGACGACATCGCTGGGCAGGGAGGGCGATATGGTTCCGCTTAACCTGAACCTTACCTGCAGCGACCAGGATGGATCTGAAACGGTAACCCTCCAGTTTACCGGCATTCCAGCTTATGCGGTATTCAAGGACGAGAGCGGAGCTACGGTGGCCGCGGGTTACAGTGGCGGCGTCTACACGCTCACCGGTATTCCGGTATACGATGTTGCCGGTATCCTGGATGTCAACCATCTCCATGTCGTCCAGGCGGCATTCTCCGGAAGCGTTTCGGTTACGGCATGGACTGTTGACGGATCCGACAACTCGTCAGCGCTGGCGGTCACCAAATCCTTTAACCTGAACATCTCGCAGAGGGCAGCCACCTCAGGGGACGACACCCTGATTTATGACGGATCGTCCAGTCGCACCTTCGACGGCCTGGGGGGATTCGATACGCTGCTGCTGAGACAGGGGGAGGCTACTATTACGTTCGACGGCACGATGACAACGACTATCCACAACATCGAGATGATCGACCTTACGGCGCCAGGCTTGAACACCCTTTCCAGCCTGGACCCTGACGATGTGATAAACATGACCGATGCCGGCCACAAACTCTATGTGCTCGGTACTTCGGAGGACTATGTTAATATGCCATCCGCAAGCTGGACGTTGAGTGGTTCGGAAACTTATAATTCACATAACTATAATACCTATACAAGCACGATTCCCGGTTCCGCTGCCACAGTCAGCATCGAACAGAATATCCACACCTCATTGATCTGAGGCTGATTCAGATTTGGTTGGGAATCTGTGCACATGAGTTGTATTTGCCAAATTAACTTCATAATCGACATGGTTTTATGAAAAAGAGTGTCCGTAAAAACATGAAAGTACTTGCAGCGATATTTTTGCTGCATCCTGCAATCGCCTCTCCGGTCTGGGGACAGACGACGGTAAAAGAGGCGGTCGAAAAAGCCATTAACACCAACCCGGAGATTATGGCAAGGTTTCATGCTTTCCGGGATGTTTACGAGGAGCAGGGCGTTTCGAGGGGAGGCTACTTCCCTAAGCTCGACGCTTCAGCCGGAGTCGGCAAGCAATGGCTGTCCGGTGACAACATCGCCAGGACGGACTACATGAGGAAAGGAGTCCGGCTTGAATTGTCACAAATGATTTATGACGGGTTTCTTACCACCAGTGATGTGAAGAGGTTAAAATATTCCGGTCGGGCCCGCTATTTCGAGTTTCTCGACAGCATGGAAAACATCGGCCTCGAAAGTGTACGCTCCTATGCGGACGTGTTGCGATACAGGGAGATGGTCCGTCTTGCGAAACAGAACCTCGACTACCATAACGAGATCTTCAACCTGGTGGAGAGCCGCGTCAAAGCCGGAGTCGGTGCGGGTGTCGACCTTGAACAGATCAGCGCACGCGTGGCTCTTGCCCAATCGAACTACATCACCGAGCAGAGCAACCTTCATGATGTATCCGTCCGGTATCAGCGCCTGACTGGAGTGCTGCCGGATACATCGCTTGAGCCGGTCGTGATTCCAGTTGAGGGCATTCCGGCAAACATTGCCGATGTCCTCAATGAGGCTTATCAGCACAGCCCGGGTTACCTGGCGACGATGGACGACATCACCTCCTTCAGATATGCGATGAATGTCAAAAAGGCCAGTTTTTCACCGCGTCTCGATGTTAAAGCCTATCATGACTGGTCATATGACGCAGACGGCATCCAGGGAAAACGGAACGATACTGCCGTCGAACTGAGATTGACCTGGAACATCCTGAACGGCGGCTCCGATGCAGCGGCGGTCAGTCAGTACAGGGAACGGATGTACCGCGCAATTGATGTCAGGAACAAAGCGGCTGTCGATCTTCGCCAGATCCTTTCGACTGCGGTCAATGACCGGCGGATGCTTTCACAACAGGTAGCGTACCTTGAAAAGCATCGTTCGGTGCTTGATCGCGTGCGTGTTTCGTACCGTGAGCAGTTCAGCATCAGCAAGCGCACCCTGCTCGACCTTCTTGACACCGAGAACGAATATTACCAGGCACAGCGTGCATATTTCAACGGTTATTACGATCTTGCCATTTCCAAGGCCAGGGTGCTGGCCGGTATGGGAAAACTGACCCATGCGCTCGGGGTGACTAGGGGAGAGCTTCCCGACATCAGGAACCTCAATATTCCCGGACCTGAAGTGGCGGACAAGGATATACCGGCGGACAGGCTGTTTTCAAACCTTGTCCCGGAAGGTCAGTATTAACAACGGAGCCAGGAACATTTTCATGGCCGTGCAGCATTGATGGATATGCCAAAGGAGTGTATAGCGGGGAAGGTCAGGTTCGATGCCGATGAAGTGCTTTCCCTGGTGGCCGGCCATGAGCTCTGGCCACGCTTGATGCAGGAGATTGTCATCGATCGCGCACTGCGCGCAACGATGGCAGCTACTCCGGAAGAGATTGCCGCTTATTATCATGCCCAGCTCGAGGCTGATCCGGGTTTTCTCGGGAAAAAACGGGAGAGGTTGCTGCTGGAAGGGGCCACCGAGGGCGATGTGGATTTTTTCCTTTTCAGGCCGTTACTCCTTGAAAAGTTCAAGATTCACCAGTTCGCGCCCAGGGTCGAGCAGACCTTCATTGAGTTGAAGTCCGGGCTGGACAGCATAACCTTCGCCATGATCCGGAACAGGGATCATGAACTTGTCCGTGAACTCTATTTCAGGATTCATACCGGAGAAGAGAAGTTCGAGGATCTTGCCGAGAGGTACTCTGAGGGACGGGAAGCCTTGAGCGGCGGGCTGGTCGGGCCTATCATGATGAAAAACCTGAACCCGGCATTGGCCTCCGTGCTCGCCTCTGCCGAAACCGATGTGGTGAAGCCGCCGTTCGTCATCGATGGAGCCGGGGTGATCGTCATGCCGAGGGAGAAGATTCCCGCAAGGCTTGATGACGATATGAGGCGAAAGTTGATCGAACAGCTTTTCGTGGATTGGCTGAAGCTGGAAATCCAATCTTATTTTTTCTGAGCAGAACTGCTATCTTTTCCTGATTATAGAGTCGAGGCGTCAATCGTGCAATCAAACTGAAGAGGATCTATTTGCCAGTGCAACCCCATCCGGATTCCGACCAGTTGTCCCTGATCAAAAGCATTCCCTTTTTTTCCGGGCTCTCCCAGTCTGAGGTTGGATTGCTTTCCGCTTCCGCGACGACGGAGCGCTTTCCCGTCGGACGCACCATCATCGGAAGCGGCGCATTTCCCGATTCCATTTATATCATCTGTTCAGGTCGCCTCAGAACCCTGGTTCATGAAGGGCCGGACAAGGAGGCGCATACCCTGAGGCTTCTCGGCCCGGGAGAAATCGTCGGCTGGGCAGGCCTTGTGCGACGCCAACCGACCGAAATCGTCCTCGCCTCCGAGGAGGCGGTTTGCCTGAAAATCCCATCGGCCTGCCTTGAACAGTTGATCAACGAGCTTCCCTCCCTGTACGATCGCCTCAGCCGGCAGAGCGATCCGGCAGAAATCCACAACCTTCTCGCTCTCCACTATGGACATGATCCCCGGTTGGAGGAGCGTCTTTCTACATGCGGTTTTTCTGACCTGAGGTCGCTTTCACTGCATCTTTTCGGCTCGATGGCGGTAATCGATACATCGTTCACCAAAACGATTCCGCCTGAAAAGTTTGTATGGCTTGTAAGCCGGAGCAATGATCCCGGTTTGACTGTCGGCACCCAGTATTTCCCTTCAGGCACCGAAATCCCGGGGACAGCTTCGCTGAGGATCGTAGGGCTTGATCTTTCGGATATGGAACGGACATTGCCCGACAATTCAGCCATACAGGAGCAGACGCAGTCAGAAATCGGTTATGAAACGGAATCTTCGGAAACGGGATCGCAAAGGTTCAAGGGTGCCGACAGCCAGCGAACCTTCAGGTTCGACCGCTCTGACGGCCTGGGCGGCGGTTCTGGAACGAAGTTTCCCTTTTTCAAAGGCACGGGTATCCTTGAAGCAGCGGTTGCCTGTTTTATGATGATTGGAAAGCACTGGAATATTCCGGTCAGGAAGGATCTGGTGAAAAACGTTCTCGGGAACCAGTTTTCCCGGAACGGCCGCCTTTCTCTCCAGGATTGCGGTGGCATAGGCATATTGCTCGGCCTGAAAGCGAGAATCGCCAAGCCGAAGGCAGAGGAGCTCCAGCGCCTCATGCTGCCAGCGCTGATTCGCTGGAACGACAGCTTTGCCGTGCTCTACAGGGTCACATCGGAAGGTGTAGTGCTTGGAGATCCATCGTCAAGGGAAATTTCACGGCTTAAATTCCAGGAGTTTGCCGAGCGCTGGAATGAGGATGCAGAGGCGCTCGTGCTTGAGCCGGGTACGGAAACCCCCGGCAAAAAGTTCGGGCTCAGCTGGTTCCGTCCGGCCATCATAAAGCATCGTGCCGTTCTTGTCGAAGTGCTGATCGCCTCATTTTTCAGCCAGCTGATGACCCTGGTCAATCCGCTGCTGTTCATGATTATCGTCGATCAGGTGATCGTCAGGAACAGCCTTGGTACGCTTCATGTGCTCGGCGGGTTCATGCTTGTCGCCCTGATCATCGAGGCGGTGCTTTCGACCCTCAAGACATGGCTTTTCGTCGACACGGCCAACCGGATCGATGTCTCACTCGGAGCAGAAGTCATCGACCATCTTTTCCGTCTCCCCCTGCGCTTTTTTGAAAAAAGACCGGTCGGCGAACTGAGTTCCCGAATCGGGGAGCTTGAGCATATCCGTCAGTTCCTGACAGGTACTGCCCTTGGCGTGGTGATGGACACGGTATTTTCAATTGTCTATGTGGTCGTCCTGTTCGCCTTCAGCTGGAAGCTTACCCTGTTGTCTCTTTCGGTTTTCCCATTGATTGGGTTGATCATTTTTATGGTATCGCCGATCATCAGGCAGCAGATCAGGGAGAAAGCGCTTCGTCACGGAGCGGCCAACGCATACCTGATCGAGGTATTGTCGGGTGTCCAGACCGTCAAATCGCAGAATATCGAACTGAGTTCGCGATGGAAATGGCAGGAGAAGTATGCCTCATACGTAAGGGACGGCTTCAAACCGGTCGTCAGCGGCACCCTTGCCAACTCCGCAGCTACGATGCTCAGCAAGGTATCCGGCCTGATCGTCATATGGGGCGGAGCATATCTTGTGCTGGGTAACGAAATGACGCTCGGTCAGTTGATCGCGTTCAGGATTATTGCCGGATACATCACCAGCCCGGTCATGAGGCTATCCCAGCTCTGGCAGAATTTTCAGGAAACAGCCATGTCGCTGGAGCGTCTTTCCGATATCGTCGATACTCCGCAGGAGGGCGGGCGGGAGCAGCTTGAGCAGATTCCGCTTCCTCCGGCAAGAGGTGAGATCCGTTTTGAAAACGTCTCCTTCCGCTTCAGGCAGAGCGGCGCGATGGTGCTCGAAAACGTCAACGTTACCATCCCTGCCGGGACCTTCGTCGGTATTGTGGGGCAGAGCGGATCGGGAAAAAGCACTTTCGCCAAGCTTATTCCGCGACTTTACAATCTTGATCAGGGACGTATCTTCATCGACGGATATGATGTGGCAAAGGTTGAGCTGAATTCGCTCAGAAGCCAGATAGGCATTGTCCCCCAGGATCCGCTTCTCTTTGATGCCTCTGTCAGGGAGAACATCGCCCTCACCAATCCCGAAGCTCCTGACGCCGATATCATCCACGCGGCTCATATTGCCGAAGCTCATGACTTCATCATGGGCCTGCCGATGGGCTACGCCGTATCGGTAGGAGAAAAAGGCTCATCGCTCTCCGGCGGTCAGCGCCAGAGGATAGCCATTGCCAGGACTGTTCTCCAGAATCCGGGAATGCTTATCCTCGATGAAGCGACCAGCGCCCTGGACCCCCAGACGGAAAGTTCATTGACGGAAAACCTGATGCAGGAGTTCAGGGGGAAAACGGTACTCTTCATCACCCATCGGATCAATTCCATCAAAAATGCCGATATGATTCTCTGTTTTCACAACGGCCGGATCGACGAAGCTGGTACCCATCATGAATTGATGGAACTCAATGGCCGTTATTGCTCCCTGTTTCGCAGGCAATCCTCGGAATTGTCAATACCGGAGGAGGGCCATTGAACAAGAACCCTTTTATTGACGAACATGCCGGTGAAGGCGAGGTTTACACGCAGTCCAGGTTTCTGCCAAGGGCGATTCTGTGGGTGATCGTTCTGTCGATTGTCGGCGCTATCCTGTGGTCCTGCTTCGCCCGCATAGATGTTACCGTGCCGGCGCTGGGCAAGCTGGAACCAACCGGCGAGGTGAAAAACATCCAGTCATCCGTCGACTGCAATGTCGCAAAGTTGTATATCGATGATGGCCAACACGTCGAGAAAGGCGCCGTACTGATGGACATGGTTCCCGTGTTGTCTGTCGGCGAAGAGTCCAAGCTGAAATCATTGCAGATCGATCTGGCAAATACCCGTCAGCAGTATGGTACCGAGTCTGCGCTTCTGGCCAAAATGAGGACATTGCTGAGCCACGCGGCGGTTTCGGAGTTTGAGGTCGAGCAGAAGAAGCTCGATGTCCTGAAGCTTCAGGCGCGCATCGCCGATCTTTCCGAACAGATTGGGAAACAGACCTTCATGGCCAACCAGGCTAATGGATATGAAAAGCTTACCACCCCGGTCAGCGGAACGGTGTTCGATCTCCAGGCAAAGCCTGGTTCAGTGCTCCGGGCAGGGCAAGTCATTCTCAAGGTGGTTCCCGATGACCAGTTGACGGCACGGGCGTTCATTTCGAACCAGGATATCGGTTTTGTTCAGGAAGG
>JAAXXK010000024.1:14016-25986 GCA_013334525.1 Chlorobiaceae bacterium
AGCGCCGATTCAGGCACGAATCCCCGATAGAGCCCTCCGAAGCGATATCCATGCCCAATATCTATGGATGGTCAGTTAATACGGCTTTCCCCGGCACAGATTTACCACGATCCATTGCTGGTCGTCGGCTCTGGTACCCAGCATCGAAAAGGGCGGCGTTGAGTCGAGATCCCCCAGTGGGCACGCTCAGGAAGTCCCCATCAGCAATAAATGAGGTTCCGCTTAATCCTCAAGGGGGCGGGTTATAACTGCCGGGGGGCGATGATCATTGGCCGGGAACCCGTTGAAATCTGGTCAGGCCTGTTGGGGAAAAACCGTGATTGATCTGCAAAGACGATCGTATGAACAGCGGCAAATTTCATGGAATAACGCATCCCTGCACATCGGAGATATAGTGCGAAAAGATTGCAAAGTTATATAATAACTATATCGGCGCGTCAGGGTATATAGATATTATTTGTTCGGGAATTATGTAGAATTCTTCAAAACCAATAAAGTAATCAGGATATAAATAGCTACGGAGTATTGGTGTCATGATTATTGTTTGTCATACAGGCATTATTCTTTCATACATTGCCTTTAGATAAACACATACATTTTTCAATGGACATTATGCTTCATACTTATGTGTTGCTATTTGATGCCATCCCGGTTGCCCCAGATCCCGGCAATCCCCGGGAAGGAGAGCGCAAACTCTTTTCCATCATCCCGGCGAATATTTTAGATTGAGACTAACTGAATGATAATAAACACTTTAATCACAATGTACGAAATGGCCCTCAAGGCAAATCTTCCGTTTATTGCGAAAAGAGTGTTACGTTAAAATCAAGGTTTAATTACGGCGGAAGCCTGATGTTGATCAGGTGAAATCTCATCGCATTCATTACTGATGTACGGCAATACATGGCAACGGACGCGATGGCGAGATACAATCTTCCTGAATATTGTTTAATATTACGATGTCAGGCTGTATTGATTTAGCGCAATGATTGAAAATTGTTCCAAAACCAGTGATTGATCGTACTTCGAAGCTATTAGAGCAAGCTCTGAGAAATCATCAGATGGGTCATCTTGCCCATGCAGAGGGGCTCTATGCTGAAATACTTGAAATCCAGCCGGATCACGTTGACGCACTTCACCTGCTTGGCGTTGTGGCGTTGCAATCGCAAAATTATCAACGTGCTCTCGATCTGATTGACAAGGCCATTGGAGTTCATCCGTTTAATGCGGTTTTTTATTTCAATCGAGCTCTCGCATTGCAGGCACTCAACCAGTACGATGCCTCCATAGCCAGTTACGATGAGGCTATAGGGCTCAAGCCCGATTATGCCGAAGCCTGCTCCAACAGAGGCAACCTGCAGAAGGCACTCAAACAGTACGATGCCGCCATGGCCAGTTATGACAAGGCGATCGGGATCAAGCCTGATTATGTTGAAGCGTGGTACAATCGAGCCAATGTGCTGGAGGAGGTCAATATGCCGGCAGCCGCCATAGACAGCTACGACAGGGCGATAGCTTTAAAACCCGATTTTGCCCTTGCTTATTGCGACCGTGGCAACGTTTTGCATGGACTCGACAGGGCTGAAGAGGCGATAGCCAGCTACGACAGGGCGATTGCGCTTAAACCCGACTATCCGGAAGTTTGGTACAATCGGGCTCTTGTTTTGCAGTCGCTTGGGCGGATGGCTGAGGCGGTAGCCAGTTACGACAAGGCGACCGGACTCAAGCCTGATTTTGCGGCAGCCTGGTCCAACCGTGGAGGAGCTTTGCAGTCGCTTGACCGGATGGCTGAAGCGGTGGCCAGTTATAACAGGGCGATCGGTATCATGCCTGAATTTGCCGAAGCCTGGTACAATCGCGCTCTGGCCCTGCATGCGCTCCGGCAGTATGAAGAGGCCATAGCCAGTTACGAAAGGGCAATAGTGTTCAGGCCGGAATATGCCGAAGCATGGTCCAATCGCGGCTTGGCGTTGCAGGCACTGCGGCAGTATGAGGCAGCCATAGCCAGTTACGAAAGGGCGACAGTGTTCAGGCCGGAATATGCCGAAGCATGGTCCAATCGCGGCTTGGCGTTGCAGGCACTGCGGCAGTATGAGGCAGCCATAGCCAGTTACGACAGGGCGATAGTGTCAAGGCCCGATTTTGCTGAAGCCTGGTCCAACCGGGGCAACGCACTTCAGCAACTCGATCAACTGGATGCCGCCATAGCCAGTTACGACAAGGCCATAGCGCTGAAGCCAGACTATGCCGAAGCGTGGACCAACAGAGGCAATGTCCTGAAGGCCGGCAATGACCTGGAATCAGCGATTGCCAGTTATGACAAGGCGATTGGGATCAATCCCGAATATGCCGACGCAAGGTACAATAAATCACTTTCGGTATTGTTGGGTGGAGATTATGCAAAAGGATGGGCATTGTATGAGTGGCGATGGAAGACCACTGGCTTTCGTTTTTTCAGTCGAAACTTTATTGCGCCGTTGTGGTCCGGCAGCGATTCAATAGAAGGTAAAACCATACTCTTGCATGGGGAACAGGGTTTCGGGGATACGATTCAGTTCTGTCGTTATGTGAAACTTGTCGCAGAGCTTGGGGCACGGATAATATTGGAGGTTGAACAGTCGCTGATCGGTTTGCTTGGGCAGCTTGACGGAGTTGCGGGATTTGTGGCGAGGGGCGCTTCGCTTCCGCCGTTTGATGTACATTGTCCATTGATGAGCTTGCCCCTGGCATTCAGTACGACGGTTGAAACCATTCCGTCCGCGAACAAATACCTTTCCAGCGATGCCGGAAAGGTCCGGGAGTGGGGGCTCAGGTTAGGCAGTAAGACAAAGCCAAGAATCGGCCTGGTGTGGAGCGGTGACAGACGCCATAGTGATGATCGCCATCGCAGCGTTCAACTCTCTTCGCTGTTAAATGAACTTCCGGTCGAATTTCAGTATGTAAGCCTTCAAAAAGATGTAGGGGAGGCCGACAGGAAAGCGCTCGCCACACAAGCCGGAATCGTTGATTATGGAGATGAACTGAAGGACTATGCCGATACGGCTGCGCTTTGTGACTTGATGGATCTGGTGATCAGTGTCGATACGAGCGTTGTTCATTTGAGTGCGGCATTGGGTCGCCCGACATGGGTATTGATACCCTATTCTCCAGACTGGCGCTGGTTGCTCGACAGGGATGACTCGCCCTGGTACCCGACCGTAAAACTCTATCGCCAGGAAAAAACAGGTGATTGGACGAAGGTGTTTGGAAGAGTCAGTGCCGAATTGAGTTCATTCATGACACATTTGAATCATAATTAATTCAGAATCCAGTGACTGACAGGACAAAAGAGCTTTTACAGCAAGCAATTGCACTTCACCGGAGAGGCCAACTTGCCCAGGCGGAGGGTCTTTATGCTGAGATACTTAAAATTCAGCCGAAACATTTCGACGCACTTCACCTGCTTGGCGTCATCGCCTTGCAGGCGCAAAACCACCAACGGGCTGTCGATCTGATCGATCAGGCCATTGCGCTTTACCCGCACAATGCCGCCTTTTATTCAAGCCGGGGAGCAGCACTCCAGGAACTCAAACAGTATGATGCAGCCATAGCCAGTTATGATCAGGCCATAACACTCAAGCCCGATTATGCCGATGCCTGGTACAACCGGGGACTGGCATTGCAGGGTCATAATCAGCTCGAAGGAGCGATAGGCAGTTATGACAAAGTATTGGCGCTCAGGCCCGATTTTGCTGAAGCATGGTCTAACCGTGGAGCTGCATTGCAGGGACTCAACCAGCTGGACGCGGCGGTAGCCAGTTATGACCAGGCCATTAAGCTGAAGCCGGATTATGCTGAAGCCTGGTCCAACCGGGGGGTTGCTCTGCACAGGCTCGATCGGCTCGATGCCGCAATAGCCAGTTTCGACAAGGCGATTGCGCTCCGTCCGTTTTTTGCCGAAGCGTATAACAATCGTGGCCTTGCGCTGGATGAGCTGAAACTGCATGGGTCAGCGATAGCCAGTTATGACCAGGCCATACGGATCAAGCCCGAATATGCCGAAGCCTGGTACAACCGTGGAAATGCCCAGGAGGAACTCAAGGAGCTTGAAGCCGCGCTGGAAAGTTATTATCAGGCCATAAGGATCAAGCCGAACTATCCCGAAGCCTTGTGCAACCAGGGTCTAGCGCTTCAGCAGCTCAATATGCTTGATGCAGCGGAAGCCAGTTATGACAAGGCGATCGCGATCAAGCCCAATTTTTCGGCGGCCTATATGAATAAATCGATAGCCCTGCTCCTTCGTGGAGATTATGACCAGGGCTGGCAATTGTATGAGTGGCGCTGGAAAACAAACGACTTCCGTTTGCCGGTACGTAGCTTTATTCAACCGCTCTGGCTCGGCAATTTCTACATACAGGGCAAAACCATACTTCTGCATAGCGAACAGAGTTTCGGTGATACGATTCAATTCTGTCGGTATGTCGAGTTTGTCGCTGAACTTGGCGCACGGGTGATCCTTGAGGTCGAGCAGCCGCTGATCGCGTTGCTCAGTCAGATGGAGGGAGTTGCGGAATTTGTCGTAAAGGGAGCTCCACTTCCTGCCTTTGATTGCCATTGCCCGCTGATGAGCCTGGCCAATGCATTCAACACCACCCTTGACAGCATACCCTCTTTCCCGAAATATTTGTCGAGCGACAAAGAAAAGCTCACTCAGTGGGGTGAGCGGTTGGGAGCAGGGACAAAGCCAAGGATCGGCCTGGTCTGGAGCAGCCAGACAAAGCACTATAATGTCCAGGACCGCAGTGTTCAGCTTTCGTCACTGATCAACAAACTGCCGCCGGACTTTCAATATGTGAGCCTTCAAAAAGAGGTAACCGAAGAGGATAAGGCAACGCTTCGAACGCATGGCCACATCATCCATTTCGGACAGGAGCTGATAGACTTTGCCGATACGGCAGCCCTTTGCGACTTGATGGATCTGGTGATCAGCGTCGATACGAGCGTCGCTCATTTAAGCGCGGCCATAGGCAAGCCTACGTGGGTGTTGTTGCCGTTCAGCCCCTCGTGGCGCTGGTTGCTTGACAGGGATGACAGCCCCTGGTACCCGGGCGTAAAACTCTATCGGCAGGAATCCCTCGGCGATTGGTCGAGCGCGTTCGAACGAGTCGGAACTGATTTGTTGAAGGTCGGTATGTAATATTCGGCAACAGCGCCGGGGTTAAGCGGCATTTTCCAAGGCATGACGACAGCTTTGATCCACGGGGTTGAGCAGAAACTGCACAGTTCAACCCGCCTCAAGCATCATTAACGTATTTTCCTGTGACAGAGCGGAGTACAGACCTTTTCCAGCTAGCACTATCAGTTCACCGGAACGGCCAGCTTTCCCAGGCGCAAAGGCTCTATGCGCAAATACTTGAAAACGAGCCGGATCACCCTGATGCGCTTCACCATCTTGGCATTATTGCCTTCCAGAACCGACATTACCAACGCGCTGTTGATCTGATCAATCAGGCGATTGTCATTAATCCACATAATGCAGCATTCTATTCAAACCGGGGGATCGCGTTGCAGGAGCTCCACGAGCTGGATGCTGCGTTGGAAAGTTATGATCTGGCAATAGCGATCAGGCCCGACTATACGGAAGCCTGGTATAACCGGGGCAATGTGCAGACCATACTCAAACAGTTTGAGGCGGCAGCAGCCAGTTATGACAAGGCGATATCGGTCAGGCCCGATTTTGCGGAGGCCTGGTCCAACCGGGGTGATGTGCTGAAGGAACTCGGAGATTTTGAAGCCGCCATATCCAGCTATGACAAGGCGATATCGGTCAGGCCCGATTTTGCGGAGGCCTGGTCCAACCGGGGAAATGTGCTGAAGGAGCTCGGAGATTTTGAAACCGCCATGTCAAGCTTTGACAAGGCGTTATCGATCAGGCCCGATTTTGCGGAGGCCTGGTCCAACCGGGGAAATGTACTGCAGGAGCTCGGACAGTTTGAGGATGCCATATCCAGCTTTGACAAGGCGATATCGATCAAACCCGATTTTGCTGATCCCTGGTACAACCGGGGAAATGTGTTTCAAGCCCTTAAAAAGTTTGAGGCCGCAATATCCTGTTATGATCGCGCGACAGGAATCCTGCCAGGCTATGCGGATGCCTGGTACAACAGGGCAATTGTATTGGAGGCGATTAACCAGTCTGAGGCGGCGGTAGCCAGTTACGATCAGGCTATCGCAAACAAAATCAATTTTTCTTTAGCATGGTATAACCGCGGCAATGCACTGGAGTCGCTGAATCAGCATGAAGCGGCGCTAGCCAGCTATGATCGGGCGATATCGATCAAGCCCGACTATGCGGAAGCATGGATAAATCGAGGGCTTTCACTGCAGATGCTCAATCAGTTGGAGGGCGCTGTAGCCAGTTATGACCGCGCCATATCGATCAAGCCCGATTTAGCGGCGGCTTATTGGAATAAATCAATTGCATTGCTGCTTGGCGGCGATTTTCGCAAAGGCCTTGAGCTGTATGAGTGGCGATGGAAGTTAGATGACCTGGCCTTGCCAAGGCAGCACTTCGTTCAACGGCAATGGCATGGTGGAGATTCCATGGCAGGTAAAACCATCCTTTTACATAGTGAACAGGGTTTGGGCGATACCATTCAGTTCTGTCGATATGTGAAACCGGTTGCCGAACTTGGTGCACGAGTAATATTGGGGATCGATGAATCTCTGGTTGGCCTGCTCAGGCAGCTTGAAGGCGTTTCCGGGATTGTTGTAAAAGGCGATCTGCTGCCGCCGTTTGATTGCCATTGTCCATTGCTCAGTTTACCCCTTTTGTTCGACACAACCCTTGAAACCATTCCATCTGCATCAAAGTATCTCTGGAGTGACCATACAAAGTTGTCGTACTGGTCACGAAGGTTAGGCCCGAAGAGAATGCCTAGAATCGGCCTTGTATGGAGCGGCCAGATCAAGCATCATAACGACGCCAATCGAAGCATTCAGATTTTGTCGTTGATAAACCATCTGCCTTGTGGGTTTCAGTATGTGAGCCTGCAAAAGGAGATCAGGGAGAGCGACATCGAAAAGCTTCGATCCATTGCGAACATCGAGCATTATGGGCAGGAGCTGAAAGACTTCTCCGATACGGCAGCTCTTTGTGACTTGATGGATCTGGTCATCAGCATCGATACGAGCGTCGTGCATTTAAGCGCGGCACTTGGAAAACCGACATGGCTGATGCTGCCTTTCTCTCCCGACTGGCGCTGGTTGCTCGACAGGGATGACAGTCCCTGGTATCCCAGTGTAAAACTTTACCGTCAGCAATCGATCGGCGATTGGACGAGCGTTTTTGAACGGGTCGGAGCTGATTTGCTGAAGATCGGATCATAACACCGGGAGATTCCGGAAGCGATGGAGAGCTATGCAAGTGTCCGTTGTTTTTGATCGTTCAGAGATATATTGCACTATGGGACAAAATCCCCTGATGGATCGTATCAGATCAATGCATACCAATGCAATAGCAAAAGGCGAGAGATGAAAGTAGTCGCCATAAACGGCAGTCCTCGACATTATGGGAATACGCAGATTCTTATAAAATGCGTACTTGATGAGCTTGAGAAGTCCGGAGTGGAAACCGAGGTCATCCAGCTTGGCGGAGAGCTTGTCCGCGGGTGCTCAGCCTGCAACTTCTGCCGGGAAAATAAAAACCTCAAGTGCGACATCGATACCGACATCATCAATTCCTGTATTGAGACAATGTCAAAGGCCGATGGCATCGTTATCGGTTCTCCAACCTATTTTGCGAATGTCACGACCGAAATAAAGGCGCTGATCGACCGCGCCGGTGCTGTCGGTTGTGCCAATGGCAACATGTTCAAACGCAAAATCGGCATCGCTGTCGTCGCCGCCAGCCGGGAAGGGGCCATAAATGTGTTTAACTCCATCAATAATTTCTTTTTGATCCAGGAAATGATCGTACCGGGCTCATGCTACTGGAACACCGGCATCGGTTTCGACATCGGGGACGTTTTTGGCGATCAGGAGGGGTTAACGACAATCAGGACTCTTGGACAGAACATGGCATGGTTGCTTGAAACAACACATAAGGCCACATGAAGCAGTCAGCATGAAAAGAAGGGAGCCCGATTTCGCTTTAATGTGGAGCAGCGTATCACGGAATTGCCATAAAATAACCCTTCGTAAGCCGGAGGGTTATTTTGTTCTTCAACGAACGTCATCCAAACCTGTTTCCGCGTGAATGTTCATCAACATCCGTCCTCATGTTCGTTGTTATTTCAGAAAGAAGGCCTTCACTTTGGCAACAAGCTGATTTTCTGTAAGCCGGTCGCATGCTTCAATCACAGAGACTTTATTCTGAAGCTGTTTGTTCTTTTTGATTTCGTTGCCGAGTTCAGTTTTGGCCTCTCCCGGACCGAAAACTGCAATTTCAGTCGAATCTTCAAGCCGATGCATTACCTCCTTGTAAAACGCATGAAACTGGTGTTTGCGGATCTCCTCAGCTTTTCCTTCGGATGATATCGACTGTGCCACTGCGGTACCTCCCGATTTCCAGCCGCCAGTTGCCTTGAAATGACCATCAGCACCCGACTCCACATGCTGGATGGTTGCCTGCCCATCCTTAATTACGACCATGATTGCTTCTTTATGGTCGATCCATAACCCGGTGTTTTTTTTCATGGCAAATCCCCCTCTTTTGTGTTGGCTTCACCTACAGGATGATGCATTAATATTACCATCATATAAACATAATTACGGCCTTGTGCGTTCAGATTGGGTTATTGCCTCGGGGGCGGAGAGTGTTTTGTTTAATCCTCAAAAGGGTTCTCAACATTTTCTGCCGGCTCGATGCTGATTTTGTCAGGCAGCGGGGCTGAGTCCAGTGCGGCAAGAATGTCGTCGAAAAGAGTTTTCAGCATCCGTGCATGATCAAGGCCCTGGCGGTCGCGTGTTATGTCGATGCTGCCATAGATTGAAACGCGATCCTGCCGGTTCTCGATGCTCAGCCCTCCAATGTTCAGCGACTCCGATTCATTGGCAAACGGTGATATTTTCATGCGGTTCTGTTTCATTATATGGCTATCGGTTATCCGGATTGTTGGATACTGGCATATCAATTGAAATTCTGGTGTACCCTTGGCGCCGGCAGTCGCAGCTTTTTCTGTTTCACGCTGTTGGAAAGCCCGGGGAAAAAGTCGATTCCCGCTATTTTTTCCAGCTCACTGATACTCATGACCTGCCACTCATCTCCCGATTCGTTTTTTACAAAATATGCCGCGCCGATATTTTTCGCGGGGTCGAAAACGATCTTGTAAAGGTGGCTGGGCACCAGTACCCTTCCTTTCAGGCGTTTCAGATTATTGCCGATAAACAACGGCCCGGAGATGATATAAAGTTCTCCCTTGTTGATGGCAAGATTTCTCACGGCAGATTCGATGCCCTCCCACAAATGCCGGTTGTTGTCCGGATTCTGGGGAACCATGTTGGCAAGCGTGAAGCTTTGATGCTGTGCTTCTTCAGTCGGCATATCTGCGCTCGGGGCCATATGCCCACGGTCGAAGCCAGATCTTGCGTAATCATTCAGGTCGGCGCGATCGTCTGGCGGGAGCTGCTCTTCGTGATGGAAAACGTTGTGACGTTCCAGTTGCCTGGCATCATAGATACCGGACCTCGTAAGATGCTCGGCAGACCAGAGCGGTGTTCTGGATATGGCGGAGTGCATCACGCTGAAGTTGTCGAAGCATAGCTCACGGCTTCCTGTAGAGAGCTTGACATTCAGGATCACCGGCCTGCGGCCGTTCAGATACTGCGACGGGCACCGTGTCGGGGCCGCAGTCAAGGTGTTCGAAGTACCAAGCAGCAGCAGAAGCAGTATGGATAAAAAGGAGAGTCGCGTTCTGGCGAAGTAGTTCATTCGGGGCGATCCGTTTCGGTTGACGTAGTGGGTGCTTGTTTGGAGCAATTTAGCAACTCATCAACGAAATATCAGATCGATTTGAGTAATTCGGTGCGTCAGTAGAGGTAGCCTTGAGGTGTTACGGTAACTGCTTGTCAGCTTTCTCCGTGTTGACTTTCTTCAATGTACTGCGTGGTTACGGCGGCGGTGACAATAAAGTTTCATGTGCCGGCATGACGATACGCTAGCGCGGTTTCATCGTATGGCCGCGCAGTATGGAAAAGGGAGACGGTGATTATCGCTTTGAGGGTAAATGGAACGTCGAAATGATGAATACTTGCGAAAGATGTTGTCATCAGGGGTGAGATCACCTGCTCATGCCAAGGTGCCCAGTTCACGCAGGTGTCAAATGGAGCAGCCATGTTCAGTGTTCCTCCTTATGGCGAAGGAGCCGAATTCGGGCAGAAGATTCCTTGTTTACTTTCCGTCGAAGTCGGCCCAGTTGTTCGGGGTTTCGTACCAGCGGAGGTTTTTCAGGGTTACGCCTTCGGGGAGGTGGGTGCTGAGCTGGTTGAAGGCCCATTTGGCCAGGCATTCGGCGGTTGGGGGTTCATCGGTTACCAGCACGCGCTTGTTGCGTTTGAGGATGAATTCGAGGTCCTGATGGTCGTTTTTCCAGATGGCGAATCCATGGTCGAGCTTGTCGTGGATCTGTTCCACCATGGTTTTGTGGAGGAACTTGAAATCCATGACCATTCCCTCTTCAGCATCGCCCTCGCGGTCGTTGACCGGCCCTTCGACGGTGGCTACGATTACGCCTCTGTGGCCGTGAAGCTGGTTGCAGAATGAAAAGCTGTTCGGCAGGGTGTGACCGTAATCGATCTCGATTTTCCTGGAAATAAGCATGGCGTTGGGACTGAATCAGGTTCGGATGAATTTCATGCGAAGTGTACGTAATTTTTTCCAGAAATGCATATGGCATAGCGCATCGAACCATCTTCCCATACGGTAACGGCGTCGTCGGGGTGCCTCACCAGCGGTGGCGACAAAGAAATCGCATGGTCCGGTATTAGTTTACACCACCTATTGCTGCGATTTTCATACATTTGACAGTCAACCCTTTTCAGTAGGCCCGATTCAGGAGCAGCCAGCGGGCAGAGGGGGTGAAACGTTTAGTGTGAATTAGGGACTTCATTATAGAGTCTCGGGCCGCTGACGGCTGTTTGTAGTAAAGCCACCCAATCAAGGTTATGAAAGTACAGGATATCTGGTCATCAATTCTCGAAGAGGCTCAGCGCGAATGCGAACATGAGCCTGAAATTCGCATTTTTCTCGAGCAGCATATTCTGCGTTATCCTGAATTCGCGCCTGCTCTGGCCATGCTTCTTTCCGTCAAACTGGGTTCGAAGCATTTTCCTCCACAGGTACTCCAGGAGTTGTTCGAGGGGTTCTACCGGCAGAGCCCGGAAGCAATAGAGTATGCCGTCTGCGATCTGGTCGCCACACAGCAGCGCGATCCGGCGGCGGTCAACTACTTCGAGATCATGCTCTTCCTGAAGGGTTACCAGGCTCTTCAGTCATATCGGCTTGCCCACTGGCTATGGTCAAATAACCGCAAGTCCCTGGCTTACTTTCTGCAGAACCGTATTTCGGAGGTCTATGCGGTAGATATCCACCCGGCGGCGGTTATCGGCAAGGGGATACTGCTCGATCACGCCACCAGCCTGGTGATCGGCGAGACCGCAGTGGTTGAGGACAATGTTTCGCTTCTGCATGAGGTGACGCTCGGGGGTACCGGCAAGGATTCGGGAGACCGTCATCCCAAGGTCGGCAAATCGGTGATGATCGGGGCCGGAGCCAAGATCCTCGGCAACATCAGGATCGGGGAGGGGGCCAAGGTAGGCGCCGGCAGCGTGGTGCTGGACGATGTGCCGGCCCACTATACGGTCGCGGGTGTCCCTGCCCATATCGTAGGCAGGACCGAGGTCGCCGAGCCGGCTCTCGATATGAACCAGCGATTGGTGTTTCCGGGAAAGAAGGGGGACGTGACACGTGACGCGTGACGGACGAAGGGGACG
>JAAXXK010000024.1:26086-39190 GCA_013334525.1 Chlorobiaceae bacterium
GCATGTGGTCGCCGCCGATTTTTTCGAGAATGGCGTTTGCGATGACCGGAGCCACAACAGCTTCAGCTACCACGCCGGCTGCCGGGACTGCGCAGTTGTCGCTTCTTTCGAAACGTGACTGGACAGGCTCCATCGTGGCAAGGTCGAATGATCGAAGAGGGGTTTGCAGTGAAGATATCGGCTTCATGGCGGCCCTGATGTGGATCGGCTGACCATTCGACATGCTTCCTTCGATTCCTCCAGCACGGTTTGTTTCCCTTCTCAATCCCTTCTCGCCTCCGGCAAACAGTTCGTCATGGACCTGTGAGCCCGGTTTGTGTGCGTTTTCGAACGCGGTGCCGATCTCTACCCCCTTGATGGCCTGGATGGACATGATTGCGGCTGCCAGCGCAGAATCGAGCCGTCTGTCGTGCTGCACATAGCTGCCGAACCCCAGGGGCACTCCGGTGATGTATATCTCTATAACGCCGCCGAGGGTGTCGCCATTCTCTTTTGCCTTGTCGATGGCCGCAATGGCTTCAGCTTCGGCTTTTGCGTCGAGCATGCGCACCTGCGAGCGGTCCGCTGAGGCGCCAAGGGTTTCAGCTCCTGCGGTAAGCAGCTCGTTCAGCTCAGAGGGTGTTGCGCTCTGGGATGCCGGGCCGATGGTCGAGATGTAGCTGCCGATTTCGATGCCGAGCTGCCTGAGCAATACTCTTGCCAGCGAGCCGGCGGCTACGCGAGCTGCCGTTTCACGGGCGGATGATCGGTCGATGACCGGACGGATGTCGTCGAAACCGTATTTTACGAAGCCGGACAGGTCGGCGTGGCCGGGCCTCGGGATGGTTATCTTCGAAACCTCATCAGCGTGGTTCTCAAACTGCGACATCTGGGTGGTCCAGTTTTCCCAGTCGCGGTTTTTAATGAGGAGTGAAACAGGGGAGCCGATGGTTTTGCCGAAGCGGACTCCCGAGAGCAGTTCGGCCTTGTCGGTTTCGATCTTCATGCGACCACCTCTGCCGTGCCCCTGCTGCCTCCGGGCGAGCTGGCTGTTGATGTCATCCTCGGTGAGGCTGATGCCTGCCGGAAGGCCTTCGACGATTGCCGAAAGTGCCGGGCCGTGCGATTCTCCTGCGGTGAAGTAGCGTATCATAATGTTCAGGGATAAAAAAGCCCGGCGCTATCCATAAGGTACGCCGGGCAGTAATGTTCGTCACTCTATCTGTCTATCTATCGAAATGCTCAGCGCAGCCTTTTGGCGGCCTCTTTTGCGTAGTAGGTGAAGATGATGTCGGCGCCTGCGCGCTTCATGCAAAGCAGCGACTCCATCATGACGCGCTCTTCGTCGATCCAGCCTTTTGCGGCGGCAGCCTTGACCATTGCATATTCGCCGGAAACGTGGTAGATGGCTACAGGAACGTCGAAGCGCTCCTTGGTGCGGTAGACGATGTCGAGATAGGCCAGGCCGGGTTTGACCATGACGATGTCGGCGCCTTCGATGATGTCGAGTTCGACCTCTTTCATGGCCTCTTCGGTGTTGCCCGGGTTCATCTGGTAGGTGGTCTTGTCACCGAACTGCGGTGCGGAGTGCAGGGCGTCACGGAACGGGCCGTAGAAGCTCGAAGCGTATTTGGCGGCATAGGAGAGGATGCCTACATCGGAGTGGCCTGACTCGTCAAGAGACTGGCGGATGGCGCCGATGCGGCCGTCCATCATGTCGCTCGGTGCAACAAAATCGGCACCTGCTTCAGCATGGGAGATCGCCATTTTGCAGAGCACCTCGACGGTTTCGTCATTCAGGATGATGCCGTCCCTGACAAGGCCGTCATGGCCGAAGGGGGTGAACGGGTCGAGAGCCACGTCGGTCATGATGCACAGATCCGGCACTTTTGCCTTGATCGCCCTGATGGCTTCCTGGATGATGCCTTTATCGTTGTATGCTTCGCTGCCGTCTTCGGTTTTCTGTTCAGGAATACCGAAAAGATCGATCCCCTGGATGCCCAGGTCCCATAGTTCCTGGCACTCCTTGACGGCGTTGTCAATCGAGTAGCGGAAGCTTCCCGGCATTGAGGAGACCTCTTCCACGACATTGGTGCCCGGGCAGACGAACAGGGGATACACAAGGTCATTGACCGTCAGCGTGTTTTCCTGCACAAGGTTGCGAAGAGCGGCGGTTCTGCGTAATCTTCTCGGGCGGTTGACAATGTTGAGGAGGTCGAGCTGGCTCATGGTTCAGGATTGATTTTGTTTGGGAAAAAACCAAGATAAGAAAATCTGCCAACATCGTGAAGGGCACCTCCATAAATCCTTTTTTCAGGCGGCATGGCTTCGTTAGGCCTACGATGATTATATTCCCTCAACGGATGAAGCACGCAATACTTAACAACCGCCTGCCTATGTCTCCCGATCTCCAGCTTGCGCTCGACATGGCCGAACAGGCCGGGAAGCTTACACTCGACTATTTCGGGCGAAAGTCGCTTCAGGTTTTTTCGAAACGTGACGACACTCCTGTAACCGAAGCGGACCGGAAAGCTGAGGAGCTTATTCGGCGCGGCATTGGGTCAAAGTATCCTGGCGACGGGCTGTTCGGGGAGGAGTTCGAAGAGCAGGCCTCCGGCAGCGGAAGACGCTGGATCATCGATCCAATCGACGGTACCCGGTCGTTCATTCACGGCGTTCCGCTCTATGGCGTAATGATCGCGCTCGAAGTCGACGGAGTGATTCGACTCGGCGTCATCAATTTTCCGGCCCTTGGCCAGATGTACCATGCCGAGACCGGCAGCGGGGCTTTTTTGAATGGTTCAGCACTGGCGGTCTCCTCGATTTCGGAAACCGCCGATGCCACTGTGGTGTTCACGGAAAAAGAGTATCTCCTCGATCGGCCATCAACGCATCCTGTTGACCTATTGCGGACGAAAGCGGGATTGGTTAGGGGCTGGGGTGACTGTTACGGCCACATGCTTGTCGCCTCCGGAAGGGCTGAAGTCTCGGTTGACAAGATCATGAGTCCCTGGGACTGTGCTGCTATCATCCCCATCGTCTCCGAAGCGGGAGGCCGTTGCTTCGATTACCAGGGAAAAACGACCATCTCCGGCCAGGGGTTGGTAAGCGCCAACATGCCGATGGGCAACTTGCTCATCGAGGCCATCGAGAAAAGGGAGAGCTGCTGATGCTGACGACGATTCTACTGATAATCATATTGCTGTTGCTCATCGCCCTTGTCGCCATGGTGGTTACCGGATGGCCAGGGCGGGAACGGGCCGAGATCGAAAAAACGGGCAATGCGCTACGCCGCGAAATGGCCGAACATCGAGCGGATTCGATTCAGCTCCTTCATGCTATACGGATCGAGGTCGAGGATTCTGTCCGTGAATCGATCGAGAGGGAGATGGCCGGTTACGGCTCGAAGGGCGCTCGTGGCCGTGGTGCCAGGAGTTCGGGCTCGTCAAGGGCGACGTCAAAGTCTCGCCAGCAACAGGCCGGTGTGGCTATGCCGGACCAATTGCCTGCGATGGTTGAAGAGGATGGCGCTGATTATGGAGCTGATGTAGCGGTGATTGACACCATGCAGTTGGCTCTATTCCCTGAAAAAGCCGAGCCGGTCCGGAAAGTTACCCCGCCAGCACCGGTTACCCCTGCTCCATCAGTATCGCAGGTTGAGGAGGATGAGTTTATCCCGCCACCCGAGGTGATCCGTATCGGGTATCTGATCGACGATATCCCGGACGTGGATTGAACCTGTCTTGTGCCAGTATTGTTTATCCTGCCATAAGCTGCCAGAAGATATATATGGGTAGCTGTTTAGAGCCTGTCTCAAAAGAATAATCAGGAACGCTAACTGGGGTTAAATGAGCAGGCATCTTTTTGCGTTATGAGACAACACTCTTGGTGCAGCGTCTTTCAGGAGAAGGGCGAACACACAGGGTTGCCCCTACAGTCTGGTATAGTCGGGTGTTATAATTCAATGCCGATCCCCGGATTATATGCCGAAGGCCAATCAATCAATGGATGTGTCCTGTCATCCCTCCCCGTAGGGGCGGAACCTGCATGTCCGACCGTATTCCAGGACTCCTCAGGCAAAGTGGCTGTCTCAGAACAGAAGAAAAACAGGGACAGGCTCTTTTCTGATAAATAATGGCAATTCAATTGTTTGATATCCTTGCTGATGCTGGGACAAAGAGGTCGATGAGGTCGGTAGACTGAAAGAAGAGTTCGCTTCGCTCAGTTCAGCGCTTTGGCGATGGCTTTGGCGAAGTTTGGGCCGTCGAACTGTTCGGGGATGATGTCGACTTTGATGCCGATCTTTTCAAGTGCGCCGGATGTGGTCGTGCCGATGGCAGCGATGAGCACCCCTTCGGGCACGGTTTTAGAACCCATGGCCTCGAAGAAGTTAACGGCAGTCGATGGACTGGTGAACGACAGGCAGTTGAGCTTACCGTCCAGGAGCATGGCTTTGACCTGTTCGGTGTCTTCCGCTGATGGCTGGATGTTTTCGTACACGGTCAGCTCCAGGCAGGTACCGCCGCGTTCGGTGATCAGTTTCGGGATGGTGCCAAGTGAGAGGTTGCCGCGGACGAACAGAAAGGTTTTTCCCTCAATTTCTTTGGAATCGATGTTCGCCATGAGGTTTTCTGCATCAGCGACTTTCGGCAGGGGTTCGGTTTTGATGCCGTGCTTTTCAAGGTCGCCGGAGGTGGTTTTGCCGACGGCCCATACCTTGACGTTTCTCAGGTTGGGAAGCTCTTCCGGTGATTCGGCAAGGAGTTTTTCAAGGAAGAACTGGACGCTGTTGGCGCTGGTGAAGAATACGCCGGAGAAGCTGCCCAGATGGGGTACCGTCCAGCCGGCAACCGGCCTGATCTCGATCGTCGGAAAGACGACCGCGCTCAGACCGTACTGCTCAAGCTCCCTGACAAAAGGCGCCGCCTGATGTTTCGGGCGGGTAACAAGAACCGTTTTCATCAACGGGTTTTGCGGATGTCGGCAAGAATCTTTTCCGCACCCATCGACAGAAGGACTTCAGCGAGTTCGATACCTACAGCCTCAGCCTCTTCCGGTGTGCTCAATGCCCTGCTCACTTCGTTGCGGATGGCGATTTTGCCGTCTACTGAACCGACATAGGCAAGGAGTTTAAGCGTGCCGCCGATGTAGGAGCCGTAGCATCCGATCGGGATCTGGCATCCACCCTGCAGGTGTCTCAACAGCGCACGTTCCGCGCGGCAGCAGATTTCGGTGTTGGGGTCGTTGAGTACCCTGACGATCTCCCTTGTCTCTGCATCGTCCGTACGGGTCTCGATGCCGAGGGCACCCTGGCCTACAGCCGGGAGCATGGTGTCGTGGGGAAGGATCTCGGAGATGCGGTCGCTGAACTCGAGGCGGAAGACACCGGCATAGGCAAGCATCATGGCGTCGAATTCACCGTCATCGAACTTCTTGAATCGTGTATTGAGGTTACCCCTGATATCGAGGATCTGCAGGTCGGGACGCATGCTCAGGAGCTGCGACATCCTGCGGAGGGAGCTGGTGGCCATCCTGGCGTTCTGGGGAAGGTCCTTGATGCCTTTGCCCGACTTGGAGATGATGACGTCGCGGGTGTCTTCACGCTCGGTGAACGAGCTGATCACAAGCCCTTCAGGCGTGCCGGTCGGGACGTCCTTGAGGCTGTGCACGGCAAGGTCGATCTCGTTTGCAAGCAGGTGTTTTTCGATGTCCTTGGTGAAAAGTCCCATGTCTCCGATCTTGGAAAGAGGCGAGTCGAGCAGCACATCGCCCGTCGTCTTGATGAGCTTCAGTGTGATCTTCAGATCAGGAAAATGCTTTGAAAGCTCTGCCTGGGTGTAATCAGCCTGCCACAGGGCAAGGGGGCTGGAGCGAGTGCCGATGATAATCTCTTTTTTCAATTCGATTACTGATTGATTTTATTGGAGTGACTGGTTTGGTTCTTCGAGGTCAAAGATATTCCTGACGAGGTTGACCTTGCTGGGGATGTTGTCGGCAGTATCGATCGGCGCCTTGAGCATTTTGATCGGATGGTGCAGGATTTTTTTCAGGATCCTGTCTGTAAGATGTTCCATTCTCTTGAGCTCCTCTTCGCTCACCTTGTGGCGGTACCGTTCGAGCTCCTTCTCCTTGATCTCGATGAACTTCGACTGCAGGTCGACGATCGTGGGGCGAACCTTCAGCGTGTTGATCCACTGGCCGAATGCGACCAGCTCTTCCTCGATGATGGCGTTGACCTTGGGAAGTTCGGCGCGGCGTCGGTCGAGGTTCGAATCGATGATGTGCTTCAGCGCGTCGATATCCTTGAGGAACATGTTCTGGAGCTTTGCGATCTCCGGATCGACGTTTCTTGGCAGGCCGAGGTCAAGGATGATGACCGGCTTGAGGCGTCTCCTGACCATGCTCTGCTGCATTTCAGGCTCGGTGAGTACGTAGTCCTTGGTGCTGACAGCCGTGATGATGATATCGAATTCGTGCAGGTGCTCCTTGTAGCTTTCATAGGGAAGTACCCGGTTGGTGCCGAGTTCTTCGGCGAGCGCTTCGGCTTTCGAAATCGTCCGGTTGGTGATGACGATGTTCCTGGCGTTTTTCGCGTAGATATGCTTGGCTGCTAGCTCTCCGGTTTCACCGGCGCCGATGAGCAGCACCTTTTTCATGGAGAGGTTGGAGAAAATCTTCTGGGCGAGTTCCACGGCAGCATAGCTTACGGAGACGGCGCCCTCCATGATCTTGGTCTTGGTCTTGACCTTTTTTGCGACGCTGAACGCGGTATGGCAGAGCCGGGTGAGGAGTATTCCTGCCGTGCCGACTTCAGCGGCGATGCGGTAGGCATCCTTGACCTGGCCGAGAATCTGGCCTTCGCCGAGGACAAGCGAGTCGATGGCGCTGGAGACTTCGAAAAGGTGTCGGGCGGTGCCGCAGTAGAAACGGTTGAAGAAGTGCTCGGGGCGGACCTCCTTGCGGGCGTCCTTGTAAGCGATCAGGTACTCTTTGAGGTAGTCGCAGTTCAGTTCCGCCATGGCGGGAACCACGTAGAGCTCCGTGCGGTTGCATGTGGATACAACCATGGCCTCGCTTGCCAGACCGCTCGATATCAGGTCAGTTACGAATTCTTTGTTTTGAACTTCTGAAAGAGAGATCCTTTCACGGATTTCAATAGGTGCAGTTTTGTGGTTGACACCAACTGAAATGATGTTCATAGCAGGATTGTTTTAATGAGCCGTTTGCGTGCCGTGCCAATAAGAGCTTGCATCATCAGGTAAAACAAAGAGTCATCAATATACCGTAAAGGGCTGAATTTTCAAACGCATGTTCTGCTAAAACCTCAGCCCGTGAAAACTTGGAGTCATCAGGCTCATCACGAAAAGCAACGCTGTTATCAGTACAAACAGTGCGATGAGCATTACGGCCATATGCTTGATATCCCAGCCGAACAGCGGCTTGATAAGCAGGCTGATGCCGTAGAGCAGCCATATGATGATGAGCGTGACCAGCTTGGGTTCAAGCAGGTTGATCGTTTCGCTCAGTGCGCGTTGTTCAAGCACGCCGGCGATTATGGTAATGGAAAGGAAAAAGAATCCGAACCCCACTGCGTGCATGATCAGCAGGCCGATGTCTTCAAGGTTGGGCAGGCGCTGGAAGAGAAGGCCGAACCTGTTGAGGCGGATCTGGCGGAAAAGCACCAGGTAGAGCCCGCTATAGAGGCCGGCGATGGCCACGGAGCTGAAACCGAAGATCGCAGCAATAAGGTGTATGCCGATGCCGATGCCGCTGAATGCAGGCCCTGCACTTGTCGTGTGGGCGCTCAGGAATGAAGAGAACATCGCCGAAAGGGTCGAAAACGCGATGACGAAAACTCCGGTTTTGTCGCTCTTGGTGGTGAATTCGATGAACATGTAGGTGATGGTGAGCGTAAGAGCCACCATGCTCATCAGGTTGTAGGCGGAATAGCTGAGCCGGTACCCCTCCACGGAGGTAAGGAGCCCGAGGTCGGCCACATGGGTGATGACGGTCAGGATCAGCGCAGGCTGTTTCAGGGTTCCGGCAAGGGGAGTCTCCCGGAAAAAGTGTATCCCGTAAAGAACCGTGGTGATAAGGTATAACAGCGGTACCAGCTGCGTCAGCGCAAAGAGTATGCTGTTTTCATAAAATATGTTGGCCATAATAAAGAAGAAGGGAGACGTTCAGGGGTAGACAGGTCTCTGGCGCGAAGAGTTCGAACCGTCGCGGCAGTATCCGTAAATCATTAATCAGGCCTGTAATATCACGAGAAAAAATGTATATTCCGCCCGAGTGATCGTATGAAATTAAATATACTATTTATCGCAAAAAGATGAGCAGGAAACAGAATATTAGAAATATCGCCATTATCGCACACGTCGACCATGGCAAGACAACCCTTGTCGATGCCATTTTCCAGCAGGCCGGCGCGTTCAGGGACAACCAGCAGGTGAACGTAAGGTTCCTGGACTCGAATCCCCAGGAGCGTGAGCGTGGCATTACCATTTTCTCAAAAAACGCAGCGGTGCAGCACAATGGCTGCAAGATCAATATCGTCGATACTCCCGGCCATGCTGATTTCGGCGGAGAGGTTGAACGCATCCTGAAGATGGTCGACGGCGTCCTCCTGCTCGTCGATGCGTTCGAGGGTCCGATGCCCCAGACCAAGTTCGTGCTTCGTAAAGCGCTCGAACTGCATCTCAAACCGATCGTGGTCATCAACAAAATCGATCGTCCGCATTCAGATCCGGTCAAGGTGCACGACCAGGTGCTCGATCTTTTCATCGCCCTTGGTGCGCATGAGGACCAGCTCGATTTCCCCTATATCTTTACCTCGGCCAAGAACGGCATTGCCAAGCTCAGCATGGACGACGAAGACCATGACATGAGCCTTCTGCTTGACCAGATCGTAAAGGAGATTCCCGCTCCTGAAGCCGATGTTGATGCCGGTTTCCAGATGCTGGTTACCAGCCTCGATTACAACGATTATATCGGCAAGATCGCCATCGGCCGTATTCACAGGGGTACGGTAACTCCGGGCTCCCAGCTCACGCTGTTGACTCCTGACGGGGTCGTCGGCAAAGGCACGGTCACCAAGGTGTTCCTGTTCGACAAACTTCAGAGGGTAGAGGTTGCGCAGGCTACTGGAGGCGACATCGTCGCCCTTGCAGGAATCGCCTCTGCCAACGTAGGCGAAACGCTTGCAGCCAGCGACCAGCCTGAGGCTCTCGAATCGTTCGAGATCAGCAAGCCGACCCTTTCCATGCTCTTCTCGGTTAACGATTCGCCTTTCGCCGGTCTTGAGGGCAAGGAGGTTACCAGCCGCAAGATCAGAGAGCGCCTGATGAAAGAGATCATGACCAACGTCGCCCTCAATGTCGAGGAGACCGACAGCGCCGATACCTTCAGGGTTTCAGGCCGCGGTGAGCTTCACCTTTCTGTGCTGATCGAAACCATGAGGCGTGAAGGTTACGAGCTGGCTATCGGAAGGCCGGAAGTGATCCTCAGGGAGGATGAGAAAGGCGCGAAGATGGAGCCGGTCGAGCATGTGACCATCGACGTTCCCGAAGAGTATACCGGCGTGGTCATCGAGAAGATGGGCCGCAGGAAGGCGGAGATGACCCACATGGGCACCCTGCGTGGCGGTATGGTCAGGCTCGAGTTCGAAATCCCGACCAGGGGCCTCATCGGTTACAACCTCGAGTTCACTACCGATACCAAGGGCGAGGGCATCATGTCGCACGTGTTCCACAACTACCAGCCGTTCAAGGGCAAGCTTCCTTCGCGTGAAACCGGCGCGCTGGTTTCCGGCGAAACCGGTGTCGCCGTGGCCTACGCGCTTTCGAGCCTTGAGGACAGGGGAACCTTCTTCATCGGGCCGAACGCCAAAGTATACGAAGGCATGGTCGTCGGTGAGTCTACCCGTGACCTTGACATCACCATGAACATCTGCAAGACCAAGAAGCTGACCAACATGCGTGCTTCCGGCTCGGATGATTCCATGAGGCTGACCCCGCCGAAACGTCTTTCGCTCGAACAGTCGCTCGAGTTCATCAACGACGATGAGCTGCTCGAAGTGACGCCGGAGAACATCAGGATCAGGAAAAAGATCCTCAATTCGGACATGAGGGCCAAGGCGACCAAAAAGTCCAAGGCTATGGAGTGATCCGGAATATTGGACACTGAAACGCAAAAAGGCTGTCTCGATGAGGCAGCCTTTTTGCGTTTCAGTGCCGGGAGGTCGGAATGGCCCGGTATCGCTCGCCAATATGGAATGGGGAAGCTGCGGTAAAGGCGCAGGCGGTGGTATCGGTTGTTCTTCCTCAGAGGTCGAAGAAGAGCCTCCTCAATGCCTTGCGGGCATCGGCTATCCGCTGGTTGACCTCAAGAAGCCCGAGATTTGTAAGGTCGGCGATCTGTTCAGGCGATTTGCCCTCTATCTCCAGGAGCGTATAGATTTCGCGCCCGGCTTCGTCCAGCATGTCGATGCATTTGAGCATGTGCTGCCGTTCGCTGTCAATGATTTCGTCCTTTATTCCAACAGGCCCGTTGACGGTCGTTTCGAGGCCAGGAACATGGCTGACGACGCTTCTTGAGAAAAGCTCTTCCGGAGAGGCTGCGGCGGGAAGTTCCGAGCTGACATTGCCGAACAACTTTACGAAATCGATGAATTCAAGCCCTCTCGCCTCGCATGGTGTGATGGCATCGTTCAGGATATCGGCCGCGAGCCGCTCGAACTGACGCCGGATGGCAGGCAGCCTGACGGCAAAGTCGAAACTGTCGTCCATGTCCCTGGCTTCGGTGTTGTAGGGCACCTTCATCAATACGTTGATTCCGGCAGCCTCGGCATACCTCTCCGCCATGCCGCTGCCGTCGTCCCGGTTGACGATCAGCCCGAGCAGCCGGGAGCGTCCGCCGATCGTTTTGAAATAGTTGTTCGCCTGGCAGATGTTGTTTGACGTGAAGATCGACTGGCGGTCGTTGCTGGTTACCAGAAGCACCTCTTCGCTGAGAGAGCGGGCAAGGGGAGTGGCAAAGCCGCCGCAGACGACATCGCCGAGGAAGTCCATCAGGATGACGTCGATGTCCCAGTCGAAGATGCCGAGCTTTTCGAGTACGTCGAATCCGGAGATGATGCCACGCCCTCCGCAACCACGCCCCACTTGCGGGCCACCGAGCTCGATGCCGTAGATCGGTTGTGGAAAACCGGGGATGTCGCGGCGGAAAACGATGTCGCTGATGCCGACCTGTTCGTTGCGGGCGTTTTTATCTGAAAACACATCGGTCAGTGTCGGCAGCGAAATGCCGCCGAACAGCGAAGTGGTCGAGTCGTGCTTGGGGTCGCAGCCAAGCTGCAGCACCCGCTTGTTCATCAGGGCGAATGTCGCGCTGAGGTTGGTGGTCGTGAAGCTTTTTCCTATGCCCCCTTTTCCGTATATGGCGATGGTTCTGGAAGCCATAAGGTACTCAATGCCCCTTTTTGCCGGTTACGGAACAGTCGGCGTCATTGTTGCTCTCGATGGGTTTCCAGTGGATGATCATCTTCAGGCAGTCGGGATCTGAGAAGGCCTGTGAGTATGCGTCCATCAGGTCGTCATCGACCGTGCAGGTGTGGGTGAAGATCTTTGAGGCTTTTAGCTTTCCGGCAGCGATAAGTTCCCTGACCCGCTGCAGGTCGCCCTTTGCCCACTGCCTGGTGGCAATGAAGGTGAGCTCCTTCTCGAAGGCCTGTGAATAGTCGATGTTCATCCGCTGGTAATAGCCGCCAAAAATCACCTTGCCGTGGAATTTGACGAAGCGGAGGCCGGTTTCGATGGCGCTCATGATGCCGGTGCTGTCGATGAGCACGTCGAATTCATACCCGGCCAGCGCTGCCGATACATCCTGAAGGTCAGGGTTGACCCTGATGTCCGCGGTGGAGATGTTGAGCCGGTTCTGGTGGGGTTCGGTAACGGCGACAAGGTGCGCTCCCATGAGTTTTGAGAGTTCGGCGGCAAGGATGCCAACCGCGCCCTGGCCGAGAACCAGGACGTTTTTGCCCTTGACCTCGCCGAGGTCGACGATATGGAGCGCCGTTGCGCCGAGGGGCAGGGCGATGCCGCACTGCGGATTGTCGAGGCCGTCGAGCACCGTGATGCTCTCGACCGGGCAGACGATGAACTGCGATGCCCCGCCGAATGCCGCGTTGACATCCTCATAGCCGAACGAACCGGCCACATAGGCGAATTTCCCGATGAGCCCCTGGTTGACATGATCGCCCGCCTGGACGATCCGGCCTACGGTTTCATAGCCGGGAATGAACGGGAAGATGAACGGGGGAGAGGGAATGAGGCCGTTAAGGGCCATCTTCTCGGTTCCGGTGCTGATCGACGACCACCAGGTTTCGACCATGACATCGGTCGACGATACCGGTTTGAGGGTCACCTCCCTAAGCTCGATCTGCCTGACCCCGCTGAATACGATCGCTTTGGATTTTTTCTTTCCCATGCTACTGCCTTTTAGGTTAGACTGCGCGCCCGGCTTTGAGCTTTTTTTCGTTGTGTTTTTCAAGAAGCAGCCGGATGACGAACTGGGCGGCATTGATCAGGTAGCTCAGATATGCAAGATATGCCGTCAGGATAAGGGTTTGCTGCTCAAGGCCCATCCAGAAAAGGATGAAGTAGGAGATGTGCACGATCATGGCGATGGCGCTCCCGAAATCCTCCCAGAAGAACTCGTGCGCGAAGGCGAATTTGCCGAACACCTCAAGCTCGAAGAACCCCCCCGTGACGAAGATCAGGACGAGCATGAAGGTCTTGAGCGTGACAAACGCGGTGATCCAGCCGAAATCGGTTATCGTGCCTTTCGTGTAGAGCCAGGTGACGGTAAGGCCGGCAAGGAAGATGATGAACTGGATCGGCGCCAGGATCCCCTGTACCTTGGTCCAGACAGAAGCGTTTCGTTTCTCAAGTTGTTCAGGAGTGTAACGGGGCATGGCTACAAATATTCAATGAAGGTGACAGCACTCCACGAAGGGGTGCAAAAACGTCGTTGAATATAGCAAAACAAGGGAAATAGTTGATAGTTAACAGTTGATAGTGGATAGTGGATAGTTGATAGTGGATAGTGGATAGTGGATAGTGGATA
>JAAXXK010000025.1 GCA_013334525.1 Chlorobiaceae bacterium
GGGTTCGTTTTTCGGGGAAAACCCTTATTTTACCACCGATTCCAATCCGTCACCAATCAGCGCATGACATCAGGTAAACTCAGGGTCGCCGCCATAGATCTCGGCACCAACTCTTTCCACATGGTTATCGTGGAGGAGAGCGAAGGCAAGGGCATAGTCGAGATCGATCGGGTCAAAGACATGATCTGTATCGGCAAGGGGAGCATTTCGACTAAAATGCTCGAAGAGAAGGCCATGCAGGCCGGGGTCGCGGCACTGAAAAATTTTCTCGTGCTCGCCACCCAGAGAGGAGTAGCTCCCCACAACATCATAGCGTTCGCCACCAGCGCCATCCGTGAGGCACTCAACCGAGAGGTGTTCATCGAAATGGTCAGGAAAGAGACCGGCCTGAAGGTTAAGGTCATTACCGGCAGGGAGGAGGCGCAGTTCATCTATTATGGTGTGCGCAACGCCGTCAGGCTCGGCCAGAATCCCGATCTGCTGTTCGATATCGGCGGGGGTTCGGTCGAATTCATCATTGCAGGAGCCGATCAGGTTTACCTGCTCGAAAGCCGGAAGATCGGTGTGGCAAGGATGCTGGAGCGCTTTGTGACCAGTGACCCGATTTCGCCGCAGGAGCTGAACCTGATCGAGCAGTTCTGCTCTGCCGAACTCTACCTTTCAGCAGAAAAGGCCCGCGAGCTGGATGTTACGCGCGGAATCGCCTCGTCGGGCACGGCCCTGAACATCGCCCGCATGATACGATCCGGCAAGGACCCCGATGGTGCGGAGGGGCTGAACCAGACCGGGTTTACCAGGGAGGAGTTCGAGAAGTTCTACCGTTCGGTCATACCGCTCGACGCTGCGGCGAGGCGCAAGCTTACCGGCCTGGACGAAAAAAGGGTCGACCTTATCGTGCCCGGCCTGATCCTGATCAACACCATCTTCAGGCTTTTTGGCCTCAAGGAGGTGATTATATCGGAATCAGCATTGCGCGAAGGTATGGTGCTTCATTACATCTCGAACATACGCGGCCGGGAGGGGGAGGTCGGGCAGCTCGATATCAGGCATCAGAGCGTATTCGAACTTGGGTTCCGTTGCAACTGGCACAAACCGCATTCGCTCCAGGTCGCAAAGCTTTCGGTGATGCTGTTCGACCAGCTTCAGCCGCTGCATGGCCTCAAACCGCAATATCGCGATCTTCTCGAATATGCGGCGCTCCTGCACAACATCGGGGAGTTTATATCGATCTCCGCCCACCACAAGCACAGCCAGTACATTATCAGGAGCGCAGAACTCCGGGGATTCTCTCCCGTGGAACTCGACATCATCGGCAATGTGGCGCGGTATCACCGCAAACTGCCGCCATCGGTAAAGCATCCGCTCTACAGTCAGCTCAAGCCTTCGCACCGAAGGGCGGTCGATATTCTTTCCGGTATCCTGCGCATCGCCAACGGCCTCGAGCGGGGACACCGCCAGAACGTATTGTCGATCACGGCCCGCATCGAACCTGACAGGATCGTTCTGGAGGCGCTCACCAAATTTGAACCTGATATCGAGCTGTGGGCTGTTGATTCGCTGAAGTCATGGCTTGAAGAGGTGCTCGGCAAGCCTATAGAGATCGTAGCCAGGGTGCAGTGATGGGTCTGTATGAACGCCTGTCCAGGCCGGGTTCGCTGTGGTTCGAGTCCACCTGTCCTGACGCACGGTACGGGGAGTCTCTCTTTTTTTCGGATCCTGTGGAAACGCTGCCGCTTTTTTCCGGAGACGATATAGCCCTATGGTTCGGCCGTCTTGAGGCCCGGCTCGAGCGGGGCTTCTGCCTGGCCGGCTGGCTCGGTTATGAAGCCGGTTGTGCGCTGGATACGGCACTTTCAGGCTGTGGCCGCCCAATGGATGGCCAGTCTCTTCTTGGGTGGTTCGGGGTATATGCCCGGCCGGAACGGTTTGGACCGGAAGCCATTGCAGCCGAAGATGAGCTCGTTTCTGCAGACCCTTACACCATATCGGAGCTCGGGTTCGAACTGAGCGAAGCGGAGTACCTCGATCGAATCGCCCGGCTCAAGGAGCAGATCGCTTCGGGCAACGTTTATCAGGTCAATTTCACCGGGCGTTGCCGCTTCAATTTCGATGGTTCCCCGGAGGCGCTCTACGTGGCCATGAAACGCCGCCAGCCATCGCCGTGGTCGGCCTACCTCAATACCGGCGACCGGTTCATACTCTCATTTTCCCCTGAACTTTTTTTCAGGCAGGAGGGGCTGGAGATCGAGACCATGCCGATGAAGGGCACGGCCCCCAGAGGCTCCAGCCCGGAGCAGGACCGCATGGAGAGGCGGCAACTTGCCGGTTGCGAGAAGAACCGTGCTGAAAACCTCATGATCGTCGATCTGTTGCGCAACGACCTTGGCCGGATATGCAGGCCCGGCTCGATCGAAGCATCCGGCCTGTTTGAAACCCAGACTTATCCGACCCTGCACCAGATGGTTTCGACCGTCCGGGGCGAGCTGAGGGAGGAAACAGGGCTTTTCGATCTTTTCCGGGCGCTTTTCCCTTCAGGTTCAGTGACCGGTGCGCCGAAGGTGAAGGCCATGAGTCTCGTCAGGGCGCTTGAGATAAGCCCAAGAGGAGTATACACCGGTGCCGTCGGCTTCATGCTTCCCGATGGACGCAAGGCCTTCAACGTAGCTATCAGGACCATGGAATTGAGCGCTGGGGTCGGAGTGTATGGCACGGGGAGCGGAATCGTCTGGGACTCCGACCCGCGTCAGGAGTACCGTGAATGTATGCTTAAAGCCAGGATTCTCTCCGACCGTGCCGACCAGCGTCCCGGCATTTTCGAAACGCTGCTCTGGAATGGAGCTTACCTGCTGCTCGACGATCATCTGGAGCGTCTTGCATTTTCGGCCTCAGCCCTTGGGCTCAAATGCGACATGTCGGCGGTTCGGGCCGCGCTTGACGCTCTTGAGAAAGAGCTTTCGCGCACCGGCGGCCGTTACCGGGTAAGGCTCGCGCTCGACGGAAACGGCAGGGTGTCTGTATCGTATGAACCGTTCAGGCCTGAACAGTCCGATCAGGTGGTGAGGGTATGCATTGCCGCAGAACGGGTCGATTCGTCCGACCCGCTCCTCAGGCACAAGCTCACCGTTCGGGAGCGCTATGACCGGGGGCTCAGGGAGGCGCTCGAAATCGGCTGTCAGGAGTCGCTGTTCCTGAACGAGCGCGACGAGGTTACGGAAGGGGCCATCAGCAACGTGCTGGTTCGCATTGACGGTATCTGGTATACCCCGCCTGAGTCGTGCGGATTGCTCAACGGCGTCTACCGACGCTATCTGCTGCGAACGAGGCCATGGATCAGGCAGAGGACGATCAGTTTTGACGAGCTGCGCCGGGCCGACATGTTGATGATATGCAACGCTTTGCGTGGGGTTCGCCGGGCCGGGCTTTTCGACGGAACGGGCAATCCGGAAGGTTGATGGTGAAGAGGAAGAGCTGTATATTGTTGGTGCAGCGCTTCTCAGGCAAACGCAAACCAACACCTCCAACCCATGAGAGACCACACGCCGAACTTCAAAATGCTTGAGCTTTCTGAAGAAAGCAAGCAACTCGTCCGGGACACGGTAACCCAGTTGCTCGAAAAGCTTGCCGGCGACGGCCAGCTCACTTCGGAGGCCCGTCTTGAATTCTGGGTGGAGATTCCCGGCGTCAAGCACCCCCGGGGTACCTTCAGGGGCGGCTGCCTCATGCCGGACAGCTATCTCTGCCTGTCGGACTGGTTCAGTGCCGGGAGCTCGACGATTAACGCCTCAGAGCAATACTCCGGTGCCGCAAACCCGCTCGAAGAGGCCTGGAACGACCTTCTCGACGAACTCTATTACCAGTTGGAAATCTTTACTTCGCTCGGCAGCCGGAACCAGGGCATCACGATCGAGCTCTGGGCAGGTAAAAGAGGAAGGCCCGAATGCGAATGGGAGTATGCGGTGGATAAAAAGATTGAACTGCCTTAAGAAAGAAAGAGGACCAAAAGGACATAAAGGACCAAAGGGACTAAAATGTGAAGAGTTAAGAGCTCGGGTCTTAACCCTTATGTCCTTTAAGTCCCTGAAGTCCTTTTGGTCCCTTTTCCTACATTACCTTCTCCTCGAACTCGCAGACCTCTTTAATCACGCACTCCCTGCACTCCGGCTTTTTGGCTTTGCAGGTGTAGCGGCCGTGCAGCACGAGGTAGTGGTGGAACCTGATCACCAGCGGTTCAGGGATGATCTTCATGAGGGCGGCTTCAGTGTCCTCCGGCCTGGTCGTATGGCACAGGCCGATACGGTTTGAAACCCGCTGGACGTGGGTATCGACCGCCATGACCGGCAGGCCGAACGCATTACTCAATACTACATTCGCCGTTTTCCTGCCCACTCCGGGCAGGCTTTCGAGAGCCTCTCGTGTGCATGGCACCTCGCCTCCGTACTCATCGACGAGCCGCCGGCTCATGGCAAGGATGTTTGCCGCCTTGTTGTTGTAGTAGTTGATCGGCCTGATGATCGTCTTGATGTCGTCGACATCCATTCGGTTCATGCCCTGTGCATCGGGCGCAGCCTTGAAGAGCATGGGAGTGAGCTGGTTGACCTTTTTGTCGGTAGCCTGGGCGGCCATGATGGTCGCTACGAGTAGCTGGAAGGGGCTTTCGTGGTGGAGTTCGCATTCAGGCTCAGGCCACACCGTCCTCAACGCCTCATCCATGAAGGCGATTTTATCGCTTGCAGACATTTTCATCGTTTGAACGTCCGGTGTTACTGGTCGCTTTCCGTTTTCTGCAGCTTGGTTTCGGAATGGTCGATCAGGCCCCTGCCGCACTTCTGTACCCGCCCTTCGGCTTTCAGGTCGTTGAAGATGGCGTCGAGGATGCCGTTGACAAACTTGCTGCTCTTGTCCGTACTGCTGAACTTCTTGGCGATCTCTATGGCCTCGTTGATCGAAACCTTCGGTGGAATGTCCTCGCAGAAAAGGATTTCGGCAAGGGCCATGCGCAGGATGTTCTTGTCGATGATCGCGATGCGGCTCATATCCCAGTTGAAGGTGTGCTTGGCGATGTAGCGATCGATCTCTTCGCGGTTTTTGACGATGCTGTTCACCAGATGGTTGAAGAACTTCATGGCGTTCGGGTCGTCCATGATCTCTTTGGTCAGCAGCCAGTGCGATGCAGATTCGATGTCGACTTCTCTGAGCTCAAGCGTGTAGAGCGCCTGAAGTATTTTTTCTCTGATCTGTCGTCGGTACGTCTTCATGATACGAAATTAAGAGTGTTGTGTTTTAAGGATCTCGGTGACCACGTCACCGGTCGCAGCAAAATTTTCGAACAGGGCGGAGGGCTTGTGCCCGGCCAGTTCCTGCATGGTGAAATTGCCTGTAGCCACGGCGATCGAATGGGCGTCGAGCACGCGTGCGCACTTGATGTCGTGTTCGGTGTCGCCGATTATAACGATTTCTGAGGAGGAAAAGTTTTTGCCGGTTATGCGGCAGGCTCGCTCAAGGGCTATGTGCGGCAGGTCGGTTCGCTGGAGTGCGTCGTCGGCGAATGCCCCGAACGGGAAGTAGTGGTCGATTTCGGGAAGCTTGAGTTTGTGGCGTCCGGAGGCTTCGAAGTTTCCGGTCAGGAGGCCGAGCAGGATTTCGGAATGGTTCGAAAGTTCGTCCAGCAGCTCGCGCACACCTTCGAGCAGGGTGATGTCTGAAGCCTGGGCGCGCTCGTGGAACAGGGCGACGTAAACCTCTTTTGCCTTGTCGAATTTTTCGGCGATCTCGCGCTTGTCGAGCCCGGCGTTGCCGAGCACCTCGTAGATGATGGCGCCGTCCATTTTCCCGGAAAAATCGTGACGGCCGGTGCTCCCTTCGGTGCCGTAGACTTCGATGAGTGCGTCGGCAAGGACGCGCCTGTTGACGCTCCCGACCTTGACCAGGGTTCCATCGATGTCAAACAGAACAAGTTTACGATGCATTTTCAGGCTGCTACCTCTTCAGAACGTGTTTTTTCTATTTTCACAGGGATCAGTTTCGATACCCCCTCCTCTTCCATCGTGACGCCGTAAAGTGCCTGGCACGAGGCCATGCTCTTCTTGTTGTGCGTAACAATAATAAATTGGGTGTTATTCTCAAATTTTTTCAGAAGCTTAATGAAGCGTCCGACGTTTGCGTCGTCGAGCGGGGCATCGACCTCGTCGAGTATGCAGAACGGGCTTGGCTTGACCAGGTAGATGGCGAAAAGCAGCGAAAGGGCCGTCAGCGCTTTCTCTCCACCGCTGAGCTGCTCAATGGCCAGCGGCTTTTTACCTCTCGGCTTGGCGACGATTTCGATGCGAGCCTCCAGGGGGTCTTCGTCGGTATGGATCAGCAGGTCGACCTCGTCTTCCGGGTCGAACAGGTCATGGAATATCCTGATGAAGTTTTTCCTGACCTCGGTGAAAGTTTCCTGGAATTTTTCCAGGGCTGTCCGGTTGATCTCCTCTATCGTCTCCCTGAGCTGCTGCTCGGCGCTTACCAGATCCGCTTTCTGGGTCGAAAGGAAATCGAAACGCTCCTTTTCGCTGTCGTACTCCTCCATGGCCAGTTCGTTGATCGCACCGAACTGCTCGCGCTGCTTTTGCAGATACTCCAGCCGCTCTCTCGATTTCACGGGGTCAAAGCCTTCAGCCACAAACGAGGGCATCCGTTCGAGCTCAATGCCGTAACGCTCCATGACCGTCGTCTGAAGGTGGACTATCTCCTGCTCCAGCTTTGTTTTCCGGTTGCCGAACTCGAAAAGCATCTGCTGGGAGATGTCGTGTTTTCGCCTCAGGTCCCTGAGGTTTGACAGGGTATCGTGGTTTCTGGACTGCAGGTCGCGGTACGACGACTCAAGCTCGTTGAGCGCCTGCTGCTGCTTTGCTGAAACGACCAGCACCTTTTCATGCCCGGCGGTCGTTTCGGCGATTACCGAGCCGAGTGTCGCGATCTCCTTTTCGGCAGCATCGACCTGACGGTGCATCGAGGCCAGCTCCTCGCTGAGGCTTGAAATGGCCTGCCGGCAGGAGCCGGTCCTGAAGCCGAGTTTTTCAAGTTCGAGATGTGCGTCCCGATATTGTCCCTGCAGGGCCTGCACTTCGGCATTCATCGCCCTGATGCGCGTCTCTTCCTCCGAAAGTCCCTCCTGCATCGTGACGAGCAACTTCTGGGAGGTTGCCGTCTGCTCCTCAAGGCTCGACAGTTCAGGCTGCAGGCGTTCAAGTTCGGTTTCCACCCCATGGATCGATGCCTTTACGGATGCTGTCTCTTCGTCGGCGCGCCTCACCTGGTCTGAGCCTGAACGCTCTTCGGCATCAAGTCTGGCCAGCTTTTTTTCAAGGGTGCCGATCTCCTGCTCAATCGATGCAGCCGCTCTCCGGGTTTCGTCGGTGCCGGCGGCCTCGATCTCCTTCCTCAGGGCGATGAGCGAACTCTCCGCCTCTGCAATCGAGGCTGCGACCTCCTTCATTTTTTTCTGCAGCTTATCGCGTTCGGCTTTCTTGCCGAGCCGGAGTCCCTCGCTGCCTTTTGCGCTGCCTCCGAAGAAGAGCCCCCTGCGGGTGAATTTTTCTCCGTCGGCAGTAATGAAGAGCGCCTGGGGAGAGCTCTCTGAAAGCTTTTCGGCAGTCGCGAGGTCAGCCACGATATAGCTGCGCTGCAGAAGCAGCAAAAGCGCCCTGGAGAGCTCTTCGGGTCCTTTCACCACGTCGACGGTCCTGAGGGCGCCATCAATATCGGGATAATCGTCCCCATGGCTTTTATCGACCAGGTCGAGCACGAGGAAGTGGAGTTTGCCCTTGTCGGCTTTGGTGAGGCTCGAGACCGCCACCTTTGCCTCGTCGAGGTTTCTGCAGATGTAGTATCCGAGGCTTTCGCCGAACGCAGCGTTGACCGCTTTCTTGTGGTCGCCCTGCAGTGAGATCAGATCCGACAGGCACCCGAGCCCTGGCTTTGCATCCTTCTGCTTTTCGAGGAACGCCACCCCTTCGGGCAGGCCTTCGAATTTTTCGAGGATCGAGTTGCACAGGATCACCTGGTTGTTCAGGTGGTTATGCTCACCCCGGAGGGAGAGCAGCAATTCCCTGACGGCTTCGGTCCGCTGGGTTATGGAGGCCTTGAGTTCAGAAAGGCGCCTCTCCTCCTGCCTGAGGGCTTCAAGAGCCCCCTTTTTCTCAGTGATCTCAATGGCTGTGCGGCGCCGTTCGGGTTCGGAGTGTTCGAGAGATCCCGCCAGCTCCCGTTTCCTCTGTTCGAGCCTCGATATCGAACCTTCCAGATGTTCTTTCCTGGTTTTCATCGACTGGCGCGAGAGCGTCAGGGCATTAACCGATTTCTGCAGGTCTGCGACTTTCTGGCGTTCGTTCTGCAGTGCGCGTCTGCTGCCGTCGAGCGCGGCGTTCAGTGCATCCTGCTGTTGCTTCAACCGCTCAAAGGCCTCAAGCCGGGACGAACAGGCCTCTTCAAGTGGCGCCTGCTGCCGCGAAAGCTCGCTGAACAGGGTTTCCTGTTCGACGCGCCTGTGGCTCTTTTCTGTGATGGAGTGGCTGAGGCGGTCGATGGAGAGCAGGAGGTTTTTCTGCTTTTCCTGATGCTGGAGCAGCTGTTTTTCGAGGTTGTGCACCTGGTCGTTGGAGGCGTTCAGCTCTTTCTGCTCTTCGGAGAGCCTCTTTTCCAGGTTGAGCTGCTGCAGCTCGGACTCCTGGTGCGCGCTGTCCTGGCCGGCGATCAACGCCGCCAGTTCATGGCCCTGTCGCTCCTCGGTTTCAATCGATTCAAGCAGGGGGCGCAGCTTTTCCAGGTGTTCACCCATGACGATGCCGGAGAGGGTCAGGTCGAGCGATTTAAGCTCCTCCCTGATCTCCTTGAGGCGTTCCGCCTTTTTTACCTGCTGCCTCAGTAAACGCACCTTCTTTTCAACCTCGGCGAGCACGTCGTCGACCCTTGCCAGGTCGCGTGAAGCGCTTTCGAGTTGTCTGAAGGTCTGTTTACGGCGCTGCTTGTAGCGGGTGATGCCTGCGGCCTCTTCAAAGAGCTTCAGCCGTTCTTCGCTTTTGTTGCTGATTATCTCCTCGATCATCTTCAGCTCGATCACCGAATAGGCATCGCTGCCCATGCCGGTATCGGCGAAAAGGTCGAGAATGTCCTTGAGCCTGCATTGAACCATGTTCAGCAGGTAGTCGCTGTCGCCGTTGCGGTAGAGGCGACGGGTGACGGTGACCTCGGTGTATTCGGTCGGCAGGATGTTGCGGGTGTTCTCGATGGTGATGGAGACCTCGGTGAAGCTGAGGGGCTTCAGGCTTTTGGTGCCGTTGAATATGATGCTCTCCATTTTCGGCGACCGCAGAAGCATCGATTTCTGCTCACCAAGCACCCAGCGGATGGCATCCACGACGTTGGTTTTTCCACATCCGTTCGGTCCGACGATAGCCGTAAGACCCTTGTCGAAGGAGATCCTGACCCTGTGGGCAAAGCTTTTGAAGCCAAAGAGCTCTATTTTCGACAGGTACATGAACAGAGGGTGTTAGCGGTCAGCGACAGAACAAGATGGGCTCCGGGAGGAGCGAACGGACAATCGAAAATCACCTAAAATTTAATTTAACAAAAAAACGATGAACAGGGCAATAGCTTCAAAATTACGGCACCTCATCCAGGCTGTCGCGCAGCGCAAGGATGATCGAACGGGCATGGACGGCCGCATCGACATCGTGCACCCTGATGATGTCTGCGCCGTTCATGAGCGCCACGGTGTTTGCGCTGATCGTCGCGTTGAGGCGTCCTGAGGGTGGGGGAGCCTCATGGTCGAAGCTCCTGATGGCCTGGCCGAGGAACGATTTTCTCGATAGTCCGGCAAGCACAGGATAACCAAGTGAGTGCAACTCGTCGAGCCTGCCGAGCAGCCGGAAATTTTCCTCGACGCTTTTGCCGAATCCCAGGCCGGGATCGAGCACAATCGACTCGATACCATGATTCCTGGCGATATCTGCCGAGCGACCGAGAAATTCGAGCACATGGCGCACGATGTCGCGTTCACCGGTATCCGTATTCTGGCTCCACTCAAGGCTTCCCGGCCTGGTCGGCGTATGCATCAGCACGACCCCGCATCGGTGCCTGCCACACACTTCAGGCATATCGTCATCGAAGGTGAGACCTGAGATGTCGTTAACGATATTGACCCCTGCCCTGAGGGCGGCTTCGGCGACCTCAGCCTTGTATGTGTCGACCGAAATAAGCACGTTGCTTTGCCTGCGCAGGAGCGAAGCCAGCGGTACGATCCTGCGGATCTCCTCGGCGGCGCTGACCGGCTGCGAGCCCGGCCTTGTCGATTCGCCCCCGATGTCAATGATCTCCGCTCCGGCCCGGACCATCGACATCGCAGCTTCGAGCGCCATGTCAAGGTCCGGCTGAAGCGTTTCTGCACCGTAGGTCCCACCGTCGAAGAATGAGTCGGGCGTCAGGTTGATGATGCCCATGATAGCTGGCCTGGCTGAAAGATCGAGGATGGTTCCCGAACAGTTCAGCCTGAACCGGCTTCTGTCGATTGAAATGTTGCCCATAAGGTCAGTCAAAGCTCATTTGGTTCCGAAAGGCACCGGAGTGAAGGTCAGGATGAAAATGGCGATACACAACCATCCGGCGATCATTCTCCTGCCAGACAGCGGCAGGTCGCTCCCCGCCTGGGGGTGTTTTGTGCCGATGAACCGGCTCAGGATGAATGCCCACAGGACCCAGCCCGTCCAGGACCATTGAAGTACGGGTGCCGGGACATGAACGCCGCTTCCGGGAAGGATCAGGGGCAACAAGCCGTCAATAAAGGCGGGCAGGCCGAGGAGGGTGATGAACAACAGGAACATCCGTGCGATTTTTTCATGCCTCCGTTGGCCGAACATTGCATAGACGATATGTCCGCCGTCCAGCTGGCCGACCGGCAGGAGGTTCAGGGCCGTAACGAAACAGGCCAGCCAACCGGTGAACAGGAACGGATAATGGTACATTTCGGTCATCGGCGGTAGCCCCTTCGGCGCGATGAGGGCTTCGAGCAGCATGAACAGCAGGTTTTTTCCCAGGTAGAGCGTTCCCGGCGGAGGTTCGGGAGCTCCTCCTGCCTTGATGTATTCAGGATGGATGGAAAAAATATAGTCGGCAGGAGGCAGGTTCGTGAAACCGTAGAGGAGCAGGCCGAATGCTACGGCAAAGCCGGCAAGCGGACCCGATGCTCCCGTATCGAACAGGGCTTTCCTGCTGGTGATCTGCTGCTTGATGCGGATGACGGCCCCCATGGTGCCTATGCTCATCAGGAACGGAAGCGGCGGCAGGGGGATATAATAGGGCAAAGTCGCCTGGATCCGGTGGCGAAGAGTCGCGAAAAAATGGCCGAACTCGTGTACGGTCAGGAATGCGACAAGGGAGAGCGAGTAGGGAATCCCCTCTTTCAGGGAGTTCAGGAAGCCAGCGATAGTTCCCATCTGGAGCGGACGACCGAGCCAGATCGTTCCGGCCCAGGTGGTGCAGAACAGGGTCGATATGAACAGCAGGATATGGAGAGGATAGTTCCTCCCTTCTGGACGGGACGGGGCTGGTAACGGTGGATTTTGCATTGGTTCTGGGCCTTCATGCCCGTGTCGGTTGCGGATAAGCCTGGGAGCTGCGGCTCAAAGGAGCGGGTGGAGCCTGCCGGGCCCCGGAATCGAAGGCCCGGCAAGGATCGAGGCTACGTCAACGAGCCTTTTTCCCCTCTTTCTCCTTGTCTCCAAAAGTGGCGGCCAGCCCTTTGGCCAGCTCATCCTTTTCGGAAGTGCTCAGCTTTGCCTCCGGGTGGGCCGGCAGGTAAAACCATGGAGGCATCTTGCTTTTCCGAGTTTCAGATGCGGCATCTTCACCCTCGTTCTTTGACGGACGGCCCCATTCAGAGACGTTGAATTTTGTTCGCCCCACCTTGACGTCGAGCTTGAGGAGCCAGGAGAGCGGCGCGACATTGCTGTACCACGGCCATACGGTTTCGTTCGAATGGCAGTCTTTACAAGCCCTGTTGAAGAGCTCCTCCGTTCGTGGGCTGTCCCACTGGGGTTTGCCGGTTACCGGCGGATTTTTGTGGCTGCGCCCGAAAGGGATCAGCTGGATGAGTACAAGTACGGCGACGACCACAACAAGCGCTTTGCCTATTTTCATGGGCAAAATCTCCGTTTAATGTGTTGACTGAAATAAGTCAGGCCTCAAATAGCTAAAGTTAAAATCTTTATGGCGCTTTACCAATCGGGGGGCAGAAGGACAATATCGGCAGGGTTACCGCATTGCCATTTCCTGACGCACTTCAGTGATTTGGGCCATCCGGCGATGCTCGTCCATAAGAAGGAGTGGCGGTATTGTATTTTGCATGGTTACGTTTCTGTTCATCTTGCATTATGTAATGGAAGCACTCCTGTTGCTGTCCCGGAATACCCGGTTTCCTCTTGTTTTTTGAATGGCATGTGATTTGCAGCCTTATCCATGACAGCTGTTTAACAGGCCGGGAAAAACAGGAGGCGCGATGTTTCGGAAAAAAATCATCATCTGGTGGGGCTCGCAATCAGGTATGGAAAAGTGGCATGTCGAGGTTCTGCGAAAAATAGACGAAGGGCAATACCAGTTTCTCCAGGGAAGTGGAAGTTCCGATTTTCCTGAACCTGTTGAGCAGTTCGGGCCACTTGAGGAGGATACATTGATCCAGTCCCTCAAGGCTACATTTCCTGATGCCGATATACGGATCAGATTTTAACTGTTCACCACAGGAAGGTGGGGATCGTGGTCGGACCCATGGCAGCGTTCATGTCGGCATTCGCCATCCGGGAGATCTGCCTCAAGGGGCTGATTTGTTCAGCCTTGCGTGCAGCATGGTCAACGGCCATGAGCACTCCACCTTGTGTCCGCTCCTGCCTGTGGCGATCTGGGCGATGATGTCGAGTTCGAGTTCGGAGTAGAACTTCCGGGCCGAGGTCAGGCCGTCCATCGTGAACTGGGCCATCCCCTGGAGGCTGGCGACCAGCGGTACCCCACCGAGCAGCAACAGGCTCCGGTATCCGTCGATTCCGACGAAAGCCGAAGCTCCCCGAGTCTCAGCCTGGGCGATCATCAGCGCAAGCTGTCCCGGAGAGAAGTGGTGCATACTCTGTGATATGAGCACTATGTCTACGGAGCCCTTGTCGATACCTTCGAGATCGAATGCGTTCAGTTGCCTGAAGCTTACCGGCAGGTTCAGTCCGGCGGCAAGCCTGTTTGCCTCGCTGACCGTTTCCGGCACAATGTCCGATGCGGTGATGACGATGTCGAGACCGTGTTCCCTGGCGTGACCGGCAATGGCCAGCGCAAGGCCGCCCGAGCCTGAGGCGAGTTCAAGCACCCTTACCGGCCCTTCCCTCCTCGAAAGTTCACCGATAATCGGCAGCAGAAGGTCGATCTGGTGGTTATATGATTGCGTCATCCAGTTCATCCTGTCCAGCGCCTTTATCCACTCCAGCCTTTCTGAGCCCCTTGCAGAGCTGTCGTCCATATGTTCGGTTTCCTTTGTCCGGATTGCCCTGTCGATCATTTCGGGCATGAGGAACCCCGGTCCAAGTCCTGAAGAGACTTCAAGCCGCTCTGAGAGGAACCGCTCAATGAACTGGTTCGTGATCTTTTCAAGCTCATCAGATGAACTCCATTGCGGCGGGAATTCTCCTCGAGCCCGCAGGTTGTCGAGGGCTTTATAGCCTGCTGTTCTGAGCTGGATCATGGTTATTCAGTTTTAGGCCCGAACTGCAGGCCGGATCTCCATACAAATCGTTACTGTTCGAGCTACTCCCTTTTCAACGGTTGAATCAGGGGAACGTGAGCATAAGCGGTAACCCATCAACCAATAAATATACAGGAGATTCAAGGGTTTCCGAACCCATTGATTGCTTCATGTTTCGGGTGCGTCAAGATTATTTCGGGAAAAAAATAATCAGGGAATTTTCATGAAATGTTTTTGATTTTAATTAACTGATACTAAATTAGTATCAGTTAACAACAACACTATGAAAGTACTGACCAAACATACCGATTACGCCGTAAGGGCCCTGATCTCCCTAGGCATGAAGCCCGACAGCTGGGTAACGGCGAAGGCCGTCTCCGAAGAGCAGGCGATTCCGTACCAGTTCCTGCGCCGCATTATGCAGGAGCTGATCAAAAGCGGCCTGGTTGTTTCCAGGGAGGGTGCCGGCGGCGGGGTGAGACTCGCCAGGGATCCCGATACGATAAGGGTGAAGGATGTGATCGAAATATTCCAGGGAGCGGTGCAGGTTTCAGAATGCATGTTCCGGAAGCAGCTCTGTTCCAATCGGGCCAATTGCGTTTTGCGCCACGAGATCATGCGCATCGAGCAGATGGTGAACGACGAGTTTGCGAAGGTGACCGTCGGAAAATTGATCAGCGACCTGAAACGGGTACAGGTACTTTCAGAGCCAAAACTTTAAGACTGATAATGACAACAAACAATACTTCCCGGGTACCTCTATTTATTGTCGTGAGCGGTTTGAGTGCAAGGCGGACGGAGCACAGAAACCGGAATGTACACGCAGTACATGAGGATTTCGAGCACCGACCAACGAAGCAATCGAATCGCGGAACAAATAAATAGAGGCACCAAAATGAAACGACAGATAATTACCATAGATGAACCTCGCTGCACCGGATGCGGCGACTGTATCCCGGCCTGCCCTGAAGGGGCTTTGCAGGTGATCGACGGCAAGGCGCGACTGATCAGCGACCTGTTCTGTGACGGACTTGGCGCTTGCATCGGTAAATGTCCTACCGGAGCGATGCGGGTGGAGACGCGCGAGGCCGAGCCATACGACGAAAGAAGGGTCATGGCTGAAAGCATCGTCAAGGCCGGTCCCAACGTCATTGCCGCGCACCTTCGTCACCTTGCGGAGCACGGGGAGAACGGATATCTCCGGACAGCGCTCGACTACCTCGAAGAGCAGGGTATTGCCAATCCCCTTGATAAGCCGGATGTCGCTCGCCCCGAAGCACATAAGCCGGCAGCTGCGGCGGCTCCTGCCCATGCGCATCAGTATGGAGGTGGATGTCCCGGCAGCCGCATGATGGATCTGCGGGGGAACGAACCCCATGGTTCAGGTGTTGCCCTTAAGGAGAACGGATCCCAGGGCCAGCTCAGACAGTGGCCGATCCAGCTTCATCTGGTTACTCCCATCGCCCCATATTTTCAGGGCTCCGACCTGTTACTTGCAGCCGACTGTGTCGCGTTTGCTGTAGGTGATTTTCACGATCGCATGCTGCTCGGCAAATCATTGGCGATCGCTTGTCCCAAACTCGACGTGGAGATGGATCGATATGTCGAAAAACTTACCGCAATGATTGATATGGCAAAAGTCAACACCATCACGGTGGCTATCATGGAGGTTCCCTGCTGCGGCGGCCTTATGGGCCTGGTTACCAAAGCGCTCGAAAAGGCGCAACGCAAGGTTCCTGTCAAGCAGGTCGTCGTGGGGGTAACTGGCGACATCCTTTCCGAGGAGTGGATATCATGCTGAAAGACGCACTCGGAGCATATCGCGGCTCCGAACGGGAGATGAGCAGGCTTATCGATGCCGATCCTGACAATGCCGAAGCCTATTGTGGCCGGGCGGGGGTCAGGAGCGCCGAGGGTGATCTGGAAGGTGCGCTTATGGACTACAGCATGGCCATCAGGCTGGGACTCAGGTATCGCGAAAGCATTGGGGCATACGGGAACCGCGGCCTGATCCGATTCCAGACCGGCGATTATGAGGGTGCCATTGATGATTTCAGCGGTGTGATCAACAGGCATCCAATGCAGAAGGGGCTTGTGAAAGCCGCCCTGCTCCAGCGAGCGCTGGCAAAAGAGAAAATTGGTGACAGGGAGGGGGCCTCCGCAGACAGGCGGCTGGCAAAGCTTCTGTCACCAGATCGTGAACAACAAAAACATCAGGGAGAATCCATAATATGACCATGCATTGTGACCAGTGCCAGGAGAGCATCCGGGATACGGGATGCTCCGTCCGCGGCGTATGCGGCAAAGACGAATTGACCGCCAGGCTTCAGGATACGTTAATCTATGCGGTTGAGGGACTTAGCCTCTGCGCCGAAGGGCTTAAGGGATCGCCCGATCGCAAAATCGGGCAGTTCATCAGCGAGTCGCTGTTCGTTACCGTCACGAACACCAACTTCGATGACGAGGCGATCGTCGAACAGATCCGCAAAACACTCGCCATGCGCGACGAACTCAAGTCGGTCACCGGAAACGTCCCGGATCACGACGCCGCCACATGGAGCGGAAGCACCAAGGAGGATTTCCTCGCAAAGTCCGATTCCTGCACCATCGACAGCCTGAGCGAAAACCCCGACCTTCGCTCGCTCAAGAGCCTTGTACTCTATGGCGTAAAGGGTCTTGCCGCCTACACCGACCATGCCTCTGTGCTGGGACATCACGACAACGACATCTACGCATTTTACATCAAGTCGCTTTCCGACCTGACCAGGGATCTTTCTGCAGACCAGCTTCTCGGCCTGGTCATGGAGACCGGTTCCATCGCAGTCAAGGCCATGGCCCTTCTCGACAGGGCCAACACCGAAAGCTACGGACATCCCGAAATTACCAGGGTTAGCACCGGCGTCAGCAACAAGCCCGGCATCCTCATATCCGGTCACGACCTTCGCGACATGGAGGAGCTTCTCGAACAGACAAAGGGCACCGGCGTCGATGTTTACACCCACTGTGAAATGCTGCCGGCCCACTACTATCCTGCATTCAAAAAATACAGCCATTTCATCGGTAATTATGGCGGTTCCTGGTGGTCGCAGGATCGCGAATTCGAGACCTTCAACGGCCCGATCCTGATGACGACCAACTGCATCGTGCCGGTTCGCGAGTCCTACCGCAACCGCATGTTCACGACCGGCATGGCCGGATATCCCGGCCTGAAGCATATCCCTGCCCGTAAAGAGGGAGGGCGGAAGGATTTCAGCCAGATTATCGAGATGGCAAAAAACTGCCTGCCCCCGACAGAGATCGAAAACGGTGAGATCGTCGGCGGGTTTGCCCATACCCAGGTGCTTGCGCTTGCCGACAAGGTGGTCGCCGCGGTCAAGTCCGGGGCAATCAAACGGTTTGTCGTCATGGCCGGGTGCGATGGCCGTCATGCGAGCCGGAATTACTACACCAGCGTGGCCGAAGCGCTGCCTGAAGATACGGTCATCCTTACGGCCGGTTGCGCCAAGTACCGCTACAACAAGCTGGCTCTCGGTGATATCGGTGGAATTCCGCGCGTGCTCGATGCCGGCCAGTGCAACGACTCATACTCGCTGGCCGTCATCGCACTCAAGCTCAAGGAGGTGTTCGGCCTGGAAGACATCAACGACCTGCCGATCTCTTACGATATCGCCTGGTACGAGCAGAAGGCTGTCACCGTACTGCTTGCCCTGCTCTATCTGGGTGTCAAGGGCATCAGGCTCGGCCCGACGCTCCCTGAGTTCCTTACCCCGAACATCGCCGCAGCTCTAGTGGAGAAGTTCGGCATCAAGCCGATAGGGACGGTTGCAGCTGACGTAGAGGCCATGATGGCCGGTGCGTAACAGAGCGTAATGATTGGGTTGAAAGGGGTGGGCGACAGCCTGCCCTTTTTGCGTTTTTCCCTGTCGGTCACTGAGCACGGCAGCACCGGTCGTTTACCTCTAGGCGCGGCCTGATGAACAAGCGCAGTTTCGAAGAAAAACAGGGAGATTGTGTATATTTCCAAGTCATAGTTGTCGAAGTATATTTTCCATGTGTTTCGGCAAACCAAGTGTCACATTTTCGGCAGTTGATGATTCATATTCAAGGTTCATGCGACGCGCCATCAAATCAAGCCGGAGTTTTCAGTCATGGCATATTTCAAGAATATCTGCCTTATCGAGGCACCCCAGGTAGTCGTCACTCCTTTCCCCCGGTTCATCACCGATTGTATCGGTATCTGTTATCTGGCTGCGGCCGTTGAGGATATCGTCGACACTCTGGTCATTCCGGATAACTATTACAACGACGGCCTGTTCGACAGCTTCAGGAGCCTGCTGAATAACCGGACGATCGACCTTGTGGCCATATCCTCCATGACCGGCGGCTTCAACAACGCCGTACGGCTTGCCCGTATAGCCAAGGAGCACGGCAAGTTCGTCGTGATGGGGGGCTTCCATCCCACCTCTCTTCCTGAAGAGGTGCTGGCGCTTGACTGCGTCGACCTTATCGCCATCGGAGAGGGCGAAGCTACCTTCAGGGAGCTGGTGCAGAACGGCCCATCGCGCGATATCAAGGGGCTTGCCTGGCGCGAAAACGGCCAGACGGTCTACACCGGCATGAGGGAGCTGATCATGGATGTTGATTCCATCCGCTATCCCCTGCGTGCGCTCCGGCCCGAGCGGTTCGGCGAGAAAGGGGACGACTATACCATCGACACCATCTATACCTCGCGTGGATGCCCATGGTCATGCTCGTTCTGCGCCAACGACAAAATGCACAAGCAGTGGCGCGGCCGCAGCGCGGAGAACGTCGTCAATGAGATCGCCCAGCTTCACGATCCGAAGAAAAAGAAGCTGATCAAGATATGGGACGCCAACTTCCTCACCAACATCAAGCGGGCTGAAGAGATCTGTGACCTGATGATCGCTCGCGGGCTCACCAATTTCAGGATCATGACCGAAACCCGGGCCAAGGATGTGGTTCGCGCCGAGCGGATACTGGGCAAGCTGCGCAGCATAGGGCTCAAGAAGGTTGGACTCGGCATCGAGAGCCCGAATCCGCAGACGCTTGAGCTGATGAACAAGAAGAACTCGCTCGACGACGTCTCGAAGGCCATCGGCCTGTTGACCAGCCACGGTATCGGCGCCGAAGGCTATTTCATCATCGGCCACCATTCGGAGAGCGAAGAGGATACCATGGCCTATCCGCTGTTTGCCAAGTCGCTCGGACTCAAACAGTCCCTGTTCATGGCCATGACCCCTTATCCCGGCACGAAGATATTCGAGGAGTATCGTAGCGAAGGCAATATCACCTCCAGCGATTGGGATCTCTACAACAATTTCACCCCGGTCATCAAAACCGCCAGCATGGACACGGCTGACCTGGTGAGGATGCTGGCCTACTGCAATGTGGCGTTCTGCAATTACCGATCGCTGCTGAAAAGGGATAGCGAACGCGGTGTGCTGATCGTATTCCTGCGGGATCTTTTCCAGTTGGTGTTCCTGCTTCGGGTAAATAAAGGCCTCGACCAGAAGGCGGTCAGCAAGATTATTTTTGAGGCTTTTGTGCGCTATCTCGAGACCAATCCGCGGATCGAGTACCGCAACTCACCGCCTCCTCCAGTGCTTAAGCAGCCGTATGTCGTGAGTCTCGAGCACTCCTCGGGTTACCGCGTCGATTGCTTTATACAGCAGCAGGGCGACGGCAGGGCGATGACGATGAAAAAGGTTTCCTCCAGCCAGCCCGCCACCGGACCGGTGATCAGTCTTGACGAGGTGGTCTCGGCCGCATGGTCGATCTCCATGGACATTCTCATGCGGATGCTCTACCGCAACGAGCTCATTCGCAACAATCCCGGCCTGACCGGCAGGCAGGTGCTTGCGCTTCTTGCCGATCGCGATATCCGCAATGCAGGGTTCAAGCTGGCCGGCCTCTACCGCAGCTGCGTGCAGAAGAAGAACAAGGCAGGGAGCAGGCAACCGCAGAAGGTGCCTGCATAAGGGTCGTTCATCTTATCTCTTTTAGGGTTCGATTGCTGAGCTGATCCTGGTATTTCGGGATCGAAATCCAGAACAGAGGCTGTCTCAAAAATCAGGATAAGGCAGCCTTTTGTCGTAAGAGCATCACCCTCCAGTCCGATTCATAACCTGCAATTCAAAAGCACAATACTTCAGGACACCTCTGTTTAATGTCGTGAATACGGGCGCTTCGCGAACCACCCCTAAGGGGATTGGTTATTAAAGGAGGGCGGGGTTTCCAACCCGCCATTACCATCAATGAGTGTCGGGAACTCGAATGACGGACAGGAATGTCCGCCCTCCGTTGCATAACTTTTCATTCGAGACCGCATTCCGTGGTTTCCTCCGCGCCTTCCGTTATTATACTCCTTGACTTGATGATCCTTCTTGGGTGCTCTTTACCTTTGTTTATCTTTTGCAAGGTTGCAACAATTCCAATATCAGTCAAAGCACGATGATCGAAGCTGTTTTATGGGACAATGACGGTATTCTGGTGGACAGCGAGGCGCTGTTTTTCGACCTGACCAGACGTTTTTTTGCCGAAGCCGGCCTTGTGCTCGAAGAGAAGTACTGGGGACTCGAGTATCTGGGAAACGCGAAGCACAGTTACGAAATCGCGCTGGAACTCGGCCTGACTCCTGAACTTGCCGGGCCTTTGCTTGACAGGCGTAATGAAGCATTCGTCGATCGTATCAGGAAGCCCGTGACGCTCATGCCGAAGGTGCGCGAAACCATCGAGGCGCTCTACGGTCAGGTGCGGCTGGGCATCGTGACAGGAAGCCCCCGTGACAAGCTCGAACTGATGCACGGGCCGGAGGGGCTGCTCGACCGCTTTGAGGTGATCGTCACGGACAACGAGGTAACGAACCCGAAACCGCATCCCGAACCCTATCTGAAAGCCCTTGAAATGCTTGGTATCGAGCCCGGCCAATGCCTTGCGGTCGAAGATTCGCGTCGTGGGCTTGATTCGGCCCACGCTGCCGGCATCGCCTGCGTCGTGGTGCCGAATGCGCTGACCAGGGTGCAGAGCTTCGAGTGTGCTTACGCCGTCGAAGCCGATGCATCGGGCGTCCTGAAGCACATTCACGCGCTGAATTCGGGTGGTCGGGGGTGAGCCGGTATGGGGTTAGGCAGGGAAGTTCAATACCGTGTCTTTCCGAAGGGATCAGGACCGATCAACTTGTCGTTTACCAGTCGATATGAAACCGTTTTGCCCTGGCCCGCGCAATACTTCGCATTGCTGACCGCCACCTGGACCAGGCTCGTTGCCACCGGTTTACCCGTTCTGGAATCAAGAACGCTGGCCTTGTTGATGCCGACATCCATGATTTCGGTCCCAACGCCGAAAAAGCGGCTTGCCACATGCACAGGCACTCCTTTGACATCAAGGACTATGGCGATCTCCGAGGCCTCACGATCGTCTTTCATATGGTACATAATGACCGCTGCATCCTGTTTCCCGTCGCCGTTGATGTCTCCGAATACCGCCCGACCGGTCTGCATAAGTTCATAGTCAAGGTCGACGTTCTTCTGGCCTTTTTCATACACTCCATTGACCAGGCGTACCGATCTCACCTCCAACTGATCGGTATATGTCCATATTGCAGGATGATAGGAGGTATTCCTTACCGATTGAGCTGTCACTCCCGGCGCGGCTGTCGCATTCATCGAGTTTGACATGAGGGTGAGCAGGGCGACCGTCGTTATCGGCACCCGATTCCTGATTGTATCAAGAATGCCGGCGAACAGCAAAGGCAAAAATGTTTCTACTGACAGATAACGATCGGGGAACCTCTGTTCAGGTACAGATGAAATAGTCATGAAAGGGTGCTTCCTGGCATGTTTTTCCGTTTTCGGAAGCTGACGTATATCGGCAGAAAACCGGTCAGATTCAATGCCTGTGACGGTGCTGGACGATTGTGCCGAACCCATCAATCCGGCCCTTGAGATTCAGGCAGGGCTTCAAACGGCCTGCTGGATGTCCGTATGAAATGTACTTCATATTTCACATAACTGTTCGATGAAAAAACGCTCAACGAACTGATGTATCCGGCCCGGGCGGAGCTTTTCGTTCAAGTGGCGGTTTTCGTAACCATCCCCTGCGGGCCGTAATTCGACCGGTCGTCAAACGCATCTCTATCGATCTCTTTACGGGGCGCTCATTACCCGGTTGACGGCCTCGATGAACTCCTTGATGCTGAACGGTTTCGGGATAAAATCCACTCCCTCCACCAACGGCTGGTTTACCGTGATATTATCAACAGCGTGGGCGGACATGAACAAGGCCCTGAGCGAGGGATTGTCCCTCTGGAGAAGCCTGCTCAGTTCAACGCCGTTCATGGTTGGAAGGACGACATCCGTTACGAGCATGTCGATCCTGCTTTTGCATTTTTCTGAAACAAGCAGGCACTCTTCGGCATCTTTGGCTGTGAAAACCGTAAACTGGCGACTTTCGAGGATATCCTTGATGAGCTTGAGTATGTAGGGCTCGTCTTCGACCACCAGTATCGTTTTTTCCGAATTAAGTATTGTCTGGTCAGTTGCCCCGGAGCCCTTTTCGTTCAATGAATCCACATGCTGCGGCAGATAGATATCAAAAGTGCTTCCTTTGCCCATTTCAGTCCGGCACTCGATGTGGCCGTTATTCTGCATGACGATTCCATAGACCGTTGACAGGCCCAGTCCGGTTCCCTTGCCGACCTCCTTGGTTGTGAAGAACGGTTCGTAGATGTGTGGCAGTACTTTCGGCTCGATACCGCTTCCGGTATCGCTTATCGAAAGCCTGATATAGTTGCCGGCAGAAAGAGCCGAACGGTTATTTATGCAATCGGCGTTTTCGAAATGGGCAGCCGCGCAATCGATGAAGATTTTCCCGTTGCCGGTTATGGCGTCCCGGGCATTTATAAAAAGGTTCGAAAGGATCTGCTCAAGTTGGGTGGGGTCAATGAGCACAAACGCCCTGTTTTTGCAGGGGGTCCATTCGAACTGAATATTCTCACTGATCAAACGACTGTATAACGGGAGGCTTTCCGAAATGATCTCGTTCAGGTCGATAACTTTCGGAATCGTCATCTGCTTTCTGGCAAAGGCGAGAAGCTGGTGGGTCAACTGGGATGAACGAACGGCTATCTTGTGGATGTCCCGGATGTTATCGATATATGAGCAGGAGTGGTCAAGCTTTCTGAGCACCAGCTCCGTATTGCCGATGATTGCCGCGAGTGAGTTGTTGAAGTCGTGGGCGATTCCTCCTGCAAGCTGCCCGATCAGTTCCATTTTCTGGTACTGCAGCAACTGCTCCTGAAGTTTTTCCTGCTGTTCCTGGGCCTCTTTCAGTTCGGTTATTTCAGTTACGACCACCACCACGCAGGGCTGTCCCTCTATAATGGCTTTTTTGGCACGCAGGGTTGCCCATCGGTATGGCGGCCCATCTTTATGGTACATCCTGAATTCGGCCGTCTCTTCGGTATCGAAATTCATGACATTGAAAAACAACCTGTTCTTGAGCTCGAAAAGATCGTCAGGATGAACGCGGTTGAACGGATTGACGCCATGCATCTCTTCATCGGAGCGGCCATTGATGGTGTCGCGGGAAAACCGGTTCCAGCCGACAAGGCGCATGTTGGCATCGACAACAAGGATCGACGCCGGTATGGCATCATATAGTTCTTTTGCCGTGGCAAGGGTATTGCAGACATGAGGTTCAGGCGATTTTTTCCTGTCAGAATCCTGGACGGTAAGAAGAAAATGGGTAGCTGAATTGCCTGAAGAGAGAATGGGATAGAGGGTATATATCCAGGTGACGTTATGCCTTTGAAGTTCGTGGCTTACCGGATTTCGGGTGCCAATAGCCTCAGCGGCCATCTGGTTTCGCTTCACGATGTCGACGAAGGTTATCGGATGAGGGCTTTGGTCGATATCGGCATTTTGGCTTTTCACGGAGCCGGATGCGTACTCTTCCGTAAACGAACCGTCGGCATTGAGGATCAGCCCATTCAGGTCCATTACGAAAACTGGCTCGCTTAACTCCTGAAACAGATCGGAAACGGAGTCAGCCAGGAACCTGCCTGTGGCGGGGGGGTTGGGGGTGTGTTTAGGCATAAAACTACTTTTACGGCACCAGGCCGTTACTATGCCAGATTCAGCTCTTGTTACTTCTGATGATGCTAATCATCGCCATCGAGATGGCTTTAATAAATATATATACGCCAATTTATGACTTTTCACGTGATAATGGAGCACGGTATTGGTCGGGATACCGGGAATCCTGACGCTTTCTATCTCCCCGGACGAGGGTATTTTTTCCAATGCCTTATATATCATATCTTTAACCACACGTCAAATCCAACCTGAACCCGCGGAAATCAACCACATCCCGGATCTGTTTCTTCCGGGCCAAACATGGAGTATTTAGTGCAGGAAAAAGATCACGCAAGCATACGCGACATATTCAGCCTGCCGGTCATTGTGGCCGCGCTGGGTTACTTTGTCGACATCTATGACCTCGTGCTTTTCAGTATCGTCCGTGTGCCGAGCCTCAAGGCGTTCGGGCTGGAGGGTAAGGCGCTGATCGACTACGGGGTTTTCCTGCTCAACATGCAGATGATCGGCATGCTTGTAGGAGGCATCCTCTGGGGTTGGCTCGGGGACAAGAAGGGGCGCCTGAAGATCATGTTCGGTTCGATCCTTATCTATTCGCTGGCCAACTTCGCCAACGGGCTCGTGAGCTCATTGCCGGCCTATGCTGCAATGCGCTTCATTGCAGGTGTCGGGCTTGCAGGAGAGCTTGGCGCGGGCATTACGCTCGTGGCCGAGGTGCTGCATACCAGAATCCGCGGTTACGGCACGATGCTCGTTGCCTCGATAGGGGTGTCGGGTGCAATCCTTGCCAACCTGGTGGCCAGTACGTACGACTGGCGCAACGCATTTTTTATCGGCGGAGCCCTCGGTATGCTGCTGCTTCTTGCCCGTATCCGGGTTGCCGAATCGGGCATGTTCCAGACGATGGAGGCCAAATCGGGCGTCAGCAGGGGCAACATGCTTGCCCTGTTCACCGACAGGGAACGTTTTTTCCGTTACCTGAACTCCATCCTCATCGGCGTGCCGATCTGGTTTGTTGTGGGGGTGCTCATCACCTTTTCACCCGAATTCGCAACGGCGCTCAGAATCTCCGGACCGGTGACGGCGGGCAATGCGGTGATGTTCTGCTACCTTGGCCTGGTGTTCGGCGATCTGTCGAGCGGGCTGCTGAGCCAGTTCCTGAAGAGCCGCAAAAAAGCGGTTCTCACATTCATGCTGCTTACCATCGGGGCTGTCGCGCTGTTTTTCCTCCAGGGACCGGCCACGCCGCAGTTTTTCTATGGCGTTTGTGCAGCCCTGGGTTTTTCCGTTGGGTACTGGGCTATTTTCGTGACTGTGGCTGCCGAACAGTTCGGCACCAACCTTCGGGCTACGGTAGCCACGACCGTGCCGAACTTTGTGAGGGGGATGGTGGTTCCAATTACTATGCTTTTCCAGTTCACCAAGGGCCGTTTCGGCCTTGAGAACGGAGCGATCATCGTAGGTGGGATCTGCATGGTGCTGGCTCTCTTTTCGCTGGCAGCTCTGGCAGAGACCTTCCACAAGGATCTGGATTATTTCGAAGAATTTCTCTGAGATGTTGTTGTAACCGGTGCCGACCCCGGCTTCCCCTGATCAGCTTGTTCAGCTTGTGGGAATACGGGGTCGGTTCTAGCCGGAAGTTGCCTTCATTGCGTACCTCATCTTCCGCTGAGTCTCTATTATCCCTTGCCGCAGATATTTCGAAACATCACCGATATGACGATTTTGTCCTGAAATATGGGGGCGCTTACGGCTGTTATGAAGCCTGCAGGCCGCCTATTGTTGCCGCTATGCTCTCCATTTCGATTTTCAGGAACCTTCCGGTATGCGAATCCTCATTCAGGGCGACCTCTTCCGGTGTTCCTTCAGCCACGATCATTCCCCCTGCGTTTCCTCCTTCCGGTCCGAGATCGACGACCCAGTCGCTGTTCCTGACGACATCCAGGTTGTGCTCGATGATGATGACCGTGTTTCCCTTGTCGACAAGCCGCCTCAACACCATGAGCAGGTGCTGAATGTCCTGGAAGTGCAGGCCGGTGGTCGGTTCGTCGAGGATGTAGAGGGTTTTGCCGGTCTGGATTTTGGCCAGTTCAGCCGAGAGCTTGATGCGCTGTGCCTCACCGCCCGACAGCAGGGGGGATGGTTGGCCGAGTTTCAGGTAGCCGAGCCCGACGCTCTGCATGGTGGTAAGAATCCTCCGGATGCGCGGGAAATCGACAAAGAATTCAGATGCCTCCTCAATGGGCATTTCAAGCACATCCGCAATCGATTTTCCCTTGTACTTGACCTGCAGGGTCTCCCTGTTGTAACGCTCGCCTTTGCAGTGTTCGCAGTGCACATAGACGTCCGGCAGGAAATTCATCTCGATTTTTCTCGTGCCCGCCCCCTGGCATACCTCGCAGCGCCCCCCTTTTACGTTGAAGCTGAAGCGCCCAGCCTTGTATCCGCGTATCTGCGCTTCCGGCAGCCGGGTGAAGAAGTCGCGGATGAAGGTGAATGCCCCGGTATAGGTCGCCGGGTTCGACCGGGGCGTTCTGCCGATCGGTGACTGGTCCACGTTGACCACCTTGTCGATGCGATCGATGCCTTCAACGCCGTTGCTCGGAAGGGCAAGAAGCTTCGAACGGTAGAAGTGGCGGGCCAGGATCGGGTAGAGCGTTTCGTTGATGAGCGTCGATTTGCCGGAGCCGCTTACACCGGTGATGCTGATGAGGGAGCCGAGCGGAAAGGCGAGGTCGACGTTTTTCAGGTTGTTGCCCCTGCAACCGCTGATCTTCAGGTATTGCTGCTCACCCTTTTCGCCGGTCGTTTCCGGCGGGAACGATACCGAAACCGTACCGTTCAGGTATCCTGCCGTGACCGAATTCGGGCCGAGATTGTCTGCTGCTCCCTGGGCGACCACCTCACCGCCGTACTCTCCTGCGCCGGGTCCGAGGTCGATGATCTCATCGGCCTCAAGCATCGTGTCTTTGTCGTGTTCGACCACGAGCACCGTGTTGCCCAGGTCCCTGAGCCGTTTGAGCGACTCGATAAGCCGGTGGTTGTCGCGCTGGTGAAGGCCGATGCTCGGTTCGTCCAGCACGTAGAGCACCCCGCTGAGCTGTGAGCCAAGCTGCGAAGCCAGCCTTATGCGCTGGGCCTCGCCGCCGGACAGGGTCAGGGAGTTCCTGTCGAGCGAAAGGTAGCTGAGCCCCACGTTCAGGAGGAACTCAAGCCTTTTTGCGATTTCGTGCACCACCGGCGTGGCCACAAGAAGCTCTTTGGCTGTCAGGCGGCCGGGGAGGGCTTTGAAGAACTTGAGGGCTTCGGGTAGAGGCATCGATTCCACTTCCGCAATGTTGAGCCCATCGATCTTCACCTGGAGGCTCTCCTGTTTCAGCCTTGCCCCACCGCACAACGGGCAGCTTTGCCTGATCATGAAGCTTTCGGCCCACTCCCTGAGCTTGGGAGTGCTGGCGTTCAGCCGGATCTCTTCGACATAGGGCACGGCACCCTGGAAAGTCTGTGGATAGAGATGCTCCTTTCCCGCATACGAATAACCGACGTCGAACGTCTTGGTGCCGGAGCCGTAGAGCAGGATGTCGAGCGCTTCGACCGGTACGCCGGCGAGCGGCGTGGAGAGGGTGAAGTCGTAGGTTTTTGCAATGGAACGGATCACCTGCCAGAGGTTGCGCTTGCCCGGTTTCCCGAAAGGTTCAAGGCCGCCTTCCTCAAGCGATCGTTTCGGGTCGGGCATCATCAGCTCGGCCGAGAGCTGCATGATGTCGCCAAGGCCGTTGCATTCAGGGCAGGCGCCGAAGGGGGAGTTGAAGCTGAACTGGTTGGGCGCGAGCGTATCGACCGGCACCGTGCCATCGGAATAGGCATACTTTGTGCTGAAATACATCTCCTTGCGAACATTGTCGTCAGTGTCGCAAATGACCGTCGACTTGTGCTCTGAGAACGAGATGGCCAGCGATACAGCCTCTTTCAGCCGATCCGCGATGGTTGGCCCGGCAACCAGGCGATCCACGACCAGCTCGATGGTATGGCTTTTGTAGCGTTCGAGTTGCATGCCAGCCGTCAGCTCGGCGTACTCTCCGTCGATGCGTGCCCTGAGGAACCCTTTTTTTGTCAGCCGATCGAACAGCTCACGGTAATGGCCTTTCCGGCCGCTGACCAAAGGCGAGAGTATCTGGATTTTCGTGCCTGCGGGGAGCTCGAAGATCGCTTCGCAGATGCTCTCTTCGCTCTGCTTCTGCAACATCTGCCCGGTGGCGGGATCGTAGCGTCTTCCCGCCTTGGCATAGAGCAACCTCACGAAATCGTGGATTTCGGTTACCGTGCCCACCGTGGACCGTGGAGAGCGGCTCGTGCTTTTCTGGTCGATCGAGATCACCGGCGACAGCCCTTCGATAAAATCGACGTCCGGGCGCTCTATGTTGCCGATGAACTGCCTCGCGTAGGGAGAGAGCGTCTCCATGAAGCGGCGCTGCCCTTCGGCATAGATCGTATCAAAGGCAAGGCTCGATTTTCCCGAACCGGAAATGCCGGTGATTACGACCAGCTTGTTGCGTGGGATCTTGAGCGAGATGTTCTTGAGGTTGTGTACCCTCGCTCCGCGTATGGTAATATGTCTGAAATCCATTGGTGACGTTTGACTCTCCTGAACCGGAAATAATTAAAATGCCCTGTATTACAATCTATGAATGTTCCGTCAAACAGCAACGGCCATCTCCTCTTTACGGGTTCAACCGGCAGGGAGTCGATAAGGTTTCATTGCGTGGAAAAATCTTTGAAAATCGAAGCTATGCCGTATATTCCACCTGTCCGACAGGACGAAGGTATGTATTACTAAAGATAAATCGATATACGACCATGGATGTCATGTACAAGCAGAAGGCTGAGCCCGGCAAGCAGTGCCAGGAGTGCCAGAGCTTCACCGTCAACAGCGCCAACCCGGCTGCCGGCACTTGCTTCGGCAAAGATGTCGTCGCCGAAGGCGGCTGCATGTTCTTCAAAAAGAAAGAAGACGAGCAGAAGTAATCCGGCCTTTACACCGGATGCATAAAAAAAGGCGGCCCTGTGGTCGCCTTTTTTCTTTCCCCGGATTTTCCCGAATCTCCCACGCACTGAACAAAAATACCGACACTCCAGTAATGATCACCTTGTTGTAGACAGCTTGGTGATCGAACTGTTCATTTTCATTTACCACTCCTCGCAAGCCAATGTTGCGTCCATTCATTTGGCACTATTTTCAGTCATAGTGGTGATGAACGCTCAAGGCATCAGAGGTTCCATCTTCATGCATCAAACGGGCGGATGGTTCGGAAATGTCTATGGGACGGGAGTTATAGGTGCTTTTCCTTACATATAATAGCGTTGCAGTATCGCAAAAAGCGCATTGATGCAGACGATGGAGCTTGAGCAGACTATCAGTATGACCAGCAGATTCGATAATGCTTTTCGGTTTGATATCCAGAGATCGTCCAGGGCTCCGGCGATAAATACGTATACCGGAATCATGTATCGGCCCTGACTTCCCTCAACGCTGCCCAGCCCGACCGGCGTCCATGTTATGTACAGGCTCAGCGAAAGCATGAACATGGTCAGGATCGATATCGCTATCATCAGCAGGGAGTCATATCTTTTCCGATAAAGAGAGCCCAGAAATCCCACGAACAGAAGGGCATAGATCAGTATTTTCATCAATGAATACGACCAGCGGGACAAGACGATTTCGAGCCATCCCAAAACACCGATCATTTCCTGTATCAATGTCCTGATGTTTTTGAGTGCGTTGAACAATACCACGTTCACCAATACCATCGGATTTGCTTTCAGATAAGCTACCTGCAGGACCGGATTTGCCTGGCCGTACAGGGGAATTTTGACGCACGGCGCCACCATCAATGTCCAGGCGGCTATGACCCCGATAACCAAAGCGCCGAAAGCAGCCACGACAGTTCGGTGGTCACGATGCTTCAGGTAGACATGGATCAGGAAATAGATGAAGATGAATATATAGGGGGTTTTCCCGAGGACCAGCAGGGCCAGCATCATAAGGCCCAGCAAATGCCGTGCAAAGGTTCGGCTTGCGCCAAGAGGATTTTCGTCTGTTCCTGTTATCAATGCAATTCCAAGTGCTGCCGCCGAGATCAGGATTCCGTCCTGTGAGAGTGACGCATACTCGAACAGGGTCATGGGTAGCGACAAAAGTATGAACAACAGCAGTTTGCCTCGTCCTGCCGTCCTGATGGCCAGGAAAGACAAGAGAACGCAAGCCATGCACGACAGGTATCTGGAGAAATAAAAAGAGGATATGACATTCGCCTTCATGCTTCTGGCTGCCAGCAACCCCAATGCCTGAACGGCATAACCTGTCGGAAAGTATACCGCGGTGTTGTTGTTGCGCATAAATACGGTGCCGGACTCCCAGACGATATTCGAAGGTCGTACGTTGTTTGCTGTAATCACGTCAACCTTGACATCTGCATGAAAAGGAATGCTATGGTAACCTTTGATATCGAATACCTTTTTGACTGATGATGAGGTCATATTGCCGACATTTGACTTTTCCATCAACAGCGGTACTAAATATCCTCTGGATACTTGATCTGTTTTGATAAAATGTGCAAACTCGTCAGGAACCTGGAATGCCGGGGTTAAAAAAACCATAACGCTTGCAATAGGTGCGATCATTACAAGCCATAGCAGATGAAGGCGTTTATAAAGCCAGGGCATTCTCCCTTTACTGCTTTCCATATCCTTATTCATCATGCCTTTCGGGATACCAATATTTTTCTGAAAGCATAACCGCCGATAAAGGCGATACCGGGCGCCGGGATTTGTGCTTTCGCCGGATGCCGCCCTGATACTTTCACATAAATCTTTACTGTACCAAAGGTAAGGATTGCTCCGACAACCCCCGATACAAGAAATACAATTAACCCGTAAAGTCTTTTGTAATTCATTCTGCCAGCCTCGAATACCAGACAGCCGGTGTAATGGAACGAAAGCTATAAACCTGCCGGGCACCCTTTATACGGGAGCCTTTGGGGACCCGGTATGTTGTAAATTTCAGGACGCCGACAAAGTGGATCCGCCTGGGGGCAGGCAAGCCAGGGGCCGAGCCATTGGAGGCTGGAAAAAATATTTTTACAAGAGTTGAAAGAACAATGGCTCGGCTGGCGTCTTAATAATTGTAAAGGATGCAAGATGGTGCTCCTGCAATTGTTCATGATGACGTATTGATACAGAGAGTTTTATTACAAGTACAAAAAGAGAGGCTACCTATGAAAAAACAGATTTTGTTGGCAATCGGGGTTGCTGGGCTGTTCACATGCCTTCCGCAGCCTGAAGCAAAGGCAGACGTCCGGGTTGGTGTCAGTATCCCTGGCGGTCCCCGGTTCGCTTTTGACAATCGGCCCGATTTCGTCTATCTGGATCGCTATGGTTTCGCGGTTTCCCATGGAGGGCCATATGATGTCGTTTACTATGGCGATGCCTACTTCATCTTCCGTGACGGAATGTGGTACCGGGCTTATGACTACAGGGGCCCGTGGTCACGTATCTGGGATCGTGACCTTCCTTCCCAGATAAGGCGACACCGTTGGCAGGATATCAGGCGGTTCCGTGATGTAGAGTACCGCAGGCACGATCGCGGGTACTGGGATGAACGATTCAGGCACGATCGCGACCAATGGCGTGGGCGTGATGACCGGCGCGGCCCTGATAGAGGCCCAGGTTATGATGACCGGCGTGGGCGTGACGACAGACGCGGTCCTGATGACCGCCGCGGTCCCGATGACCGTCGTGGACCTGACAGAGGCCCGGGTCCCGATGACCGTCGTGGACCTGACAGAGGCCCGGGTCCCGATGACCATCGTGGTCCCGACAGAGGCCGGTAATCTTTAATTGCGCCGAGACTTTCAATCGAGTTGGCAGGGGGCTTGTGATGAGCCCCCTGCTTTTTTTTTCCCCCTTTAGAGCACTAACCGGCATATAACCCCCTTGCCTTTTACAAGCGCTCTGTTCCTTCCACCCATGGCTTTTCTGTTCGATCTTTTCGTATATTTTCATAACTGCATTTCCATAAAGCAGTTTCAATAGAAACGTGCAAATCGGATCAATAACCATTCCGGAGCGAACATGAAGAAAAATATGGGCGAGAAAGATCGGGTATTCCGTCTTTTTTTGGGAACACTCCTGCTGGTGTATGGCGTTGTTTTTCTCAATCCTGTGGGAATTTTCGGATTGATTCCCCTGGCAACGGGTCTGACCGGTTATTGTCCTCTTTATGACTTGCTCGGCATCAAATCCTTCCGTTTCGAGGATTGACACATGATTTGCCCCGGGCTTTCGCCCGGGGTGCTCTTTTTTCTGCCCGACAATATTCAGGAACATTCATTCAGATTTAGAACGATGGCTGGCCGGTAGTTTACCTGACATTGCTGATGCTGTTTTTCACCGTATCGTGTTTACTCTTCATGATGTTGCTCACCGCTGTGTATGATCTGTTCTCGTTCTGCATTTGAGACTGCAGTTGGAGATATTGCAGGTTGAAGCTCATCTGCATCTCCTGCATCGGCTTTGAATCCATTTTGTTTCCGATGTCGCCTGCGGCTATGCCGCCCAGGCAATACTCTGCCAGGGCTCTCTGCTCCGAAGGCGCAAGGCCGGGGATTGTTTCATTGATGATTTGGCCGGTTGATGCGAGCATGTTTTTTCCTGAGGGTATGGGTAGCAGCCGCGTTTTAACTTGTTCGGTCAGTTTGTCAAGCGTAGCCCGATCTGTGGCGCTCAGCTTCGAGCGAACCCTCTGGTGCCGGGCGATCATATCCTTCAGTTGGGCTTCATCTTCGGGACTCAATGTCGAGCCCATAATGTTACTGTTCGTAGCCGCATGGATAGGTGAGGCAGAGGCTTGTGAAACAGTTTTCTTCTCTGCCTGGCAAACCAGGGCGCTGAATAAGATCAAAATGGCGAAAATCGCACCGGACTGTTTGATCACTCTCATATTTATCTCCGTTTGGGTTTAACTTTATACTATAAATAACCGGTATTTATAAAGTTGACCAAAGGCTGTGGATTATTTTATGTCTGCATTTGGGGATAGAAAGGATTGCGATTCGATATATGGGCATTAATTGACATCGACAAGATGTAGCCCATAGGTTGAATACGGTTGGCGTTCTGGTAATTAAGAGGTATAGTTGGCTACTATTCCTGAAATTCATCACGGTTATTCTCAATGAAAATAAGCTTGGCAGACAGCGTTGTGGTGCTGGATTTTGAGACTACGGGGTTGTCTCCGGAGTATGGTGACCGGGCGATTGAGATAGGGGCGGTGCTTGTTGAGGACGGGGTTATTGTAGACCGCTTTCAAAAGCTGATGAACCCGGGATTTCGGATCAGTTCGTTTATTGAGGGATACACCGGAATAACCAATGCAATGTTGAAAAGCCAGCCTGGTTGTGAAGAGGTGATGGCTGAGTTTTCAGGTTTTATATCGGGTCGCAACATCGTCGCCCACAACGCCTCATTCGACCGGCGCTTTCTTGATGCAGAGTTGAAACGGATCAATCGTGCCTATGATGGTGCTTGTTGTTGCTCGCTGTTGGTGGCGCGACGCATATACCAGGACGCGCCTAACCATAAGTTGCAGACATTGGTGTCTCATGCAGGTATTTCCCAGACAGGCAAGTTTCACCGTGCGTTGGCCGATGCAGAGATGACCGCACTCTTATGGTTGTCGATGATCGAGCGTATCAGGGCATACTATGGCATCCCGGAGATCTCCTTTGATCAACTCACTGAATTGTCGCGAATTGACAAACTCAATGCCCACGGTTATCTCCGTTCGCTGGCAAAATGATTGAATATAATTCGCAGCGGAATTCCTTTCGTTCGAATAGCCCTTAATCGATCACTTCAACGGATCAGGAGGTTCTGGCGGCGTAGTGAATGTTCCAGCTAGAAAAGCGTATGATGTTTTTGTAGTTGATTATCTGAGAGAAGAGGCGGTCTGACAACTCAAGATGAGGTCGCCTCATTGAATCGTCGGGAGCACCAGGCCCGGCATTTTCATGGATAACCGAAAGGACTCTGCACCAACGCCACCAGACAAGAATTCTACCCTTTCTTTGCCTAATCCGGAGCTCGCCTTTGAATTGCATGGCTGTAGCTTGGCGCGGCCAGTATTTCGGCATTACTGATATTTTTTCAGAAAAAGCTGTTTGTGAATTCAGGCGATAATTGTCTGAGCGGGTATTGGCAATAACCGAAACAAACTGATATGACAGCGCCTGATCCATGTCCAATGCGATTGGGATATGCAGCTACGGTTCACTATTAATGTGCGTAAACGGTCATCTGGAGAGAAAAGTATTTTGATTCCTCCTTATTAAATGTGTATAATTACTATTTAAGATTTCATATTTATCGGTTACTGATATTATATGCGAATTTATAAGGATATCCTATGGTCGTCAGGCTGGAAATTCATTTTGGCATTTAAGGTTTTGTAGATCCAGGGACGGATTGTGTTATGTATGTGTGTGCTTATTATTAACAATTGTGAACAATGACAAGGAGGTAAACATGTTGAAACGGATGGCCATTATTATTAAAAGTACATTGCTGATGACCGGTTTTGTGCTTGTTGCGTCTGTAGCTTTTTGCAATGGGATCATTACAGGAACAATTCTGACTGACAAAGAAAAAAACAAGGAAGATGTAGTCGTTTACCTGAAAGGGGTTCATGGATCTGTCGCAACTAAAAAAGCTACCGTGGAACAGCATCATATGACCTTCATTCCAAGAGTGACGGTCATACCTGTAGGTTCAACGGTCGAGTTCACCAACCACGACAAGATGTATCATAACGTATTTTCGGTAAGCGAGGCCAAAAAGTTCAATCTTGACACTTATGATTCCGGAAAGCCGAAGCATGTTACCTTCGACAAACCGGGAGTGGTTGCTCTGCTCTGCAATGTTCATCCCGAAATGGCGGCATGGATTGTGGTCACCGACAACAAGTATGCATCTGTGAGCGACAAGCTCGGTAATTTTACTATTTCGGATGTCCCGGCGGGGACTTACGAAATCGGCGTGTGGACCGAAAGACTCAAGCTTCAGGCAGTTACGAAGGTTATTGTCGCCAACAGCAAGACATCTAAAATCGATGTCAAGCTGGGTGATTGAGCCGGTAACGGGAGTTGCCCGACAAAAGGGTTAGTCATTTGAAAATGCTGCCCTGCCGAAAATAACGATAAACGAAAAAGGCGACCGATTGGCCGCCTTTTTTCGCGTTCATCTGAAATGAGAACTTAGTCCTGGAGCGCTGCACGGGCTGCTGCAAGCCTTGCGATCGGTACGCGGTAAGGGCTGCAGGAGACGTAGTTGAGGCCGGTCTTGTGGCAGAACTCAACCGTGGCAGGGTCGCCGCCGTGTTCGCCGCAGATGCCGAGCTTGAGGTCCGGTTTGACCGAGCGGCCTTCCTTGGCAGACATGCTGAGCAGGCGGCCGACGCCGTCCTTGTCGATGGTTTCGAACGGGTTGCGGTCGAAGATTTCGTACTGCTGGTAGATCGGCAGGAACTGGCCGGAGTCGTCGCGGCTCATGCCGAGGCCCATCTGGGTCAGGTCGTTGGTGCCGTAGCTGAAGAAGTCTGCTGCCTTGGCGATCTGGTCGGAGGTAAGGGCTGCGCGAGGCACTTCGATCATCGTGCCGACGAGGTACTTGACGCCGACGCCTTTTTCTGCGATGACGCTGCGGGCGGTCTTGTGGATGAATTCACTCGTTATTTCGAGCTCCTTGACGGTGCTGACGAGCGGCACCATGATTTCAGGTACGATGTCCTGCCCTTCCTGTTTGATGCGACATGCGGCTTCGATGATGGCGCGAACCTGCATGACCGTGATTTCCGGGTGAAGGATACCAAGGCGGCAGCCCCTGAGGCCGAGCATCGGGTTGAACTCGTGCAGGCTCTGGATGCGCTGCTTGATCTCCGTGCTGCTCTTGCCGATTTTTGCGGCCAGGTCTTCGATTTCCGCATCGGTGTGAGGCAGGAATTCGTGGAGCGGGGGATCAAGGAGCCTGATGGTGACCGGACGGGCGCCCATGGCCTTGAAGAGTCCGTAGAAGTCTTCCCTCTGGTAGGGGAGGAGTTTGTCGAGTGCGGTTTTGCGACCTGCGACGTCATCGGCCAGGATCATCTCGCGCATGGCGTCGATGCGGTCTCCACCGAAGAACATGTGCTCGGTCCTGCAGAGGCCGATTCCTTCTGCGCCGAAGGTGATGGCGACTTCTGCCTGGTCGGGCTGGTCGGCGTTAGTGCGGATGTTGAGTTTGCGGTACTTGTCGGCCCACTGCATCAGCTGGTCGTAAATTTTCCAGGTCGGGGCGTCCTCCTTTTTCAGGGTCTTGTCGACCAGCACTTCGATGATTTCGGAGTTCTTGGTCTTGACCTGTCCGGCGATGACCTCACCGGTGCTGCCGTCGATGGAGATATAATCGCCTTCGCTGAGCACGATGTCATTTCCGTTGACCATCATTTCGCCTTTCTTGTAGTCGATTTTCAGGGCTCCGCAGCCTACGACGCAGACTTTACCCATCTGGCGCGCCACGAGTGCCGCGTGTGAGGTCATGCCGCCGCGAGCGGTAAGGATGCCTTCCGAAGCGTCCATACCCTTGATGTCTTCCGGTGAGGTTTCGATCCTGACAAGGATGACCGATTCGCCACGCTTGCCTGCTTCATAGGCATCGACGGCGTTGAAGTAGATCCTGCCGGTGGCGGCGCCGGGTCCGGCGTTCAGTCCGGTAGCCAGCAGCCTGCCGCTGTCGATGGCGGCTTTCTTTTCGTTGAGGTCAAAGACCGGGCGGAGCAGCTGGTTGAGCTGTTCGGGTTCGATCCTGCGGAGCACCTCTTTCTCGTCGATCAGCCCTTCGTTGTACATGTCGACAGCGATCTTGATGGCGGCAAAGCCGGTACGCTTTCCAACGCGGCACTGCAGCATGAAGAGTTTGTTGCTCTCGATGGTGAACTCGATGTCCATCATGTCGCGATAGTGCTTTTCGAGGATCGAGCGGATCTCGTCGAGCTGGTCATAGATTTTCTCGTTTTCCTTACGGAGCTGTTCGATCTTGAGCGGGGTCCTGGTTCCTGCCACGACATCTTCACCCTGGGCGTTCATGAGGTACTCGCCGTAGAAGATGTTTTCACCGGCGGCAGCATCTCTGGTGAATGCCACGCCCGTACCGCAGTTTTCACCCATGTTGCCGAAAACCATAGCCTGGACGTTGCAGGCCGTGCCCCAGTATCCGGGGATATGGTTCAGTTTGCGATAGACGATCGCGCGGTCGTTGTTCCAGCTGTTGAACACTGCGCCGATGGCTCCACGGAGCTGTTCGGTCGGATCTTCAGGGAAGGTTTTGCCGGTTTTTTCGAGGATCGCTTTTTTGTATTTGGCTACAAGGTCCTGCAGGTCTTCGAGGTTGAATTCGGTGTCGAGGTCGATGCCCAGTTCATGTTTCTTTTTCTCGAGGATCTCTTCGAAAGGATCGATCTGCTTCTTGTCGGCAGGTTTCAGGTCGAGTACCACGTCGCCGTACATCTGGACGAACCTGCGGTAGCAGTCCCATGCGAAACGGGGGTTGCCCGATTTTTTCGCAAGCCCTGCGACAGTGATATCGTTGAGGCCGAGGTTGAGGATGGTGTCCATCATGCCTGGCATTGAGGCGCGGGCGCCTGAACGGACTGAAACGAGGAGGGGGTTATCAGGATCGCCGAAATTCTTTCCGAGATACACTTCGATTTTTTTCAGGGCAGCGGGAATATCTTTTTCGAAGAGGTTGGTCGGGTAGGTTTTCTGGTGGTCGTAATAGTAGGTGCAAACTTCTGTCGAAAGGGTAAAGCCGGGGGGGACAGGTAGTCCGATGTTGGCCATTTCCGCCAGGTTGGCACCTTTGCCACCCAGGAGGTTTTTCATTGATGCATCCCCTTCGGCCGCTCCGCCTGCAAAACTGTAGATGTATTGCTTGGCTGAGGCTGATTCTTCGTTCGCGTGAGAATTCGGCATGTGACTGGAGTGAAATAGATGGTTATCCCAAAAAAAACAGATGAAATCATAAAAAAGCAGTCCGGGATGACTACTTTTCGAGTAATCAATTTAACAGAAAAAAACATCCGGAAAAACCCCGGAATAGGTTCAAAATATCCATACGATGGAGAGTATAGCGGCTGTTTTTATTTTGCAGGTGTTAAGGATTTCCGTCCCTTATATACTGACCTCTGTCGGGGCGGTATTTTCTGAACGAAGCGGGGTGGTCAACCTCGCCCTTGAGGGGCTTATTCTTGCGGGGGCTTTCGGGGCAGCGGTCGGGCAGCATTTTACAGGTTCGGCCTGGGTTGGCGTGGCCTGTGCCCTGGCGGTCGGCCTGCTCGTAGCCCTGCTGCACGCTTTCGTCACCATAACGCTCAGGGCCGACCAGATCGTCAGCGGCATCGCCATCAACATTCTTGTTATGGGGGCGACCCGGTTCGGGCTCAGCCTGCTTTTTGGAAGTGCGATGAACTCAGCCAGGATCGGTGGCATGGAGGCTCCTTCACTGCTGCTCGATCCGCTGTTCATCGCCGCGGTCCTCTCGGTGGTGCTCGGCCAGTTCATCCTGTTCCGCACTCCGGCCGGGTTGCGTTTGCGGGCGGCCGGCGAGAGCGCAGAGGCTGTCGAGACGGCCGGTATCGATGTGCGGCGCCTGCGCTATTCGGGTGTGCTCGTTTCCGGTGCGCTGGCCTCGCTTGGCGGCGCTTTCCTGGTGTTCCAACAGCACAGCTTTACTGACAACATGTCTGCCGGCAGGGGGTACATCGCATTGGCGGCCATGATCATCGGCAAATGGAATCCCGCAGGCGCAGCGCTTGCAAGCCTGCTGTTCGCTTCGACCGAGGCGATGGAAATATGGGTACAGTCAGGCTGGCTGCCTTCGCAGCTGGTACAGTCCCTGCCCTATGTGATCACCCTGTTCGTACTTGCGGGATTTGTAGGAAAGTCCACGCCGCCGAAAGAGGTTGGCATTCCGTACGGGAAGTAGGCGATGTAATCGAATAACCCGGGCAGCGCTGATAGTGGTTAGGGAGTGTCTACAAAGAAAAAAACAGGAACGCCTGAACCCTGGGAACGCCAAGCACCAGCTTGGCAATTCATACCCAAGCCCCGGATCAAGCAATGAGAGGATAAATTTATTTCCAGTTGCGTTGACGCTGAGTCATTTTGCTTATCCATGAAGATGCCAGGCTGTCTCAAAAGGGTATTCGACCAA
>JAAXXK010000064.1 GCA_013334525.1 Chlorobiaceae bacterium
GGCGATGAAACCGGTGACCACCGGAACGGCATCGAAAGAGTGAAGGCGCTCCCTGATCAATTTACCTGTGGCCTGGGTCTCGACTTTCGCGTAGCAGTAATTGTCGTCGGTCACGATCAGCTCCCGGGCATCGATGCATAGCGAAGGGGTCCCGGAGCATTGCAGGTAGCGGCTTACGATCCAGGACGAGAGGCGTTCACCGAAACTCAGTACCTGGGCGAGGTTCCTGTCTGAAAGCTCCCTGAGCTGGTAGATACCATGGACCGCGTCATGCAGCTCCATCATCATACCGGTCAGCCAGGCTTGCGCTTCGGCAGGATCTTCATGAAAAAGTTCACGAACGATCGAATCGTGCAGCGAGGTGATCTCGTCAAGTTTTTCGAGATAGGCGATCTCGCCCCTGCCGGCAAGGGTCGCCGCATCTGCGAGCATATCGGTCACCTTCCAGACGGCAGATACCACGACCACCAGAGGGGATTGCGACAACCCGTCCCTGATGATTCCGGCTACGTTTCTGATCTTCGAGGCTGACCCGATAGAGGAACCTCCGAACTTGTATACTCTCATGCTTGACATGGCTTCATTACTGTTAGGCTCTTCTGTTTTATTGTCTCCTGCGATTCGACCGCGTCATTGGTACCCAAATCCCGGGTCTCTCCGGCTACTGCGCCCTTTTCGCCCTGTGTTCCGATTGATCGGGGCTTGCTGACAATAAATGGAAACGCCTTATGGTTTCGAACTCCCCTAATTTCTCACGGTTAAGCGAATTATACAAGCCGTGGGAGTGGTATTTCGATATTAACCGACCTGTAAAAACAGAAAGCGCCCTGAACGAGGGCGCTTTCTGGTAAATGGCTGACTGTTGTAGCCTTGATTACTGCTTCAGTGCATCGGCACCGGCGACGATTTCGCTCAGCTCCTTGGTGATGGCAGCCTGACGTGCCCTGTTGTAGCTGATGTTCAGCGCCCTGATGAGCTCCTTGGCGTTTTCGGTAGCTGAATCCATGGCTGCCATTCGTGCAGCCTGCTCGGCGGCGTTGGACTCGAGCATCACCCTCCATAACTGGGTATTGAGATGCTTGGGTACCAGTACATCGATGATCACCGAAGGTGACGGCTCGTAGAGATACTCGCTTCCGGTATCGCCGGCAGCCTTTTCCGGTGTGATCGGCAGGAGCTGCTCGGTCTTCAGGTTGGGGGCAAGCACAGACTTGAACTCGTTGTAGACCAGCACGACGCGGTCGACCTCGCCGCTCAGGTACATCTTCGAGGCGGTTTCTGCAATCTCCCTGGCTTTGCTGAAATCGAGGTTCTGGAACACACCCGGATAGCCCGCGGTGATGTTGTATCCCCTCTTGCGGAAAAAGTCGCTGCCCCTGGCGCCGGCACAGATCATGGTGATCCCGCCTTTGGCGTAGAGGTCCGCGTAATCTTCGTGGATGACCCTCTGGGCCATCTTGATGATATTGGTGTTGAAGCCGCCGCAAAGGCCTCTGTCGGAAGTGACGAGGATGACCAGCACCTTCTTCACCTCTTCGCGCGGCGAAAGCAACGGATTGAGCGAGGTATCAACCTTCGTTGACAGGGAAGAGAGCATATCCTTCATCTTCCTGGCATAAGGACGAGCCTGGATGGCCCTGTCCTGAGCCCTTCTCAGCTTCGCTGCCGCAACCATTTTCATGGCCTTGGTCACCTGCTGCGTCGATTTGATACCCTTGAGGCGTATGCGTATGTCCTTTAAAGTAGGCATGTATTCCGATACATTGTTGGTATTGCCGAAAAACTTGCGGACACCCCGGTTTGTCCGGAGGTGCCCGCCTTACTCTTGACCTTACGCCTTCACCCTCTCCTTGAATGCGGTGATATATTTCTCAGCCACATCCTTCAGCTTTGCTGCCATATCGGCATCGAGCGCTCCAGTGGTGGCAATCGAGGACAGAATCTCAGGATGCTTCTGCTCAAGCATGGCGAGGTAATCCTCTTCGAAACGGCGAATGAGCTTCAGATCAACCGAATCGAGCATACCCAGGGTACCGACGAAGATGATGGCAACCTGCTTTTCGACCGGCATCGGGATGTACTGACCCTGCTTGAGGATTTCAACCAGACGGGCACCCCTGTCGAGCTGGGCTTTGGTGGTCTTGTCGAGATCCGAACCGAACTTGGAGAAAGCCTCAAGTTCACGGAACTGTGCCAGATCGAGGCGCAACGTACCGGCAACCTTCTTCATGGCCTTGATCTGGGCGGCGCCGCCGACGCGGGAGACCGAGATACCGACGTTGATAGCCGGCCTCTGGCCAGAGTTGAACAGGTTCGACTCAAGGAAGATCTGACCATCGGTGATTGAGATCACGTTGGTCGGAATGTATGCGGAAACGTCACCAGCCTGGGTTTCGATGACCGGAAGGGCCGTAAGGCTTCCGCCGCCCTTCACGAGCGCCTTCAAAGGCTCGGGAAGATCGTTCATTTTCTTGGCTACTTCGATGTCGTCAGTGATCTTTGCCGCCCTTTCCAGCAGGCGGGAGTGCAGGTAGAAAACGTCGCCGGGGTATGCTTCGCGTCCCGGTGGGCGGCGGAGCAGCAGGGAAAGCTGGCGGTAGGCGACAGCCTGCTTTGAAAGATCATCATAGACGACCAGTGCGTGGCGACCGGTGTCGCGGAAGAATTCACCGATGGTAGCACCGGCGAACGGAGCGATGAACTGCAGCGGGGCAGGATCGGATGCCGTAGCCGAGATGACCGTGGTGTATTCCATTGCGCCATATTTCTCCAGGGTGTTGACCACCTGGGCTACGGTCGAACCTTTCAGTCCGATGGCAACGTAGATACAGTAGACGCCTTTGCCTTTCTGGTTGATGATGGTGTCGAGCGCAACGGCGGTCTTGCCTGTCTGGCGATCGCCGATGATGAGCTCGCGCTGGCCGCGGCCGATCGGGATCATGGCGTCGATAGCCTTGAGACCGGTCTGGAGCGGTTCGTGCACAGATTTACGATAAATAACGCCGGGTGCCCTGCGTTCGAGGGGGAGTCGCATATCGGTATCGATCGGGCCTTTGCCGTCGAGAGGCTCACCAAGAGGGTTGATAACCCTGCCGAGCATGGCTTCACCTACCGGGATCGATGCAAGGATGTTGGTCCTTTTAACCGTATCGCCTTCCTTGACCACGTTTGACTCGCCGAAAAGCACTGCACCGACGTTGTCCTCTTCGAGGTTCAAAGCCATTCCCATGATCTTATGGGGAAATTCGAGAAGCTCACCAGCGGCGACTTTGGACAACCCGTAAACGCGGGCGATACCGTCGCCGACCTGCAGCACGGTTCCTACATCATATACATCCGCTTCCGACTCGAAACCCGCGAGCTGCTTGCGGAGGATGGATGACACCTCATCGGGTCTGACTGTTGTTGACATGTGGAATTCGATAGGTTATTGTTAAGAAAAGAAAAAGATTCTCCGTACCTTCTTTTGAAATCGGCTACGGCCCATATCCCTCCAAAAAATAAAAGCCAAATTTAATGAAAAGCTTTTAGTTATTCAAATGCTCTCGACATTTTGGATAAACACCATTTCAGGAGAATCCCTTCACCATACCGATTCAGGAATCTTGCCCCAGACCATGCTATGAAAACCGTCACTGGATTTGCGTCGGCAACTGTCGGAAACGTTGCCTGCGGTTTTGACGTACTCGGTTTTGCCATTACCGAACCCGGTGATGAAGTAATTCTGACGCTACATGATAACCGTCAGAGTGAGTGCCCCGTAACGATTACGTCCATCGAAGGCGATGGCGGCGCTTTGCCGCTTGACCCCAGGAAGAACACCTCAAGTTTCGTGGTGCTCAAATTTCTCGAATATATCCGTACCATCAAAGGAATAAGTTTCGATGGCCACATTGACCTGACGCTCAAAAAGAACCTGCCCCTCTCCAGCGGCATGGGAAGCAGCGCCGCAAGTGCGGCCGCAGCGCTTGTCGCGGCCAACGAACTGCTTGGATCGCCCTGCACCAAGATGGAGCTGGTCCATTTCGCCATTGAGGGTGAAAGGGTCGCCTGTGGATCGGCCCATGCCGATAATGCCGCGCCTGCCATGCTCGGTAATTTCATCCTTATCCGGAGCTACCACCCGCTCGACCTCATTACCATCAAGCCCCCGAAAGACCTTTTTGCCACCCTCGTGCATCCGCACACGGAGCTAAAGACCTCTTTCGCCCGGTCGGTACTGCCCAAAACGATTCCGCTACCGACTGCCATACAGCAGTGGGGCAACGTCGGCGCGCTGGTCTCGGGACTGCTGATGGAGGATTACGACCTGATCGGCCGGGCGCTTGTGGACGTCGTCGCCGAGCCAAAAAGGGCACCGCTCATTCCGGGATTTTACGAGGTCAAGCAGGCCGCAATCGATTCGGGAGCGCTCGGATGCAGCATCGCCGGATCCGGCCCATCCATATTCGCCTTCTCCTCTTCGCGACAGGTGGCCTTGAGCGTAGGCAACGCCATGCAGGAGGCGTTCCTCCATTCGAAAGCAAATCTCCAGTCGGACATGTGGGTATCGCCGATATGCAGCCAGGGGGCAAGGGTACTCAGCACAACTCCATGAAACGCATTACGATATGATTTTCTTCAGCACCACGAAAACCACCGCACCTGTTTCCCTGAAAAAGGCCACCCTCGAAGGGCTCGCCCCTGATGGAGGGCTTTACGTCCCTTCCGAAATCCCCCGATTCTCCGAAGAAGAGCTTGGGCTTCTCGAAAGCGGCTCATTCAACAATGTGGCCTTCGCCATCGCAAAAAAATTCGCGGGCGATGAAATTCCGCTCGACCGCCTCTCCCGGCTAATCGACGAATGTTTCCCCTTTGAGACTCCACTGCAGGAGCTCTCTGCCGGGACTTTCATCGAAGAGCTTTTCCACGGCCCGACGCTCGCCTTCAAAGATTACGGCGCCCGGTTCCTGGCAAGAATGACCGGAGCGTTCGCCGCCGAAGACCAGAAAATGATCACCGTGCTGGTGGCCACCTCCGGAGACACCGGAAGCGCGGTAGCCTACGGATTTCACGGCATCCCGAACACCAGGGTCGTGCTGCTCTACCCATCCGGCAAGGTCAGCAGGCTTCAGGAGCAGCAGCTCACCACTGCGGGCGACAACGTTTTCGCCCTCGAAGTAAGAGGCGATTTTGACGACTGCCAGCGGCTCGTAAAGCAGGCCTTCGTCGATACCGACCTGAAGCAGAAGCTTACCCTGACCTCAGCCAACTCGATCAACATATCGCGCCTTATCCCCCAGTCGTTCTATTACGCATGGGCCTCCCTGCAGCTCCGGAAAAGGTTTCCCGGAAAACTGCCGCTCATTTCCGTCCCGAGTGGCAATTACGGCAACCTCACAGCCGGCCTGATGGCAAAAATGATGGGTTTTCCGATCGGCCATTTCATCGCGGCATCGAACGCCAACGACAGCGTAACCCGCTACCTCGATGAGGGGCGTTTCGAGCCAAAACCGACGGTCACGACGCTGACCACAGCCATGGATGTAGGTAACCCCAGCAACTTCGCCAGGCTTCGCCACTTCTTCGACGGGGACTTCCGCAAAATGGGAACCGAGATCAGCGGCATTGCGGTTTCAGACGCCGAGACTGTAGAAGCGATCCGTTCGGTTTACAAAACCTTCGGCTACATCATGGATCCCCACACAGCCGTCGGCTTCCGGGCGCTTGAAAAGTACCGCGGGGAGCATTCCGTGGCAGGAGAGCCCGGCGTGGTGCTGTCGACAGCCCACCCGGTCAAGTTCGACGATGCCATCATGACGGCTATCGGCCAGGAAGTCCCGATACCGGAAGAGATGAAGGAGATCATGGAGAAGCAGAAAAATGCCACCCTTATCGGCAACGGTTACGAAGAACTTGCCCGCTTCCTTTCGAATCTCGATTAACAGGATAAGTAAATAACCTTATCGGCCAGCCCGCCAATGAATCTTCAGACGCTGCTTTTTTTCCTGGTGCTGATACCGGTAATGTTCTTCGGGCTGTTGCTGTCGACCCTGTTGAACCTGTTGATCCCCTCGGGCGACATGTTCCATATTATTGCCGCATGGTGGGGACGTTTTGCGGCAAGGGTACTGGGCATTGCCATTGAAGTGGAGGGTGCGGAGAATTACCGGCCTGATGGCACTTACCTGGTCGTCAGCAACCACGCCGGCATGGCCGACATTCCCCTGATCCTCGGGTCAATCGACCTCAACCTGCGTTTCGTTGCCAAGGAGGAGCTCGGCCGGATTCCTGTCTTCGGTTGGGCCCTGAAAACCGGAGGATATGTGCTGATCAAGCGGGGACAGAACAAGGAAGCGCTGAAAAGTCTTTTCCTGGCGATCGAAACCCTCAAAAAAGGCAAATCCATCCACATCTTCCCTGAAGGCACCCGATCGGAAACAGGAGCGATGATTCCATTCAAGAGAGGCGCGTTCATCATCGCCCGCAAGGCAGGGGTTCCTGTACTACCGGTAACCATCGCCGGCAGCCACCTCATTACCCCCAAGAAAAGCCTCAAAATCAACAAGGGAAAAATCAGGCTGATCATCGGCAAGCCTATTGAACCAGGGCAATACGCCACGGACGACGATCTCATGCATGCCGCCTACGACATCATCAGCAGCAACCTGGCCAAAACCGGAATCGTGTAATCTTTCTTAAAACAGAGAGATAACAACGCAGAACGATTTTCAATCAGCTCTTCTCCCTGCCGAAGAAAAAAGATGGGAATAGGGGCGGTTCGCGAACCGCCCCTATATGAGATCAGAGGAGCCATTGCCGGGGTTCAACCTCTTTCCGGCAAAACTTACTTGACGTTACAGCTTCTTGAATAGGTTGACCATCTCTATAGCGGCCAGTGCGGCGTCGAATCCCTTGTTGCCGGCTTTTGTTCCGGCCCTTTCGATGGCCTGCTCAAGGTTCTCGGTCGTCAGGACGCCGAAAGAGACGGGAATCAGGGTCTCCATTCCAACCTGTGCGATTCCTTTGGTAGCCTCGGCGGCGATGACGTCGAAATGGGGTGTGGATCCCCTGATAATCGCGCCAAGGGTAACGAGCGCGTCAAATTTACCCGACAATGCGGCCTTCCTGGCCACAGACGGCAGTTCAAAGGCGCCAGGACACCTGATAATGGAGATATTGTCAGCCGATCCTCCGTGACGCACGATACAGTCGATGGCACCCTCGACGAGTTTCTGGCCTATGAAATCGTTAAACCGCGAGACCACCAGGCCAAACCTGATCCCCTCTGCACCCAGTGCACCTTCGATTTGTTGTATTGGCATGTTATTTATTCGTGTTTGGTTGTAACTCGGAA
>JAAXXK010000026.1 GCA_013334525.1 Chlorobiaceae bacterium
AATCCATCCCGCATTTTACCTGACGCCCAGGCTCCCGGCCAATTGGTCAACCCAGGACAGCGATTCCTTTTCTGTCGATAACATCCAATAGCCGCTTTGCCGCGCCTCCGGGCTTCTTCTGGCCCTGTTCCCATTGCTGGACGGTCGTTTTACCGATTCCAAGCATCGCCGCAAAAACGGTCTGGCTGACATGGTTGGCAATGCGGATCCTCCGGATATCCTCAGGAGCAAAAGATTTCTTGACAGGCAGGCAAAGAGCCTCCACCTCGCGCATGGTAATGTCATCCATTGCCCCAACCTTGAAAAGGCCTTGTGCCATTTCGTGGGCTATATCAAGTATCTCACTCATCTGCTTTAATCTCCCGGTATTCGTTATTTGCTATAAGTTCTTCGAGTTGTTTCTCTGTAGCATGGACAAAACCCTTTGCAGCAAGTTGAAGCGCTGCTTTCTCTTTGGTCGATATATTTGCCCTGCTGTTCTTCGGAAAAGCATAGAGAAAAACTACCCGGTTGTCGTCCGGCCTCTTGTATCCGACAATCGCCCTGTATCCTGAGCTTTTTCCGCTACCCTGACGCGCAATTCGCTTCTTGTACAAGTAACCGCCAAGGTCGGCATCGACCACCCCTTCAACGATCTCGCGAGCGGCAGCCATAAGCACTGCATCCGATACCTGCTCATCTTTTGCCCAGCGGTGAAACCACTTGTACTTGAAAACTCTCACTTCATTAAGTATATCACATAGTGCTATACCAAACAAGAAGATGATGGCCACTTCGCCGAAGCTTTGACTTGAGGGATCATGCCTTCGTCAGAAACTTGACCGGTCGTTTCTGTATGGCGTGCGTTTTTTGTATTTTTGGGCTTTTCCGCGTCACCTAATGCCTTGCCTTTCATGAAAAAATCTTCGCTGTCACCGCTGGTCGTCCTGTTCCTGACTGTACTGCTCGACCTGATCGGCTTCGGCATCGTGCTTCCCCTGCTACCGACCTATGCGAAGCAGCTTGGAGCATCGCCATTCATGATCGGCCTGATCGCGGCGATCTACTCTACCATGCAGTTCATCTTTTCGCCGATATGGGGAAAGCTGAGCGACAAGATCGGTCGGCGGCCGGTTATGCTTTCAAGTATTTTCCTGGCAGCGGTTTCCTATCTTTTCTTCTCAAAGGCAGTCTCCCTGCCGTTGCTGATCCTGGCACGTTCAATGTCCGGCATCGGCTCGGCCAACATCGCTGCCGCACAGGCATCGATCACCGACCTGACCGACTCGAAAAACCGTTCCGGAGCCATGGGAATGCTCGGTGCCGCCTTCGGCATAGGCTTCATCATCGGGCCGCTGATCGGCGGCGTACTGATGACCAACTACGGAATTTCGATGGTAGGCATCGTGGCCGCATCGCTCAACAGCATCAATTTCATCCTGGCCGTAATCTTCCTGACCGAATCGAACACGCACGCCGTCAGTATCGCCTCACTCTTTAAACGGCACCCCAAACCCGTCCATGCCGATACATCGATCATCGCCTCCCTGAACCGGAAGCGCGCCGCCTACATGGAAACCCTGCGGACGGCTTTCAGTTTGAAACCTGTGGCCCTGATGATGATCCTCAACTTCACCTATTCGCTCGCCATCGTGAACATGCAGGTATCGGCCATCCTGCTCTGGAGCGATTCCTACCATGCGACGGAGCAGCATATCGGATACCTGTTCGCCTACGTCGGCTTCATCTCGGTCATTGTGCAGGGCGGCCTGCTCCCGAAACTCGGCAAGCGGTTAGGGGAACACAAGCTGATGCTGATCGGGCATATCACATCGTTCATCGGGGTATTTTTCATTCCGTTCATACCGGAGGACACGCTCTTCACGCTCGGCCTTGGCATTCTGTTCTTCTTCGCCATCGGCACAAGCCTGGTCAACCCGCTCATCATTTCGATGATCTCCCTTTACAGCTACAAGCAGAAGCAGGGCAGCATCATGGGCTTCGCGCAATCGATCAACGCACTGGCCCGCATCCTGGGTCCATTCAGCGGCAGCATCCTCTATGGCATCGACCACCGTTTCCCCTACATCCTGGCCGGCGCGCTGACCGTTATCGGCACCCTGATTTCGATGAGACTGTTCAAATATGATATCGAGGCCCTCGAACCATCTGCCGAAATCGCCAGTTAACAGCGAAACCGGACCAATGACAAGGAGTATACCATGCGCATAGGCGTTGCAGGCGTCGGCAAGCTCGGCGAGTACCATACCGGCCTCCTGAAGGAGATCGCTTCCGCCACTCCGGATGTCCAGTTTTGCGGAGTATTCGACCTGAACCGGGAGCGGCTGGAAGAGATTGGCCGCAAATATTCGGTCCCCTGCTTTTCTTCCCTTGAGGATATGGCCGGCTCTTGCGACGCAGCGGTGATCGCGACCACCACAAGCTCCCACTTCGCCATCGCCCGGCAGCTGCTGGAATCAGGCCTGAGCGTGTTCATCGAGAAACCGATCACCGCGACTCTCGAAGAGGCCGATGAGCTCATCAGGATTGAACAGGAGAAGGGGTTGACGATCCAGGTGGGCCATATTGAACGCTTCAACCCTGCCCTGCTGGCTGTGGAGCCCTATATCGGCGAACCGATGTACGTCCAGGCTGAACGGCTGAGCGGCTTTTCACGCCGTGTAACCGACGTGTCCGTTGTGCTCGACCTGATGATTCATGACATCGACCTGGTGCTTTCGCTTATCAAGTCTGATATCAAAAGCATCGCGGCTTCCGGGGTCAAGGTCTTCTCGAACGAGCTTGACATGGCCACGGCGCGAATCGAGTTCGAAAACGGCGCCATCGCCAACGTGACGGCAAGCCGCCTGAGCAGGAACCGGCTGCGCAAGCTGCGCTTCTTCAGCAAGAACCCGAAAAGCTATGCTTCGCTCGACTTCACCACGGGCAAGTCGGAGGTATTCCGCCTGGTGAAGCCGGAACAGTTTTCATCGAAAAACCCGATAAAGAAGTTCGCGTCGAAAAAGATCCTCGAACAGTTCGGCGAGATCCATGAATCGCTCAATGATCTCGTGCTCGATTACATAAGCCCTGAAGCGCCCAAAGTCAATGCGCTGAAGGTTGAGCTGGAGCACTTCATCGACTCCCTCCGCAACGGCAAACCTGCTGTGGTCAGTTCGGCGGATGGGCGTCAGGCGCTGATGATTGCAGGCCGTATCACCATGGAAATCGAGAAAAACACGACCGACCTTGACTGAACCCTTCCAGATGATTACCGGGTCCGATCCCTTGCAGATGCCAGAGCACGAAACCATTCCCGGCTTTATTTACCGGATCGGCGACCTTGCCGATGAGGAGGGACTCTCCTGCTACCTCGTTGGCGGCTATGTGCGCGACCTGTACATGCATCGCCCCTGCACCGACATCGATATCATGGTTATAGGCGATCCTGTCCCGTTCGCCCGAAAGATCGTCGAACGCCTTGGCGGCAGGCACTTCGTGCTGTTCGAACGCTTCCGCACGGCGCAGCTCGAACTGGACGACCACCAGGGGGGAACTTTCAAACTGGAAATCGTCGGTGCCCGCAAGGAGAGCTACAACCCCGAATCCCGCAAGCCGATCACGAGCATCGGCACTCTCGAAGACGACCTCTCCAGGCGTGACTTCACCATCAACGCCCTCGCCCTTCGCCTTAACCACGAGAATCGCGGAAAGGTTATCGACCTGTTTGAAGGCACCGCCCACATCCGCGAAGGGCTGCTCAAGACCCCTCTCGATCCGGAAAAAACCTTTTCGGACGATCCGCTCAGAATGATGCGAGCAGCAAGGTTTGCATGCCAGCTTGAGTTCCGGCTTGACCCGAAGAGCCTTGAAGCAATGAGCGCCATGAACAGCCGCATCCAGATCGTTTCCCGTGAGCGGGTCAGCAACGAGTTCCTGAAGATCATGCAGTGCCGCAAGCCGTCTATCGGCCTTGAGATACTCCATTCGACAGGGCTGCTGAAGGAGATCATCCCCGAAGTGGCCGCCATGGCGGGCATCGAGCAGGTTGACGGACTCGGCCACAAGGATACGCTTTTCCACACCTTCCAGGTCGTGGACAACCTTTCGACGCACTCCGACAAGCTCTGGCTCCGGATAGGCGCCCTGTTCCACGATATCGCAAAACCGGTGACCAAGCGATTCAGCAATGGAACCGGCTGGACCTTCCACGGCCACGAGGTGGTCGGAATCAAAATCGTGGCCAGGATCTTCAAATCCATGAAGTGGCCGCTGGAACCGCTGGATTACGTGCAAAAAATGGTCAGGCTGCACCACCGGCCCATACCGCTCTCGAAGGAGGAGATTACCGATTCGGCAATCCGCCGTCTCATGTTCGACGCAGGTGCGGACCTGGAGGATCTGATGACCCTCTGCCGTGCAGACGTCACCAGCAAAAACCCCCGCAAGGTGCAGCGCATCATGTCGAACTTCAACAACGTGGAGCTGAAAATCTCTGAAGTTGGTGAAAAGGACCAGCTTGCCAAATGGCGGCCTCCGGTCAGCGGGAACGACATCATGGAGATGCTTCAGCTTACCGAAGGGCGGCTGGTCGGCATCATCAAATCGCGCATGGAGAACGCCATCATCGATGGGCTTATTCCCTACGACCGGCAGGCGGCTCTCGATTATGTGATGACGGTCTACCGGGAACTGCAGGACAAAAACATGAAATAGCCCGGCAAATATGAGCCGGGGCTTTCAGTTTTTTTCTTGGGCACACCACCGTATATTACGCTCGTATTTTATGACCATGCATTTTCAACCAAAAGTTATCCGACCTTGATACCACGTTACTCGCCGAAAGACATCTCGGCAATCTGGACAGACGACGCAAAATTCGAACGCTGGCTTCAGCTCGAAATCGCAGCCGTCGAAGCCCGTATGGAAGCCGGCCTCGTTCCGGCCGATGCCCTGGCAACCATCAGGGAAAAGGCGAAGTTCAACGTGGAGGAGATCCTGGTCATTGAAAATGAAACCAAGCATGATGTGATCGCTTTCCTGACCAACGTTGCGGGATACGTCGGTCCGGATTCCCGCTACATCCATGAAGGTCTTACCTCTTCGGACGTTGTCGACACCTGCCTTGCCATGCAGATGCGCGACGCCGGCAAAATCATCGTTCGTGAGATCGAACTGCTCATCGAAGTAATCGCCAAACGGGCCGTCGAGCACAAATATACCCTGCAGATGGGCCGCACGCATGGCATCCATGCAGAACCGACAACCTTCGGCCTCAAGCTCTTGCTGTGGCATGAGGAGATGAAAAGAAACCTTGAGCGCATGAAACGTGCGCAGGAGACGATCTCCGTAGGAAAGATTTCCGGTGCCGTCGGAACCTACCAGCACCTCTCCCCCGAGATCGAAGCTGCCGTCTGCCGAAAGCTCGATCTGACCCCATCGCCGATATCGACCCAGATCCTGCAGCGCGACCGCCACGCAGAATACGCGACGACGCTGGCCATTATCGCATCGTCGATCGAAAAGTTCTCGGTCGAACTGCGTCATCTCCAGCGCACCGAGGTCCGTGAAACCGAAGAGTTCTTCAGCAAGGGACAGAAAGGCAGCTCGGCCATGCCGCACAAGCGCAACCCGATCACCTTCGAACGACTTACCGGCCTTGCAAGGGTCGTGCGCTCCAACTCGATCGCCGCGATGGAGAACGTTGCGCTCTGGCACGAACGCGACATTTCGCACTCTTCGGTCGAACGCGTCATCATGCCCGACTCGACGATTGCCGTCGTCTACATGCTTCGCACCTTCAGGGACTCGATCGACACCCTGCTTGTCTATCCTGAAAGAATGGAGCAGAACTTCGACACTTCATACGGCCTGACCCTTTCGCAGACTTTGCTGCTCGCCCTGACCGGCAAGGGGCTCACCAGAGAAGACGCCTACCGCCTGGTTCAGCGCAACGCCATGAAGAGCTGGGAAGAGAAGGTACAGCTCAAGGAGCTCGTACTTCAGGACAAGGAGATCCTGGCCCATATTTCGGAAAACGAAATAGCCGAACTCTTCAGCCCTGCGACCACCCAGCAGAAGCTCAAAAGAAGCGTCGACACCATCTTCAGCCGCAACGGCCTCTGAGCCTGCCATCGGCACACATCATGAAAAAAGCGGCAGATGCCGCTTTTTTCATGATGTGTGCCGAAAAGAAAATACCGGCTACGCATGGGACAGGGTCTGAGAGCCGTCTGAAAGTTAGAGGCACACTTACAGAAAGGGCGGACACACAGGTCCGCCCCTACGGAAATGGAAAATCAGGAATGCGAAAACCCCGGGAACGCCAAGCACCAGCTTGGCAATTCTTTCGCGAGTTTCGGATAAAGCAATCAATTGGGATAATTTTTGTCTTGAGGGCGTTGTTGCAGAGTCCTTCAGCATATCCATAAAGATGCCAGGCTGGTGCCTGGCGCTCCCTGCAAGAAAGGGCTACTGGCGAACAGCCCCTAAACAAGACAATTAAATGGAGGTATTCTTGAGACTTTAGAGCTGAGCCGGAGGTCGGCACGCCCGGCAATGCAAGACAGAAAAAATCTTTACAATGTAGGGGCAACCCTTGCGGTTGCCCTCATACTGATTTGAACCCCTTATGTCCTTTTAGTCCTTTCCTCCCTTCCCACTCTCAATCGAACATCGAAAGCTGCGGCGGCGGCAGCGGTGCGTTGCTGATCTTGAACTCGCGATAACGGTTGATCAGGGAGTTAGTGGAGGCGTCGTGGTTCACGACCGCTTCCCTGGCGTCAAGTTCAGGCAGGATCACTTTGGCAAGTTGCTTGCCAAGCTCCACACCCCACTGATCGAAGGAGTTGATGTCCCAGACTACCCCCTGAACGAAAACCTTGTGCTCATAGAGGGCAATCAGGCTGCCGAGGGTGACCGGGTTCAGCTCGTCGAGCACGATGGTATTGGTCGGACGGTTTCCGGGAAAAACCTTGTGCGGTAGAAGCATCTTCAGGTCGATGCCTTCGTGGCCGGCAGCCTCGAGCTCAAGACGGGCCACAGCCTCGCTCTTGCCGCGCATAAGCGCTTCAGTCTGGGCGAAACAGTTGGCCACAAGCATATCATGATGCGGCCCCATGGGGTTCTGGCTCTTGAGAGAGACAATGAAATCGGCCGGAACAATACCTGGCCCCTGATGGAGAAGCTGGAAAAAGGCGTGCTGAGCGTTTGTGCCCGGTTCGCCCCAGATCACCGGGCCGGTCGCATAGTCGGTTTCCCTGCCGACCCGGTCGACACGTTTGCCGTTGCTTTCCATGTCGAGCTGCTGAAGGTAGGCCGGAAAACGGTGCAGGTACTGGTCATAGGGAATGATCGCATGAGAGCACGCATCGAAGAAATTGTTGTACCAGATGCCGAGCATGGCCATGATGACCGGTATATTTTCTTCGAAAGGTGCGTTCAGGAAATGCTCGTCCATGGCATGTGCCCCGGCAAGCAACCCGCTGAAGTGGTCGAAACCCAGGTAGAGTGCTATGGAAAGCCCGATAGCCGACCAGAGGGAGTAGCGACCGCCGACCCAGTCCCAGAAACGGAACATGTTGTGTGCATCGATACCAAACTCCTCAACCTGCTGGCGATTGGTGGATACAGCCACGAAATGCCTGGCTACATGTGAGCGGTTTCCAGCTTTTTCAAGAAACCACTCCCTTGCGCTCATGGCGTTGGTCAGTGTCTCCTGGGTGGTGAAGGTCTTGGAGGCGACAATGAAAAGTGTCGTTTCCGGATTGAGGCATTTGAGGGTTTCGGCAAGATGTGAGCCGTCTATGTTCGACACGAAATGGACGCGAAGCTTACCGTGTGCGAAAGGCTTGAGGGCCTCGGTGACCATGTATGGCCCAAGGTCTGAACCGCCTATGCCGATGTTGACCACATCGGTCATCCGTTTTGAGGAATATCCGGTCCACTGTCCCGATATCACCTTTCCGCAAAAGGTTTTCATCTGATCGAGCACCGACGCAACTTCCGACGCCACGTCATCTCCGTCTATCACCATGTGGTATCCTGGCGGACGGCGAAGCGCTGTATGGAGTACAGCTCGACGTTCCGTGAAATTTATCGTCTCCCCGCTGAACATCCGGTTGCGCTTCTTTTCAAGTCCGGCACTTCGGGCAAGCTCCATCAGAAGCTCCATGGTTCGCGAGGTAATCCTGTTTTTGGAATAATCGAGGTGCATACCCATCGATGATACGGAAAAACGGGAGTGGCGGTCCCGGTCCGTCCTGAACAGATCGTTCATGGCGGATTTACGGATATCATGGTAGTGCGATACCAGGGCGCTCCATTCGGCACTGCGGGACAGATCCATGGTCGGGCTGAAAATTAGAGGTGAAAGCGAGAGTAATACAGTAACCCATTAAAACGGAATATAATGCAATCTCAGCACACTCCCTTCCGAACTTGTCTCGATATTGAGCTTCTCGGCATAATGCCGCATTATCATCAGGCCCCTGCCGTTTAACCTGTCCTCGCCCCGTTTATCAATGTGTTTTTCAATCTTGTCGAGGTCGAAACCTTTTCCACGGTCCGTTACCTGAACCACAAGCTCTCTTCCTGAAGCGATTTGCCGGCAACTGAAAACAATCGATACGGGAAGTTCAGGATTCACTCCATTCCCATGATGGACAGCGTTGACGAAAGCTTCCTGCAACCCAAGTTCGAGAAATGACAAAAATTTTTCATTATAACCTTCAATCCTCCCTATTGTCCTGACCCAGCCCCGTAAATCGCTACAGTGATCAATGCTGCTGTCGAAAGTGAAGCGGTATAGATTCATTGCACTGCCCATATGATGCTGAAAGAGTTATTGCTTAATGTAGGCACCGGGAAGTACCGGCACAAATCCAGCGCAGGCGGACTTCAAGCTTAATTGTTAAGCTCATTATGCCTTTTTTATTTAATAATTCTTACTTTTTTGTATTTTTCTATTAGATTTTTATATTATCCATTAATTCTCATTAAGAGAATTCAATGGCACGCCGGTCGGCGATCTTCAAATTGGTTCAGGGAAGATCAACCTGCGTGATAACCAAAATGTTTTTTCTTAACAGCTCTCACACAACACAAAAAAAGGAGTAAACGTCAATGAAAAGGACAGCAAAACTTTTAACCCTTGCCGTAGCATTATTCGCAGGTTTCGGAACCAGCACCGCACAGGCGGCTGATGGCAGCTTCAAGATTGGCGCGGATGTGGTCAGCAGCTATGTATGGAGGGGTTCCGAATACGGCAACTCACCAGCAATCCAGCCAGCAATCACCTATACCGCCAGCAACGGCATCTCTCTCGGCGCATGGGGCTCCTATGCAATCGAGAAAGCAACGGATGGCGCAAACGGCTCATTCCGCTATCAGGAGGTTGACCTTACCCTGAGTGTTCCAGTCGGCCCTCTGACCCTGAGCGTAGTCGACTATTACATCCCCGACATGAGCACCGCGACCCCCGACCTCAGGACCAGGACAACCAGGGCGTTCGACTTCTCCAAAGACAGCTCCAACACTCTCGAAGCCCAGGTCGCATACTCTATCGGTGACCTCAGCCTGCTTGCCGGCTACAACTTCGCAGGTTTCGATCCTCTTGACAAACATGCATTTTATGGCGAAGGCAGCTACAAGTTCTTCTCAAGCAAGGACGGCTTCAGCGCAAAGGCAATCGCAGGCGTAGGCAGCAAATACTACTACGGCGGTGTGCCAAGCGAAGAGACCAAACTGGCTCTCGTCAACACTGGCATTTCGGTTTCCAAGGACAGGTTCACAGCTTCTTATGTGTACAATCCGATCTCTGAAAAATCGAGCGTGGTATTCATGGCATCGTTCTGATAGTGTGGAAGTTCTTTGTCGAAGTTAGGTTGATGACAAAACGCAAAAAGGAGCTCATTGAGCTCCTTTTTGCGTTTATGGCTTTTTGTGTCTTTATGCGAGGCTGACTTACAAGGATAGTCAACCAACGCAGGGCGGTCCCGACGGGGATGGATGACAGGGCACCTCTTTGGATTGAATGATCGACCTTCGGCATATAATCCAGGAATCGGCATTAAATCTTAATCCCGGAATCGACATTGAATTTTAATCCCCAACTGTAGGGGCTACCCTTGCGGTTGCCCTTCCACTGAGAGGGGTTCTGGAATACGGGCGGTTCGCGAACCGCCCCTACGAATAGCAATGAACGAGATCCCTGGCAGATAATGAATCGAGCAGCAAGGCGAGACTTCCCGCGCTTTAACGACAAAAGGCTGCCTCATCCTGACTTATGAGGCAGCCTTTCCTGAATGTAAAAGATTAAGATCCTTGATATCCATTGGTCAGGACTCCAGGATACAGATGCGAAAAATCAGATCGCCCTTTCGTAGATCACGTACTCCTTGTAGGGCTTTCCTCCGATCACCTCGGCCAGTTTGCTCATGGCCTGGTTCGACTTGAGCACCCAGCTCATCTCGCTGGAGAAAACGCCGTGTTTCCCGCCGTAATCAGCAATCTGGACGTTCATGATGCTGTCGATACCCTTGTTCCTGTATTCCGGCAGCACACCCATCACTATCGTCCTGACCATGCTGATATTGCGTTTGTACCAGAGATACTTGACCAGCCCCCATGGGGTGAAGGGATTTCCGTTGACATGCCTGAGCGCCTGGTTGATGTCCGGCAGCGAGAGCGAAAATCCGATGGTCCTGCCATTCCGATCCTCGACGAAATAGACGTAGTGCGGATTGGCGATCGGCTTGAGGCTCTTGGCAAGAAAATCGAACTCCTTGTCCGTCATGGGCACAAAACCCCAGTTCTTCTCCCATGCGCCGTTATAGATAGTCCTCATATTCTCGATCTCTTTATCGAAATTCTTCATGTCGAGAACACGGATGGAGAGGCCCTCCCGTTTCATGACATGCTGCGAGATCCGGCGCAGCCGTTCGATATCGATCAGTTTCTGGTCGATGTACCATGCAAGCAGCTCCTGGGCCACCTTGTGTCCGCTGTTCAGGCAGAGATCGTTATAGTATGGCGGGTTATAGAGCATCAGGAAAACCGGAGGGCTGTCGTAGCCGCGCACAAGCATACCGCACTGGTCGTTCATCGAAGGGCTTACCGGGCCTCTCATCGCATCAAGCCCCTTGCTTTTCAGCCATATCGCGGCAGCATCGAACAGGGCGTCAGCCACCTTCTGGTCGTTCAGGCACTCGAAAAAGCCCCAGAACCCAACCTTGTCGGCATGGATCTCATTGTGACGCCTGTTCCGGATCGCCGCGATCGTGCCGGCCATGACGCCGTCTTTCCATGCAGTGAACATGGCCAGGTCTGCGTGATCGTATAGCGGGTAACTTTCGGTATCGAGGGTTTTCATGTAGTCCGAAATCACCGGGGGAACCCAGTTACGGTTCAATTCCGGATCGTTTCGATAGACCTTCCACGCAAACTTGATGAACTGTTTCCGTTCATTATTTGTGTTGACACGCCTGATTTCGATGCTCATGATGATCAAGGGTATGTGATGAGGACTCAGCAAAATCGACTTCGAACGACGCATCCAGCTCGGGCAAACAGCCTTTGGGATTACTGGAAAGCGTGACCGGGCTTGATGCCGGCAGCGTTCAAAATTTTTGCTAGAGGACAGAATCCGGTAAACGCGGCCTGAAACATGTTCAATCCCACAAAACCGGTAAACCAAAGCCAGTTCTGGTTATGATATATGGAAAGCAGTACGCTGCAGGTGATGAAAACCCCGGCCACAGCAAAGACAATACGATCGATATTCATATCGGATAAACAGTTGGGATTATTGATGTCCGTTCACCGGGCGTTGTTATGCTTTTGCTCTTACCCTGCCCATGAAATCGGCTCCGTCCCTGAGCATCTTTTCGGTTTCATGCCAGGATACGCACTCATCGGTGATGGAAACCCCATACCTGAGATCGCATGGATCTACCGGAAACGGCTGGTTGCCGGAACAGATGTTGCTTTCGATCATAACACCGACAATGCTCTTGTTGCCCGCCTCTTTCTGGGCGAGAATATCATCCCAGACCTTGATCTGGTTTTCGAATTTCTTGCCGGAGTTGGCATGGCTGCAATCAACAAGAAGATATTTGGGAAGATCGGCCTTTTCAAGCTGCGTTTCAGCCATGACGATGCTTTCGGCATCGTAGTTCGGACTGTCCGAACCTCCGCGCAGAACCAGATGACCGAAGGGGTTGCCCTTGGTCGTAATGACACTGCTGTGCCCTTCCTGGTCGATACCCAGGAAACTGTGCTGATGCATTGCCGAACGGATCGCGTCTATGGCTACTTGGAGGCGACCGTCGGTCGAATTCTTGAAACCGACCGGCATCGACAGTCCGCTGGCCATCTGGCGGTGGGTCTGCGACTCGATTGTCCGGGCTCCGATGGCAGCCCAGCTGATAAGGTCGGCCACATACTGCGGCGATATCGGATCAAGAAACTCCGTACCAGTTGGAAGGCCCAGTGAATTAAGTTCGATCAGGAGCTTGCGCGCATGGTAAAGGCCATGTTCGATATCGTAGGTATCGTTCAGGTGAGGATCGTTTATAAAACCTTTCCACCCGATGGTCGTCCTCGGCTTCTCGAAATAGACGCGCATGATGATGCAGAACTGATCCTCAAGCTCCTTGCGGAGCGATACCAGCTTCATCGCATAATCCCTCGCCGCCTTCATGTCGTGGATGGAACAGGGTCCGACGATGACAAGAAGCCTGCTGTCCTTGCCGCTGAGGATATCCTCAACCTCACGACGAGCGCGACATACGGTATCTGCAATATGATCCGTGACGGGCAGCTTTTCCTTGAGTGCCCGTGGTGATGTAAGTGTGATAATGCGTGAAACTCTTAAATCCTGTAACTGTTGCATTCGTTTTTACTCAATAAAATCGTCAATAATTCCTGATATGATCTGAAGATAACAAATCAACCACAATAATGGGACTGGGCGCCTATAAATTCCCTTCCTTGCCCGCTGGCCTGAAAACAGGAGAACCTGCCACTGCTGGCAGGTTCTCCTGTTCCTCCATTACGGCAGGAAAATAATCAGGAGAGGCTCACTCCTTGCTGAAATCGATGCTGAGCCAGCCATCTTCGAAAGAGGCGCCGGTAGACTCGAGGCCGGCGATGAAAATCGGAAGTGCAACGATTTTCTGGTAGTCGCCGATACGGATGGTCAAGTCATCGCCGAGTTTCAGGATCTTGGGTTCGAGGCCCATGCTCTCCATGAACGGAAGCTTGACCTTAACCTTGTAGTGACCATCGGATACCTTGGAGATGTTGATCGGATCTTCCGTGAAGAAGATGTCCAGCGGATTCAGGTCTCCGTATACCTTCTCGCCTACCCTGCGAAGCATGGCAAGTCCGACAACTTCGTCGTCGAACAACGGAACTTCGGCAATCGGAATCGGTGCGAACGCATCGCGGATCTGCTCGATGTACTTCTGCTGGATCGCACGCCATTTCTGGAAGTACGGGTCGGGGCTCTGATCGGGCATGACGCGGTTGATGGTGATCCTGTCGACCGTGATACCGTAGAGGTTCAGGTAGGTCAGTGCACGCATGGACTCTTTGATAACCATCTTCTCGGGGTTCATCACAAGGCGCATGGTGGTTTTGGTGCCATCGGCGAGCAACTCGATGATGCCTTCGGTCGATGAGAACAGGTTGTCAACCTTTTCGTAAACCTCTTCCGGAGCGACGAAATCGTCAAGCTTCTTGACCCTCTTGGACAACGGGCGAATCATCGGCTTGACCATGTACTTCTCGACGTTGCGGATAAACTTGATGAACCAGCCGAATGTCTCGGGCAGTGAAAGCAACCTGAGGGTTTCGCCGGTCGGAGCGCAGTCAACGACAAGAAGGTCGTAATCTTTCTGCTCTTCATTGTAGCGTTTGATGTAGGAGAGGGAGAAAAGCTCTTCCATGCCGGGAAGAACGCCCATCTCTTCTGCGTAGACGCCTTCGATTCCACGTGACGCCATCAGGTGGGCGAAATGCTCCCTGACTACGTCCCAGTTCAGGTTGAGATCACCGTAAACGCTGACTTCCTGACCCCAGAGGTTTTCAGCGATCTTGATCGGTGATGGGCCAAGCTCGACATCGAGCGAGTCACCAAGACTGTGGGCCGGATCAGTCGACATAATGAGGGTTTTATACCCCATATCTGCTGCTTTCAGGGCTGTCGCTGCCGCAACCGAGGTCTTGCCGACGCCTCCCTTACCGGTGAAAATGATATTACGCATACGTGTTGTAGTACCCTTTGAATAGGTGGTTAAAAAAACTATCCGTATCGCCGAATTCCAGGTCTTCCGGTGCGTCCGAATATGAAATGCTTAAGATAAGAAAAAACTTCATTTATAAGAAAAACAACAGTGAAACTCGCCAGATGACTGAACATGCGAACCAGCCAAAAAGGCTTCATTATTACACCGATCCGAACATGGCGGAAACAGAATCATTTCCTGCGGTGAACCGCCTTTACTGCCTTGCCTTTACCTTTCGCAGCCTTGTGCACTTTGCCTCCCTTGACGGCCTTGGCCTTCGACACCCCTTTTTTGCCCTTGACCCTTGACGAAGAAGCTTTCGAGGAGGAGCGATACTTCACCGCCTTGAAAACAACAAGCTTCTGGCCCGGTTTCAACTTTCCGCTTTTCAGCTCGTTCCAGGCAATAAGCTGGCTTACGGCAATACCGTATTTCCTTGCTACCCCGGCAATCGTTTCGCCTTTCCTGACCACATGGGCCTTCCTGGTGCTGCCGGATCCGCCGCCCTCATCCTCCATGTTGCGAACCATTGAATAGAGGCGCTGTTTCTCGGCGACCCTGTCCGCATGGTATGCATAAATCTCCTGCTCCTTCTGCGTGAAAGCCTGTACATACTTTTTCGGAAGCCTCAACATGTTCGCCGAGGCAGCCGGAGCAGGAATCAGCCCTATCTTGTACTGGGGGTTGAGGAACTTGAGATCGTCGATCGGCACTCCGAGGGTCTCCTGGAGCTGTTCGAAGCTCAAAGCTGCATTTACGGGAATCCTTTCGGTATCGGAGTATAGGTAACCGGGTTCGGCGGGCTTTATGTTGTGCTCGCGGTAATAGTTCATGACGTAGGTCACCGCAATGAACGCCGGAACGTATCCGCGCGTCTCCTGGGGAAGATAGGGCCATATTTCCCAGTAATCCCTTGCGCCGCCGGCCGCCCGTATGGCCTTCTGGACGTTGCCCGCTCCTGCGTTGTATGCCGCGAGCACAAGGAACCAGTCGCCAAACATGTTGTACAGGTCGTGAAGATGCTCGCAGGCCGCCACAGTCTCCTTGTATGGGTCGTAACGATCCTCGATGAACGACGATGACTGCAGGCCATACATTTTGCCTGTCCCGCTCATGAACTGCCAGAGCCCTCGTGCGCCAGCTCGGGAGACTGCCGTGGGATTCAGGGCGGATTCCACAACGGCCAGGTATTTCATCTCGGAGGGTATGTTGTGCTCCCTCAACTTCTCTTCGAACAACGGGAAATAAACTTTCGTCAGGCCGAGCACCTTGGAGACCATCTTTCGCTTGTCTACGGCGTAAACGCGGATAAATCCCTTCACGTGCTGATTGTAGATAAGCTTGAACTGGGTCTTTTTTGCGAGCTCCCCTATCCTTGCCGTATAGACCGAATCGCTGAACTGCGGGATGAACTGCCTGGGATAAATATCCCCGCCGGGTTCTGCGGAAGAAAAGCGGTCATCCTGGAAATAGGTCGTATTGAGAAGGCTGTCGCCGAGCATCTCTGAAACGCCTGACTGCCTGGCTGACTGCGCAGTTTCCTGATCCGCGCCTGATGAGACGCAGGGAAATGCGGTAACCTGCAGGAGTACGCAGAGGAATAAAAGCCTGAACTGAAACAAAATCTTCACAAGCTGGGTCGGGTTAACAGGTGAGATTGCAGGGGCAATGCTCTCAATAGTTACAAAAGAAGCAATAGCTTGAACATAACCAGACCGCGCGATTAATACAAAACCTGAACGTTTATCAAGGCCCAGCTTGACTTTGCTGACCATAAAATCCAGTTGAAATCGCTGAAAGACCTGAAATCATCCTGAAACCGGCCGGAAAAGTGCGACCGACATTCCGGTTCCCCGACCGGCTCACGAACGCGATCCGTAGTCTACTTTCCACAGAAACAAACCGGCGGCATCGGCAGGAATCAACCAATGAGGTCGCCCTGAGCCCATGAGCAGGGCCGAAAACGCATCTTCCCCGATTCGCCCCATGCCGGCATCCACCATGCCCGAAACAAGGAAACGAACCATGCTCCTGAGAAAGCGGTTCGCCTCGATCCTGAAAACAAGGTAACGGCCGTGGCGGTACCATCCGGCACTGTTGACCGTGCAGGAAAATCCATCCTGCTGGGGATCTTCCCTTGCAAAAGCGGAAAAATCATGGGTACCGCAAATAGTGGCGGCAAGGGTGTTCATTATCGCCATATCCGGCCGTCCATGGCAGCATCCGGCAAAACGACCGTCGATGGCGGAGGGGTGTTCGAGCAGGTAATAGCGGTACTCCCGGGAGGTGGCGCTGAATCTGGCATGGAACTGCTCCGGCACCTGCCTGATGCGAGTAATCCTTACTGTATCGGGAAGAAGTGAATTCAGGGAGTGCATGAGTCGCGGCAGCTCCATGGATGAAACGGTAGTAAAGCTGGCGGTCTGGCCACGCGCATGAACCCCTTTATCGGTCCGTCCTGCACCATCGATCCTGATCTCCTCCTGCAATATCCTTCCGAGCACCGACTCGATCGTCCCCTGGAGTGTAGGAATCTGTCCTGACTGCCTCTGCCATCCGGAAAACCCCGTTCCATCGTACTCTATATCTATCCTGATGTTTTTCATGACCCCTGGCTTGACTTTGGAGATGCCATGTTACATGGCCATTATTTATATTGCTGTACTGATAATAGTTATCTTTGGCCTAACCATCCCGAAAAACCAGCTACTAGTTTGACGACACCATCCCTCGACATCCTTCTCGAATCGATCAGCGCGGCGGGCCGCCGACAGCCATCAAACCAATACGCCGTGCCGAACCTCTGGCACAAAGGAACAACCGGGATATCGACGGTTGACCCCGTACAGTATTACAGCGACATCGTCAAGGCAATCCTGGCCACAGAACCTTCCAGCGACAACCGGACGGGAAAAAGCGCATCTGAATGGAGCGCCAATGCGACGGTCTACAACCTTTTCGTCAGGTTTGCCGCAGCGTTCGACCACGACCGGAACGGAAATATAGCAACAGAGCCGCTTCCCTCCGGATTCAGGGAGACCGGCACCCTGCTCAAGGCCATAGCCATGCTGCCCTATATCCGGAGAATGGGCGCCGATACGGTCTACCTCCTCCCCCTGACCAGCATCGGCGTTGTGAACAGGAAAGGAGCGCTCGGTTCGCCATACGCCATCCGGAACCCCTACGTTCTCGATCCGATGCTGGCGGAACCGGCCCTCGGGCTTTCGACCGAGATCCAGCTGAAGGCCTTCGTGGAGGCGGCGCACCTCCTGGGAATGAGGGTCGTGTTCGAGTATGTGTTCCGGACGGCATCGATCGACAGCGATTGGGTTCCAGAGCATCCCGACTGGTTCTACTGGCTTCGCGAAAGCTATGGCGACGTTCCTTACGGGCCTCCCGGCTTCAGTCATGACAGGCTCGCTGAAATTTACGAAAAAGTCGACAAGCACGACCTGCGCAACCTTCCGGAACCCGACGAACATTACCGGCACCGCTTCGTAGCTGCCCCGGCGATGGTAGTGACCAATGAGACCGGCTCTTCGGGACACGCTGAAGACGGAACTCCATGCGTTATCGCCAGCGCCTTCTCGGACTGGCCGCCGGACGACAGCCAGCCCCCATGGACCGATGTAGCGTACCTTAAAATGCACGACGACCCAAGGTTCAACTACATTGCCTACAACACCATAAGGATGTACGACCAGGAGCTGGACCGGCCGGAATCGAAAAACACGGCGCTCTGGGAGGAGATCTCCGGCATCATCCCATGGTACCAGGAGCAGTACGGCATCGATGGCGCGATGATCGACATGGGACACGCGCTTCCCCCTGCCCTGAAGGCCGCGATCGTCGTAAAAGCGAGAGAGGGCCGACCGGAATTCGCTTTCTGGGACGAAAATTTCGACCCCTCGCCCAAGCTGCGTGAAGAGGGGTTCAACGCTGTCTTCGGGTCGCTCCCGTTCGTCATTCAGGATGTCCAGTACATCAAGGGACTCCTGAACTTCCTGAACAAGACCGGCGTGGCGATTCCATTTTTTGCCACCGGCGAGAACCACAACACACCGAGGGTTTGCCACGGCCTCGAAGGGCGACTGGCGGGACGACGCCGGGCGCTGTTCCTGTTCACTCTGGGCGCCGTGCTGCCGGCAATGCCGTTCATCCACGCGGGCATGGAGATCTGCGAATGGCACCCGGTCAATCTCGGCCTGAACTTCACCGATGAGGACCGCAGGCGTTTTCCGACAGAATCCCTGCCGCTGTTCAGCGCGGGAGCCTGCGACTGGGAAGATGCCAACGGCCTCGAACCGCTTTGCGACGATATCGGCAGGATACTTGGGATCAGGAGCCGTTACCTCGACCTGGTCACCTGCGGCCGGATGGGCTCGATCATCCAGCCATACATCTCCGATGCCGCGTTGCTGACCGTCATGAGGAAATCAGGAGGCAAAACGCTTATCTTTGCCGGCAACAGCAATTTCAACGACCCTGTTTCGGGCACCATGGAGTTCGACCAACCGGAGATGAGCCTCGAAGATCTCCTGTCCGGCAGGCCTCTTGTCGTCAAAGAGCATAAAATTGTTCTCGATTTCGCTCCCGGACAGTGCTATCTTTTCGAACTGCCCGAAGCTCCGGAATAATTTCCCGAAAACATCCGACAGTAAACTTTGTTCCAGTAAACCAGTAAAATCAACATCATCATGTCACTCCTTATCATCGGATCCCTTGCTTTCGACGATATCGAAACTCCTTTCGGCCGTTCTGAAAACACCCTCGGCGGCTCATCAACCTACATCGCCCTTTCGGCCAGTTATTTCACCGATCCGATCAGGATGGTAGGCGTCGTCGGATCCGATTTCGAGGATGGCCACTTCGGGCTGCTCCACTCCAAAAACATCGACACCAAAGGTATCAAGGTTGTCGAAGAGGGCAAGACATTCCGGTGGGCCGGCCGTTACCATTACGACATGAACACCCGCGATACGCTCGACACGCAGCTCAACGTTTTCGCCAGTTTCGACCCGCACATCCCGCAGCAGTATCGTGACTCGAAGTTCATCTGCCTGGGCAACATCGATCCGGAGCTTCAGATCAAGGTGCTCGACCAGATCACCAAACCTGAACTGGTCATCTGCGACACGATGAACTTCTGGATCGAAGGCAAACCTGACGAGCTGAAAAAAGTGCTCGAAAGAGTCGACATCTTCATCATCAACGACAGTGAGGCCCGTCTGCTGAGTGGTGAGCCAAACCTGGTCAAAACAGCACGCATCATCCGCAACATGGGTCCCAAAACCCTGATCATCAAGAAAGGCGAACACGGCGCCCTGCTCTTTACGGACAACGGCATTTTCGCAGCTCCGGCCTACCCGCTCGAATCGATCTTCGATCCGACCGGCGCAGGCGACACTTTCGCCGGAGGCTTCATCGGCCACCTGGCGCGTTGCGGCACCATCAACGAGGCTGAAATGAGAAAAGCGGTGCTCTATGGCAGCGCAATGGCGAGCTTCTGTGTGGAGCAGTTCGGCACAGACAGGATCAACGATCTCGACCTGCTCGAAGTAGAGGATCGCTACCAGAGCTTCCTCGACCTGTCGCGCATCGAGCCCTGAGTAGCGCTCAGTCAAGTTGTTTTTACAGGTTTTCCCGACAAATCCCCCACCGGGCCATGCCCGATATGCTGATGTGAAGATTTGTCGGGATATATTCCGGCTGAAACCCTCCCTACGGCTGAGGCCCGGTGAATTCGCGCTGGGTTGAGAGCCCTCAGGGTGCCATCGCACTTTCGAAACAAGAGTACCATAACCTTACCGCATCAAAGGCTCAACTATGGCTTCACTCACCCTTCTGGACCTTGCGTTCATTGCCGGATACCTGCTGCTCACCCTTGTCGTAGGGCTCTATTTCTCCTCCCGGGCCTCTGAAAATGTCGGCGAATTCTTCCTTTCCGGACGGCAGCTCCCCTGGTGGATCGCCGGCACAGGCATGGTCGCCACCACCTTCGCCGCCGACACCCCGCTCGCCGTGGCAGGCTTCGTAGCCAGGAACGGCATCGCCGGCAACTGGATCTGGTGGACCTTCGTTTCAGGCGGCATGTTGACGGTCTTCTTTTTCGCCCGGCTATGGAGGCGCGCCAATATCCTGACCGACCTGGAGTTCATCGAGCTGCGTTACAGCGGACGGGCCGCCACATTCCTCAGGGGTTTCAAGGCGGTCTATTTCGGCTTGTTCATCAACGCCATCATCATCGGCTGGGTCAACATGGCCATGTTCAAGATCATCAAGATCATGGTGCCCGGCATCAATGCCGAATTGACGATCGTAGGGCTGGTGATCTTCACGGCCGTCTATTCGGGAATGTCCGGTCTCTGGGGGGTCTCGATCACCGATGCCGTTCAGTTCATAATAGCCATGACCGGCTGCATCATCCTCGCCGTACTGGCGGTGAACTCCCCTGTCGTCGTCGCTGCCGGCGGTCTCCAGCGCGCCCTTCCGGGATGGATGTTCGACTTTTTCCCTTCGTTCTCAGCCACCAAAGATGTCGGAACGGGAGCCTACGCCCTGCCTTTCGCATCATTCGCGGCGATGGCTTTCGTCCAGTGGTGGGCCTCCTGGTATCCAGGGGCCGAACCCGGCGGCGGCGGTTATGTAGCCCAGAGGATGATGAGCGCAAAAGACGAAAAACACTCGTTGCTGGCCACGCTCTGGTTCACCATCGCCCATTACTGCGTGCGACCCTGGCCATGGATCGTCGTCGGCCTGGTCAGCCTGGTCATGTTCCCCAACCTTCCTGCCAACCAGAAGGAGGATGGCTTCGTGCATGTGATGAACGCAGTATTGCCTCCCGGCCTGAAAGGCTTGCTGATCGCCGCCTTTCTGGCGGCCTACATGTCGACGCTCTCCACCCACCTCAACTGGGGAACAAGCTACCTGATCAACGATTTCTACAAGCGCTTCTTCAAGCCCGAGGCCGACCAGAAGCACTACGTCCTCATGTCGAGGGCGGTCACCGCGCTGACTGCAGCCTTTGCACTCTACATAACATTCTTTGTACTCCAAAGCATAACCAGTGCATGGGAGTTTATCATCCAGTGCGGTGCAGGCACCGGCTTTGTGCTGATCATGCGCTGGTTCTGGTGGCGGCTTAACGCCTGGTCGGAAATCACCTCGATGATCGCCCCGATCGTGGCATTCGCCGTACTGAGCACGTTTACAACCATCGCCTTCCCCAACACGCTCTTCATCATCGTGCTGTTCACGATCGTCTGCACCCTTCTGGTCACCTTCCTCACCCCTCCGACCGAGGCCTCCAGGCTTGACTCCTTCTTCAGGACAACCCGGGTGGGCGGAATCTTCTGGAAACCCGTTTCCGACCGGTTGCCTGACGTGAAGGCGGACCATGGATTCCTCGCCCTTTTCGCCGACTGGTTCTTCGGAGTCGTACTGGTCTACTCGGTGCTTTTCGGCACCGGCAAGCTCATTTTCGGCGAACCGCTCATCGCGATGATCTATTACGGTGCGGGGGCTGTTTCGGGCTTCATGATTTACCGCGACCTGTCGCGCAGAAACTGGAAAACCTTCGATTGACCATGGCTGCAACACTGAGACTCATCCTTGCATCCGGCTCACCCCGTCGGCGCGAACTGCTTTCGCTGACGGGCATTCCTTTCGAAACGGCATCGGTCGAAATCGATGAAACCTTCGATCCGTCACTGTCGGTCGAACAGAACGTGACGGAAATCTCCCGGAAAAAGGCTGAAGCAGTGTGCCGATCGCTCAATCTACCGACTGATGAGGCCGTCGTGCTCGGTTCAGATACAACGGTACTCCTCGACAGCAGGCCGCTGGGCAAACCTCTCGATTACGAACATGCGTTCTCGATGCTCTGGGCCCTCCAGGGACGGACGCACGAGGTACTTACCGGATTCTGCATCCTGCACGGCACCGAAGCCCTCCTGGGCCACGCCAGGACCATCGTCGAGTTCGAACCGATGACTCCGGAAGAGATCGACCGATACATCGACCTTATGAAGCCTTTCGACAAAGCCGGCGCCTACGGAATTCAGGACCCCATGCTTGCCTGCTTCATCAGGCGGATCGACGGATGCTACTACAACGTCGTCGGCCTCCCCCTTTCGAAGGTCTATGCGGCCCTGAAACCCCTCTTTCCGCTCCCCCCTTCCCGGCCATGACAAGAAAACCGGTACTCGTTATCCTCGGACCAACCGCCTCCGGCAAATCGGAACTGGCCTTCAGGGTAGCCCGGATGAGCGGCGCAGAGATCGTGTCGGCCGATTCACGCCAGATATATCGCGGAATGGACATCGGCACGGCCAAACCGCCCCGGCATATGCTGGAGTCGGTACCCCACCACTTCATCGACGAAAAAGAGATCGGGCAACCCTTCAGCGCGGGAGATTTCGCCGTTCAGGCTGTCGACAGAATCAGGGAAATCCAGCAGCGCGGAGTACCGGCGATCGTGGCCGGCGGTTCAACGCTCTATCTTGAAGGAGTCCTGAAAGGATTTTCCGCACTTCCCCCCTCCGACCCCGAAATCAGGGCCCGACTGATACGGGAACTGGAGAAACATGGAGCACGGGCGCTTTACCGCAGGCTTGAAACGCTCGACCCGCAGCAGGCGCTCACGCTTGATGCCTCCAAGACCCAACGGATCATCAGGAGCCTGGAGATCATCGAAATCTCCGGCACGACCGTCACGGCGCTTCAGCAATCAAGGGTAGAGGCGCCTGGCGATCTCGAGTTCATCGTTAGCGGCATCGATATGCCGAGACCCCTGCTCTACGACAGGATCAACCGCAGGAGCGCAGAAATGATCGAATCAGGGCTTGTCGAAGAGGCGCGGCACCTGCATGAAAAATTCCGGCTGGAGCTGACAGAGGGAAAAGTCAACGCCCTGGCTACCGTAGGGTATCAGGAACTGTTCGACTGCTTCGAAGAAAAGATCGATCTTGAGACCGCAATCACGCTTATAAGCCAGCATACCCGCAATTATGCAAAACGCCAGTTGACTTTTTTCAAAAATAGGCTTAATGTTGAGTGGTTGGACTCCCCGTTAAACGAATCCGGAATTGCTGAGCTTGCCGAAAAACTCTGCTACAGGATTTCGTGAAGAATGTTGTTCTCACACGCCCATCGACCGGATGAACCCAGAAAACAGGGTTGATGGCTGGACTTCTTCAATCAGATCCGTTTGTATGAGCATCGAGTTCGTCTCTTGAATGAATCTCGTTGCACAACCAAGATGTTAAACAGCAGTACCAGCAATGAAGCACTCCGTATCAACCCGTAAGGAACTGACCATCCTCAAGCTTGAAGAGGCGGTTTTCGACGTCCGTCATGCCGACTGGTTCAAGTCGACCATCGATCAACTGGTCAGCAACAACCTCAGCAGGAACCTGATCATAGATTTCTCCCAGGTCAAGGCCATAGACTCCTCCGGCATCAGCTCGATGCTTCTTGCCCATCAGCTCGCCAACCGCTCGGAAGGCCTTGCGATCTTCGTTTCGCTCTGCCAGCAGATCAAGGATCTCCTCAAGCTCAGCAACCTCGACAAACAGCTCTATATCTTTTCTTCGATCAACGAGGTCATGACCCTGATCGAACCGGCCCTTAAAGGCAAACGCGCCAGCAAGTCACAGCACCAGCCGCCACCCTACGAACCTCCGGACGAGATTGCCGACGAGATCGAGCTGCTGCCCGAAGAGGTCTTCGACAGCGAACCTTTCCCCGAAATCATCGAGGAGAGTGCAGACGACCAGCCGGAAATCAAAGAGCCCCAACCAAAAGAGGTGGCCGTCAGAAAACGGGGCCGACCCAAAAAGAACACCCTTCCCGACAAAGCAAAACCAAAGGATCAGGAGTAACCGGGACAATGCCCGGCCCACTCCATAGCCCGGACTGCACGACGACCATGCAGCCTTGCCATATCCGTACATAACTGCACAATCCCGTCCGCCGGAGGTTTTCGGCCCGGAAAGCCGGATGCAGGTGAAGCATTGACAATTTGAATGCTTTGGCGTATAATTACTGTTAAACTCAGTATCGGTTTACCCTTTCCAGAAAGGATCTACTACTCCCACGTAAACCGGAGCCCAGCAACATGTACGAAGATTTCTTTCAGAACCGACTCGAAAAACTGTTCGACTCGGCAGGAATAGCCGTCGACGGAAAAAAACCCTGGGACATCAGGATTCATGACCGGGGCACCTATCCGAAAACCGTCCTCCAGGGAAACCTCGGTTTCGGGGAGTCCTACATGGATGGATGGTGGGACTGCGACGATCTTGACGAACTCTTTTTCAGGATCCTTACGACCGGCATCGACAACAAGGTAGGCGCCGTCTCAAAAGCCGTTGAGTCCATTGCGGGCGCGATATGGAACATGCAGACCCCCTCCCGCGCCTTTACGGTCGGCAAGAGGCATTACGACGTCGGCAACGACCTTTTCCAGAAAATGCTCGACCCGCTGATGATCTACAGCTGCGCCTTCTGGGAGGGTGCCGCAAACCTTGAAGAGGCCCAGGAGATCAAGCTTCGCATGGTCTTCGACAAACTGGCCGTCGAACCCGGCATGACGCTTCTCGACATAGGGTGCGGATGGGGGGGGACAGCACGGTTCGCCGCAGAGAACTTCGGGGCGAAAGTCGTGGGCGTGACGATCTCAAAAGAACAGGCAGAGCTGGCCGCCGCAAGATGCAGGAATTTCGACGTCGATATAAGGCTCATGGATTACCGCTCCGTCAAAGGCACTTTCGACCGGATCGTTTCGCTCGGAATGCTCGAACATGTAGGCCACAAAAACTACCGCACATTCTTCGATACGGCCCGCCGTTGCCTCAAACCCGACGGTCGGCTACTCATCCAGAGCATCGGAAGCAACGAGCCCTCTTCATGCACAGACCCATGGATCGGCACCTACATCTTCCCCAACTCCATGCTACCGTCGGCCAGCCAGATCGCCATCGGCTATGAAGGACGCTTCGTCCTCGAAGACTGGCACTCGTTCTCGCACGATTACGCCCTGACGCTCAAAGCCTGGGATAAAAACATTACCCTCAACAGGCCGCTGTTGAAAAACGAATACGACGATAGTTTCTTCCGGATGTGGCGGTACTACCTCCTGAGCTGCTCGGGAGCCTTCCGGGCCAGGGCTATACAGCTATGGCAGGTACTCCTCAGCCCATGCGGCATCAAGGGCGATTGCCGCATTCCGCACGAACCGGTGCACAGGCAGTTCAGGGATAAAGGAACCGGTCACTGGAAGCCGCTTCAAATGCGCGCACCTGGCCACGGGCAGCATCAAGAATCTCCCCGATCGGGCGCTGCTTCTGAATCATGATCCGGTAGCGGGAGGTGCCTGCCAACTGATCGAAAAAGCTCTTGTTGCCCTCGATCGCAAGCTCTCGGGGGTAAAGTTTCTGCAGTGAGAGCAGTATGGCCGTAGCGCTCCTGAAAGGATCGAACAGACGCCTGTCGGTCACCGCGAGCCGAACGCCATGACACTCCGTGCCGGAAAATTTGCTACCCGTCGGCCTGAAGGTTGCCGTGCTGAATTCAACCCCGGGAAGATGATACCCGTCGAGCTCCCGCTTCAGTGCATCGCCGTCGACGAAGGGCGCCCCGAAGATCCTGAACGGGTTGTCGGTACCTCGGCCCTCGCTGACGGCGGTCGCTTCCAGCATGACCGTTGCCGGGTAGAGAAGAAGGGTTTCGAAGTCACGGAGATTGGGCGACGGTGAACGGAAACGGAAACCGGGAAGTTCATCGGCGAACCTGGAGCGGCTATACCCCTGCATCTTCACGACCTTCAGCGAAAGACCGGGATAATGGCGTTTCTGCATCCAGAGGGCGATCTCCCCAACCGTCATGCCGTGCACGAAAGGCAGTTCGTCAGCCCCGACGAACGACTGTAACGATGGCTCAAGCATGAACCCGTCGGCAGGAATCGGCGCGATCGGATTTGGACGGTCAAGAACCACGAAGGTGATGCCCGCATCCCGGCAGGCCTCCATGGCGAGCTTCATCGTGGAGATATAGGTGTAGCAGCGGATGCCTGCGTCCTGAAGGTCGAAAAAAAGCAGGTCAATCGTTTTCAGCAGGGCCGGATCAGGTTTTTTCGATGAGCCGTAAAGCGAGTAGACTTTGAGCGTGCCGGCAACGGAGCTGTTGTCGACCTTTTCACCGGCCTGGCCTTCCAGGGAGAAACCGTGCTCCGGCGCCATGAGGAATTTCAGGTCGATGCCACGGTTGAGCAGCACGAGATAGCTCGGCTCGCCTGTGCTTGAAAGTGCGGCCGCATTGGTTATCACCCCTGCCCTTTTACCTGCAAGCTCTTTGTAAGCCCCGGCGTCAAGCTCGTCTATCCCGTAACGGAACTCTGCGGCGCAGAGATTGGCAGCACAGAATAAAGGGAACAGCAGGCTGAGCACCAGCCATATTCCGGACCGTGTAACGCTTCTGTGCATAAATACGCCTTCCTGATGGTTTATTCCCGTTCGAACCTGCATGACGGACAGCCATCAGCAAAAATAGCCTTCCTTGCGCAGAAGGACAACAACGGGAAAAAATAGGGGGGGGAATGAACTTACGAATGGACAAAAAAAAGACCGCACAACATGGCACGGTCTTTTAACTGGTGGTGGGGACAGGACTTGAACCTGCAACCTTCGGGTTATGAGCCCGACGAGCTACCAATTGCTCCACCCCACGATGTTAGTGACCTAATATAGGACTATTTTTATTACCAACAAACGATTATTGGACCGAGTTCCCGATTATTTCATCGCCGTCAGGCTCGACCACAAAAAGTCGTCCATCCCGGCCTTCGACGGCCAGGATCATCCCCTGCGAAAGCTCCCCCCTGATGCTCCTGTCGGCGAGGTTGGCAACCAGCACCACCTGTTTGCCCACCATCTCTTCGGGGCTGTAGTACTGGGCGATGCCCGAAAGCACCTGGCGCTCCTCGGTACCAACCAGCAGCTTCATCTTGAGCAGCTTGCTCGCCTTCTTGACCGGTTCGCATTCGAGCACCCTGGCCACGCGAAGATCGACTTTCTGGAAATCGTCGAAGCTGATCTCAGGCTTGAAGGCGATTTGCGCCTGCTCTGCGACGGCTTCACGGCGCTGTGCTTCGGCCAGCAGGGCCTCGATCTTTTTGAGCTCCGGCTCGATGTCCGCCTGTTCGATCTTGGAAAAGAGGATCTCCGAGGACCCCAGCAGTTTGTGTCCCTTTTTCAGTCCCGGCTCGATTGCCGTCTGCCAAACCCGCGAGCCCGGAGCAACCAGATCGTCGATCGTGCCCTCAAAGCCAAGCATCCGGTGGATGCGGTTGCATGTTTCAGGAATGACCGGATAGAACACCAGCGAAAGCGTATGGCAAAGGTTCAGCGATACGGCCATGGTTCGGGCCGCAGCATCGCGGTCGACCTTGATCGTCTTCCATGGCTCACCCTCGGTGAGGTAGCGGTTGGCAAAGCGGGCGATCTCCATGGCCTGGGTTGCAGCCTCGCGGAAATGGAAACCCTCATAGGCCTCTTCGAGCTTCCTGAAACTCTCCTGCCAGTCGATGCCCAGGGCGTTCCACTCTTCGGGGCTGATGTCGCAAGGCACCTCGCCGTCGAACCTGGAATTGGTGAAGTCGACCGAACGTTTGATAAAGTTGCCGAGCGTATCGGCCAGTTCTCCGTTGGTGCGGTTCTGGAAATCGCTCCAGCTGAAATCGCTATCCTTGTTTTCCGGATAGTTCATGGCGATGCTGTAACGCAGGGTATCGGCCGGGAAGCTGTCGAGGAACTCGCCGAGGTAGACCGCATAGTTGCGCGACTTCGAAAACTTGCGCCCCTCGAAGTTCATGAACTCGGAAGCAGGAACATTGTCGGCAAGCTGGTATAGGCCTTCGCTCCGCCCTTCGTTCCAGGCCATAAGGATCGCCGGGAACATCAGGGTGTGGAACACCACGTTGTCTTTGCCGATGAAGTTGATGATGCGACTCTCCGGGTCCTGCCAGTATCGCTTCCAGAGCTCCTCACTACCCTGCTTTTCGGCCCACTCCCTGGTAAAGGAGATATAGCCGAGCACGGCATCGAACCAGACATAGAGCACCTTGCCTTTTGCTTCGTCCGTGTCGAGCGGCAGGGAGATCCCCCAGGAGAGGTCGCGCGTGATCGCCCGGTCGGCCAGTCCCTGGTTGAGCCAGGTCCGCGAGTAGTTGACCACGTTCTGGCGCCACTCTTCGCTGTGGCCATCCACGTAGGCCTCAAGCTGCTTCTGGAACCTGCCAAGCGGGAAATACCAGTGCAGCGTCTCGCGAAGTTCAGGGGTCGCATCGGAAAGCTTGCTTTTCGGATCGATCAGTTCAAGCGGGCTCAGGTGGGTGCCGCACTGCTCGCACTGGTCTCCGTTGGCCTCGGTATTGCTGCAGATCGGGCAGGTGCCTGTGACGTAACGGTCTGAGAGAAAGCGGCCCGCCTTGGCGTCGAAGAAAAGCTTTTCGGTTTTCTTGACGAAGATCCCCTTCTGCTCGATTTCGGTGAAAAACTCCCTGGCGGTCTGGTGATGCCTCGCCGAGCTGGTCCGGCCGTAGTAGTCGAACGATATGCCGCACCTGGAAAAGGCGTCGGCGTTCATGGAGTGGTAACGGTCGACGACGTCCTGGGGCGTTATGCCTTCGCGGTCGGCAGTGATGGTGATCGGCACGCCGTGCTCGTCGGAGCCTCCGATATGGATGATCTCCTCTCCGCAAAGACGCTTGAACCTCACATAGATGTCGGCAGGCAGGTAGACCCCTGCCAGATGGCCCAGGTGAACCGGACCGTTTGCATATGGAAGCGCTGTCGTTACAAGGGTTCTTTTAAAGCTATGGGTCATAAAATCGGACACTCGGTTGTATGGTATAACAGATCGAACATGGGCGCGAAATGGTTCGGCAAGGCCCTACTTCCTGGAAGAAAGGGCGGTATACTGCTCAAGCGAAAGACGCCGCTTCTGCCCGCCATCCAGATAACGGATCCAGATGCTTTTCTTCTGGGGATCGACGCCGTCGACAACGGCAGAGCCATCCCTGGTCGCTATGGTGGAACCTACCGTCGGCCAGCCGTTGTTGCGGCAGCCTCCGGCTTTGTGGGCCCCTTTCGAAAAGCTGAGGCAGCATTTCGGGCGGTTGCACAGGCCGATGGTGTTGAAGGAGTGGTTGTCACCGTTCACGTTTTCCTGGATCTGCGGCTTTTCGGCGAACGGGTTGGCGTGGATCTTCTGCATCCAGGTGGAACAGCAAAGCGCGCAGCCGCAGGGGCCCTGGGTATTGGCCCGACGCGCCTCTTCCCGGGTGGTGATCTGCACCATCTGTATCCTGGCTTTGAACTCGCCGGCAAGGTCGCGCACAAGTCCCCTGAAATCGACCCTGTGGGTTGCTGTATAGTAAACCGAAAGCTTCTGCTGGTCGAGACGAAGATCGATATCGACCAGTTTCATGTCGAGATGGTGACGCTCTATCCTGTTCTCGCATGCCTCCTTGATTTCGGGTTCGCGCTTCCTGATATCGGCGAACTCACGGATCTCGTTCTCGTCGGCGATCCTGATGATCGAAGGCAAAGCCTCGCTCTCCTCGTTATGCCCCTTGAGCTGGAGCTTCTTGGCCGCGATCCGTCCGGCAGAGTAGACGATACCGAGGTCGTAGCCCCCGTCCGCCTCGAGAATCACCGGCGTGCCGATGCCGATCTGCTGGCCGGTCTTGTTGGCGTAAAACTCCCGGCGGCACCCCTTCATCTCAACTTCGCAGACGGGCTGAGAGCCTTCGGGCAACTCGTCGCCATAGAGGTCTGAAACCTCCTCATGCAGGATCCTTGATAGTTTCAGCCTGACCTTCGCATTATCGCCAAGCAGGCAACTGCATATGACCGTACTCATATTTGGTATCCTTTATCATTGCCCCTGTAACTCGTTGCATCCTTGGCGGGAAAAACCAAATCTATTCCGCCGTTACCTCTATTGAAACAACAACTTACAGCGACACCATTACAATATATATATTTCTACTCCCCACTATTTCGCAGGCCTCTTCACCGACCCGCGGCCAAACCCGAAAATCCTTCTGAAATCCTCCGATATCGTGTTCACCGAGCGGCTTCCCCGCAGTACCACTTCAAACTCCTCAAGACGACGTTCCTGCACCTGTCGCTTCACCTGGTCGAGATGCGATTCCGTGGTCGCCTGCATGAAACCGTTGAGGGCATCGAGCCCTTTGTACCCGGACTTTGTCACCAGGGTCTGGGGCTGGAAGGAGAGCAGCAGTTCAGGCTTCTGGTCTTCAAGATATTCAATACGGCTGACAACTGAAACAAGGTAAAGCTCTTCCCGCTTTTTCAATACTCTTTCGACGATTCCGGCCGTACCCCTGAAAAAAACGAGGGGGCGTTTGTCCACATGTTCGATGATGCCCTGGGGAAAAATCCAGAGCGCGTTCTGTGCCTCGCCAGGCGAAAGCAGGCATGAAGCCGCGTAATCGAGCGTGCCCACGGCGCTTCGCGCATTGGAGCGGTCAATCGAGAACGCCCCGACCCTGGTGAAGAAGCGGTGCTTCTCCAGCTGGGTATTTTCCATGATAATGAAAAGGGTCTGCCTGAAATAGAGCTCCGTGCAGAGCTGGGACCAGAAGCCGTCCCACCAGTAGGCGTGGTTGCAGTAGAAAATGACCGGTATGTCAAGCTCCATTTCCGGCAGACAGGTCGGCATCTGCACTCTCAGCGAGTGGAAATGCCTCCTGAACTGCCGGCGGGAGTACCATCCAAACCAGCGAGTGTAAGCCCTGCTTCGGCGAACCTTCAGCATGGGCGGCAATTACTCGAACGCCTTTCTCATGCGATTGACGGCCTTTTCGAGCTCCTCGATCGAGGCCGCATAGGAGAGGCGCAGGTTATCGGGAGCACCGAAGGCATCGCCGGGAACGGTGGCTACGAAATGATCCTTGAGCAGGTATTCGGCAATATCGGCCGAATCCTTCATCACCTTGCCGCCGAAGGTCTTGCCCAGAAGCCCCTTGATAGACGGGAAGATGTAGAATGCGCCGTCAGGCAGTGTGGTCTGGATGCCTGGAATCTTGTTGAGCTCCCTGAACATGAAGTCACGACGCTTCTGGAACTCGGCCGTCCGCTCCCATACGATCGACTGGTCGCCGTCCAGGGCTGCAGCGGCCGCTTTCTGGGCGATCGAGTTGGCGTTGGAGGTGGTCTGCGACTGGATCTTGTCGCATGCGTCGATAATCCATTTCGGTGCAGCCACGTAGCCGATTCTCCAGCCGGTCATGGAGTAGCTCTTCGAAGTGCCGTTGCTCACGATCACCCAGGGCTTCATCTCCGGGATCCTTGCCGGTGAAAAAGGGCGCACGCCACCGTAGACGATCATGTCGTACATCTCGTCAGAAATGACGAAAATCTCCTTCCCTTCAACCACTTTCATCAGGTCACGAACCTCCTGCTCACTGTAGACTGAACCGGTAGGGTTCGACGGCGAATTGAGGACGAGCATCCTCGTCTTCGGGGTGATGGCCGCCTCAAGCTGCGCCGGGGTCAGTTTGTAACCCGTTTCGATCGTGGTATCGACAATAACCGGTGTTGCACCTGCGAGCCTGACCATTTCAGGGAAGCTGACCCAGTATGGAGCCGGCACGATCACTTCGTCACCCTCGTCGCACAGCGCGAGAAACGCGTTGGCCAGCGTCTGCTTGCCGCCGTTGCTGACGATGATCTCGGCTTCACTGTACTCGAGGCCGTTATCACGCGAAAGCTTCCTGACGATCGCTTTTTTCAGTTCGGGAATACCTGCGTTGGCCGTGTAACGGGTGAAACCGGCATTAATGGCGTCGATTCCGGCCTGGCATACGTTGTCAGGAGTCGGAAAGTCAGGTTCGCCGGCTGAAAGGCTCACGACATCCTTCCCTTCCGCCTGCATCTTCTTGGCAAGGCCGCTGATCCTGATCGTCTGGGATTCCTGCATGCTCAGTACCCGTCGGCTCAGGTATTTCTCATGGTTATCTGCACTCATCGTCTATGATATTTATTATGGTTTTTTTTGAAATAAATCATGATCCGCCCAGATGTGCGGCGCGCTTCTCGACGAGCTTTTCTAGCACATAAGGATGGACGAACTTGCTGACGTCTCCGCCCAGCATGGCCACTTCGCGAATGATTGACGAGGCCACATAGGTGTATTTGACGTTCGGCATCAGGAAAACTGTGGTCACTTCGGGATAGAGATGCCGGTTCAGGAGGGATATCTGGAATTCATACTCGAAATCCTTCACCTGCCGCACCCCCCTGACGATCGCCTTTGCTCCCTGCTGGCGGGCATAATCGGCCAGCAGGCCGTCATGCAGCACATGGACGCTCACCGCCGGAAGCTCCTTTACCACCTCCCTGACCATCTCAAGACGCTCGTCGACCGTAAACAGCGTATGCTTCTGGCTGTTGTCGGCAAGCACCACCTCGACCTTGTTGAAAATGTTCAGCGCACGCTCAAGGACGTCGAGATGACCGTTGGTGAACGGGTCGAAAGTCCCCGGATATATGGCTCTGTTGCTCATTTCAGCGGGGTTCGGGAGTGAAAAAAGAGACTCTGGTCGTTCCGTAATCCTTGTGGAAAAGGTACCCCTGCAACGATGAAAAATCATGGCTCGAATGGTGTTCCACCAGGAGCAATCCCTCTTGCGCGAGCAGGTTCCCGTCAAGTATGGCACGAACAAGCGACTCGTAATCATCCCAGCGGTAGGGAGGATCGCAGAACACCAGTTCGTACGTCCCAGGCTCCCTCTTGAGGAATGCGGTCACATCCGCGCCGACAAACTTCGACATCGACGTCACGCCGATATCAGCGGCCGTAGCCCTCATGGCCTCCAGTGCCTGACGGTTCTGGTCGACGAAACAGGCGCTGCCGGCTCCCCTGCTCAGGGCCTCGAATCCAAGGTTGCCGAACCCGGCGAACAGGTCAAGTACATCGATGCCGTCGAAATCGATCCTCGCTTCAAGCGTATCGAAGAGCGACTTCTTGACCCTGCTGCTGCAGGGCCTTACATCAAGCGTGGGCAGATTCCTGATCTTCCGCCCCCGGTATCTTCCCGCCTGTACCTGCACCTCCCCTAAAACCTAAAAGTCACCGTAGATGGTTTCGCCGAGAATCGCAAGGGCTTTCTCACCGTCATCTTTTGATGGCGGTTTGCCGTGCCAGTTCGATTTGTCGGGCATAGAACCTTCGAAGAACGGCACCCCCTTGCCCATGATCGTAGTAGCGAGGATCACGGCCGGCCTGGTGCGGGCATCGTCGGCCCTCAGGGTTTCGAGCGTATCGATGAAATGCTCGATATCGTTGCCGTCGCAGGCGAAGACATCCCATCCGAAAGCGCGCCACTTGTCGGCAAAAGGCTCCACATCCATCACTTCGCTTACCTCACCGTCGATCTGCAGGTTGTTGTAGTCGACAATGCCGATAAGGTTGCCAAGCTTGAAATGGGCGGCACTCATGGCAGCCTCCCAAATTTGGCCCTCCTGGCACTCCCCGTCGCCCATAAGGCAGAAAACATCGCTCTTCTTGCCATCCATACGCAAGCCGAGCGCCGCGCCGACGGCAGCCGAAAGCCCCTGTCCAAGAGAACCGGAAGCGATCCTGATGCCGGGCAGCTTCGATTCGGAGGTCGGGTGGCCCTGCAGGTAGGAGTTGATCTGCCGCAGGTAGTTTAGCTCATCGAGGGAGAAGTATCCCGACCGGGCAAGCACACTATACCAGACCGGCGCGATATGACCATTCGACAGGAACAGCAGGTCGTAGTCACGATCGTCATGGAACTGGTGCGGGTGGTGTTTCAGCACCTTGAAGTAGAGCGCCGTAAAGATGTCGGCCATGCCGAGAGAGCCGCCGGTGTGGCCGGAATTGGACTTCACGAGCATGCGGACAATGTCCCGGCGGACCTGACGGGCCATCTCCTTGAGTTCTCCGATGGTCGAGAGCTGAAGGTGCTCCCCTTTCTTTTCCGGTGGATAGGGCTTCAAATGTTTTGCCATAGTTACAGCAGGGAATCTCTTGTGAATTGGGTATAAAAATAAAACGATCTAAGTTACGCGCACATGCCTAAAATACCAAGCGCTGAACTTCAGCCGCCGGTATTTCTTTTCTTCAGGTATTTCACTACCGAATAGGCCAGATAGCCCACAAAAACAGCCGTGACCGGTATGCTGTAGATGACTACGTATTTGCCGATTCCCTGCCAGTTCTGGCCTAGCACGTAACCGCCGTAAAGGAGCAGGATGTTCCATAAGGTGGCGCTGGTCATGGCGGCAAGCAATACCAGCAGGACATTCAGGTGCAGAAGGCCGACGACGATGGAAATAACCGCCCTGGAGCCAAAGAGAAAGCGGTTGGCGAGCACTGCCGCATAGCCGTGGGTCGAGAATTTCATACGGACAATCTCCATCTCGGAGGGTGGAAACAGCTTGTGCATCCATTTGGCGAACCGGTGGTGGATCTCGCTCTCGCCGGAAGCGTAGAGCTTGAGGCCGAGGTTGCGGCTGAGGAGGTAAACAGTCATGAACCCGCCGGTTGAGCCGAGCGAAGCCCAGAAGAGCGACCAGAAAAAGGAGAGGTTGCTGTTGGCGATGAGATAGCCGGCAAACGCCACCGGCACATCCCCCGGAATCGGGGGAATGACGTTCTCAAAGAATGCAAAGAGAAAAAGGATGAGATAGACCGACGATGGATCTGCATGTTGCAGGTAGGCAACGATAGCGTTGATGTCAATCATCGTCGGCTCTCGGGTATGTCGGCTTAAAGGCCGAGCACACGCTTCTTGACTTCGGAATAGGCATCCTCGACGCCTCCGAGATCAAGGCGGAAACGGTCCTTGTCAAGCTTCTCGCCGGACTCTGCGTCCCAGAAGCGGCAGGTATCGGGGCTGATTTCGTCGCCAAGCAGAATCTGGCCCTTGTGGCGGCCGAATTCGAGCTTGAAATCGACAAGGCGGAGCTGCCTTTCGGCGAAATATGGCTTGAGGATCTGGTTGATCCTGGCGGCCAGCTCCTTGAGCACGGCAACCTCTTCATAGGTGGCAATACCGAGCGCAACGGCATGGCTCTCGTTCATGAGCGGATCGTCAAGATCGTCGTTCTTGAGGTAGAGCTCGATGATCGGTTCGCCGAGCACGGTACCTTCGGCAAAACCGTAACGCCTGACCAGCGAACCGGCGGCGACGTTCCTGGTGACCACTTCGACCTTGATGATGTCGAGGCTCTTGCAGAGCATGTCGCGGTCATTGAGCTGGCTGACGAAATGGGTTGGAATGCCCTTCTCGCCAAGCATGGTGAACAGGTGGCACGAAATGGCGTTGTTGGTCACGCCCTTCTCGGCTATCGATCCCTTCTTCTTGTTGTTGAAGGCGGTCGCGTCGTCCTTGAACTCCTGTATGATGAGGTCAGGTTCATCGGTCTGCCATACTTTCTTGGCCTTTCCCTCATGCAGCAGTATCGTCTTGTTCATTATCGTTTTTACCTCTTTTATGATGTTCGTTCGGCAGTTGCCGATTTAAAAATTCACTCGTCCTGATTGTCAGTCGCCTGCTGGATCGCGCCGGTCAGCACAATGTTGATCTGATCCTCGCTCAATCCCTTCTCCCTCAGGAACCACATGAACCTGAAAATGCCAAGGTCCGAGAGCATGGCTTTCGGCTGGTCGGCCTCATCGAGCCCCCTTGACTTACAGTGCTCCTCAGCGGTCCTGAGCCAGTCCTCGATAAACCCCTCACTCCTTCCGTCATTGACGAAATAGTGGGTCACGATTCGTGCGGCATCGACAAAAGTCGGCGAGGGATTACTGACAAGGATAAGCTGCATCTCCTCGGAGATCTTGCCGAGAAGCATTACGGCTTCCGTGTCAAAGGTCTCCTCGAGGATATCCTTCGCTTGCGCCTTAACATCGAACTTTTTGTTCATACTTCTGAAGACAGCCGGATGTCCAGATTTAGATGATTGAAAACACCGGATACAAGAGTACACGCCAAGCAGTCCATTTCGCGTAACCTGTTGTTTCGCATGTAATTATAACCACACGACCCCAACCCGGCAAACATTCAGCGCAATTTCAGCGCGAAACGCAATTTAAAGTAAAGAATTGACCCCGGATTGTGCAAATAAAAAGGCC
>JAAXXK010000065.1 GCA_013334525.1 Chlorobiaceae bacterium
ATAAGATCAATCCACAAAAAATCACGGGCTTCAGCCCAATATCTTCCCTGCGCGTTTTGCAGTAACAGAAAAAGCCTCCATTGCAGGAGGCTTTTTCATATCTGTGCCGATACGAGTGTCAGCAGGCCGCCAGGACGATGGCCATGAAGTCAGCCGTGTTCAGGCTCGCTCCGCCGATCAGCCCTCCGTCGATGTCGGGCATGCCGAACAGTTCCACCGCGTTGGAGGGCTTCACGCTGCCGCCGTACTGGATACGGAGGTGTTCGGAGGCCTGCTGGCCGTAAAGGCCGGCAACGGTTGCCCTGATCGATGCATGAACCTCCTGGGCCTGGGCGCTGGAGGCCGTTTTTCCGGTGCCGATCGCCCAAACCGGTTCGTAGGCGATGACCAGATTGCTTATGTCGCTGACTCCAGAGAGCCCCTCGACGACCTGGCCGGTAATAATCGACTCGGTAACGCCGCCTTCACGCTCTTCGAGGGTTTCGCCGACACAGAGGATGACTTTAAGGCCTTCCTCGAGGGCTTTCTTCACTTTGCGGTTGACAACGATGTTGGTATCGCCAAAATACTGGCGACGCTCTGAATGGCCCAGGATCACATAGCTGCATCCCGAAGCTGCAAGCATCCTTGCAGAGACCTCGCCGGTAAAGGCCCCGTCGTTTTCGTAATGACAGTTCTGGGCTGTCAGCCTTATATCGCTCCACTCAATTACCTTGCCGACCTCATGAAGGGCCAGGAACGAAGGCGCGATGCCGACTTCGCAACTCAGGCTTCCAGTCCCGACCTTTTCGGCGATCTCGGTCGCCAGATCGAGAGACTCGGCAACAGTATTATTCATTTTCCAGTTGCCTACAACAATTTTCCTGCGCATATCAGTAGTCGGTTATTACCTCGTGGTAGATTTTGTCGATCTCAGCGATCTTGAAGGTGTGTTTTCCGGAACGGGCGTCCCGCAGTTCCAGCTTGTCCTGGTCGATGGCCGTTACATAGCCATGCCATACCCGCTGCTCTCTGGTGACAAGGTTGATCTCCCTGTCGAGCAGTTCACGGCTGCCGCCAATCTGCTGCGCCGTATAGATAATCTGTCGTTTTCCCATGGAAGGAGTCTTAAGACTTTTTATTTAACGAAAATGTCCAATATCTCATAATGCAGTTCCCCTTTCGGGACGCTGATCCTGACCTGGTCGCCGATTGATTTGCCGATAAGCGACCGGCCGACAGGAGAGCGAACGGAAATCTTGCCAAGATCGGAGTCGGCCTCTTCGGATGAGACGAGGGTGTACTCGATGATCTCGTCATCCACCTGGAGATTGCGCAGCTTGACCGATGTCAGGATATAGACCTTGTCGGTTTTAACCTGCTTCGGATCAAGGATGGTAGCTGCCGCCAGTTTATTCTCCAGCTCGCTTATCCTCGATTCGAGATGAGCCTGCTCCTCTCGGGCGGCATCATATTCGGCATTTTCGCTCAGGTCTCCGTGCGAACGGGCCTCCGCAATTTTTTCGAGCACCTCTTTCCTGGTCTGCGACGTCAACAGATGAAGATCCTCTTTAAGCCGGTTGTATCCATCCGGGGTCAGATAAATGCGATCACTCATTTCGGTTCTTGTTTTTTTGTTGGCGATGCAATAGAGCGAATTATCACCATACGTTACGGCCGCAATGGAACATGTGGCAAACAAAAAAAAGTAAAGTCAGCAGCCTGGCTGACTTTACTTGATGGGTAAATGTAAAAAATCTTTAGCCCAAGGGCAAAGCCCCATTACAGATTAAACGCAAAATACATCCGGCTCCAACCACGTTCAACGAGCAGGAAGAGCATATCACCCTGTTTTTTATGCTTGACAACCTCATTGTATGAAGCAGCAGAGTTAACCTGTTTCTTGTCAACGGAAAGAACTATGTCTCCAGGCCTGAGTCCAACCCTGAACGCCTGGCTTCTTTCCTTGACGGAGGTTACGATCAACCGGTGTGAGTTTGGCCTTGTGTGCATGCGTTGTGCGGTCTGTTCGTCAAGCACGGCGACCATGAAGCCGAGCAGGTCGTTCGATACCTCACCGCCCTGCTGCGAAGCGAAACCCTTGTCCTGCAATGCCTCGAGACGTGAGGTCAGCGTAAGCGGGCGGCCGTCACGGTTGACCTGGATATCCACAGAACTTCCCGGTGCCTGGTTGGCGATGTCATTGCGCAGTTCAGCCGCACTGGCCACCTTCCTGCCGTTGAAGTCCAGGACGACATCCCCTGTCTTCAGGCCCGCCCGGGCAGCAGGACTGCCCTCGATCACGGTTCCTACCAGCACGCCTTCGACCCTGTTCATGTTCAGTCCCTTGGCCACATTCTCGTCAACGTCCTGAATGGAGATACCGAGATACCCGCGCTCCACCTTGCCGGTCTTGAGCAGCGAAGTAAAGATCCTGTTGGCCATGTTCGAGGGTACGGCGAACCCGATGCCTTCAAACCCGGCGGAACGACTGGCAATCGCAGTGCTGATTCCAATCAGGTCGCCGTTGATGTTCACCAGCGCTCCGCCCGAATTGCCGGGATTGATGGCGGCATCGGTCTGGATGAAATCCTCGTAATCGGCCAGCCCGACATTTGCCCGCCCTTTGGCGCTGACGATACCCTGGGTAACCGTGCAGGGAAGGTTTTCACCAAGCGGGCTACCGATGGCGATAACCCACTCACCGACACGCAGCTTGTCGCTGTTACCCATCGTGGCCGGCTTGAGTCCGGTGGCGTTGATCTTGATGACGGCGATATCGGTACGCGGATCCTTTCCGACGATCTTTGCCGGATACCTGTGGTTGTCCGAGGTCCTGATCGATATGGCGTAAGCATTGTCGACCACATGGTTGTTGGTCAGGATATAACCATCTGAAGTGACGATAACTCCGGAACCGAGCCCATGGAGCACCTCCTTCCGGGTATTACGGGCATCAGGGGCCGACTGGTTGAAAATTTCGCCGAAGGTCTTGCCGAAAAAATCGAAAGGGGTCTGCGAGGAATGATCAATTGCAGATTCGGTATATATCGTCACGACCGAAGGTGTGGCAGACTCGGCGATGCGCACGAAAGCCTCATTGAAATCGTTGAGGGTCTGGATCGGACGGTTCTGCAGGCTTTCTGCAGCAACGGCCGCCTTCGGGCAACCGGTAATGGCCAGACCGGCATCGTTACCGTTGAGAGAGAGTTCAACATTGGGAAAAGCCAGTGCCCCTGAGGCAATGCCTGCAGATACGAGCACAAATGATTTGAGCGTTGTTCGTTTCTTTTTCATGGCTGCTTTGAGGTTTTACGGTTTATCAGAGTGTTGTTTCAATGCTTTCGAGGGCGGTGAGCCCTGCCCTCATTTTGTTCATTGTCTCTTCATATTCGTACTCCGGCGTCGAGTCGGCTACAATACCCCCTGCCGCCTGGAAGTAGATGACTCCATCCCGGATGACCATGGTACGGATGGCTATGGCTGTGGTCAGTCCCCCCCGGAAATCGAGATAGCCGACTGCCCCGCCGTAGAGGCCACGCTTCTCGTTTTCGAGCTCATAGATGATCTCCATGGCCCTGACCTTGGGTGCGCCGGTAAGCGTGCCGGCCGGGAAACAGGACCAGAATGCGTCCATTGCGCTCAGCCCGTCCTGCAGCTCCCCCCTGACGTTGCTGACGATGTGCATCACATGCGAGTACTTCTCGATCACCATCATCTCGTTGGTTTCAACCGTACCCGTTTTGGCGATCCGGCCGATGTCGTTGCGGCTCAGGTCGATGAGCATGAGGTGCTCGGCGCACTCCTTCTCATCGGCAAGCAGTTCGCGGGCGTTGCGTTCGTCCTCGTCGAAGGTTTCGCCACGGGGCCGCGTGCCTGCGATGGGCCGGGTATCGACGATCCTCCTGCCTGATGGGTCATGCTCAACCTTGACCAGCAGTTCCGGCGAAGAACCGACGACAAAAAAATCATCGAGATCATAAAAATAGAGGTAAGGCGACGGATTGATGGTCCTCAGCACCCGATAGACATCAAACGGCCGGGTATGCAGTTTGCGCTGGAGGCGCTGCGAAACCTGGACCTGGAAAATGTCGCCGCTGAGAATGTACTCCTTGGCCTTGAGCACCTTTTCGTAATACTCCTCCCTGCCGGTATTGGAAACGACAGGCTCAGATCGTTCCGGCCTGAGCTGGACGAGATCCCTGTCGAGCGGCTCGAAAATGAGTCCTGCAAGCTCGTCGATCTTGCTCTCAGCCCGCTGGCGGTCGTTTTCGTCGAGGTAATTGGCCACGAGGAAAAGCTTGCGCATCACGTTGTCGAAAATAACCAGCGTATCGCAGAACAGAAGACAGAGATCGGGAAGCCCTGCCGGATCGGGCAGTTCAGGAGCCGGAATCTTCTCGATCAGATGCATGGCATCGTATCCGAAATATCCGAACACTCCCGAGGTGGTCATCTGGGGCGACCCGTTCTTGGTGCGGGGCATCTCCGACGAAGAGAACATCGCCAGGCAGCGATCGACGATCCTGCGCAAATCCGTCTCTTCGTTCACGATCGACTGAAGGGCCCCGAACCTCGCGTCGCGAATGTCGAGCGAAATTTCACCTCCGACCGTACCTTTCAGCACGGCCACCGGATCAATGGCAATATAGGAAAAACGGGCCAGCAGCTCCTCGCCTTCGACCGATTCGAGAAGGCAGGAGTAAGGGCGCTGCATCTTGAGATAGACCGATACCGGCGTTTCCGTATCAGCCTGGAACGTCTTGACAAGGGGGTTAAGGATAAACAACGGCTCTTCCGGCTTATCGAGACTTTTTTCTGAAAAAGATCTGGTCATGAATATAGACTGCTACTGAAAAGGGGAAAAAATCATATCATTATTACAAGCTATCCTATCGGTAACAAGCAGGACCTGAAGCCATGATAAAAGGAAGTTGCAAAGGCCTGCAGTGGTTTACCGCACTCATGCTCTCGCCGGGCATGATCTTCACCTCGGCCTACCTCCTGGTATGGTTTTCGCTGAACCTCTACCTCGACAACACCTTCAAGGACGAACTCAGGCGTTCGTTTTCCTCTGAATCAGGCCTGCCATGCAGGCTCACCATCGGATCGCTCAGATCCGGGCCGGACCTCAACTCACTCACCCTCAAAAAGCTTGAGCTGATCCCGATCGGATACGAAACAAACGAAACACCGCGCGGCGCGGGATTTCAGATAGCGGAACTCAATGTCCACTGTCCCAACCTCTGTTTTTTCCCGTTCAGGAGCACGGAAGCGTCACTGTCAATGCATCGGATATCCAAGGAAATCCTCTCGAAGTACAGGTCAGTGAACCCTCATGCCGGTTCTCTGCCAGCGTATCGAAGCGATCTTGTCAACCGGATCGGTAAGGATCGACAGGTCGGGATCCCATGACCAGTAGACCATGAGCGCCTGGCCGACAAGGTCGCTGTCGGGAAGAAAGCCCCAGTAACGGCTGTCGAGGCTGTTGTCCCGATTGTCACCCATTGCAAAGTAATAGTTCCTGCCCACCGTGTATCGACTGAGGGCCATGCCGTCGACAAACACCTTCTCTCCGACAAGGCTGACGGTATGCCCTTCGTCTGCGACAAGGTCGCGATAGATCGGCAACGTTGCTGGAGTAAGATCGATCACATCGCCTTTACGCGGAATATGCAAAGGTCCGTAATTATCCTTGTTGTAGTTCGACAGCGATGGAAATATCTGGAAATCGCCGTACCCCGGAGGCATCTCGGTTCCTATGTACTGGCCGTGTTCCGGCAGGCTGACCGGCTTTCCATTGATAAATATCTGCCTGGACCTGATTTCGAGGGTATCGCCGGGGATGGCTATGCACCTCTTGATGTAGTTCAGGCTCCTGTCGCGGGGAAACTTGAAGACGATGATCTCTCCGCGCCTGACATCATGGATCTTCGGAAGCCTTATGTCGGTAAACGGCACCTTGGGTCCGTAGACGTACTTGTTCACAAACAGGAAATCGCCGGCAAGAAGGGTCTTCTCCATGGAACCGGTCGGAATCCGGTACGATTCGATCACGAACATCCTCAATACCGTCGCCACCAGGGCAGCGATGATGAGAGCCTCGAACCACTCCCGTGACTGGCGTTTTTCAGTTGTTGCGTTGGGGGTCGCGTTCTGTTTTTTCACTCTTGAAACTTATTATTTGCCGGGGTTGCAAAGCTATCAATCCGTCTGCGTCTTTCAATCTGACGCCTTTGGGAGATGCTTCCTGCGTTGCCGTCCTTAATTTATTACAAAATATTTTATTCGTCGATCTTCAGGACGGCAAGGAATGCCTCCTGCGGAATTTCGACACTGCCGACCTGCTTCATTCTTTTCTTTCCTTCTTTCTGCTTTTCGAGCAGCTTGCGCTTACGGCTGATGTCGCCGCCATAGCACTTTGCAAGCACGTTCTTGCGCATGGCCGAAATCGTCTCCCTCGAAATAACCCTGCTGCCGATGGCCGCCTGTATGGCCACCTCGTACATCTGGCGCGGAATGATGCTCTTGAGCTTCGAACAGAGCTTGCGGCCCCAGTCGTAGGATTTTGAACGGTGTACGATGGAGGAGAGTGCATCGACCGGCTCCCCGTTGAGCAGCACATCGAGCTTGACCAGATCCGAACGGCGGTAGCCGATGTAATCGTAGTCCATCGAAGCGTAGCCTTTGGAGATCGATTTGAGCTTGTCGTGGAAATCGAACACGATCTCGCCCAGCGGAAACTCGAAATGCATGTTCACTCTGGTCGCATCAAGGTAGTCGGTGTTCTTGTACTCGCCGCGCCGCTCCATGCCGAGCTTCATGATGTTGCCGATGTACTCGGACATCGTGATGATCTGCATCGAAACGTAAGGCTCCTCGACCCAGTTGATCTTCGTGGTATCGGGCATCTTCGAGGGGTTGTCGACCTCAATGATATCGCCGCCGGTCTGCACCACGCGGTACTCCACGTTCGGCACCGTCGTAATGATGTTGACGTTGTACTCGCGCTCCAGCCGCTCCTGGATGATCTCCATGTGCAGCAGGCCGAGGAATCCGCACCGGAACCCGAAGCCGAGGGCTACCGAAGTTTCAGGGGTATAGACCAGCGATGCGTCGTTGAGCGAAAGCTTTTCGAGCGATTCGCGCAGATCCTCGAACTCGTTGGAGTTGATCGGGTAGAGGCCGCTGAAAACCATCGGCTTCACATCCTTGTAACCGGCCAGCCTCTCTTCCGCCGGGTTGTCAAGCAGGGTAACCGTATCGCCGACCTT
>JAAXXK010000027.1 GCA_013334525.1 Chlorobiaceae bacterium
CGACGATAACCTTGATCCTTTCGTCATCATACCTTAATTTTTCACAAGCCTTGTTTATATCGCATCCAACAAATAATTTTCCATTCCTGAAATACTTTGACCATAGTTCCAGTGAACCGCCGTTCTGGATACCTATCTCAAGAAGATTGACAGGCTCATCCCTGTAAGAATCAAATATCCGGTCATAAACATCCAGATAAAGACGCCACTTGTCGCTAACCTTTCCCTGATGTTTATCATAAATCTCACCCAATTTCATCTTCGAAATCTCCATAGAATACATTAATCTGTTATATATCAATGCATATTCATGCCTATTTTACTCGCACCGAATTCAGTAGCTTTTTTCACCAGTTTGGCATCATGTATTTATCACAGATCCTTCATTCAGAAATTGATTCGTTCTGATTCAAAAACCCGTGGTCTTGCAAGTACCTGTGTATAGATGGCACCGACATACTCGCCGAGAATTCCTATAAAAAACAGAAGCACACCGAAAAGAAAGAAATTTCCGATCAGCATAGGAGCAATTCCAGCCTGAAATGTGTTCCAGAATATCAACTTGCCCACAAGAAACCCGAGTCCGGCAAGAACGCTCAGGAACGACAATATAAAACCGAAAAATGTCGCGATACGCAATGGCACCTTGGAGTTGCTGATAATTCCCAATATGCCCATGTCATACAGCGTATAAAAGTTGTTTTTGGTGATTCCCCTCTCTCTCCTCGGTTGCGAGTATGGAATTTTCACCACCTTGAAGCCAATCTCGGCTATGATTCCCCTGAAAAATGGGTAGGGATCAGGAATGTTCTTCAAAATGTTGATAATTTTCTGGTCATACAGGCCAAAGCCGGTGTAGTTCTGGATGATGTCTACATCCGACAGATGTTTCAACAGCCGGTAATAGAGCTTCCTCACCCTGAACATCAGGGGATACTCACTACTGTCCTTTTTAACCGCCACGACGATGTGGGCTCCAGACTCCCAATGTTTCACCAGTTCCGGGATCATTTCAGGGGGATCCTGAAGATCGGCAACGATGGAGATCACTGCGTCTCCATCCGCCTGGACCAAACCATGGTATGGAGACCTTATGTGACCGTAATTCCTTGAGTTAACAATGACTTTAACATTACTATCAACGGCAGCCAAGCCTTTCAGGATCTTCACGGTATCGTCTTCAGAGGCATTGTCGATGAACAGATGCTCATATGAATATCGGGAAAGCGTATCAGCGAAAACCGCCTTCACCCTGTCATAAACGTGCTTGATGTTCTCCTCTTCGTTATAGCATGCGGTTACGACTGTTATAGTCTTCTTCATAATGTTTTATTTTAACGACATAAGATCTCAATACCTGACATAGCGAAGCGTTTGAACTACATCAGGCTCGCCGCAGGATAAAAAGGGCGTCCCAGGTCACTCTGTATGTTCATGCATTTTGAACGTAAACCGCTTATGAAAAATGTAACTGCTTATCACACTCAAAATAACAATTAATGCCTGCGAGACGTAAGCGTTAAGTAAAAATACCCTCATAAGGAGAGGCAGCAGAATGATGTTGGCGACATAGGCCCCGCCGTATACCACATAAAATCGCAGATACTCTTTCAGCACATTACCTTTAGTCCTGAAGACAAAAACCTTGTATCCGATGTATGCGTTGGTTATGGCCAGCACATAACTGATGGTGAGGATAAGCGTTGAATTGAGGCTATGAGACAACAAAAGGTAGAGAATGGAGAAGGCTCCGTAGCCGAACAGGGTATTCCAACCACCAACGACCAGGTAGATGATTTTACTCCTGTGCTCTTTGATCACCGTTTTCATCACTGCTGCCCCGTTACCCTGATGTTGTCGATAAAGGCATCCCTACGAACGGCATCAAGGTCCAGGCAGCCTGAATTCCTGGCGTAGTAATCGTAGAGCCGGGCTATGGCCGTAGAGTGAGGCATGAAATCGACCGGGCACTCTGCCAGGATCCGGCTGTTCGAGGAGGTGTATTCATGATTCAGGCCCGGGGTATCAACGACAATTTCAGAGGGACGATCCGACACCAGATTGACCAACCCGGCGAGGGTTAGCAGGTCTATGCCTGTACCCCTGGTGAGATTGTAAACCCTATGGGCAGGAGTTGACTGCATCGCCCAGACAACCATCCTGACGAGGTCGTCAATGTAGACATAATCGAAATTGACGTTCTGGCGTATGGTTATGGGAAGGCCGAGAAGGTTCTTGACGATTGCGTTTGAGATGAACTTGTATCGGTAATCTTCATACTTGCCGTAACAGGCGAATATCCTGAAATTGACGATGTTCCTGCCGGAGTGAGCGATATAGCGGGAACAAACCGACTTGTAAAAGCCGTAATCGTCCAGCGGAAGCACATTGTCGGCCTCATCCTCCCCGACCATGACAATCGGCCTGTGTTTGCCATATTCTGCCCCTGATCCGAAATGAATGATCTTTTCGACCTTGTCGGAGTGCCTGACGACATTGAAAAACATCCTCAGGTTCGAATGGACCACATCCGTCATCCCAATCGTATCGCGCCCTCCACCCTTGTTGGCGGCATGGATGATGATATCGACCGGATGGCTGTCGAAATACCGGTCGACAGCATTCTGGTCGAGCAGGTCGAGTTCGCTGCTCGACGGGGCAAGTACCCTGTAGCCGAGCTCATCAAGCTTTTCGGCCAGGTTCCTGCCGACGAATCCTCTCCCGCCGGTAATAAAAACGGTTTTCATTACCGGGCCAACCTCTTTTCCAGCATCTCGATCCGGTGTTCGTCTTCCGACTTGATCCGGTGGTAATACCTGCGTTTGCTCTTCAGCCACAGCAATTCAAACTCGACCGCCTTGAGAATGGCTGCCTCAGGATCACCAAGAATCGAATCAGCCCTGAAAACCACCTTACGGGTCTCGAATTTGTCAATCAACTTTTCGGCATGAAGTTTCCTGATGACCTCTATGGAGCCCGTCGAAATCGCCCCGCCAAGCCCGGTTCCGAGGTTATTTTCGCGCGCTTTCCTTAATATGGTTGTGCAGTACCCAAGGATTTCATCGTTGTCAACCATCTTCCTGTCATAACCCATTGACCCGACGAAATCGACCCGACCGATCGTCAACCCCTTCAGGAGATTGATCTTGGGCAGGTTCATGATATCGTCAAGATTCCTGAAGGCCGTGATGGTTTCGATATTGATCGCAAAATCTATGTCGCGACGGTTGTCCTCCGCCACGAAGGTTTCAATGGCGCCAAGGAACTTCGATACAGCAAAAGCGGTCTCGGCCATAGGCGCGATAACGCCCTTGACACCAATAGTTATGGCGTTATAAATGTCAGTAACTGCTTCGACTCCGCCTATCTTAAGGATAATGGGCAGTTCAGCTTTGGAGGTCACATCCTTGAGCCGCATCATCTCTTCTATCCTGCTCCCCTCGGCTTCAAATTCCGCTTTTATCTCAAATACCCCATATACTTCCTTGAGTTCCCTGAGAACTGAGAGCATCTGATATTCAACGCTGTTCATCTAGTTTCTCTCCAATGTTTCTATTAATGTTTGTAACGCCTCATTAAATCCGCTCTCTTCAAGATCATCAAACTTGCCCAGAACGAAGTCGTTATCCGAAAGCACAATGCTTAACCTGCTTCCAATCCGTTTCTTGTCGTTTTTCATGGCCAACAGGAGCAGATTCTGATCGTAATGCCTTTTGTCATATTTAACTGGAAGACAGGATAAAATTATCGCTTTGATTCCTTCAAACACTGTGCGGCTCATCATACCCCGGTTGACCGAAACCACCCCGGCAAAAAGGATCCCGATAGAAACAGCGATGCCGTGAGGAATCGCATAATCGGATGAGATTTCGAGAGCATGCCCAAAGCAGTGACCGTAATTCAATAGATTTCTCCTGCCAAGATCAAACTCGTCGTTTTCCATGTAGTTGATCTTTACTGCCATGTTCTCCCTGATAACATCGTCAAGCGATTCGTGAAGCTTCACCTTCTTGATTTTGTTCCCGATATCATGCAGATCGGGCTTTACAAAAGGATTCATGAGCTGGAACTTGATCGTCTCACCGATACCGCTGTAATAGTCAATCTCCGTAAGGGTTGAAAGAAATGCAGGACAAAGACAGATCATTCCTGGCGGATAAAATGTACCGAGCAGGTTCTTCCTGTTCCGGAAATTCAATGATGTCTTACTGCCGATACAACTGTCTGTCTGCGCCAGAAAGGTTGTCGGCACATAAGTCCAGTTAACTCCCCTGTACAGGGTCGAAGCAACGAAGCCGGTCACGTCCTGCGTAATTCCACCGCCAACAGAAACAAGATTGATGTTCCTTTTAGCGCTTCTGTCGATAAGAGCAGCATATAGTTCAACTACATGTTCAAGATCCTTGTTGTCCTCAATGGACTCAAAAGTTATAATATCACCCTCTTCAGCCATGCACTCGATATCTTTGCGATAGATTTCCAAAACATTCGCATCGACGACAAGCACCTTGTTAGACAAGGGTTCTATAGCCCGGGCAACACCTTCGATACTATTCTCGAACAGGACTTTGTAGTCTCTGATTTTTGATTTGATAATGAGTTCGTTCATGCCAGAAACCCCCCGTCGACGATGAGCGTCTGACCGGTCATGTATGAATTGTTTTCACTGATCAGAAATGCGATTGATTCCGCGATTTCAGAGGGTTCTGCGAAACGCTTCAACGGAATCTCTTTCTTGATTATCTCCTGCTCTTCAGGAGTCACATTTCTTTGTGTGAGCGATGTATTCACATATCCCGGACAGATAGAATTAACCAAAATATTGAACGGACCAAGCTCCCGGCAAAGTGATTTCGTAACACCGTTCAGTGCAAATTTGGTTGCCGAGTAAAGGGTTCTCTTCTCCTTGGAACGTACGCCCCAAATAGAACTGACATTGACGATCCGTCCAAACCGCTGCTGCTTCATGTGAGGTACGCACTTCTGGATGATCAACAAGGGTGCTACAAGGTTGATATTCAACGACGACTGAATGTGTTTGTCGACGATATCTTCTATACATTCCGGGAAATTGATCCCCGCGTTGTTAATCACAATATCGTAGACCGATGCCTCTGAAAAGTAGGCGTCGATAGACTCCCGGGACTCAAGATCAAGGTCCACCCTTGCTGGCGAGGACACTTCATATCGCGGGTCTCCCGATAGTCGTTCTACGATCGATTGGCCGATACCACCAGTCCCTCCGGTGACAAGTACTCTCTTTTTATTCATTAATAACCTCGACGATCATCTGTTTGTGGAAAACCTCCCTGTCCAGGAACGGGTACATGTCTTCGAGAGGCTTGGATACGATCCTGCCGTCGGGCTTGACCTCGGAAGAGAGCTTGGGCTCCATTTTCTCATCCGGGTTAAGCATCACTTCACAGAGCACCGGCCCTTCGGTCGAAAGGACATCCGCGATCCTTTCGGAGAAAGCTGCCTGGTTTTCGATCCTTGTTCCCCTGAATCCGTAAGCCCCGGCAATCCTGAGCGCATCTGGGCAACTGACGCCGCTTCCGGCGCCGCATCCCACGAAATGGCCCTTGAAAAAGCCTCGCTGGGTGTTGCGGATCGAAACATATCCTTCGTTGTTCAGCACGAACAGCTTCAACGGCAGTCGGTTGTGAACGATCGTCTGCAGCTCCTGGATGTTCATCTGCATGCTGCCATCGCCAGTAACGCAGATTACCTGGCGATGCGGAGCGGCATAACAGGCGCCTATGGCGGCCGGAAGGTCGTAACCCATCGAAGCGCAACCGGAATTCACTACGACATTCTGCGACGGTTTCAACCGCAGGCTCTGGTATGAGGAGACGCAGGCCGTCCCGTTGCCGAAGACGAAAACCGCGTCATCAGGGGCGACATCGGAGAGCACGTCGAAAAAATTATAGGAATCAACCCTGCATTCAACCGCCTGCCTCTCGGGGACGATCGTCGGGAATGTCGCCCGGTACTGCCTGCAACGGTTCATCCAGTCAGGGCGCCCCTTCCATCCATTCATGACCGCCGAGAGCTCCCTGATGAAGGCACCGGCATCGGAACGGACCGGCAGGTCAATGTCGAGGGTGCGCTTCCTGAGTTCGTTCGCGTCGATGTCGACGACGATCTTCACTGCTTCGCGCCCGAAATACTCCCAGTTGTAGCTTACGGCACGAATGTTGAGCCTGGCGCCGATGGCCAGGACAAGGTCACTGTTCTGGACGGCGAAATTGCCTGCACGATGACCAACCGTACCAAAGCGACCGGCGTAAAAAGGATCGCCCTCCTTGACGATGTCATATCTGGCAAATGTCCCGAGCACGGGGATACTAAGCATCGAAGCAAGCTTCCTGAACTCATCGACCGCCCCGGAGAGCACGATGCCGTTGCCTGCGACGATGACCGGTCGCTCGGCTTTGTTCAGCGCAACCAGCACCTCCTCCATCCGGAAATCATACTCCGGTTCCGGAGGCGTCTGAAAACCTTCGAGCGTATCAGGATCGATCTGTGAACCCTGAATATCGAGCGGAACATCGATCCAGACCGGTCCGGGGCGGCCGTGCTTCGCCTCATACACCGCCTTTTCCAGATGGTACCTGACCCGCTGTTTATCGGTGACCATCACCGCATATTTCGTGATCGGCCTTACGATGTCGACAATGTTGATCTCCTGGTCGCCGAGCTGCCTGAGGCTAAGCTCGGGTTGCGACGAGATCGTGGTTTCAAACTTGACCTGCCCGGAAACCACCATCATGGGAATCGAATCCACCCATGCACCCATCACGCCAGTAATGGCATTGGTTCCTCCAGGTCCGGTGGTTACGTAGGCTACCCCGATTTTGTTCGAAACCCTCGCATACCCCTCTGCCGCAACGGCGCACGCCTGCTCGTGGTGGTTGCATACATATTCGAGCTGTTCGTTTCGGCCGAGCGCGTCGATAAGGTGCATGTTGCCGCCGCCGGAAACCATGAAAACCGTTTTGGCTGTCTGCGGATGCTCAGCGATAAACCGGGCGATATAATCGGCTACCCTCATGCCCTGCTCCTTATGAACCCGGTGATGGTCGAAGCCATGAAGTCGATGGCATCATCGCCCATTCCGGGATAGACTCCGAGCCAGAAGCTGTCGTTCATGATCTTGTCGGTATTGGTTAACGCACCGGCGACGCGGTAATCGACGCCTTCTACCAGGGCCTGGAACATCGGGTGGCGGGTCATGTTGCCGGCGAACAGGTTCCTTGTCTGGATCCTGCTGTTTTCGAGATGCTCGACGATATCGTTTCTGCGGAACGGCGCTCCGTCCCTGATCGTCATCAGGAAACCAAACCAGCTGGGGTCGGATCCCGGGGTCGCCTCGGGCAGGGCAAGAAACTCACCGACACCTTCCAGGGCGCTCCTGAGCCGACGGAAATTCTGCTTCCGCTTTTCAACGAAAGCCGGAAATTTCTCCAGCTGCGCCAGGCCTATGGCGGCCTGCATATCGGTCGCCTTGAGATTGAACCCGAAGTGGCTGTAGACGTATTTGTGGTCGTATCCGAGCGGCAGGGTGCCGAACTGCTGGCTGAACCGGTTGCCGCAGGTGTTGTCGCGCCCGCTGTCGCACCAGCAGTCGCGTCCCCAGTCACGGATCGAAAGCATGATGCGTTTAAGGAGATGGCTGCTTGTGTAGACTGCGCCGCCTTCGCCCATGGTCATGTGGTGCGGGGGATAGAAACTGCTGGTACCTATGTCACCCCATGTGCCGGTCAGCTTTCCCTCGAACGTGCTGCCCAGCGCGTCACAGTTATCTTCTATCAACCAGAGGTTGTGCCTGTCACAAAAAGACCTGACGGTGCGGAGGTCGAAAGGATTGCCGAGGGTGTGGGCAACCATGACCGCCCTGCTCTTCGGGCTGAGGGCCTGCTCCAGCAAACCGGCATCGATGTTGGCCGTCTTCAGCTCGACATCAATGAAAACCGGCACAGCTCCATACTGTATCGCGGGGGCAACCGTGGTCGGAAATCCGGCTGCAACCGTAATGACTTCGTCTCCTCTCCTGACCTGCCGTTCACCAAGCAACGGGGAGGTCAGCGAAAAGAAAGCGAGCAGGTTGGCCGAGCTTCCGCTGTTGACCAGGAATGACCATGGCACCCCGAGGTAAGCGGCCAGCTCCTGCTCAAACTTCCGCGAATAGTCTCCGTAGGTCAACCAGAAATCGAGCGAGGAATCGACGAGGTTGACCATCTCCTTTTCGTCGAACACCCTTCCCGCGTAAGCCACCCGGGACTGCCCTGGTACGAACTCACGTTCCTGCTCTGGCTTGTGGAGCAGTTTATAGTATTCTTTTGTCTTTTCCAGTATTTCCCGCTTAAGGTCGTCAACTTTTCCGCTCATCAGTCCTCGTCGCTCCCTTGTTTGTCTTGTTGTTTCATATTTCCATCACCTGGTTGTCCATGACTGCTGTCGTATCCTGAAAAATAACCTTCGCGGCCGACTGCGCCGCAATACGACGTTCTGCATCCAGATACCTCGACGCGTCAAAGTGCACCAGGGCAAGTTGCTTTGCACCGGCATCGCGAGCCAGGCGGGCCGCGCTTTCCGGGTTCAGGTGCGGCCAGTGGGCACTCTGTTCGCCGGACCTGAACGCGCACTCGGCGATCAGCAGGTCGGCCGATTCTGCAAGCTGCACAGCGCTGTCACAATAGCCGGTGTCCGGGCAATAAACGATGGTTTTACCCTCGATGGACAGGCGGAATCCGATTGTCGGGACGGAATGCATCATCGGGCCGGTCTGCACCGAATAACCGTCGAGTTCGATTGTTCCACCGTCAAGTTCCACAATGTCGACCGGGTATGGCAGGGCTGAAAACGGCAACGAGAAGGGCGGGGCGATGATCGACTGCAGATGCGACTTGTCGCCCTTGCGGCAAAAAATGGTCAGCCCTTTTGCGAAATCGAATTTATTGAGCAGATGCAGGCCTATGATATGGTCGAGGTGCATATGGCTCAGGAACATATGGACCGGCTTTCCATTGCCGATATGTTTGTCGACCTTGTGAAGCCCGCTTCCGGCATCAAGGATAATCGAAGCCCTTCCGGTATCGATCAGTATGCACACGGTATTTCCTGCAGGAGTGTCATACCAACCGTTCGTACCGAGAAAAACCACTTTCATTCGCGTTTCTCCGACTTAACGTTCGCTGATGTAATCGCCGATCTGTCTCAGGCACAATTCATGAACCCTGTCGCATTTATACTCCCTGTACCAATTGACGGTTTCCAGGACGGCCCTCTCGATATCCCAGAGAGGAGACCATCCGAGAAGCGCCCTGGCCTTGGCGATATCGAGCTTGAGCAAATGGGCTTCGTGAACTGCGCCGGGCAAAGAACGATCTTCCCATGCACCTGCCCCCCAGGCCTTCACGATGGAGTCAACGAGGGTGCCGACGTTGAGAAAGCTCGAATCTTCAGGGCCGAAATTCCATGCCCCGGCGTAGGGCGACGGGTCGTTGAACATCCTGGCGGCCAGGAGAAGGTAACCGGAAAGCGGCTCCAGGACGTGCTGCCACGGACGTACGGCACTCGGGCTCCTGACAGGAACGGAGTGACCCCGTTCGAGATGCCTGATGCAGTCCGGCACGATACGGTCGACCTGCCAGTCTCCTCCCCCGAACACATTGCCTGCCCTGGCTGAAGCAAGGCTCTTGCCATGACGTGCAAAATCCCGGGGATCGAAAAATGATCTCCTGTAGGCCTCGGTCACCATTTCGCTGCATGCCTTGCTCGAACTGTATGGGTCGTGGCCGCCGAGCCTGTCGTTTTCACGATACCCCCAGACCCACTCCCGGTTTTCGTAGCACTTGTCGGTGGTCACGTTGACGATTACGCGTACTGAATCGCTAAGTCGGCAACACTCAAGAAGGTTGACTGTACCAAGAACATTAACATCGTAGGTTTCCCTGGGGGTTTTGTAAGATTCCCTGACAAGAGGCTGCGCGGCGAGGTGGAAAACGATCTCCGGCCTGAACGATTCAAAGCATCTACCCAGCCGCTGGAAGTCCCTTATGTCCCCGATTTCGTGGCGCATCCGGGCTCCGATGCCGGAGAGCACAAAATTGTCGTTCGAGGTCAACGGTTCAAGAGCATAACCGGCAACATCGGCACCAAGCATGTTGAGCCATATGGAGAGCCAGGATCCCTTGAATCCGGTATGACCGGTGACAAGAACCTTTTTTCCTGCCCAGAAATCGTTGTTCAGCATGAGCGCATTTATGGTTTACCAGACTTTCCACGGGGCATTGCCCGATTTCCATAGTTCCTCGAGGTAGAGCTTGTCCCTGAGCGTATCCATCGGTTGCCAGAAGCCGTGATGGGAATATGCGGCAAGGCTGCCTTCGCGGGCAAGGCGTTCAAGCGGCTCCCGCTCCCATGAGGTATGATCATCCGGAATATAGTCGATCACTTCAGGAGAAAGCACAAAAAAGCCGCCGTTGATCATCGCTCCGTCACCTTTAGGCTTTTCCCTGAAAGTCCTTACTTTGTGCTCAACTATTTCGAGCATACCAAACCGGCCGGCCGGCATGGTCGCCATCAGGGTCGCCTTGACCCCCTGAGAGCGGTGGAACGCCAGCAACTTGCTGATGTCGACATCGCTCACTCCATCCCCATAGGTAAAAAAGATCTCCTTTTCGTCCTTCACGTAATCCTTCACGCGCTTCAGGCGGCCGCCGGTCATGGTCTCTTCGCCGGTATCCACCAGGGTCACCTTCCAGGGCTCGGCCTTGCGGTGGTGCACCTCCATAAGGTTGCGCTCCATGTCGAAGGTCACATCCGACATGTGCAGGAAATAGTTGGCGAAATACTCCTTGATCAGGTACCCCTTGTACCCGCAGCAGATGATGAATTCGTTGACGTTGTAGGCCGAGTAGATTTTAAGGATATGCCAGAGAATCGGCATGCCGCCGATTTCGATCATGGGCTTCGGTTTGAGGTGGGTCTCTTCCGAAATGCGGGTCCCAAGCCCTCCGGCAAGAATTACGGCTTTCATAGTATGGTGGTCAGGCGAAAGAAAAGGAAACGGTCGTTGCGGAATAAAACTTTTAATATACGTCACTGCTGAAACAGAGCCAATAATTACCCGGGACAAATGACAGATCATATAACACGGGGATAGTTTACCATATCACCGCATAATCAGGGCACCAGACGCTCCTTACTGATGGCTCGGTGGCCACTGCCGGAACAAGCCCGGGCTAATCCGTCACATTTCCGGTCGAAGTGATCGACCTGGCGGACAAAAGATGAGGGTCGCCTTGAATAAACAGAAGATAACAGCAAAGACCGGAAGCGATGCCGACCAAAATGGAACCTGCGAAAAATATGATCCGGGCAAAAGTGGTGTGTCGTTTTCCCGCCCTGGAACCATCAGCCTCAACCAGATCCGACGGCAATAACGATTGGACAGCCTTTTGATCAAGCAATGATTTCAACCGTTTCGGATCGGGATATGGAATTCTTGCGTTCTTTTCATTGAGGACACTCTCATCGTGAGTCGCAAGATAGGTCCGGACTCTGCTCTCGCTTTCAACTCCCCTGGCTCCGGTTTCACTGAGGTCACGGGCAATGGAGGAAAGAAAAATACCGATACCTATAAAGAGGACCATCACCCAGGCAGAGAGTGGTTTGATACTCCATTTCAGGACTGGGTCCCGCATGTTCACCAGAAAAGCTGCAAGATTGGCCAGGATCCCGACAGCATACAAGTCCAGGTAACGTGAAGATAGCACCTGCCCATTCCCCCTGCCGTAGGCGATAACCGACATCTGGCCGAACAGCCATACACAGAGCGCAAAAAGGAACCAGGTCGGATCGTCGGCCTTCGGCTTTCGTTGCAGTTGCCTGAACATAAAAACAAGGGAAGGAATATAGAACACCACTCCCCCCGTCATCTTGAACAATGCGAAGGCAAAATCAAGGATGGATCGGCTCTTGTATGGTGCGTGCCCCGGAATGGATGGCGTGAAATGAACGGCCACGCCTGTCATGACCGCCAGCACCAGGATCATGATGATCGTGTTGCGGTTTCTCTGGACACCCAACATCCATTGCAAACCGAGAAACCCGACACCCGCGGCCAACGTCAACGCCCCGGAAGCAAAGGAAAGACAGGCCAAAAGCCCGCTGACCACCACGAGAAGATCCCATAAACCTCCTCCTGAGCCCCTGCGCGAGATTGCGTACAGGAACAAAAAACTGAAAAGCAGGATGAAATAAAGTGACGAGTTGTTCATCAGAATGTTTTCAACCGCCAAAGGGACAGAGAAGAGCAGGGTGGCGAAAATGACGGTCGCCATGCGGGTTCGCTCTTCGGGAATCATTTTGAGCAGGATATGAAGAAGCAGGAGCAGGGTGCCGGCATAAAGAAGCGCGTTGACGGCTATTTCGAGCATGGGGTTCAGTACCCTGCCGTTCAAAAGGAAAAGGGAAAGCGACAAGACCCTTCCGGTAAACACCCGATGCTCATTGTGGGGAGCGATGAGTTCCTGCCACTGAAGCGTCCCATCAATCCATGGACGGAGCAGGCGGTCGATTATCGCATCCCACTGATCCCAATATGGAGTTATGTTGCCGTATGATGCCACGATCATGAACCGTGTCCCGATCACAAGGGCAGCAAATACCGCATAAAGGAGAAAAACGGGAGTGCGTACCTCTTTTGTCATGTAAAACTTTGCTTTTGATGGGAAAATGAGCCTGGTTGTGACCTGCCCATAACCGGATACGGCCCGGCAAAACAGTTACCATATCCATGTAATCTCAGCACCGCTTCCAGCGGTCGTGAAGCCAGAACCACTCTTCCGGCCACCGAAGGATGTACTCTTCGAGAACTTTGGTGTAACGGGAAGCCAGTGTGGCGATATCCTCTTTATTGAAGGTAAGGTCCGAAGTGTCGATCTCCTGAGTCTCGATCCTGTATCTTCCATCATCGCCATTTCTGCACATGCCGACAAAAAGCGGTACCCTTGCCTTGAGCGCAAAAAAGGCCGCACCGTGAAACATCGTGGCGCGCCTGCCGAGGAACTGCCCGAAATACCTCTCGTTCGAATCGGACTGGTCGCCGAGAATTGCAAGGATGCCTCCAGCTTCCAGCAACCGCAACCCCTCCCTGAGCGCATATTCGTCATAGACGATGCTATTTCCCCGCATGGTCCGGTACTCGTTCATCTTGAGATCAAGCCTGTTGTTGCGGAGACGCTTGACGATTATGGTCATCGGATGGACCATGAGGCCAAAAGCCAGGGCCATGAGCTCCCAGTTGCCATAATGGGCAGAAACCAACACCGCTCCAGTCTGGCCGTTGCGGGTTCCGCGAAGGTATACCCCCGGGTCGAGATCGACCAGATCGACGATGTCGCCACGGTTCCTGATGAGCGGAATACGAAGCACTTCAAGTAGAGTAGAGGCTACATTCCGATAGACGCCCCTGGCAATCCTGCGGATTTCGGTTTGCGATTTTTCGGGAAACGTTATACCGAGATTCCTGTGAACAAGCTCACGCCTGAGCCCCAGGACCCGGTAAATGAAATCTCCGAGCAGGCAGGCGACCTGCTTTGCATGATCTCGACCAAGCCGCCGGATCATGACCCCAAGCAGGTTTACCGCATGGAACGTCAATGCCATGGAAGCTGCCCTGATCCTGCGCCGACTCCTGTTTCTCAATGCTTCCACTAACGAACTCATAGCAGACACATACTATCCATGTTCATTACCGTCATACAAACCAGATGATGGTTAACCTTACAGACAACTACGGGGCAAACCTTTAGTAATTTCATAACCCCCTCCCATCTCCCTGCTGTCCATTGACATACATTTCCTGACATGCAGAAAAGAAAGATCGCTCCATTGCCTCACCTTAAAGTACAAAACCCGGATATTTCACCAATTCCCAAACATCAAAATCATTTTCATGATAGATGATGGTCATCAACAACAGAATGCGACCCGTGTAGGTTAAAACAAGCCGGTTAAAATTGCGCTGCCGTTTAACAACAGGTCAGTAACGGTTTGATGAACCATTATCGATTGACTAGTTTAATACCATATGAAACATATGGATACCTCTTTTTCGCGGTTATTTTCATTTACCCATAAAGTCCCCCATTCAACCATTCATGAACAACCTGGCATCAAACCATAAACCGCTCAGACTTGTCAAACCAATTGGATGGGCTGGCCATATACCTTTTGCGTTCTGGATTACCGAAACTCTGCGCCCGAATATATTTGTCGAATTGGGCACCCATTCGGGAAACTCGTATTTCGCCGTCTGCCAAAGTGTGGCCACCAACTCCCTGCCTACAATATGCCATGCTGTCGACACCTGGCAGGGGGACCCCCATGCTGGATTTTATGAGGAAAATGTCTACACAGAGGTCGCTTCGTACAATGAACAGCACTACCATGCATTTTCCCATTTGTTGAAAATGACGTTTGATGAGGCCCTGCCGCTTTTCAGCAATGGATCCATAGACCTGCTTCACATAGACGGGTTACATACGTATGAGGCGGTTCGACATGATTTCGAGACCTGGCTGCCGAAAATGAGTGCGAAGGGCGTAGTCCTTTTCCATGATATCAGCGTTCGACATGAGGATTTCGGAGTATATCGATTATGGGATGAGCTATCAGCCCGCTACCCGCATCTGGCATTCGATCATTCAAGCGGCCTTGGCGTTCTTGCTGTCGGCAACAAGATCGACCCTGTATTGGCCATGATGATCAATGTGTCTGGGTCTGAAGAAGGGGCATCACATATCAAAACGTTGTACTCCAGCCTTGGCCGCGTCCTGGAACTTGAATGGAGAAACAGGGAGCTCGAATGTTATGCCACTGAACTCGACGCGATAAATCGATTTCACGTCGCGACAACATCAGCACATCGAAAACAACCCGGAACGCTGCCGGGAACATCCGGCGAGATTCAGCATTTTGCGGATGCGTTGAAACATGAAGCCGTCGTACAAGCAGCAAGGGTGGAGAACCTTCAACAAGCTATCGATCGAATCATCAATTCAAACAGCTGGAAAATAATGAAGCCGGTACGGCGATTCTCAAAGTCGTTGAGAAAAAAATCACGCAAACTCCGCAAATCACTCACCTCATTTTTTCAATGACAACATCGCCAAAAACAGTCGCCTCGAACCTGAATCCGAGGAAAACGGGCGCTTTTCTGGTTCGGGAAAAAAGAGGATCAATTGTTGGCAGGGCCATCAGGTTTCAACCACGCCGGCCATGACTCGGTCGACCATTCGGCGATCTGGAACGTCTTGTAGAGTATTGAAAGCCATTGCCGCAACTCTGAATGGGTGAAAGGCATCGCGGCAACCTCACCGTTCTGCAGGGGTATTCGCATCTGCACCTGTTCCGGGGTAAACGAGAGGTCAACCGTCACCGGGAAAAACGACCGTGACGGCCCCTCCTCCAACCTGACCGGTTCGGGAGACTTGTTGGCCCATTCGGCCTCGCGCTGCTGGCAGGAAAGCATCATGGGTTTATCGACGACAGAGGAGTTCCGCCTGGAATTCTCGCAATAGGTGCACAACGCATCCGCGATGCGCCTGCTCAGTCGCTGGGTAAACCAGAATACGACCTTTTCCCCTCCCACCACATTCGCCGACATGCAGATACGATCTTCGACTTCGTTGTAGTGAAAGGTCACTTTTTCAACAACCATCATAATGTTTTGATTCATCAGGGTAAATGCTTCAGCCCGGCACAGCAACATGAAAAAAAGAGCCTGAACCCACTCTTCCGATCTTTGCAAAGCATCGGAATGACTCCGCAATTTCAGGTAAACTGCGTTACCTGAATTTATATAAAGAGTACCTATATCAATACAGTTTTACAAATCTGCCATTATTTACGGCCCCCCTATATCGAAACCATGAACTGATCCTCAAATTCCTGGCAGCCTCCGGCAAGCATCTGGGCGTTTCGACCAGCCGGATCTGGACAAACAAGCGGTTACCGCCCTTCTGCAACAATTTTCAGGGAGCTGTCGAGTTAGTAATCCGCATTATATTTCTTATCTAAAAGGAGCTACCCCAACGTAACGATCCTGAAGGACGAAATGCCACCCAAACCGCTCACCCACGCAGATGCCCTGCTGAAAATTCGAAGCTGGCAGACCAGCGGAGAAAAGGTCGTATTCACGAACGGTTGTTTCGATATCCTCCATGCCGGCCACGTCCGTTATCTGGCGGCCGCACGCGGGCTCGGCGACAGGTTGGTGGTCGGGCTGAATACCGATGCTTCAGTCAGGAGGATCAAGGGGCCGAACAGGCCGGTATCATGCGAAGAAGACCGTGCGGAGGTGCTCTCGGCGCTGGCCGTGGTCGATGCCGTGACGCTGTTCGACGACGATACACCTGAAAAACTGATCGGTATGCTCCTGCCGGATATCCTGGTCAAAGGGGCCGACTGGCCTGTTGACAAAATCGCCGGCGCATCGGCCGTACTGGAGCACGGCGGATCGGTTCTGACCGTCCCCCTGCTGGAAGGACGATCTACTACCGGAATCATCGAAACCATCGTTCATCTTTACTGCTCACAGGCAACAGGTGGAAATAGTTAAAAAATACACCCTGCTCATGATGGCCGGCATCACGGCGGCCATCATCGCGATCGTCGTCATTGCCGCGTTCGTACTGAACAGCGGCACCCTGGACCTTTTCGCAAAAAAACAGATGCTCTCGCTGTTCAACAATGAGTACCGGGGCAGGCTGGAAGTGCGTGAGATACAGTTGCGGTTCCCTGACAGGGTAACCCTGCTTGCGCCGGCTGTTTTCGAGGAGGGAGCGACAGAGCCTGCGGCTACTGCCGACCAGGTCCGGCTGAGGTTCAATTTCCTCGGGCTCCTGAAACCGAGGATCACCATCCTTTCATTCAAGGAGGTCAATATCGAGGGGTTCCGGGGGCGCGTCATCCAGCGCCAGAACGGACGGATCAACATCCAGGAGATCTTTACGAAAAGGCATCCCGAAAAACCGGAGGTCCTTGCTATCGGAAAGTTCCGCGCCAGGCGTTTGAGCGTCAGGAACAGCTCTCTCTACTGGACGGCGCGAAACGCGCCGGGCTATGACCTGCGCGGGCTCCGCCTGGACATGTCGAAGGTATTTGTCGAGAAATACCAGTTCATGGGCTCCATCGATCAGATGCAGTTTACGATGCCGGACCGGGGCTTCACTCTCAGGAAAGGGGCTGGAACACTGGCGCTCTCTTCAGTGAGAAGCGAAGTGATCGGACTGGAGCTCGAAACCGACAAAAGCAGCGCCAGGCTTTCAGTATCCATGGACGGCCTCGATATTTTTTCAGGCATTTCGACCGAGAGCGTGCTGAAAAACCAGGCATTCGTGCACATCGAGTCCATCAGCCTCCATACCGACGACCTGAACCGATTCTATCCGATGCCGTCGCTCCCGACAGGCATTTACCGTTTAAAAGGCGATGCGAAAGGCACGCTCACCAACCTGCAGATCATGCCGGTGACCTTTGAGCACGGGGATAGCCGCATAGCGTTCAAGGGCGAGATGCTCAACGTACTCGACAAAAAAAACCTGTCGTTCCACCTGCTGCTCGATAAATCGAAAATCTCTTCAGAATTTCTCACTCAGGCACTGAAAACCGACCGGTATAAAAATCTTGTCAGGGATGCCGCAGGCGTCGAGTTCAGTGGAACGCTGAGAGGCAGGCTCGACAAATGGCTGACAGACGTCGACTTCAAAACAGCCATCGGACAAGGCTCTCTGGCGTTTGAAACCACCCGGACCGGAGGCGACCGATACCAGGCCGACGGTAAGTTCTCGCTTGAAAAAATCGAGCCGCATCGATTTATCGGCATCGAAAAGGTGAAGAGCGGTTTTTCGGGATCAGGAACGTTCCGCGGGAATTTCGGAACCGACGGCGTAGCCTCCGGACACCTGGAATCTACCGTAAGAAATGCATTCTGGCAGCAACAGCCTGTCTCTTCAGGGTCGATCGTCATCGATTTCACCGGAAAGAAGCTCGACTTTTCGACCGATCTTCAGCAAACGGAGGGAACAGCCATTATCGTGGCGGGTACCGTCGATCTGTCGTCTGCAACCCCATCTTACCAGGCCGGCGGCAGCATGAAAAGGGTGGACCTGTCGAAAGCCTCAGCGTTGCCTGAGTTCAAAACCGACCTTAACGGCTCCTTCGAAATGAAGGGGCAGGGGTTCGACCCTTCGTCCCTCAACATCAAGGCGAACATGGTGTTCGCCCCCTCCCTGGTCAACGATTTCCATATCAGGAACCAGTCCGCGGTCTCGGCAAGCATCGTCCAGTCACCGAACTCCTCTTCGATAACCCTTGCGAGCGATTACATTGACCTCTCCCTGCAGGGCACTGCTTCGCTGACCCAGGTCATGAGTGCCTTGAAACAGGCATCCTCATGTATTTCGAAGGAGTTCGGCACTGTCCAGGCCAACCCGGCGACCCAGCCGTCCGCACCGTATGCTTTCGGCTACAAGGTTACCGTGCGCGACCTTGAACCGCTCAGGCCGCTGCTGCCGACAAAAGAGCTGCAGTTCCAGGGCACCGCTTCGGGCAAGGTATCCCAATCCGGCGGACTGCTCCTGCTCGATACCGACATCGCCATCGGATCGCTCTCCAACGGCACATCGTTCAGCATCGGCAGCGGCACATTGAAGTCCTCTGTAAAATGTGGCCTTTCCGGCGTCTCGGGAGCATCGGTTTCAGCCACCGCCACTTCGATGGCCATCGCAGGAAAGGAACTCAAAAGCCTTCACCTGCTATCGTCGTTTGACAACGGGCTGCTCAATACCTCCATGGATGTTGCCATGCCCCAGTTCGAGCAGAAGCTCTCGACCAGTTTCCATGCCCAGCGAAACGGCCAGTCGGCAACGGTGACCGTCGACAAGCTGCAACTCGCCAGTCCGCAGGGCACCTGGCAGACATCGCCGGGCACAACCATAGACCTTGCGCCGGCCTATACGCGATTCAACCACTTCAGGTTTAGCAAGGCCAACCAGTCCATCGAGCTGGACGGCATACTCAGCAGCACCATGCCCGGGACGTTCCAGTGCACATTGACGAACATCGATCTTGGCGAAGCAAGGCACTTCCTGCTCAATCCCAAACTGAACCCGCTGTCAGGCCGCGCCAACGCACATCTGTCGGTAAGCGGATCGCCTGGCGCAAAAACGAGCGTTTTCGACCTGAAGGGCAACGATGTCGCCTACGACGAGATGAAGATCGGCACCGTCCACATGACGGCAGACCACTCCGGTGATCGGGTTCGTTTCGACTTTGAAAGCCGGGGTTCACAGGCAGCGGCCGGTTCAGCCCAGGGTGCGTCAACCAATACGATCCGTGGAACGGGGTCGATACCGCTCGTCCTGAACTTCTCGCCGTTCCAGGTACAGATGCCGGAAAACCGCCCGATGCAGGTTTCGTTCCATTCAGACGACCTGTCTGCAAGGTTCATCGCCTATGTCGTACCGCTTTTCGACTATGCCGAGGGAATCATCCCGACCGACCTGCGCATCTCCGGCACCATGCCAAGGCCTGACATCTTCCTGACGACCCACCTGAACGACACCAAGATCCGTGTGGCTCCGACCCAGGTCGCATACCGGTTAAACGGCGAGGTGACAGGTACTCCATCCCGGATCGACATCGGCAGCATAAAAATAAGGGACAGCCTGCAGGGCAGCGGTTCGATCAGTGGCATGATCAGGCTCGAAGGCCTCAGCCCGAAATCGGTCAACCTTGCCGGCACCTTCAGGAACCTTATGCTGTACAACAAAAAGGACCTGAAGGACGACACCTCCTTCGGCACCGTCACCGGTTCGACCGAAAACCTGCGGTTCTACGGTGAGCTGTCCGCTCCGACCGCCGAAGGCGAGCTTACGCTCAGCGCTGCCGATTTCAGCCTCTACCGCAAGGGCTCCAGCGAAAGCGCCAAATATGTCGGCGTTGAGAAATTCATCCAGTTCGTACCGCGAAAGCCATCTGAAAAACCGCTCGAAACGGCAAAAGCAAAACCGGCAGGATACCCGCAGTTCCATTACAATCTGCTCGATATTATCCAGATCAAAAACCTCAGGCTCAACAGCAACGTCCCGCTGAAAGGAACCATGATTTTCGACCGTATCAGGGGCGAGCGGATCGAGGCCTCGATAAACAACCTTTCGCTCAACATCAACAAGACCGACCAGCACTTCAGCCTTTTCGGCTCGGTAGACATCGTCGGAGGCAAATACACCTTTTCCAACTCGAGTTTCGACCTTGACAACGGCGGCAGGGTCGTATGGAACAACGAGGAGATCCGTGACGGCCAGCTTGAGAACATCTATGGCGGCAAACAGATCTCGGCCTACGACGCACAGACCGGCGAGAGGGACAACGTCAAGCTGCTCATCGCCGTCAGCGGTACTCTCGACACCCCGAACGTCCGGATGGGCTACTACCTGAACGACGACCTCCAACCCTATTCGGCCGTGAACATGATCGGACGGTACTCGAGCCATATCGACCCGAACGCCGACCTGAACGTCGTTTCAATGCTTTTTTCGAAACAGTGGTACCTCAATCCCGAGCGTCAGGCAACAGGCGGCAACATCGCCGTATCGAGCGTCGGCGTATCGGCAGGGACCGGACTGCTCTCGTCTCAGCTTTCGGGCATCGTACAGGAGATCGCCGGCCTGGAGAGCTTCAACGTCAACCTCGGCACAGGCACCAACGGCAACCTGAGCGGCCTGGAGCTCTACTTCGCCATGCTTGTGCCGGGAACCAACGGAAAAATAAGGCTCATCGGGACCGGCAGCACCCCCACCACCTCGAAAAACAACACGACGACGAACTACTATGGCACCTCCCAGAAAATCGAGTACCGCGTCAACCCGAAAGTTTACGTGGAGGGCTATCGTTCCTATGGAATGAACAACGACGCCGCCACATACAGCAACCTGCAGAAACCTTCCGAGAACTGGGGCGTCAGCGTCTCATACCGGGAGAAGTTCCATACCTGGAGCCAGTTCTGGGACCGCATGTTCGGCAAGAAGGAGAAAAAAGAGTAGGGTTCCGATACCTGTATTTTTCATACATTTAATGATAATCCTTTATCCGTTTTACCGTGCTGACCGGCAAGAACATCATCCTTGGCATCTGCGGCGGCATAGCCGCATATAAAACACCTCACCTTGTCCGGCTGCTTACGAAATCAGGGGCCAATGTTAAGGTGCTCGCCACCGCGTCCGCCCTGAAATTCGTGAGCGAGCTGTCGCTCTCAACCGTCTCCAGGGGTCCGGTACTGGGCGACATGTTCGCTGCTGACCGATCAGCAGAAAGCGACCAGACCCTGCACATCACGCTCGGAGAGTGGGCTGACGCCCTGGTCATCGCGCCCGCGACGGCCAACACGATCGCCAGGCTGAGCGCCGGGATGTGCGACGACATGCTTTCGGTCTGCTTCATCGCGCTTCGTCCGGACAAACCGGTGCTTCTGGTGCCTGCCATGGACGGCCACATGTACGAGTCTCCTTCGGTGCGACGCAACCTTTCGGTGCTGGCGACGCAGGGATGCCGGATCCTTGAACCCGAAAGCGGTGAGCTGGCTTCGGGTCAGTGCGGGCTTGGGCGCATGCCGGAGCCGGAATTGATCGTCGAGACGCTCGACGAAATGCTTGAACCTTTACCGGATTCGCGCCTCAAGGGCCGTCAAGTGCTGATCACAGCAGGACCGACAAGGGAAAAAATCGACGATGTACGCTTCCTGTCGAACTATTCGTCCGGTAAGATGGGCTTCGCCATCGCCGCTGCCGCGGCCAGGCGCGGGGCCGTTGTACGAATCGTAACCGGACCTGTAAGCCTTGCTACTCCATCCGGAGTTGAGCGTATTGACGTTGAGAGCGCAGTGGAGATGATGGAGGCTTCAAGCCGCTTCTTCGACGAATGCGACATCTTCATCGGTGCTGCAGCCGTGGCCGATTACCGTCCGGAAACGCCGGTCGAGGGAAAACTCAAGAAAAATGAGCCCACAATGGAGATCCGGCTGGTGAGGAATCCGGACATTATCGCAGCGTTCTCCGCCGGCAAAAGGCCTGCCCAGCTCGCCATCGGCTTCGCGCTGGAGACCGCAGGCGGCATCGGCTATGCAAAGGAAAAACTTGAAAACAAGGGACTGGATCTGGTTGCTTTCAACGTATACGACCGCAGCACTTCCGGGTTTGAAGTCGACACCAACGTACTGACGCTGCTGGATCGGGACGGCACGGTGTCGGAACTGCCCCTGCTCAGCAAGGAAGAAGCGGCCGGACGGCTTCTCGATGCCGTTGAACAACTGCTCCAATGACAGAAACCCCTGAACTGGAATGAAGCAGGAATCCCTTTTCGATCCCGTTCCGGAAAGCTCCGGGACGAACGGCCCAGCCATGCCGAACCTTGATGATCTGTGCAGGGTCACGATAGGGTGCCGGCAATGCCGCCTGTCGCAGACCCGCAAAAACGTCGTGTTCGGCGAAGGGAATCCGGAAGCAGGAGTTTTCGTTATAGGAGAAGCCCCCGGGGCCGATGAGGACGCCCAGGGCAGGCCTTTTGTCGGGCGCTCGGGCCAGTTGCTCGACAAGATCCTGCTTGCGATCGGATTCGAAAGAGAGGAGGTCTACATAGGGAACATCGTCAAGTGCAGGCCACCGGAGAACCGCAACCCCCTCGGTGACGAAATCGAATGCTGCAAGCCATGGCTGATGCAGCAACTCAGGATCGTCAAACCGAAAATAGTGCTCCTGCTGGGTCGGGTGGCGGCCAACACCATACTCGGCAACAATCTTTCGATGGGCGCCATGAGGGGCAGCATCATCCGATGGGACCAGTTTGACTGCGTGGTCACCTACCATCCGGCGGCGCTGCTGAGGAACCCGAACTGGAAGAAGCCTTGCTGGGAAGATGTACAGATGCTGAGGGCTCATTACGACAAGGTCTGCCCGAAAGGCTGACCGGGAAAACGAATTAACAGGCTATACGAGGAAAAGGACAGGGATGAAGAAGCGCGAAGCACAGCTCGACCTGAGCCGTGACATAGATTTCAGCCAGGAAAGCAGGGTACCGCCCTACTCGCTGGAGGTCGAACAGGAGGTGCTTGCGTGCATCCTGCTGGAAGACGACCCGATAGAGCAGGTGATCCAGATTTTCGGAGACAATGGAGAGTCGGTCTTTTACGAGAAACGACACCAGATCATTTTCAGGGCGATGATGCAGCTTTACCAGAAGCGCCAGGCCATCGACCTGATCACGGTGAGTGAAGAGCTGTCGAGAATCAACGAGCTGGAAAACATCGGCGGCAGGCCCTATCTCGGCGAACTGTCCGGCAAGGTGATCAGCTCGGCCAACATCGAATACTATGCCCGGCTGGTGAAGGAGAAGTACCTGTACCGCCGCATGATTTCGATCTCATCGCACATCTCCGGCGCGGCATACAACACCTCGATGGACATCTTCGACCTGGTCGAAAACGCTTCGCAGCAGTTCTTCAACATCTCGCAGTCGGGCATCAAGAAAAAGGCCACCAGCATCAAGGAGCTGCTGAAAACGGCGACAAGGATGATCGAAAACCTGAGTTCGTCGCAGTCCTCCGTCACCGGAATCGGATCGGGATTCTCGGACCTGGACGCCTATACGGCAGGCTTCCAGAACTCCGACCTTATCATCATTGCGGCACGGCCTTCTGCCGGAAAAACCGCTTTTGCCCTCGCCCTTGCACGAAATGCGGCCGTGAACTTCAACACACCGGTACTGTTCTTCAGCCTCGAAATGGCCGAAATCCAGCTGGCTGTCAGGCTGATGTGCGCCGAGGCATACGTGGAGTCCCAGCTGGTCAGGCGCGGACAGATTTCGCCTGAAATGATGGGCAAGATCATCAACAGCATGGACGCCCTTGCCGAAGCGAAACTCTTCATCGACGATACGCCGGGCATTTCGATCATGGAGCTGACGGCCAAAACGCGACGCCTGAAGCAGGAACACGGCATCGGCATGGTGGTGGTCGATTACCTCCAGCTGGTCACGCCGGTAAGGGATGGCCGGTCGAACCGCGAGCAGGAGATCGCACAGATTTCACGTTCGCTCAAGGCTCTCGCGAAGGAACTCAATATCCCGATCATCGCCCTGGCTCAGCTCAACCGCTCGGTGGAACAACGCTCAGGCGACCGCAAGCCTCAGCTCAGCGACCTCAGGGAGTCGGGCTCGATCGAGCAGGACGCCGACATGGTCATGTTCCTCTCCCGGCCAGAGATGTATGGCACCAAGAACTTCGAGGACGGCTCCTCGACCAAGGACATCGCAGAGGTCGTCATCGGCAAACAGCGAAACGGACCTATCGGTACGGTCAGGTTGCTGTTCCTGAAAAACTATGGCCGGTTCCAGTCCACGGCCAACTCATACCTGACAGCAGGCGATGACCAGCATCAGCCTGAATCTTCCGGAGGAGGTTACCATGAGGCTTTCCTGCCGGAACCGCCCCCCATGGACATGGACGGCTACATTAACAATTCTGACGCAGCACCCTTTTAGCACTGCCGATCATGCCATACAAAAAAGTGCGGAAAGCCGCCGGTAAACTCTCGCTGGAATCCTCTGGGAACACTGGACAGACAAATGACTTTTCCGTAATGGAACGGCGCTTTTTCGGCGTTGGAAGCACCAAAGGATTTGCCATCGGGGAGGCATATGAATTTGTCAGGGAGACCATCGAGCACGAGACTGCAGAGCTGAGCTACGACAATGTGGATGATGAGGTGGATCGCTTCCTTACCGCTCTGCACCGTTCAGAAAAGGAGCTGAAAAAAATCGAGCGGGTAACCACGCGCAAGATAGGCAGACTCTATTCCGACCTGTTCCAGGCACAGATCCTGTTGCTCAAGGATCCTGTCCTGATCCAGTCCATAAGTCGACGGATCCGTACGGAGCTTAAACCGGCACACCTGGTCATCGAACAGGAGTTCGGAAAGTACCTCGAAAATTTCATCAATTCCGATGACCTCTATTTCCGCGAACGAGCCTCCGACCTGCATGACATCAAGGACAGGATTGTAAGGAACCTCAATACCCGAAAGCTTCATTCGTGGGTACCCGAAGGGACCATCGTGGTGTCGCACCATCTTTCGCCGGCAGACATTATCCTGCTGAGCAGGAGCAACATCAAGGGATTCGCCACCGATACCGGTGGAAAGACTTCGCACATCTCCCTGATCTGCAAGTCACTCAACATCCCCATCGTGGTCGGTATGGGCAACATCTCGCAAAAGGTTGTCTCCGGAAGCCGCATCATCCTGGACGGCAACGAAGGGATGATCATCACTGACCCGAAAAATGTTACTGTAGAAGAGTACCAGAAAAAAAAGGAGTCTGAAACCAAACGAGAGGCAGACGACTCGATGCTGGCGCACCAGCTTGCATTCACTCGCTGCGGGGTCAGGATATCGGTCTACTCGAACATCGATTTCAAGGAAGAACTCGAAAACCTTGATTCAACAGGTTCGGAAGGCGTCGGGCTTTTCAGGACGGAAAACCTTTTCCTTGACGACCTCAAACCCCCTAAAGAATCGGTACAGCAGGACTATTACCTTGAAATGGCGGAAATGCTCACTCCGAAGCAGCTTGTCATCAGGCTATTCGACATCGGTGGCGACAAGCTGCTCTACTCACCTGTCAAGGAGCCGAATCCGAACCTGGGATGGAGGGGTATCAGGATTCTTATCGACGTGCCCGAAATACTCGATGCACAACTTCAGGCGATCGTCAAGGCAAACGTCCACGGCAACATTGACATCCTCATGCCGATGATCTCATCTATCGAAGAGATCGAATACATCAAGGCGGTACTCGACAGGCATTATACAAGATTCAAAAATGCGATGACGGAGCCGCTGGACAAACCTGGGCTCGGAGCCATGATCGAAATACCGGCCGCCGTTGAGCTGATCGACGAAATCACCCGGATCGTAGATTTCATAAGCATCGGCACCAACGACCTGACCCAATACACCCTGGCTGTCGACCGCAATAACCTTATCGTCCAGGATCTGTTCGAGAAATTCCACCCCGCCATCATCCGGCAGCTCCACAGGATCATATCCACAGGACACAAAAACCACTGCAGGGTATCGCTTTGCGGCGACATGGGCTCGGATCCCATTGCCATGCCCTATCTGATAGGATGCGGCCTCAGGGAGTTCAGTATCGTCAGTTCAGACATTCCCTCCATGAAGGCGGCCGTGAACAGATACACGATTGAGGAGTGCGAGGCGCTTGCCGCCGAATGCCTCATCATGCACAACGCCGTAACGATAAAAGCCCGCCTGGAAGAGTTTGCCCGTACGCATTGAAAATTCTCGGAAAGCCGGGGAACACCCCTGACATTGAATGGCGGACAGGAATGTCCGCCCTCTCTTTTGCTACTGTCGGCAATACCGTATCGCAAATAAAAAAGGCTGCCTCGTGTAAGGCAGCCTTTTTTTATGCTATGCACTCTCTTTCTTTTACTGCCTGAAATCTTCGATCTTGGCCGCTTTGCGGACTGCACCGAAATATTCCGAGAACAGCTGTTCCTGCTTGACTTTGAGGAACTGGGGAAGAATACGGCCTTTTTCGGCAGCCACATCCACGCCCTGCGGAAGCTGGCGTCCGGTCAGCATCACGAGCGCATAACCTCCTGCGAACTGAACCGGAGGGGAGAGCTTGTTCAGTTTCATGCCGGCCATGGCTTCAACGAGCTGACGATCGGCTCCGGCTCCGGCGATAAACCCGTCGCGCCAGCGAATCTCGTTGGAGGTGAATATCTTGAGGCTCGGCTCCTTGGCGACGATGGCCTCAAGCGAACCGCCGGAAGCAGCCGACAATGCGGCCAGCTTGGCTTTCAGGGCGGCACCCTGCTTCTCGCGCACCAACTCTGACTTGATCATGGCGTTAAGTTCGGTGTCCGGCTGGCGATATCCGGTATCGTTCTTCGAAAGGATTTTCATGACCGCGAAGCCCTTTTCGGTTTCAAGCACATCGGAGATATCGCCCTCCTTCGACTTGAAGGCGAACTTGGTGACCTTGTCGTTCATGCCGATCACCGGTACGAGGCTCTGCCTTGAGAACTCGCCGCTCTTTACGACTTCGAGCTTCTCAAGCCTGGCGGCCTGTTCGAACCCCTTCGACTTTGCATCCGACTGGAAATTCATGGCTTTCCTTCTGATGGACTCGACAGTGTGGGATGAAGGCTTGATCTGCCTCGCCACTTCGGAACAGACGATCTGCTTCTGGTCAAATCCCTCAATCTTGATTATATGCAGGCCGAACTGTGTCCTGACCGGGCCAAGGATCTGGCCGGGTTTTCCGGCAAAGACAGCCTGGGAAAACTCGGGAACCATACGCTCTTTCGTAAACCAACCCACATAACCGCCACTCTTTGAGCTGATGGGATCTTCTGAATATTTTGCCGCAAGCTCTGCAAATGGAACACCCTTCTTCAGCTCACCATAAATCTGCTCAACCTGGGCGAGCGCCCGGCCTGCAGCGGCCTGGTCAGCCGGATTGAACCGAATGAGGATATGAGATGCGGCGGCCGCCGGCTGACCTGAAGAGATGGCCTTGATCTTGAGCAGGCGGTAAAAGCCCCTGTCGGCAACCGGGCCGATAAGCTGTCCGGGAGCCAGTTTGGGAGAACCGAAAACCGCATTGCCGGCTGCCGGAGTAAAATCGGCTCTCGAATAGGCAACGTTGACTGCACCCGGCCTGTCGCTCTGAACCTTGACAAACTCGCTGTCACTGGGAGCAGAAGCAAATTGCGAGACCAGGCCGTCGATCTCGTTCTTAACCTGAAGGCTATCCTGGGAAGAGGGAGTCTGCGGGAAATAGACAAACTGTCCGCTCCTTGTCGGTTCCTGCCTGAACTGCTCTTTGTGGGCAGCGTACCAAGCCTTGACCTCCTCATCCTTTACCGGAAACATGGACTCGGCACCGGCATAGCTGAGAGGGAACGGGATGAATGAGGCCGAGAAGGTGGTAAACTGGCGCTGGACGAGTTCGCCCACCTCCGGATCGGTAACGATAGTCATGGTCTTGAGAGCCATGAGCAGCTTGTCGACCTTGAGTTCACGCTTGACGACCTCCTGGGCCTTGATCCAGAAGGCTTTGGCCTTGGGATCTGCACGCACCTTTTCGAGCACCTGCCTGTCGATCTTTCCCGTACGGGGATCGGTGAAGTTCTGGCGGATGATCATCGGGGGATTGATTTCGCTGTTGACAGCGGCAAGCACTTCACTGTCCTGCACCTTGATACCGTATTTCTCGAACATCTCCTCGACCAGCGCCTGATCGACGGAGACGTTCCATGCCTGTTCACGGAACCCGATCTCTACCTGCGGAGTAATCTCGGCACCAGGATTGGTTCGTCTGTATTGTTCGTTCAGTCCGTTGTATATCTCGTCGTATTGGACCGTGGTAACGGGACGGCCGTTCACTTTTCCTGCAAGCCCTGCTTTCTTGGTAGGCCCGGTAAAATTCATCCCCCATTCGAAAACGATCAACCCCAGAAAAGACGCTGAAACGATAATCAGCAGAATATGCGTCTTATCCCTCATTTTGCTCATTATTCCCATAACTCTCTTGTTCTTTATTGAGTTGTTCACCCGTTATCATCCGGCCAGCCTTCCCTGCCGCAAAGCGGCACGAAGGCGAACCCTTGAAAATACTCATATTCAAACCTGTCGCCCCTGCGACGAATCACCGTCATCCGCTGGCAACCAAAATCGCCTATAGGCACGATCATCACTCCGCCTTCGGCAAGCTGGCCCATAAGGGTCAAGGGCTCATGCGGTGCGGCCGCCGTTACAATAATACCTTCAAAAGGAGCTTCCTCCTCCCAGCCAAGCGTACCATCACCAAGTCTCCTTGCCACCGTTATGCCCATTGAATCCAGCGCCCTGCCTGCCATTTCGTATAGCTCCGGGATGCGCTCGATCGTGAAAACCTGGTAACCAAGGGCATCAAGGATGGCGGCCTGGTAACCTGACCCGGTTCCTATTTCGAGAACCTTTCCTGATGGACAGCGCTCAACGAGGAGCGTTGTCATAAAGGCCACCGTATATGGCTGCGATATGGTCTGCCCGTATCCTATGGGCCAGGCGCAATCGTTATAGGCAAACGTTCGATGGGATGCATCCACAAACAGGTGCCGCTGTACGGTCATAAAAGCCTCCAGCACCCCCGTATCGGTAATGCCGCCAAGCTTCAGTTGCTCCCCCATCGCCTGGCGCTTCTGCACCTTATGCTCATCGTTTCGCATCCTTTTCATCATCGATTCCACATCAGCACGCCCATATTTCTCCCTACCAGCAGGTTGAACGCTTGACACAGCTTCGCTAATATTGCATCTTATCCTCAATAATGCAATTCCACTCTATGCAGTTTACCATTTTCGGACAGAATTCCCGCCAGGGCACCTACATCCTTCTCATCGACATTTGCGCGCCGGTCACGGTATCGTTCGGGAGATTTCTTGGGGGCAGGGCCATCGGGCTTGAGCCGGGGAAATACCTCTATGTCGGCTCTGCACTCGGCCATGCCAAAGGCTCGTTCCCTCTGGCCGGCCGGTTGCTGCGTCATGCGTCCAGAAGCGGCAACGGCGCAGTCCATGCCCTCCGGAGCGAGCTCCTCGAACTCTTTGTATCAATGGGATATTTGAGGCAGGCCAAATCAGGAGTGAAAAAGCTGCACTGGCACATCGACTATCTCCTTGACCTACCGGAAGCCGAAATCGTCCATGTTGTCATGCTCATGGGCCCATTGAAGGTCGAAGGGCCTCTGGCAGAGCTGGTGGCATCGATGCCTGAAGCCTCGGCTGTCGCCGACAGGCTCGGCGCGCAGGACGCCCGGTCGGGAACACACCTGTTCCGGATTGAAGACATGTCGAAGTTTCTCGCGAAACTAATAAAGTACCTTCCGTTGCTACTTTGCGAATATTCGTAAAATTGCAGCAATCGCTTTATTCAATCTTGGGTGCCGTTAGAAAGCGCCTGTTTTCTGATTGCCCGGGCAATTAAAGGTGCCATTTCGTCAAGCACTTCAATGGATATCTTTTTGTCCTGATACATGGAATACCACTTTTGCCGTTGCCTGATCACCCGCTCATCATCACGCAAATGAAGTCCTGTGAGCGTATATTCGGCAAGTGATCGGCTCTCCTGCGGAATGGTGTCGGAAAGCACGAGTTGCAGCGACGGCAGAATAATCTCGAACCAGCCATCCTCGACTTTGAATGGATCGAGAACGACCTTGGTACTTTTACTGCTGTTGATCCAACCTGAAGCAAAACGATAGTTGCTCCATTCATAGGTGAGGTGACGATGCGTATCGACGGGATGATAATGATCGACCGTACCAACCGGTTCATACATGGCACTGTATGCACAAAGGCTCCTGAAGCCGTCGGCCAAAGCCGATTTGCATTTCGACCAGTAATCTTTCGGCCTGCCCTCGGTATTGCTGGCGAGCCAGGCATTGCCGGGGTTTCGCACCTCGTTGTCAAAATCCGAAGGCGGTGAAGTGGCAACAAAGTGAATCACGTCAACCGGGGTTTAGTACTGACAATCCATCTCGGCCAGAAGGGATCGTGGCCTGGAACGACACGCAATAGCTCCCGATGAATCTGCTCTTTGGACCTGAGGCCTTCAGGAAGCTGATCGACATCGTTCCTCATGAATGCCTCAGCAGCTTCGATGGCGATCTCCGCATACTTCGAACGAGCCTGTTTGAGGCCGAAAACATCTGAAACCAGCCAACCAACCACATCCCCCTGCTTTGCCCATGGCATCTCTTCAAGCTTGACCGTCGAATCATGAAGCGAAAACAGAAACAGTTTATCGACGGACTCGTTGAACTCAGGCTCGACAGAGGCAAGAACAAGTGGAGAATGTGTAGTGGCGATAACCTGTGTTTTTATCTTTTGTTTCAGTCCCGTTGCAACATCCAGCATTGCCGGAAGAATGCTTCTTTGCCATTGCGGATGAAGATGGGACTCCACCTCGTCAATAAGAAGAATGACCGTATCGGTTGGCGACTGATTCAGCAGTTCTGATGCCTGAACATGTTCATACCAGGTCCATACCAGCAGGTAAGAAAGCCCGAGGATCCTTTTCATTCCGGCTGATGCCTGAGTGACCGGAACAACACCATACGGCAGTTCAACGGTGGGAATATCCCGAACATCCTCAATTGAAACTCGCGTCGGCTTGCCTGGCTTCATCCATTCTTTTGGATGAGGCGATAGCCGCTCAATAACTTTTGACAACAGATTGAACGGAGACAAAGAGCCCTGATCCGGTTGATTCTGCCAAGAAACCCAATCTCTGACAAGGCCGTTACAAAGTATTTTTTTTTCTTCTTCAAGTCCATTCCAGACTTTATCCTGGCTGAAATGATAAGCACTTGGCCGGTCGGCCTGATCGTATCCTTTCGATTGATTGAATCGCCAATAATTGCGAGCAGGATCCCATACCGAAAAACTGCCGTCGACTCTTACATAAATTACAAGGCCCGGCATGACAGGTCTCGCCTGGGTGCGAGGCCATGACTGTTGCGAATAATCGAAACGGCTTTTCGTCGGCTCCCTGGTCAGCCCAGCTTTCCCTGACAAATGGTAAGTGATTTGTGGAACTTCACCTTTTTGACGCTGTGGTAAAACCGGTCCATTTGCCCAGGTGTTGGTCAAGGTCCACCAAATGATATCGAGTAGAAAGGTCTTGCCAAGCCCATTATCACCAGTAATAAGATTCAACCTCTCAGCAAATGACATGGATAATGAGGGAGTCGGACCAACTCTATTCAGATGTAATTCGCGAATCATAGTTTACCTCTCCTTCTCCAATAGTGCCTCTACAAAACTTGTCCGATCGAACAGCTGGAGGTCGTCGATCTTTTCGCCCACGCCGATGTACTTGACCGGCAGGTTGAGTTCGCGCGAAATGGAAAGTACAATCCCCCCTTTCGAGGTACCGTCGAGCTTGGTCATGACAAGGCCGGTGACGTTGACGAATTTCGTAAACTCCCTGGCCTGCAGCACGGCGTTCTGTCCGGTTGTACCGTCAAGCACCAGCAGCACTTCGTGCGGGGCTTCGGGGATCTTCTTGCGGGCGACGCGCATGATCTTGGCGAGTTCCTCCATGAGATGGCTCTTGTTGTGCAGGCGGCCGGCCGTATCGACCAGCACCACATCGCTCCCCCTGGAAACAGCGGAACTGACGGAATCGAAAACCACCGATGCCGGGTCGGCGCCCTGACCCTGGCCGATAATAGGAACTCCAGCCCTGTCGGCCCATATCTTGAGCTGTTCGTATGCGGCCGCCCTGAAGGTGTCAGCCGCCGCGATTACGACCCGCTTGCCCGCCTTTTCGTAGTTATGGGCCAGTTTCGCGACACTGGTGGTCTTTCCTGCGCCGTTCACCCCGACGATCATGATCACGTAGGGTTTTGCCGGAAGAGGGGCTTCGAACTCGACCGGGTGGTCGTGGCCGGATTCAGTCAGGAGCTTCCTTATTTCATCCATCACCATCGCGTTAAGCTCATCTTCCGACCGGTAGGTTTCGCTCTTCGATCGCTGGGTGACGGCGTCAACGATGTCGAGCGTGGTCTCTACGCCGACGTCGGCGGCCACGAGGACGTTCTCGAGCTCCTCAAGGAACTCGTCGTCCACCTCCGTCTTGCCTTTGGTGGCGAATGAGAGCTTGTCCCGAAAGGTATCGCGGGTCTTGCTCAGCCCATCTTTCAGGCGAGTCAACCCGAGCTTGTCAAAAAAACCCATGGAAAAAAAGAAATTGTCTATGTTTGTGAACGGCGGGCACGGCACTGATGCCGGAATAAGCATGGCCAACAATCAATGTACATAAATATATGTCATTCAAACCTATTTCCGAGATCGGCGAATTCGGGCTTATCGAACAGCTTTCGGCCATTGCGGCCCCAACCATCAAAAACGCTCCCGGCCTCGTCGAGGGCATCGGCGACGACTGCGCCGTATACCGAACAGGCGGCCCGACCGTGCAGGTCGCAACGACCGACCTGCTGGTCGAACAGGTGCATTTCGACCTGTTGACCACCCCGATGCACCACCTCGGAAGCAAGGCGATCAGCGTCAACGTCTCCGACATCTGCGCCATGAATGCAGAACCGCGTTACGCACTGGTCTCGATTGCCGTACCTCGCAACGTACCGGTCGAGATGATCGAGGAGCTCTATCGGGGCATGGCCCATGCCGCCTCACGCTACGGAGTGGCCATCGCCGGAGGAGATACATCGTCATCGCCATCCGGCCTCACGATTTCCGTAACCATGACCGGCGAGACAACGCAGGAGCGTCTCGCCCTTCGCAAAGGGGCCCGGCCGGGAGAGATCATCTGCGTAACGGGAACGCTCGGGGGCTCGGCGGCAGGCCTGAAAGTGCTGCTTCGGGAAAAGGCCATGATGCTGGAACAGTTGCGCAACAACGAGCCCTACAACAAGGATGTCATGGCCGAGCTGAAGGAGTATACCGGGGCCATCCGGTGCCACCTTCTGCCTGAAGCGCGCCACGACACGATCCGGTTCTTCCGCGACAGCAATATCGTGCCGACCTCTATGATCGACATCTCGGACGGCCTGACCTCTGATCTCGGCCATATCTGCAGGCGCTCCGGGGTTGGAGCCCACATCGAGGAGGCGCGGATACCCGTAATGCCGGACGCGAGGGCAATAGCTGAAGAGTTCCAGGAGGACGCACTCACCTGGGCGCTGTCGGGCGGCGAGGATTACCAGTTGCTGTTCACCTTGCCGAAGGGGCGATACGACGATATCGCCGGAAACCGCGACATATCGGTCATCGGCACGATCACCGAAGCCGAAGAGGGGTTGCTGCTGACTGACATTTACGGCATGACGATCGACCTGGCGGATACAGAAGGGGGATTCGACCACTTCAGGCAATAACGGTTGCTCCCGGAAAACAGCCATCGTTTGTGTATTCGTCGCAAAGATGCTAAATTAGGCCGTTTCCGATCTGTAAGCTTGCCGAAGTGGCGGAACTGGTAGACGCCCGGGACTTAAAATCCCGTGTTCAGCAATGGACGTGCGGGTTCGATTCCCGCCTTCGGCACTAAACTCATCGAACAATCCCGCCTCTCGCCGACAACCCCGATACCTGAAACATCTCATTGAAGCCGCCAGCCACTATTGAGTCATTATGAGGATTTGGAAAAAAATCTGTGATTGACCGACTGATGGCATAACACCTCATGATCATGGGATATTGACCGTCAGTGGCATATGGTCACTGAATTCTAACCATGCGGTCGGATTGCCCAGCTCGCAACTCGAGTTCTCCAGCAGTTTCGCCGATAAGAACGCATAATCGATGTGATATGCTCTATCAGGTTTGCGATGCATATAGAAGGTGGGCGTGGTCTCTTTTCCATGCGGCTCCCCGTGTACATGGTGATAGAGACTGGAGAGTCCAACACTTTGTAACTGTCGGACAACATCACCATGGTTTCACCAACGATCCCAAACGTCCCAACATGCATTGCTGTTCAGGTCGCCGATGAGAACTGCCAATTCAGCAGCCAGGAATTGCTCATGTTTTTGGAGAAACTTCCAGAGTTGACCTATGTAATTAAATGTCGGAGAATTGGCTTCACGGTTCCAAGCAGCAAGCAGCGAGATGGAACCATTGACTTTGCAAGGCAGAAATAGCTCCAAAGACATGGTATCCAGAGGAACAGCCTCTATGTATATGTCCGGTCTGGCAAAAATCCCCAGCCCTCGATTCTTGTTTGTGCCAACCCAGAGGTAATTTGTGGCCCATAACCTGTAGACTTCAGATGAACACCGCAATGGGTCTTCGCATTCTTGAATTATACACAAGTCCGTATTCAACGATTGAAGCTTGTGCAACTTATTTCGCAATGCTCCATTGCAGTTCCAACTGACGATTCGCATGTTTGAGAAAGTCCATAATTTACCGGACTGACCTGACTAAACAGGAATAAACAGGCTGCTATTTTCTGATCTACACTTCTCCAAAGTTATTATAAGAAAACAGTAAGCTTCTCAGGCGCTTGTCTTCGCGGCGACTTCCCCGACAACCTGCCATCGTGCCTCGATCGTGTCCGCTGACAAATCAGCGCCACACTCCCATTCGATGAAGTATCCTCCATTACTCACCTTCATAAATTCCTCATGGTCTCGAAGCGCTTCAAACGCTTCAAATTCCAGAAATGGAGTGACATCAAACAGACCAACACGGCCATCATCCGTAATAACTGACAATACCCGATCTGTTTGTGGATGAAGTTCTGCTATTCTCAATGGTCAAGCCCCTTTATTGGAAATGGTTTCTTACCGTTTGTAGCCATCCTCGGGATCTGGAAAAAGGGGGGAAGGTTCCATTTGAAATGTAAACAACATTTGCAGGCCATCAAAAATACCGGGTCTAACCTGCCTTCGGCACCCATATCCTGACTCTTCCCCTTTTTATTTCTTCCTGAAAACCCCTTTTCGTCGCTTTCCAGCATTGAAATACGCCCGCTCTCCTCTATTTTTCATAATGGCCTGAGACGAGAGCCAGTAAACTTCCATGTCAACCCAGTAATACGAGCATGAGTACAGAGCCCACGAAGATCCTCCTCACCGAGGACGAGATGCCCCGCCAATGGTACAATATCCAGGCTGACCTTCCTGTTCCGTTGCCGCCCCCTGTTGGGCCGGACGG
>JAAXXK010000001.1:0-40767 GCA_013334525.1 Chlorobiaceae bacterium
GAGTTTTTGCTGCAGGTCGGGGCAGGGCCATGCGGGCATCGCCAGACGGTTCTGGTGGGTGTTTCGCGCACGAACCCGAGGCTGCATGTGTTTGGAACCGTTGCCCATCCCAAAACTCCCCTTGTCCTGGAACGCCCCGAAGCATGGACGCAGTTCCTCCGCTCAAAGGGTTCAGCCACCGTTGTCTCCTGGCCCTGCGGCGATCACGGATCGGAGGAGCAGGGTGATGTCGAACTCATGGCGGAAGGCAACGGCATAAGGGCGTTTCGTCTGCGCTACAGTTGCGGTGAAGAGGGGCGCGGGCGGCTTCTGGAGCGGACAGAGCAATGATGTCTCAGGACAGGAAGCTTGTTTTGAAACATTCTCACCCAAAATCAGGCGACCCTGCTATTTAAATTAAAGTCCCCTTTTCCGTTACATGCAAGCTGCGGGAAAGGGGACTTTGAATTGAGCTGTACTCGCCGATGGCGCCCTCATGTTCCTGAGGGAAGCGGGACCGGTTATTGGTCAGTCAAAATCTTGAATTGAGTGCGTAAGAATCACAAGCCCGCTCGATTTATTCAAATATGAGTCCGTTGGTTTGCATACGGGGTTGTGTCTCTCCGGTCGCAAAGTTCAATGATTATGGCCTGTTGTTGGTCTGCTCGACAGATGACAACGTGTCACCCTTGAAATGATAGACCGTGTAAAGGGTTCCGGCATTGGTGGTGACGTTGATGGCTTTCTCATAAGCGTACACATCATCGCCGATAACAACTGCGGCAGCAGGTGACTGTGCTACGGCAACGTCGTTCTTCGTTGATTTTCCAACCTGCAGGTCACTCGGGCCGAATGCATAGGATGTTGAGCAAACCATTGCCATCGAGATTGTTAACAGTAACTTTTTCATCTTTTTATGATTTTGTCGTTTGTGATATCCTGCACCACGCAGAATTCCTTGTAAACATGGCTTCTCGAGCTTGACAGCCCGTTACTCCTGCCAGGATACGTTTGTCTACCAAAGGCATTGAATAACTGAACCTGGTCGTCGAGATGTGTTCTGATCCATTCAGCACAACTCATTCCCACGCGCAAAAGAGCGTTTTTTACATTTTCCGACACGTCATCACACAACCAATGAGACGCGTTTCGGTTGAGATCATCATCGCTCACTACGGGTAGACCAGGTTCGAATCCAGGGACGATTACTACCTGCATCGCCGCACAACGGCTGTTGACCGAAAAGGGTATGTCAGGAATAACTGTCCGCAATTGCTGCCTCATCTTTTTGTCTTGTAAATCTAATCATTAGAATACTAACGATTAGATAGCGAAAGAACAAATAAAAAAAGCGGAGATTGCTTTCAGGGTGACGCAGAAAGATTTCGGGGCGAGCTATAAGTGGGAAACAAGAGAGAGGTGGGGGAGTCGGTTACCGACAGGGTACAGGAGCTCTATCTGCAAGTGGTACGCTGTTGGCGCATCGAGGTGGCGAATCGGCCAGGAAAAAGGCTTTTATTCGATGCAATGCCAGTCTCGCATTTTGTCGATCATCCCCTGGCCTGTTGCCAGAAGGTACTGACTTTCGATTCGAGAGTGTAGATGAATTTGCCGATTGCCGCAATGTCCTTGTCGCTGAAATCGCTGAGAAGGTCTTGTTGCAACGGGTCGATAATCTTCCTGAGCCTGTCGACGGTAACCTGGCCCGCCTGCGTCAGGCTGATGAGGTTTTTGCGCCGATCCGAAGTGTCTTCGGTGCGCTGAATCAATCCCTTTTCAACAAGGGTATCGATAAGACGCACGAGCGTGGCCCCTTCGATACCGACCGATGTGGCCAGATCTTTCTGCTTGCTCTGGTCTCCAAGGATATGGAGATGCAGGAGCGGGCGCCATGTCGCCTCCGTCAGTCCGGCATCGTGAAACTCATGGTCGATGATCTGGCGACAACGCCTTGTCAGGAGGGAGAGGCGGAAAACAAGGTTATCTCGGGTGATTTCGGAATTGGCTGGCATTAATGGGTGTTTTCTGGATTTTCATTTCTGATTAAAAGTACGGTAAGCTTTCAATAAAGCAAAAGCGGCACGGCGCATTTCATTTCTCACCGTTGTTATGCGTTCACGGGGAGAGTGTTCCCGCGGTGTTGGATTCCCTGTGTCGCAAGTTAACCGTCAAGAGGCGACAGGGGTGGACGAACGTCTCTGACGCCTATGTTTTCAAAAAAGCAGTAATGCAAAAAGCAGCAAAAGAGAGCCGTATATACCCTCTTTTGCTGCTTTTTCATAAATGTGCAGTTGGTCGTTGCGAGCAGTCAACTGCTGCCCTTACTTGTTTTCCTTGAACCTCTTGTCGGGAGTTCCGTCTTTTTTGAGCGGTCCTGCGGCAGGTTTTGTAGCTTCCTTGTTTGCCTTGAATCTCATATCGGGAGTTCCGTCCTTCTTGAGCGGTCCGGCAGCCGGCTTTGCTGCGGCTTTGTCAGCGGCTTTTGCGGCCGGCTTTTCGGCTGGTTTATCTGCGGCCTTGGCGGCTGGTTTTTCCGCTGGTTTTGCGGTAGCTTTGTCAGCCGGCTTTTCGGCTGGCTTGTCGGCAGGTTTTACCGCAGGTTTGGCTGCTGATTTGTCGGCAGGTTTTGCGGCGGCTTTGTCGCCGGGTTTGTCGGCAGGCTTTGCGGCCTCCTTTTTGCCCGGTTTCACCTTCTCGGTTTTTACTGCGGGTGCTTTGTCATCTTTTTTTTCTGCAAGGGTTCTTGTCGGGCCAAATGCAGCGGTAGCGAAGAAAGCCATGGCCAAAAGAAGAGCTGATTTTCTCATGATTTTTGTGTTTTTAGTTCGTTAAACAACAGGTCATTCAGCGTCCAAAAAAAGCGCAGTAGATATTTCAGGGGAGTTGATGTAAAAACTTACATATTTTTTTACTGATTATTTCTTCGTTTTGGTGGAAAAAAGTATATGCAGATGTTTTAAGTCAAAGGATACTGATGTTGCTGTATACGTCTTTGAGTATTTATTGAGATAAAAAAGTACAGCTGCGAAATACGCGAGTGTTTCCAGTACTATATTTTATGGTTGCCTTTCCCGCTTTTGTGATATCCCTGAGGCAGGATTGGAAAGAGGAGGATGGTTTAATGATTGAATTCATACTATTGCCATGAAAAACGATCTTGACTTCATGCGGATGGCCTTCGACGAGGCCTTGAGGAGTTACCATGAAGGAGGCGTCCCAGTCGGTGCCGTGATGGTTGAAAACGGCAAGGTCATTGCCTCAGGTCATAACAGGCGGGTGCAGGATGGCGATCCTGTCTCACACGGCGAAATGGACTGCATCAGGAGAGCGGGGAGGCGTAACCGGTATGATGATGTTACGCTGTATACGACGCTCTCTCCCTGCATGATGTGTTCCGGCGCCATCGTTCAGTTCGGGATCAAAAGAGTCGTGGTGGGTGAAAACAGGAACTTCAACGGGAACATCGGGTTCCTCGAAAAGAATGGCGTCGAAGTGCTCCTCCTGGACGATACGGAGTGCGCAACGCTCATGGCGCGATTCATCGGCGAGCGCCCGGATCTGTGGGACGAGGATGTGGCCGGCAACGACTGATTAACACTGAGAGATTCCATTATTCGGTTATTGATTTACCAGTGTTCTTATGGATCAAAAACAACAGTCCGATAAAGGGGGCGAAGATCCAACAACGCTCTTCCGTGACTATTTTTCCACGGTATCCTCAAATTATGCGCTGTTTCGTCCTTCCTATCCTGATACGCTTTTTGCATGGCTTGCCTCTGTTGCCCCTGCTCGCAGGATGGCGTGGGACTGTGCGACGGGAAGCGGTCAGGCTGCGGCAGGACTGGTCGCATATTTTGAGCGTGTGGTCGCCACCGATGCCAGCCAGGCGCAGATTCAGGGCGCCGTATTGCATCCGCGTGTCGAGTATCGGGTGGCGCTTGCGGACGCTTCAGGGTTGAACGATCGTTCGGTTGATCTGGTGACGGTTGCCCAGGCGCTTCACTGGTTCGATATGGAGCGCTTTTATGATGAGGTGCGACGGGTGCTTGTGGCGGATGGAGTGCTCGTGGTTTGGTGCTATGGGCCACTCGTTGTCGAAGGGGAGGAGATCAATGCAATCGTCAGGAGGTTTTATGACGAAGTTGTCGGCCCTTTCTGGCCGGCGGAGCGGGCAATTGTAGATGATGGCTATCGAGAAATCTCATTGCCCTTTACACGGATTGATGTTCCGGTTTTCGATATGTCGGTTTTGTGGAACTTGCACGATCTTCTCGGATATATCAGTACATGGTCGGCGACCGCCCGCTTTATACAGGCAACCGGCATCGATCCGGTGCTGCAGCTTGGCAGGCAACTTTCGGAACGCTGGGGTCAGGCCGATGATCGCAAAGCCATTACCTGGCCGATGGTTGTTCAGGCCGGCCGGGCATAATATTTTGCTGCGGACGGGAATCAGTTAAGCAGCATGGTCAGCCTGTTGGTGTCGTTCACACGCTGATAGTCGATGCTTTGGGTCATGCTGCCGATGCCTGTCGAGCCTGATTCATCGGAGGAGAGCGATTTTTCGAGCGGGTTGAACGGCTTTCCTGTATTTTCGAAAACCAGCTCGACACTCTCTTTCTTTTCCGAATAGGCGAGAGTCATCTCGACCGGTGATGTGGAGAGAACCGGCGTATACATCTTCAGCATCTCCTCTACGATCGTCAGCAGGTTCTGTCGGGTTTTCATCGGCAGTATCTGCTTTTCACAGAAGGCCCCTATTTCGGCATGCAGGGTGTAGATGTCGTAAGTGGGGGAGGTTATGTGATGGTTGATGCTTCTTATCCTGTTGATGAACGCTTTTGTTTTCTCCTTCCGGGGGTTGTTGAAGAGCTCATCGGGGGTTCCGCTCTCATAGATTACCCCCTCGTCTATGTAAAGCACGCGGTGGGAGACATCCCTTGCGAAGTCCATTTCATGGGTGACGATCACCATGGTCATGCCCCCCCTTGCCAGGCGTCGAATTACCGAAAGAACCTCGCTGACCATCGTCGGGTCGAGCGATGAGGTCGGTTCGTCGAACAGGATGATCTGGGGATCCATGGTCAGGCATCTGGCGATGGCAACCCTCTGTTTCTGGCCTCCGGAGAGTTCATCCGGGAAGTTGCCGGCTTTATCGGCCACCCCGACCAGCGTGAGCAACTCGATCGCCTTGCGTTCTGCCTCCGCCCTGCTTTTGCCCAGCAGTTTGATGGGGGCCAGTGTCAGGTTTTCCATGACGGAGAGGTGATCGAACAGGTTGAATGACTGGAACACCATGTTCATCTTCTGGCGAATCTTCGGTACGTTGGTTTTTGGGTCGAGCAGGTCGACGCCATCGATCCGGATTGAGCCGCCGCTTGGGCGTTCAAGCAGGTTTATGCAGCGCAAAAGGGTGCTTTTTCCGCTGCCGGAGGGGCCGATGACCGAGATCACCTCTCCCTCCCTGATTTCGATGTTGACGTCTTTCAGGACGGAAAGCTGCCCGAAATTTTTCGAAAGATGCTCTACCTTTATCATGCGCCTTGAACCTGCTTTCTTCTTGTTTTTGGATCGGCCAGCTTTTCGACATGCTCAATCGCGAGCATGACTACCCATGAGATGAAAATATAGAGGATTGCCACCATGCATAGCGGGAAGAACGCGTCGAAGGTACGGCTGCGGATGATGTCGCTGGCCTTGGTCAGGTCCTGGACGGCGATATAGCCGACAACCGATGTCATTTTGAGGAGTGAGATGAACTCCCCCTTGTATACCGGCAGGATGCGCCGGATGGTTTGCGGCAGGATGATGTAGAGAATCGTCCTGAATTTCGTAAATCCCATGGCGATGCCGGCTTCCATCTGCCCCTTGTCGATGCTGTTGATGCCTGCCCTGTAGATTTCGGCGACGTATGCGGCAAAATTGAGGCCGAACGCGATGATGGAGACGATGACCGGGTTGATATCCACAGACGCGAAGACGACATAGTACATCAGCATCAGGGAGACCAGCAACGGGGTGCCTCGCTGGACAAAGATATAGGCTTTCGCCGGCAGGTTCAGGAGCGGGTTGCGCGACATTCGCATGAAGCAGACCAGTGCGCCGAGGAAGGTTCCCAGGATGGTGGAAAGAACAGCGATAATGGCTGTGGTTTTCAGTCCCCTCACGATCAGGAGATATCGGTTTTCCTCGATAATGTTGCTTTGAAAGCTTTGGGCCAGGCCGGAAAGAAAGGAGGGCGTTTGGGGGATTGCCGCCCTGTCATGCAGGTGGGCTTCCGGTGCGGTGGCGCTTGTTGCGCCTGAAGCCGGTTTTTCGGTACCAACGGTTTCGGCATGGGCGGATGGAGGCATCAAATATCGCCCTGCCGTGGCTGGCAGATATACCCCGTCTCCGAGGCAGAGCGCAAGGTGGATGCTTCCGCCAAGAATAAAGAGCAACAGATATCGTATGGTCGACTTTACCATTGAGGCAAATATTATTGTGTGTTCCAGTTCGATTGTCCAGGTCGGCTCACCTGAAATTGCAATAAAAACAGGCCGTTGCCTTGAAACGCGCCAGCCGCCGGGTCAATATCTCTGTCGTCTCGGCGGCTGGCGATGCTCATCCTCGCCCTTCCGGATGTTAAGGACCGATCCGGACAGGGCTGAAAGAAGGAGGTTATTCCTTTACGAGGGCGGCGATGCCTCCGACGTAGTAGGGATCAGAGAAGAGTACCTGCTTTTTCCGTTCTTCAGTTATGGTGATGCAGGCGGCAATCATGTCGACTTTGCCGGACATCAGTGCCGGGATCATACCGCCGAAGTCCATGTTGACGACCTCGAGCCTCTTGCCGGCTTTGTTGGCAATGTGTTTGGCAAGTTCAATGTCATAGCCGACAACCTCCCCTGAGCCATCCACGAACGAAAAGGGTTCGGTCACGCTTGCCGTTCCGAGCCTGAGCACTCCGTTTTTTCCGGTTGATGCGATTTTCGGCATCGGGGCAGGGCTGCCCGTTTTGGGGAACCAGCGTTTCATCATCTGATCGGTGGTGCCGTTATCCTTGAGCTCCTTTACCACCGAATCGATCGCCTGCTTCAGTTCCGGATTATCCTTTCGCACGGCAAATCCGTAGTTGTCGACGGTGATCATCTCCTTGAGCACGACCATTCCCCCTTTTTTTGCTGCGATGTTCTGCAGTATCGGCTCATCATACGCAGCGGCATCGGCCTTTCCATCCTTGACGGCAAGGGCTGCATCCAGGACCGTGTTGAAATACTTGAATTTTGCAGTCGGCAGTTTTGAGAGCACAAGCTGGTCGGCAACGGTGCCGGTAGGGATGGCGAACTCTTTGCCTTCAAGCTGCTTCAGCCCGGTGACTTTCTCCCTTTTGGCGCATCCCGAAAGGCTCAGGCATGAGATCAACAATACAACGGCGATCCTGAAGCTATGGCTCTTCATAATGATTCTCCTTTATTTCATTTTATCATCCTGCAAGGCAGTGGGGGCGCCGGTACGTCAAAATCCTCTGCATCGTTGATGTTAACGTTGCGGTATTCTTGCAAATATACGTCTTGCGACACTTCTTGCTATACAAAATCGGCTCGAAAAGCTTATCCGTAAGCGCAATACCCCTCTTTTTTCCCCGCCGTGCCGCCAGGGCGCCCCGATATCTCCTGCGGCCCTGCTGTACGATGTTCGTTCAGGATTTGTGCTGGGAAATTCGAAGATTATTTGCTACTTTCCCACGTCTCTTACCATAACCATTACAGAATAAATGCGACTATGAATTTCAACCCGTGGCACCACGTCGAGATCGGTGAAGATTGTCCGAATGTTGTGAATGCGATTATCGAGATTTCCAAAGACAGCAAGACCAAGTACGAGCTTGACAAGAAGACCGGAATGCTTAAGCTTGACAGGGTTCTTTTCTCCTCGATGCTTTATCCCGAGAACTATGGGTTTATTCCCAAGACCCTCGGCGAAGACCATGACCCGCTTGATATTGTCGTGATTTCACAGTGCCAGATTGTCCCGATGTGCGTTGTTCAGGCAAGGGTGATCGGCGTTATGCGCATGATCGACCACGGCGAAGGCGACGACAAGATCATCGCGGTTGCCGAAGATGACATGAGCGTCAGCGGCATCAACGACATCACCGATCTTGGCAAGCATTTCAAGTCGGAGCTTCAGCACTTTTTCGAAGAGTACAAGGCCCTCGAAGAGAAGACCGTTCTTGTCGAGGATTTCATGGACGCCAGGATTGCAAAAGAGATCGTCCTCGAATCGATCGCCAGGTACAAAGAGGTCTACGCTTAAGCCTCTTTCCCGAAACGATTTTCACATAGGCCCTCGGGGCGACATGGTGTTAAAGCCATGTCGCCCTTTGTCATTTATCAGCTATTTTACCATTCCGCACCAGGGGCACGAACGAACTGGGAGTGTGCCGGGTTGATGGAACAATGACCGTCATTTTCTGCTGAACCTACTTTCCGGAACCAAGTTATGGAGTGGCGTATCGAGAAGGACAGCATGGGGGAGGTCCGTGTGCCGGCGGATCGCTATTGGGGCGCGCAGACCCAGCGTTCAATTGACAATTTCAGGATCGGCCCTCCCGGCAGCATGCCCATGGAGCTCATCCACGCCTTCGGCTATCAGAAAAAGGCTTCAGCAATGGCCAACGCGGCCCTTGGAGTGCTGCCTGCGGAGAAGATGGAGGCGATCGTCAGGGTTTGCGACGAAATCACGTCAGGAGTGCTCGATGAGCATTTTCCGCTCGTTATCTGGCAGACCGGCTCCGGCACCCAGACCAACATGAACCTCAACGAGGTGATCGCCAACAGGGCTCATGCCTTATCAGGCGGCTCTTCCGGAAGCGATGCGAAGCAGCTGCATCCCAACGATGACGTGAACCGTTCCCAATCCTCCAACGACACCTTCCCGACAGCCATGCATATTGCCGCCCGCATCCTGCTCGAGCGCTCTACGCTGCCTGCACTGCATCAGCTGCATGGCGTTTTCACCGAGCTCTCAGGGCGGTTCATGCAGGTGATAAAGGCGGGACGAACACACTGGATGGATGCCGTGCCGATCAGTTTCGGCCAGGAGCTTTCAGGGTATGCCGCACAGCTTGAGGGGGCCATCGGCGCCATCCAGCGGACGCTGCCCCGCCTTGAGCGCCTCGCGCTCGGGGGGACGGCTGTCGGCACGGGGCTGAACGCTCCTGCAGGATATGCCGAAAAGAGTGCAGCTATCATTGCGGAGTTGACCGGATTGCCTTTCGTTACAGCACCGAACAAGTTCGAGGCGCTCGCTGCGCATGACGCCATTCTCGAATCGCACGGCGCACTCAGGCTTGCTGCCGTGAGCCTCATGAAAATTGCCGGGGACATCAGGGCGATGGCATCGGGACCCCGCTGCGGCCTGGGTGAGATTACCCTGCCGCAGAACGAGCCGGGTTCATCCATCATGCCGGGCAAGGTCAACCCTACGCAGGCCGAAGCGCTGGCGATGGTCTGTGCCCGCGTGATCGGTAACGATGTCACGCTATCCGTCGCCGGCTTCGGCGCTCCTTTCGAGCTGAATGTCTTCAAGCCGGTCATGATTTCAGCGTTTCTGGAGTCGGCCGGCCTGCTTGGCGACGCCTGTCGTTCGTTCGCCCGTCTATGCGCTTCCGGGATCGAACCGGTACAGGAGGTTATGGAAAGGAACGCCGGAATGAGCGCGATGCTGGTGACGGCGCTTGCTCCCCATATCGGTTACGACCGGGCGGCCAAAATTGCAGGCAGGTCGATAGAAGATGGGGTTTCGATCCGTGAGGCGGCCATTGCTTCAGGATGGGTGACAGGAGCCCAGTTCGACGGTTGGGCGGATCCACGGGCCATGGCTGGATTGCCGGAAACTCCTTGATTCCCTTGCCGACATGCGCCTTTTAAAAACAAAGAGCCAGAAAGCCTTGTGAATGTTGAGAAGTGTGGATGTTTGCCCGAATCTGCGTAACGCCCTTAATGGATCACGCCGTTTGCATCGTATGCGCCAATGGTGGAGAAATCTATATAAATTATTATATAATATGCAGATAGTCTCGATAACCGTTTTGGGCTACACCATATGAGGCACCCGCAAAACCGCGTCATTCCGTATGTTCGTTATTTGTGGACGAAATGTTGATAACTTGTTGATGGAGTCGGAAAATCTTGATTGATGCGGGTTTGGCGGTGAAAAATCGATGAAATAACAGAAAAGTGATATATTGGCCGAAGCGCTGAAAACATCGCAGTCAATCATCGAAACAGAACGTCAGGATTCCATGATCCTTCTTTCCCCAGAAGAGCTGAAATCAAGAGCATCGAGAATAAAGCTTCTCCTTTCCGACAATGACGGGGTTTTTACGGATAACGGCGTCTATTATTCAGAAAAGGGCGAGGAGTTCAAGCGATATTCCATCCGGGACGGCATGGGGGTCGAGCGGCTCCGGGCTCATGGAATAGAGACGGGAATCATTACCGGAGAGGTTTCGCCAAGCCTTGTCAGAAGAGCCCAGAAGCTTCATATAGAAAGTCTTTATCTCGGAGTCAGCGACAAACTCTCGCGGCTCGACGATGTCCTGCGCGATACGGGGCTCACCGTTTCGGAGATCGCCTATATCGGCGACGATGTGAACGATGTTGCCATCATGAACGCCATCGCTCTTTCCGGCATCGTGGCATGCCCGGGGGATGGAATGCATTTTGTAGAGCCTTGCGTCCATTATCGTTGTGTTGCGGTCGGCGGTCGCGGCGCTTTCAGGGAGTATGCCGAGTGGCTGATTGCCCTGAGGGCTTCATAAGCCGGAAAAAGTATTGTTTATCATCTATCCATAACCTGAGGCGCGCAACCATCCTTTAGGTGATTCCGCTCTTCCTCATTTTACTGACTAATATCTATGGCTGAAGTTAAAATCGGAAATTGCATGGCCGGGGATGGCCATCCCGTCTATGTGATCGCTGAAATCGGGATTAACCACAACGGCTCCCTGGAAGTGGCGAAAAAGCTGATCGAGGGAGCTGCGCTGGCTGGTTGCGATGCGGTCAAGTTCCAGAAACGCACACCCGAGCTCTGTGTCCCGATGGACCAGCGCCTGATCGAGCGCGATACCCCCTGGGGCCGGATGACCTACATGGACTACCGGTACAAGGTCGAGTTCGGCTATGACGACTATGCTGAAATCGACGCATACTGTCGCGAGAAAGGCATCGCATGGTTCGCATCCTGCTGGGACGAAGAGGCTGTGGATTTCATGGAGAAGTTCAATCCCCCCTGCTACAAGGCAGCATCCGCTTCGCTGACCGATCTCACCCTGCTCAAAAAGACCAAGGCCACCGGTCGTCCACTGATCATCTCGACCGGCATGTCCACCATGGAGGAGGTCAATGCGGCAGTCGATGCGCTCGGACGCGACAACCTGATGATCGCCCATACCAACTCCACCTATCCCTGCCCGGTTGATCAGCTCAACCTCAGGATGATCACTACCCTGAAGCAGATGTATCCCGATAACCCGATCGGTTATTCCGGCCATGAAGTGGGTCTTTCCACAACGTGGGCGGCCGTTGCGCTCGGGGCTATTTTCGTCGAGCGGCATGTTACCCTCGATCGTGCCATGTGGGGTTCCGACCAGGCCGCTTCGGTCGAAATATCCGGTATGTCGAGGCTTGTTTCCAACATAAGGGATATCGAAAAGGCTCTTGGGGACGGCGTAAAGCGCGTCTACGAGGGGGAGGCCGCAGCGAGGAAAAAACTGCGCAGGGTCTGATACTGGCGGATAAGAATTAAAGAAGGCTGTCTCAAATGTCGAGTTGAGGCAGCCTTTTGTCGTTAGGGCGAAACTCCTGGGCTGGACGTTGCCGCGGGAAATGCTCTGGTAATGGGTGAGAGTGTCAAGCAGTGTCGACTTAGTGTTGGAGCACAGGGAGGGCAGACACGCAGGTCTGCCCCTACGGGTAATGTGGATAGCCGCAAACGTCAAGTCTTGGCAGCTTTTTTTCATTGTAAATTCCAGGGTTTGAAATCGTCCCTTTCAGGGAAGGTTCGTTGGTGGTACGGGCCTCGATTCGTATGTGGATCCCCGTAGGGGCGGACCTGCGTGTCCGCCCGGCAATTACTGCAAAACAGGGGAGGCTGTCTCTGAGTCGATTCAGGGATAGCCTATTTATCTGTTGAAATCAGGGGAGCACAGCTCAGAGTCCTCTTGCTATATTTGCCGTTCTCGGTTAAATTTACACCGATTTCAAACGGCGCGTCGCTTTCCGGAAATACCGGCAGGACGATGCATTTTCAACCAGATAACCATTTGACTGCAATGAGCGACAAAAAATCCCCCTCAGTAAAGGAGTTCGAATACAAGGCCGAGATGAAACAGCTACTGGACCTGATCGTCCATTCGCTCTACACCCATCCCGAAATATTCCTGCGCGAGCTGATCTCCAACTCTTCAGACGCGCTTGGCAAGGCGAGGTTCAGGATGCTCTCTTCCGAAGAGGGCTTTGACAGGGAGGGTGAGCTGAAGATATCGATCAGCGTCGATCCCGAACAGCGGAGTTTCGTGATCGAGGACAGCGGCATAGGCATGAGCCAGGAGGAGCTGATCGCCAACCTCGGCACGGTCGCAAAATCGGGCACGCTGGGCTTCATGGAGGCCCTCAAGTCCAAACAGGATGGCCCTGCCATCGATGCAAACCTGATCGGCCAGTTCGGCGTGGGCTTCTACTCGGTGTTCATGGTGACCGACGAGGTCACTGTCGAGACGCGCAGCGCGGAGAGCGGTGCTGAAGCCTGGACGTGGCGCTCTTCCGGCCAGGGAACCTACACCATCGAACCGGCTGATCGCGAGGTGCGCGGAACAAGGATTTCGTTCACGCTCAAGGAGGAGTTCAAGGAGTTTGCCGAAGAGTACCGGCTGGAGCAGATCATCAAGAAATATTCGAACTTCGTCGACTACCCGATCTTTCTCGGCAGCAAACAGGTCAACAGCATCAGCGCGCTCTGGCAGCGCTCGAAAAGCGAACTGAATGATGAGGAGGTGAACGAGTTCTACAAGTTCATTTCGAACGACTACAAGGAGCCGCTCGATTACCTCCATATTTCGATCGAGGGGGCGGTCAGCTTCAAGGCATTGCTGTTCATTCCCGCCGAGGCCCCGATGGAGCTGCTCTACCAGCAGGGGGCGCTCGAAAAGCATGGCCCGCAGCTCTACGTGAAGAAGGTGCTCATCCAGCACGAGTGTCGCGATCTCCTGCCGGAGTACCTGCGATTCGTGAGCGGGGTAGTCGACACCGAAGACCTTTCGCTGAACGTTTCGCGCGAGATGGTTCAGTCCAGCCCGGTTATGTCCAAGATCCGCCAGATCCTTACCGGCAAGATTCTCGGGTGGTTCGAAACCCTTGCAAAAGAGCAGCCGGAGAAGTTCAAACAGTTCTATAAAGCGTTCGGCCCTATTATCAAGATGGGTCTCAACACCGATTACTCCAACCGCGAAAAACTGATCGACCTGCTCCGCTTCGAGACCACCAAGACCGCAGAAGGGGAGTACGCTACCCTAAGGCAGTATGCCGACCGAATGGCCGAAGGGCAGACCGAAATCTATTACCATGCAGGCAGCAACAGGAGTCAGATGCTCGCCCATCCGAACCTCGAGTATTTCGTGAAGCGCGACATCGAAGTGCTGCTTCTGCTCGATCCGGTCGATGTGTTCGTCGTCCCTTCCATATTCGAGTACGACAAGAAACCGTTGAAATCGATCGAAAAGGCGGAGATTGACGCCAGTTCGGTGGAACCGGAAGGGGAGCGGCTTGCCGCTGAAGGAACCGCGGGCGTCATATCGCTTTTCAAGGAGGTTCTCGGCGATCAGGTCGCCGATGTGGTTGAGTCCAAAAGGCTGGTCAGCTCACCGGTGACGCTGGTGAGTGGAAAGGATGCCATGGACAGCCAGTTCGAAAAGGTCATGAAGATGATGCAGCAGGGTGTGCCGACGTCGAAGAAGATCCTCGAGGTCAACACGTCGCATCCGATCATCAGGAACCTCGCAGGCAAGCAGGCTGTCGGTCTTTCAGGCGACCCGGTCGTCCGCGCCGCTGTCCTGCAGCTTTTTGAAGGCGCGCTTCTGCTCGAGGGCGATCTTGAATCGATCTCCGGCTATGTATCGCGGATGAACGAACTGGTGGAGGCGGCGACAAGGGCAGGCAACTGATCGGCATGGCCATTTACCTGTTGCGCGATTCGATAGCTTCGTTGTCCCGACGAGTCGGGATTCCTGAATATGGGAGGTTGAAACCCGGGGCAACTGGGGAGGGAGAAGATCGTAATGTAAGAGGCTGAACCCCGCGATATTGAAAGATTGATTTCCGTCTTCCATATTCCGGAGGGTTTCAACCCTCCGGACATTCAGACGTCTTACATTCCAGTTGCCCCGGGCTTCAGCCCGGGGATAGATGATCCAATTAATTATCCGGACTTCAGTCCAATATCTTCATTTAATAGAAGGAGATAGTCGTTTGAAAAAAGTGAAGAGGTTGGACTGAAGTCCGAAGAGAATTATTTCTTTTTATTCTCTCTATTCCCCGGGTTGAAACCCGGGGCAACTAAGGAGGGAGAAGAAATGAATGTCCGTACTCCCGACGAGTCGGGACTTCTGAATATGGGAGCTCCGCGCCATGACGAATTTCCTTGATTGAGTGACTAAAGAAGTAAAACCTAAATCCGAGTAGTAGTGAGACAGAATTTTGAGATCGATACCCGGCGGATTGCCGAGTTCCAGAAGAACGAGATTACCGAACATTACATTTACAAGAACCTGGCCAAACGGGTCAACGGGGTGAAGAACCGCAGGATTTTCGCCCAGATTTCCGATGACGAGATGCGGCATTACAACGTCTGGAAGGGCTTTACCCGTAAGGATGTCTCCCCGAGCCGTTTCAGGATATGGTTCTATTCGCTTATTGGAATGCTCTTCGGCTTCACCTTCGCCGTCAAGCTGATGGAGGGCGGTGAACGGGCGGCCCAGTTGAATTATGAACGTTTTGCGGGCTCGCTGGACGAAGTTATCGGCATTATCAGGGACGAAGAGGAGCATGAGCACGCACTGCTCACCCTGCTCGACGAAGAGCGGCTTCAGTATACCGGTTCCATTGTACTCGGCCTTAACGACGCGCTCGTAGAGCTGACCGGTGCGCTTGCCGGACTGACGTTCGCCCTCCAGAATACGAAGATCGTCGGTTTGACCGCCATGATCACCGGTTTCGCGGCAGCCCTGTCGATGGCCTCTTCAGAGTATCTCTCAACGAAGAGCGAGGCGGGGACAAAAAGTCCCGTCAAGGCCGCCGTCTTTACCGGCATAGCCTATATCCTGGCTGTGGCGGTGCTGATTATGCCCTATCTGTTCCTGCACGATATCTACCTGAGCCTCGGGCTTGCTTTTGCGGGGGCGTTCACGATCGTCGCGTTGTTCAACTTCTATATCTCAGTCGCCAGGGGCGTTCCTTTCGGGAGCCGCTTTTTCGAGATGGCAGGATTGATCGTCGTGGTGGCCGGCATCAGCTTTGCGGCAGGCCTGGCCATGCGCTTCTTTTTCGGGGTTACGGTCTGAGCTAACCTCATGGATTGCGACTGCTCACGACAGCAATGTTCTGATGAGCGCCGCAAGATCTACTTTGCCCTGTGTGTCGATTTCGATGCACAGGGTTTTTTCATCCCCCTCCGGCGGCTCGTCCGAACCTGTCTGGGCCGCTAGTACGTTGAGATCCGCTTCGGATGGGTCGCGTCCCTCCTCATTTCGCTTGCTGACCCTTGCTCGAAGCACATCGATTGGAGCCTTGAAGCTGAGGATGCGGCACGGGCAGTTCAGCCCGGCAGCCAACGTGATGAACGCTGCTCGCTGGCTCTTTTTGAGGAACGTTGCGTCGACGATGGCCGTGTAGCCTCCTGAAAGTGCCGAGGCGGCAGCTTCGAGCATGGATTCGTAGGTTTTTTGCGTGGAGTCTGGCCTGTAGATGTCGAGGCCTTTCGAGATGCTTTTGTCAAGGCTTTCCATGCCGAAAAGCCTTTTTCGCTCGACATCTGAACGGATATGGACGAAGCCGCCCATGTCGGCCAGGGCTGAAGAGTGCATCGATTTACCGCTGCCGGAAAGGCCGTGCGTGACAAGGAGCATCGGAGCCCGGGGCCGGGTATAGTCGAGCGCAAGGTCAAGGTAGGAGCGGTGCTCTGCCAGGATCTCCTGTTTACGTTGCAGGTCGTACTCCTGTGTTAAACGGATGGAGGTGACTTTGGCCCGTACCATGGCGCGATAGGTGCAATAGAACCTGAGCACGCGAAGGCCTGCATAATCTCCGTTTTTTGAGAGGTAGGCGTTGAGGAAATGCCAGCAGAGCCCCTGGCGGCCCGAGTGCTGCAGATCCATGAACAGAAAGGCGGCATCGCTCATCACGTCGATGACGCTGAGCCGGGGATTGAACTCGATGCAGTCGAAGATCCTGATTTTTCCTTTCCATACCACCATGTTGCCGGTATGCATGTCTCCATGGCACTCCCGCACCATCCCGCCGGCCTTGCGATCCAGGAGCACTTTCGAAAGGCGCGCTGCTTCGGCGATCGTCCACGTTCGAATTCTGTCTATTTCGGCGATCTCTTCTGCCGAGCGGGCAACCTGTTCCGTGAGATCGAGATTTTCAAGCATCGGCTTGAGCAGCACAGTGGGGGTGCCGAAATCGGAGGAGGGATCCGATCGTGGAGTCTCAGCGTGGAATGCGGCGATGATCGAAGCGGCCTCTTCAAGCTCCAGAAATGTCAGGTTGCCGCTGCCGAGCAGGCGGTCGAGTTCGAAGCTCCTGTCGAATTCGACCATCCGGACGACATGGTCCACTGCGTCGCCGTCGGCTCCGATGCGAAACCAGTCGTCCGACGCGGTGACCTGGAGCACGTCGATATAGATGTCGGGGCAGAGCCTCCGGTTAAGGCGCAACTCTTCGAGGCAGCAGTGCCTGCGTCGTTCGATGGTGGAAAAATCGAGGAAGCCGAGATTGACCGGTTTTTTGAGTTTGTACGCAAAGCTTCCTGTCAGGAAAATCCAGGAGATATGGGTTTCAACGACCTTGATCTCCTTTTCGACAGGGTGGGGATAGGCTTCGGGATGACGCAGTGCTTCGGCTACCGGGTTCATGGTTTTTGGTCGGCTTGTCGTTGACGGTCATCGGAGTGGAGGTTGAATTGAAAACTACAGGAAAAAACGGAGATTGCCTGAGCATCAGGGTAGTTTAAAAGCCGGAAACGGCGGTTTGGCGCATCGTTGTTGAAGTGGTCTCAAGTTCAGGGCTTTCTTAAAAAAAATTGTAAATTACCAATCCGTAACCAGCCTTTATTTATCGCCCAAATATCAGTTCCCAAAAGCGTAATCGATGATACAGCTTTCCAAAATCCTGTGCCCTACCGATTATTCGGACTCCTCGGACAAAGCCGTCCGATATGCCATAGAATTTGCAAGACGCGTCAATGCCCATGTCAGGTTCCTGCATATCCAGGAGCCGGAAGGAATCGTACGTAAAACCGGAGTCGAAGAGTCAATATCTGACAATTTTAAATCCATGCTCCACACAGCGAAGAAGCAGGGGTTGCATGCCGACATGAAGATCGTTACCGGAGTGCCTCCGGATGCGATCATCAAACATGCCCATGAGTGGTTTGCCGATCTCATCATCATGGGTTCACACGGCCGCACCGGCCTTATGCGGATTCTGATGGGCAGCGTCGCCGAAGCAGTGTTCCGCTCTGCGGCTGTTCCTGTGCTGCTGGTCAAGCAGGATGCGGTCGACAAGGCCATTCCCGGATAAACAGTCACCAATATCACCCACCTTTAGCCGTCGATTTATGAAACATTTCAGGGACTCAATGGTAGCCTTGATCACCGAGACCTCCGCGAACCTTCCCAGCGACGTCCGGCGCGCCATTGCCGATGCGTTCTCGAAGGAGGCGCCCGACTCCCGTGCCGATCTTGCCATGTCGACCATCACGCTCAACATCGATATGGCCGTAGACTGCAACGGTCCGGTCTGCCAGGATACCGGTATGCCCACCTTTTTTGTGCATACTCCAAAAGGTGTCGACCAGCTTGCCATGAAAAAGGATATCGAGTCAGCGGTCACAGAGGCAACCAGGACAGGAAAGCTTCGTCCCAACGCGGTTGATGCGTTTACCGGCAAGAACTCCGGCACCAACCTCGGCGACCATTTTCCGGTCATTCATTTCGAGCCATGGGAGAGGGACGAGGTCGAGGTCAAGTTTATCCTCAAGGGCGGCGGATGCGAGAACAAGAATGTACAGTATTCGCTTCCTGCGGAAATTCCCGGGCTCGGGCGCGCTGCCAGGGATATCGACGGCGTCCGTAAATGCATCATGCATGCGGTTTTCCAGGCGCAGGGCCAGGGGTGCAGCCCCGGATTCCTCGGTGTCGGCGTGGGCGGCGACAGGACCAGCGGCTTTGACCTCGCAAAAAAACAGCTGCTTCGTTCCGTTGACGATACCAATCCCGATCCGGAGCTGGCAGGACTCGAACAGGAGATCCTCGACAGTTCGAACAAGCTGAACATCGGCCCCATGGGGTTTGCCGGAAAGACGACGCTCCTTGGGTGCAAGATCGGCAAGTCGCACCGGGTCCCGGCCAGCTTCTACGTATCGGTCGCCTACAACTGCTGGGCATACCGCCGCCTGGGAGTGATCATCGATCCTGTCGACGGCTCCATTGCAAGCTGGCAATACCGCGATGCCGACGAGATCAAACGCATGGCGCGCGGCGAAGGAATTCCCCTGACCGGACGGGAAGTGGTGCTTCAGGCGCCGGTCAGCGAAGAGACGGTCCGGCAGCTGAAGGTCGGCGACATCGTTATCGTCAACGGCGAGGTCCATACCGGTCGTGACGCCTTCCATCATTATGTGATGCACCACGATCTGCCCGAAAACCTCGATACCCGTGGCGGCATCATTTACCATTGCGGCCCGGTCGTGCTGAAAAATGAGGAGGGCCAGTACACCATCGTCGCGGCAGGCCCGACCACTTCCATCCGTGAGGAGCCATACCAGGCTGATGTGATAAAGAAACTCGGCCTCAGGGCAATCATCGGCAAGGGCGGCATGGGTCCGAAAACGCTTCAGGGACTCAAGGATAACGGTGCTGTCTATCTCAACGCCATCGGCGGCGCGGCACAATACTATGCAAAGTGCATCGAGAAGGTGACCGGCGTCGACTTCCTTGAAGAGATGGGCGTGCCGGAGGCGATGTGGCATCTGCAGGTCAAATCGTTTCCTGCCATCGTCACCATGGACGCCCATGGCAACAGCCTTCACCAGGAGGTAGAAGATGAGTCCCTGGGCATTCTCGAATCCTTTGGAGATGCCGGGCACTGAGATGCTTTGCATCGCGAAGTTGAAATCGGTTTACAAATACAAAGCAGCGTTCCCGGCTGTGGACTGAACAGGCGGGAGGTGCGGCATATCGGATCACTAATCACCAACGACAGGGTTATATGAAAAAAATACGGTTTATGGATGTCTCTTTCCGTGACGGATTCCAGTCCTGTTACGGTGCAAGGGTCAAAACCGAAGATTTCCTTCCGGTGCTTGAGGCGGCTGTCCATGCGGGTACAGACAATTTCGAGATAGGCGGCGGCGCCCGTTTCCAGAGCCTCTACTTCTACTGCCAGGAAGATGCCTTCGAGATGATGGATGCCTGCCGCAGGGTAGTTGGCCCCGACATCAACCTGCAGACCCTTTCCCGCGGGGCCAATGTCGTCGGGCTTGTGTCGCAGTCGCGGGACATCATCGACCTGCACGCAAAGCTTTTCAAGAAGCACGGCGTCAGCACCATCCGCAACTTCGATGCGCTGATGGATGTGCGCAACCTCGCATGGTCAGGCCAGTGCATCGTGAACGCGGGCCTTAAACACCAGGTGGTGGTCGCCCTGATGGGCCTGCCTCCGGGCCTGAACGAGTCATACTGCCACACCCCGAAGTTCTATCTCGACAAACTCAGGGAGATTCTCGACGCCGGCATTCCGTTCGACAGCGTAGCCTTCAAGGACGCGTCGGGCACCACGACGCCGGCCGTCGTCTACGAGACGGTCAGGGGCGCAAGGGCGATGCTTCCTGCAGGCACGGTACTCGAGTTCCACACCCACGATACTGCCGGTATGGGCGTAGCCTGCAACTATGCGGCCATTGAGGCAGGTATCGACATCATCGACCTTGCCATGGCCCCGGTCAGCGGCGGTACGGCCGAAGTCGACATCCTCACCATGTGGCACCGCCTGCGCGGAACCGATTACACCCTCGATATCGATCACGAGAAGTACCTCAATGTCGAGTCGATGTTCATCGAGCACATGGACAAGTATTACATGCCCCCTGAAGCCAAGGAGGTCAATCCGGTCATTCCGTTCTCGCCGATGCCGGGCGGCGCCCTGACGGCAAACACACAGATGATGCGCGACCACGATACGCTGCACTTCTTCCCGGAAGTGATCCGCAATATGCGTGAAGTTGTAGCCAAGGGCGGTTTCGGCGCTTCGGTCACCCCGGTTTCGCAGTTTTATTTCCAGCAGGCCTTCGCCAATACCGTGCAGGGACCATGGAAGAAGATCGTGGACGGATACGGAAGGATGGTGCTCGGCTATTTCGGCAAGACTCCGGCTGAACCCGACCCTGAAGTGGTCAGGCTGGCCGCCGAACAACTCGGTCTTGAACCGACGGTTCAGGACGTGCATGACATCAACGACCGTCACCCGGATCTTGGCGTCGAGCACAACAGGAAGCTGTTGCGCGAAGCGCACCTTCCTGAAACGGATGAAAATATTTTCATTGCCGCGACCTGCGGCGCAAAGGGCATCGCGTTCCTGAACGGAGACAAGCCGCTCGGAATCCGTTACAAGAAAGATGTCGAGGCTGAAGCCGAAGCGAAAAAGGATGAGGAGGAGCTGAAGGTGACCTCCTCTTCAAAGGCTCTGCCGGAACGTCTGCAGGAGCTTATCAGGCCGGCTACACGAGGCCTTTCGGGCAATTACCTGGTCATGGTCGACGGCAAATCGTTCAACGTGGTCATAGCCGACGGAGTGGCCATGGCACAGAGCGTGGCCCCGGGCATGCATGCGGTCACCATTCCGCAGATGGCTCCGGTGCAGCAGCACCATGGCATTCCGGTTACCGCGCCGATGCCGGGCAATGTCGTTTCCGTGGCCGTCAAGGTCGGCGATAGTGTGGTCGAGGGTCAGGATGTCGCGGTTACCGAAGCCATGAAGATGGAGGCCTCGGTCAAGTCGCCTGCATCGGGACTGGTTATCGCCATCACCGTCAAGCCGGGAGACTCGGTCTCGGCAGGTCAGGCGATCATGTACCTGGAATAATCTCCATACGATCGAATTCAAAACAGGAATGGCGGCATGTTGAGTGCCGCCATTCCTGTTTTGAAGCTTTTTTCGAATCAGGCGGTTCAGCCCTTGACGATGACGTCGCACGCCGGATGGAGGCGTATGAAATGATCTATTTCCGCTTTTGAAATGTAGTTTCCGGAAATTTCAAGCTTCTCGAGGTTCTGAAGGTGCATGATGGGCGTGAGCGATACGACGTTTGTTCCTGTGACGATCAGCTCTTCGAGATCTTCGATTCCGGCGAGGGGTTCAAGGCTCTGAATGCTTGTCTGCTCGGCGCTCAGTTCCTTGAGGCTCAAGATGTTCCTCAGGGGCTCTAGGGTTGAAATCCCTGTCCGGCTGCAGCGGAGGTATTCGAGCTTGTCAAGGCCTGCAAGCGGTTCGAGAGACGTTATCTTTGTGCTGTTGATGCCCAGCTCGATCAGGTTTTCCAGATGCCTGATCGGTTCTATCGAGCTTATTTCCGTTTTGTAGCAGCTCAGTTTTTCGAGATTGACCAGATTCCTGAGCGGAGACAGGTCGCTGATGAGGGTTTCCGAACAGTAGAGCTCTTCGAGGTTCACCAGGTTGCCGACCGGTTCAAGGTCGCTGACTTCGGTACTTGAAATCCAGAGCAGTTTCATCGAAACGATGTCGCGCAGCGGTTCGAGCGAGGTGAAGTCGCAGTCGAACGCATAGAGGCGCTTCAGGTTCCTCAGGTTTTTCAACGGCTCAAGGCTCTCGACAGGCGATTCGTCGCATCGCAGCTGTTGAAGGTTTTCCAGCAGGCTTATCGGGGCGAGGTTGTGAATCCTCATGTTGTCGCACCGCACTGTCGTCGAATTGAGGAAGGTAAGCAGTTCGACGTCGGTGGGCTCCTTCTGGATTTTCAGGGTATGCTTAACCACCTCTTTCCAGTCGTGACCCAGCGCACGAAACCACTCCTGCCGTTTCTGGCCGTCCCTGAGCAACACAGACCTGGAAGCCGCCAGAGCATGCTGTTCGGCGATGGACAACGAGGCAACGGAACCGCCATGCAACGGGCCGGTGAGATCGGGCGAAAAGGTCACGGTCGGCGATTTGCCTGAATCGAGATTTTCGGCAAGGCACCTGATGTACCATTCGGCTTTCTTGTCCTCTATGATACGGTAGTGTTTTTCGAGGTTCTGTTCGTCGAGCGTATTGATGTCTTCGAGAATGTCATTGCCGCATCTTGGACATATGGCATTTTGTTCGGTCAGGGGGAAACTGCAGACCGGACACTGTTTATAGATGTTTTGCTCCAATGTGGATATGGCATTGAGGAGTTATGTGAGTTTGATTTGTTATTGCAACATAAGAAAAAAAAAGGCTTAAGCCATAATCGCCCCTTTTGCCTGAAGTATAAATGCAGTGCGGACGTATACGCCGGTTATCCGAAAGCCGGCAGCAGCAGGTGTTGACATAATGCCTGCCATGAACTTTTTGTGCCGCTCTTTGTTATATAAAGTGGATATGGTATAAGGAAGCGTCTATCATGCCCATGTAGGATTCTCGCCAGCAGTCCTGTTGATCCTTCATTAAGACAGAACAACACCATCGTTTTCAGTCAGTAATGAAACGGGCAACAGCCCGGGGAGAGGTCATGCCTAAGGATTCTTTGCCGATTTCCAGCCCAGCGGAGAAATCTGTCCTTGATGATTTGCTGGCGCTTTCGTCCGAAGAGTGGCTCATTCGCATCAAAGGGTTCAGGAAAGGGAGCAAGGCCATTCAGGTCAACGAAACCATCCTGACCATAGGTAACGGCTATCTCAACATCAGGGGCAGCCTTGAGGAGTTGCCGACCGGCCATTGCGGAGGAATGTATCTGGCCGGCATCTACGACAAGTCCGAGTCCGATGTGGAAGAGCTGGTCAAATGCCCGATGTGGACCGACGTCTCTGTCTGGCATGAAGGCGAGAAGTTCTGCCTTTCATGCACCGACCCCATCGCCCACGAGCAGATCCTCGATATGAAAAAAGGGATCCTGCACCGCAAGACCACCTTCAGGAACCTGCAAGGCAAGACGCTTATCCTACAGACTTCAAGACTTGCCTTCATGCACGATCCCCACCGGGGCTACATGAGGGTATTGGTCACTCCGAAAAATTTCTCCGGCGAGGTGAGGGTTCTGTCGGGTCTGAACGGAGAGGTTTTCAACAGGGGTTACTTTCCCCGCGAATTGTACAAGCACCTGCAGCTCGAAAGGATCGAGCACGGCAGGAACTTCATGTACCTTGAGATGAAAACCCGCGAGCAGGGAATCCGGATATCAGAAGCGGCATCGTGGAAGATGATTTCGAATACTGGTCGGATGCTCCAGTGGGAGCCGAGGATCTACGGCGAAAAGTTCACCAGTGAAATCACCATCGACGCTTCGCGGGGACATTCGTATGAATTCGAAAAACTCGCTGTCGTCACGACCAGTCGGGAGTTTTCTGCCGGCCTGATGATGAAGGAGTCGATCACCCAGCTCAAGAGTTATGTCCGAACCGGGGCAGCCGCAGAAATCGAACGCCATCTTGCCGCATGGAACGTGCTGTGGGAGCAGGCCGATGTGCGCATCGACGGTGACGAGGTGGCCCAGAAAGCCCTGCGCTACAACATATACCAACTGCTGATCAACGGCCCGGTTGCCGCGACCGGTATCGGGGCAAAATTCCTCAGCTCGGAAGGCTATATGGGCCATGTCTTCTGGGACACCGAGATATTCATCCTGCCGTTCTATATCCACAACTTCCCGCCCGTGGCGCGCAATATGCTGTTGTACCGATACAACACCCTTCCGGGAGCCATGAGGAACGCCGTGAAGATGGGGTACCTGGGAGCCAAGTATGCATGGGAGTCGGCAACCACCGGCCAGGACGTCACGCCGCGCTTTGCCTCCAAGCTCGAAAAAACCATACGCCTAATCTATACCGGAACCGAGGAGGACCATATCGTTTCCGATGTGATCTATGGTGTGGAGCGCTATTTCAGGGTTACAGGAGACGAGGAGTTCCTTCTCAGCTACGGCCTGGAGATGGTTATCCTTACCGCCCGTTTCTGGGCGAGCAGGGTGGTCAGGAACGGGGAGCTCTATGAGATCCGCACGGTGATCGGCCCCGACGAATTTCACGAGCATGTCGACAACAACGCCTACACCAATTTTCTGGTCAAATGGCACCTGCGGCTTGCGGCCATGCTCTACAAGCATATAGGAAAGACCAACCCGTCAGTCCTTGGGGAGGTTGTCGCCAGGACGAACCTGACAGAGGATGAACCAGTCCACTGGCTGCAGGTCAGCAGGCAGCTGAAGTTCAACCAGGATCCCGAATCGGGCCTTGTCGAGCAGTTCGACGGATACTTTGCCCTGAAGGATCATATCATGGGCCGTCCAGACCGTAAGGGACAGCCGGTGCTTCCCCTTGGGGTGACTTTCAGGAACATCGGCCGAACCCAGCTGATCAAGCAGGCGGATGTGCTGCTCATGATGCTGCTTTTCCCCCACGCATTCAGCGCTGAGGAGAAACAGGTCAACTACACCTATTACGAACAGCGCACGGCCCATAAATCGTCATTGAGCCACTGCAGCCATGCCATGATGGGGCTCGCCGTATCTGAGCGGGTAAACGCATACCGCTACTTCATGAAGACTGCCCTGTTCGACCTTGAGAACCTGCACAACAATACCGAACTCGGCATCCATGCAGCGTCGGTCGGCGGCACATGGCAGACGGTCATCCATGGATTCGCCGGCCTTACGCTCAAGTCAGACCGCATCGTACTGAACCCATGGCTTCCGAAGAAATGGGAATGCCTCTCATTCCGGGTCAAATGGCGCGACCGCGTCGTCCATCTTGACATTACTCACCTTGAGGTTTCAATCCGGATAGACGCCGATTCAGATATCACCCTTCCGTGTACCCTGAACGGCAAAACCTGCAAGATAAGTACCAACGAAACGCATCGGTTGACATACTGCCCAACAAGATGAAAAGGAGACAGCCTTTATGAAAAAGCTCAGAATTGCTCAAATCGCACCGCTCGTCGAAAGCGTACCGCCGAAGAAGTATGGGGGCACCGAAAGGGTAGTCTACTACCTGACCGAAGGACTTGTCGAAAAAGGGCACGACGTGACACTTTTTGCATCCGGTGACTCAAAGACCAGCGCCCGGCTTGTTGCACCGGTTTCCCAAAGCCTGAGGCTCGGCCGCAAAACCCGCTCGCCGATCATCATGAACATGATGACTCTTGCCCTGGTGTATGAAGAGATGGCCGGCCAGTTCGACATCATTCACTCCCATTTGGATTTCCACACACTGCCTTATGCCGCCCGTTCATCCACTCCGACCGTGCTGACCATGCACGGCAGGCTCGATACTCCCGATTATCCGCTGATCCTGAACCAGTATCACGATACCTCCTATGTTTCGATCAGTGATTCACAGCGGATTCCGGCGCCCAACATCAACTGGGCGGGGACGGTCTATCACGGCTATCCTGAGGAACTGTTCAGTTATAACGCAGATCCTGAAGATTACTTTCTCTACCTTGGTCGATTTTCGGAGGAGAAGCGGCCGGATCAGGCCATCATGCTTGCCAAGGCATGCAACATACACCTGAAGATCGCAGCAAAGATCGATCCCGCGGACAAGGAGTACTTCAAAAACCGGATTGAGCCGCTCCTTGACAGCCCGCTCATCGAGTATATCGGTGAGGTCGGCGACGAGAAGAAAGGGGAGTTGCTCCGCAACGCGCGCGCCCTGCTCAATACCATAGACTGGCCTGAACCGTTCGGGCTGGTAATGATCGAGGCCATGGCCTGCGGTACACCGGTCATCGTGCGTCGCTGCGGCTCCTCTCCGGAAATTATTACCGATGGCCTCAATGGTTTCATCTGCGACAGCAAGCAGGACTTCATATCTGCGATCCGCAATGTCGACAGGATTTCGAGGCTCGCCTGCCGCCAGGAGTTCGAAAAACGCTTTACGCTGCGACACATGACCGATAACTATGAGTCGCTCTATTACAAGATTATGGCGGATTCGGCACTGCGTCGGCCCATTGAGCGCAGAGTCATGGAAAAAGGCGCTGAAATCGCAGCATGAAAAGGTTTGGCGCAGGACTCATTTTTGGTGTTGCAGGAACCTCTTGAAAGCTTATAATGATGAGTGGTACCTCTGAAAATCTGCACGACGATTTTCAGGGGCGCCACTTGTTCAGGCGGGTTGGATACACCGCCCGGTTAAACCATTGATGTCCTGTAGACCAAGTTCCATGGAGTTCGTTCACCTTCATACGCACACCCACTATTCGATGCAGAGCAGCCCGATTTTTCCGGGCGAACTCTTTGCTGCCTGCCGAAAGCACGGCATGACGACCGTAGCGGTTACCGACTATTCGGCCATGTTCAACATGCCTGAACTGTTCGGCCTGGCAAAGAAGGCTGAGGTGAAACTGATCATGGGTTCCGAGATCTACATTGCCGGTACCGATTCAAGGGAGAACGGCCGTCCGGCAACGCTTGTCCTGCTGATCCGGGACGAGGTCGGTTACCGCAACATGTGCATCCTGCTGTCGCGAGCCGCCAGGGAGGGATTCCACAACGGAACGCCCCAGGTAGAGAGGAAAACCCTGGAATCATGCTCCGAAGGGCTCGTTTGCCTCTCTGCGGCCCATTCCGGCCTGATCGGTCGCGCCCTGATGGCCGGTGACGATGCGACGGCGGAAAAGTGGGCCGACGCTTACCGCTCGCTGTTCGGCGACAACTTCTACCTTGAACTGCAGCGCCATGGCGTGCCTTACGACGATCATCTGGTTGACTCCACCATTCGGCTCTCCGACAGGTTGTCCATCCCTCTGGTGGCGACCAACAACGTTCATTACCTTGAAAAGAAGGATTCCGGCTGTTACCGGGCGATGATCGCCAACAGGACCAAGGAGCGGCTCAACAACAAGAACCTTCAGTGCCTTCCGGGCAACGAGAACTATTTCAAGTCGGCCGGCGAAATGGCCGCCTTGTTCGACAACGTGCGCGGAGAACTTGACAATACGGTACGGATCGCACAGGGTTGCTCATACGCATTCACTACGCAGGAGCCCAGGCTGCCTGTTTTCCCGCTTCCGGAGGGTTTTGCCGACGAGAAGAGCTACCTCAGGCACCTGACCTGGGAGGGAGCCAGGGAGAAGTATGCCGATGCGGAGTCGATCGGCATCGATCCCCAGGAGGTCAAGGATCGGATTGAAATGGAGCTCGGCGTCATCGAAAAGATGGGGTTCAGCTCATACTTCCTGATCGTTAGCGACCTGATCGCCGCATCGCGGCGTATGGGCTACTCGGTCGGTCCGGGCCGGGGCTCTGCGGCAGGCAGCATCATAGCCTACCTCACCGGGATCACCCGGATCGATCCGATCATGCACAAGCTTCTGTTCGAGCGCTTCCTCAACCCCGAGCGCCTTTCGATGCCCGATATCGACATCGATTTCACACCGGTCGGCAAGCAGAAGGTTCTCGACTACACGGTAGAAAAGTACGGTACGGCAAGCGTGGCCAAGGTGATCGCCATCGGCACCCTCGGCGCCAAGGCGGCCATACGCGACGCCGGGCGCGTGCTTGACGTCCCCCTCAAGGCGGTAGACCAGTTGGCAAAGCTGGTGCCCAGCAGGCCGGGGACGACCCTTGAGGACGCCTTCAGGGATGTCAAGGAGCTCAAGCGCCTGGCCGACAGCGACCCGCAGTACCAGCAGCTCATGCAGTATGCAAGGGCCATGGAGGGACGTGCCCGCAACGTTTCGATGCATGCCGGGGCGGTGGTGATCACCAACGGCGTGCTTGAGGAGCAGGTGCCGCTCTATATATCGAACAAGATTGAAACGGAGGAGCGCAAGTACGCCGACGAGTTCGACGCGAGCGACATTGACGGCACCAGCGGCAAATCCTCCGATGGTGCGGATGAGAAACAGGTGGTGACCCAGTTTGACAAGAACTGCATCGAACAGGCCGGCCTGCTGAAGATCGATTACCTCGGACTTGAGACCCTGGCGGTGATCGATGAGACCCTCCGCATGATCAAAAAGCGTCATGGCGTCGATATCGAGCTGGAAAAGCTTCCCCTGAACGATCGCCAGACCTTCAGGATTTTCCAGGAAGGCAAGATGGCGGGCATCTTCCAGTTCGAGTCTTCCGGAATGCAGAGCTACATGACCCGGCTGCAACCGACCCAGATCGGCGATATCATCGCCATGAGCGCGCTTTACCGTCCAGGCGCGCTGAACGCCGAGATAGACGAAGATCGCAACGCCGTCGACCTGTTCGTAGACCGCAAGCACGGCCGGGAGGAGATCGACTACATGCACCCCATGCTTGAGGGAATACTGAAGGAGACCTACGGAGTCATCGTATACCAGGAGCAGGTGATGCAGATCTCCCAGGTCATGGGACGCTTCTCGCTCGCCAAGGCCGACAACCTGCGCAAGGCAATGGGCAAGAAGGACCCGAAGCTGATGCAGAAGTTCAGGGACGAGTTTGTCGAAGGGGCAGTCACCATAGGGGTGAACCAGGTGCTGGCCACGAGGATCTTCGACCTGATGGCCGAGTTTGCCGGATATGGCTTCAACAAGAGCCACTCCGCAGCATACGGTGTGCTCGCCTACTGGACCGGTTACCTGAAGGCGCACTACACCATAGAGTTCGTGACTGCCGTCCTGAACAGCGAAATCGGCGACACAGAACGCATGAAGCACCTGACGGACGAGGCCAAGGGGTTCGGTATATTCACCCTTCCGCCTTCGATCAACAGGAGTGACGCGCTGTTTTCGGTCGACGAGCACAAGGGGCGATCCTGTATCAGGGTCGGACTGAGCGCCATCAAACAGGTCGGCGCCGGAGCCAGGGCTGTGGTGGCGGCAAAGCTTCGCCGCAACGGCAAGCCCTTCGTCAACCTGTTCGACCTTACCGTGTCGGTCGACCTGAGGGCCATGAACCGCAAAGCGCTTGAGTCGCTCATCCAGGCCGGTGCGCTTGACGAAATCGACAACAACCGGGCCAGGCTTCTGGCCAACGTCGACAAGGCCATCAAGTTCGGCCAGATGCAGAACAAGGCCGTAACACTAGGCCAGGGGGGCTTCTTCAACGACGATTCCAACGACGGCCAGATCGGGGTGCACTATCCTGAGCTCGACAACGCTGAGCCCATGCCCGACAGCGAAAGGCTGCAACATGAGAAACGGCTTGTCGGATTCTACCTCAGCCATCATCCACTCGACCGTTTCCGTCGCGATTGGGAAGCGTTTGCGAACCTTCCGCTCGATACACGAGAAGTGGTGAAGTCAAGGCTCTACAAGGCGATCGGTGTCATCGTATCGGTCAAGCCCTATCAGGACAAGAAAGGCAAGCAGATGCTTTTCGGTGTGATCGAGGATTTTACCGGGAAAGCCGACTTCACGGTATTCGCCAGCGTATACGAACAGTTCCGTCACCATCTTCGCCCCGATGAGGTCGTGATGCTGGCTGCCGAGGCTGATGTAAAGGACAGCAGCCTGAAACTCCTGGTACGCGAGGTGGTGCCGATGAAAAAGGTGCGTGACGGCCTGGTCAGGAAAGTCGTCCTCAAGATCGATGCCGATGACCCGTCGCAGGTCGAAAAACTTAAGGAGGTGCGTCAGATATTCGAGCAGCACAAGGGAGGAACCCCGGTCGATTTTGAAGTCAGGGCCATGGTCTCTTCATGCAGTGAAACCGTGAAAATCTTTGCCCGGAACACCCCGATCGAGCCCGATGACGAAACGCTTGAAAAGCTTGAAGAGGTGCTCGGGCCTGACAACGTAAAAATCACAGGGTAGTATTAAAAGTCGGAATTTTTTATTAATATTAATTCTTGTTTACTGTATTGGTATGGAGTGTTGACTATCTTATCATTTCAATTCTTATTTCACGATTATGAGCGGAAAATATTTAACGGCGAGCGATCAGAATTTCAAGGCTTCGATCCTCGATTCGGATAAGGTTGCCCTTGTGGATTTCTGGGCTTCATGGTGTGGACCATGCATGATGCTCGGTCCGGTCATTGAGGAGCTTGCAGGTGAGTACGAAGGAAAAGCCATCGTTGCCAAACTCAACGTCGACGATAATCCGAATACCGCTGCCCAGTACGGCATCCGCAGCATTCCTACCATGCTTATCATCAAAAACGGCCAGGTTGTCGACCAGATGGTAGGTGCCATGCCGAAAAACATGATCGCCAAAAAGATCGACGAACACATCGGTTGACAGGCTCCCGTCTCTACTACTTCTTATCCCGGCATCAGCCGGGATAACTATTTTATGATACACCAACGTACACTCGGAGGAGAGTAATGCAGAATGAAATCAGGGATGTCGTCATCATCGGCACCGGCCCGGCAGGCTATACTGCGGCTATTTATACCGGACGGGCCAATCTTAAACCCCTGGTCATTGAAGGGCATCAGCCCGGCGGCCAGTTGATGATCACGACGGATATAGAGAATTTTCCAGGTTTTCCTGAAGGTATCCCGGGGCCTGAACTCATGGGGAAAATGCGGCAGCAGGCTGCACGCTTCGGCGTCGAATTCCTTTACGGCAGCGTAACCGAAGCCGACGTATCGCGCAGTCCGTTCTGCCTGACCCTGGACGACGGACGTGAGATCCTCGCCAGGACCCTTGTCGTAGCCACAGGCGCCAACGCGAAATGGCTCGGCATCGAATCGGAAACCCGCTATCGGGGGCGCGGTGTATCGGCATGTGCCACCTGTGACGGCTTTTTCTTCAGGAACAGCAGGGTATTTGTGGTAGGCGGAGGCGATACGGCAATGGAGGAGGCGCTCTATCTTACCAAGTTCGCATCAGAAGTTGTGCTTATACATCGTCGTGAAGAGTTCAGGGCATCGAAGATCATGAGCCTGAGAGCCGGCAAGAACCCGAAAATCAGCACCATCCTTAACGTGGTGGTTGACGAGATTCTCGGAGACGGCATGAAGGTTACCGGTATCCGCCTCAAAAACGTCAAGAGTGGCGAACTGACCGAACAGGCATGCGACGGCGTTTTCATGGCTATCGGCCACGAGCCGAACGCAGGTTTGTTCAGGGGGCAGCTTGATATGGACGATTACGGCTACATCCTCACCAAAGGCCGCTCCACGGAAACCAGCGTCAAGGGCGTATTCGCCTGCGGCGACGTCCAGGACTTCACTTATCGCCAGGCAGTTACCGCTGTAGGTACCGGTTGCATGGCAGCCGTCGAGGCCGAGCGTTTCCTCGAATCGATCAGGTAAAAACCGCTGTTCTACGATTCCGGAATATTCAATGCGTAACCTGGCCAAAGGTCGGGAACGCATTGTCCGGAAGATGGGGCAACAGCCCCTCCACACCGTTTTGTATTCCAAGGGAGCCGATGTTTTTAAGACGGATAAGGTGGACCGTGTCTGCCACGACCTGGTGGTGAACCCCGGCGTGAATCGTCTCGATATTCCAGGACCAGTCTTCGACACCAAATCCGGTTGCGGTATCTTTTTTCTTGTAGGGATATTTCAGGTGGAGCTTTTTAAGGGCGAATCCGTTTGCCGAGTAGAGGTTTTCCAGGAACAGGGCATTTCTGTCGAACCCTTTACTGTTGCTCGGATGGTGGACGAAATGAAACGAACCTGCTGCCGGATGAGGCTGATCGTTGACTGAATGCCGGTCGAAGTCGTCCGCCGAGAAGTAATAAAGATATTGCGGGTGCCATATGGCTTTGCTGGCTTCTTCTGTAAGGGTTGCCGCCCTGTAGGCATTGACCAGCCAATCTTCGCCCCAGAGGTCGTCTCCGTCGAGGAAAGAGAGAAACCGGCCCTGAGCCGAGTCGATGCCGGCATTGCGCGACAAGCCAAGGTCACCGAACGAGACCTCCTCAATTCCATCAAGCCAGTTGCCGCGTTCTGCCACGATTTTCAGTGTCATATCGTCAGGTCGGTCCATGACAGCCCGTGCCTCGACGTTAAGCCCCGAAGCTCTTGCCCGGTCTGTGAGGAGACGCATGCTGGAAAGGGCAGGGATGGCGTAAGCACCTTCCCGATGAAAGATCACGGTAACGGTAATGTCAATCATGGTTCAAAGCGAAAACTTTTTCTACAGAAGAGGTGAACGCTTCCGGACTGTGTTTTTCGATCGCCAGAGCCCTTGCCAGCCTGACAAGTCGCTCAACCTGCGGCGGATCAAAAGCGCCCAATGACTCCAGTCGGTTATCGAACAACAGGGCGGTCTGTTCATCACTCTCTTCGTTGGCCACAAAGAGTACCGATTCGTCAGTGAAGGTTTCCCTCAGTCCGCCCACATCCGACAGGACCATTGGAATGCAACGCTGGCTCATCTCCAGCACGACATTGGGCATCCCTTCGCACTTGCTTGTGAAGATAAATCCATCGTATTGCGACAACTCCATCGTCAATACATCATCGACGATACCCCTGTAGCTTATATTCGGAAGATCAAGGCCATATTGTTGAAGATCGCCGGTGACCGGGCCGAAAAGGTCAAAGCGCTCTTTACTCCGGATGCCGGCGAGCCTTGCCAGTGTTGCGGCTCCCTTCAGGGCCTCGATCCGTGAAACCCACAACCAGCGTTTCACCCTGCTGCTGTTCTGGAAACGTCCTGAAAGCGCGGATATCTGTTCTTCGACGATCGCTTCGCCGGAACATGCTATACGGGGTGGAATCGTTGCAACACCTTTCTGAGCCAGGGGTCCCCAAAGTTTGGCAAGGCTGGTCGCCATTCGTCCGTTATCGGTAAGGGCGACCGAAAACGGCATGCATCTTTGCGGATAGCGGGTGCCGTTGGGGACTCCGAGCCCATTCAGCCCCATGCTGAAAAAAGTACAGAATATTTCCATGGAGGTAGAGAGGCCGCGACCGTAATCGGCAACAGCATCCAAAGCCAATTTCGAATTATTGACGATCAGGGTTTGCGGCCGGATGCTGTTCAGGAACCTGGCGAATATAACCGGAGAGTTATATCCCGGACCGAACACATCGGGACAGTGGATGATTTGCGCCTCTTTCAAGGGATCCAGTATTGCCAGGCGATCCCATCCCGAAGCGGATTCTTGTGATTGTTCCGTAACCAGCACAAGGACCTTTTTATTCCATTTTTTTACAAAAACATCCACAATATCTGCGGCATACTTTTCTGCTCCCCCTGCACAAAGGAATGGTGTGCAAATCACCATGTCGGGGCGCTCCCTTACGGCGCTGAATATGGCTCCTGTGTCAATATTGCGGCGATCGGCGAGGTTTGGTGCATCGAATTCCCTGAGTGACGGGATGCACAACGCCCCCGGGGCGAGAATGGTGGGTTCGAACGGCGTCTGGCCCATTATCTGGGCGACCACATTATCCATCGAATTTTTCAACCGGTAGGCAACCGGGACCCCGAGAAAGGTCAGTTTGTTCCAGAACTGGGCGTCGCAGCCATTCATCCTGGCAGCCTCTCCCGACAGCACGGTCAGTAAAGGGTTGAACGGACGCCCTTCAAACAAGCCATATTCGAGCCAATGCTTAAATGGGTCCAGCCTGGCGGCAGCAACGTCGGGATACCTGCGCAAATAAAGATCCCCATTGAAATGGCTTGATACCAGGTCAATAAACTCCTTTTCTGCGGCGTCCAGTGTATCATAGTCAAACGAACGGTTCGCAACACCTGTCAGTGTTGAACCTGAATGGCCGGGGAGGCCAGGGTTCAGTAACCCGAGGCTATCAGGTGCTGGCTGAGAAGCCGGATCGGCCCCGGAAAATTTATTTATTGCCCTCTGAAATGATAATCGGAAAGTTTTTAGGGATTTCATCGGTATCGATTCATCTTGGACAGCTTTCTGGATATGGATCTTGCGGAACATCCACGACCGCCTGACAGCTCACTCATTCCCCCACCTGCATTAAGGACATATTTTGCAATCCCCGGGTAATGTTGCCTTGTCATGCTTTACGGATTTCGACTGATCGATATGTTACCATTTTTATACGTTAAGCGTCTCGATTTATTTTAATAAAAAAATATTTTTCCTATGCGATTTTTCAGCAAGGTTCGAGATGACTTTTTGACGCTCTCCTCTGGTATATGCATCTTCTGTTCGACGAACGTGCAGGAGACAGGCGAGAATCTCTATCCCGACTCGTCGGTACGAGCAGGCAATTGAATCGCGCAACAGGATAACAGGGGTTTCGTAAATGTGTCGGTTTTGAAAACTCCTGCAGTCCAGTGCGGGATTCTTTTGAATAATATTTCAACTGTTCAACAATAGTTGTAATATAGATCATGAACAAAAATACAGCCATAACGATTTTTGAATCCCTCTCCTCGGCCATACGCCTTGATGTCTATCGTTTGCTTATCAGGATGGGCAATGAAGGCATGGTTGCCGGTGAGATTTCTTCAACGCTCGATGTCCCGTCGACCAATCTCTCGTTTCACCTGAAAGCCCTTACGCATTCAGGACTGATCAACGTAGAGCAGGAAGGGCGTTTCCAGCGCTACCGGGCCAACCTTCCCATGATGTTGGGAGTGATTGCCTATCTCACCGATGAGTGCTGCGCAGGAACCCCAGGAAAGTGTGGTGACTTCAGCGCCGGGACAATCTGCTCACAGGGCGCAGAGTCCGGATCGGGTAAGTGCTGAGGCCAGGGGCCTGAAAAAGGCAATGGCAATAATAGAGGGATTATTGAAATCAAAGGAAGAGCAAACAATTCAGCCCGATGAACATTCTTTTTCTGTGTACAGGAAACTCATGCCGATCGATTCTCGGAGAAGCCACCTTCAACCACCTTGCCCCGGATGGCTGGAGAGCCATGAGTGCCGGCAGCAAGCCAGCTGGTTATGTACATCCCCGATCAATTGCCCTTCTGGAGCGGGAAGGCATATCGACAGCCGGATACCATAGCAAGTCCTGGGACAATCTTCCCTTAAGGCCCGATATTGTCATCACCGTATGCTCAAATGCCGCAGGAGAAACATGCCCGGCGTTCCTCGGCCCGGTGATGCGCGCCCATTGGGGGGTAGAAGATCCGGCTCACGCTACTGGCACAGAGCTGGAGATCGACGCGGCCTTCAAGGCAGCTTACGACATCCTGCGCTTCCGGATCGAAGCGTTCCTCTGCCTGCCGCTCGAAGAGCTGAAGAATCTTCCCGGCCGCATGAAGATCGAACTGGATCGTATAGGCACACTGTTACCGTAAACATCATTATAAAATCAAACGGAGATATTGAGCATGAAATCAATACAGGTATTTGAGCCGGCCCTTTGCTGCAGCACAGGCGTTTGCGGCGTCGACGTCGACCAGGCCCTCGTCACATTCACGGGGGATATGGCATGGGCAAAGCAGAACGGCGTTTCGGTCGAGCGCTTCAACCTCGCCCAGCAGCCGCTGCTTTTTGCCGAAAACGCGATAGTCAGGGAGTTTCTTGATCGCTCGGGACAGGAGGCATTGCCGCTTACCCTGGTCGGAGGCGACATCGTCCTTGCCGGCATCTACCCCTCCCGTGCAGATCTGGCCCGCTGGTCAGGCGTTTCCCTGACGACAGCGGCGGCAACGAAAAGCTGCTGCTCCGGCAAGAGCTGTTGCTGAAAGGAATTGAACCAATGAAGTTTCTTCATCAACCTCCTCGCTATCTCTTTTTTACCGGAAAAGGGGGCGTGGGCAAGACCTCCATTGCCTGCGCGACGGCCATGCAGCTCGCCGATCAAGGCCGGCGCGTACTCCTGGTCAGCACTGATCCCGCATCAAACGTGGGGCAGGTATTCGGCGTGGAGATAGGCAACCGGATTACCCCCATGGTTGAAGCGTCGCCCAATCTCTTCGCGCTCGAGATCGACCCCCAGGCAGCAGCCCGGGCCTATCGGGAGCGGATTGTCGCTCCTGTTCGAGGCATATTGCCCGAAGCAGTCGTGAAGGGCATCGAAGAGCAGCTCTCCGGTGCATGCACTACGGAAATCGCCGCATTCGACGAGTTTACAGCCCTTCTTACCGATACGGCATTGACGGAGGGTTATGAGCACATCGTTTTCGATACGGCCCCAACAGGGCACACCATCCGCCTGCTCCAGTTGCCCGGGGCATGGAGCGGCTTTCTCGAAGCCTCAAAAGATGGCGCATCATGCCTTGGCCCCCTTGCCGGGCTTGAAAAACAGCGCACGCAGTACAGGGGAGCCGTCGAGGCTCTCGCTGACCCGTCAAAGACACGTCTTGTCCTGGTCGCCAGAGCACAGCAGGTTACGTTGCGCGAGGTTGCCCGGACCCATGACGAACTCGCCGCAGTCGGTCTCTCAAGGCAATACCTCGTCATCAATGGCTTGCTGCCTTCATCTGAAGCGCAGCAGGACCAGCTTGCGGCAGCAATCCATGAGCGTGAGCAATCGGCGCTCTCTTCCATGCCGGAGTCGCTGAGATCGCTGCCCTGTGACCGGCTCCTACTCAAGCCCTTCAACCTCGTCGGGCTCGATGCACTTCGAAAGCTGCTTCATGAAGGCGCTTCCGTCGCGACTGAAGCCGAAAAGATTGATCTGCCATCGGCAATACAGGCGCCGGATCTATGCTCGCTGGCTGACGAAATCGCATCCGCTGGTCATGGGCTCATCATGTTCATGGGCAAAGGCGGGGTAGGGAAAACCACTCTTGCGGCCGTTCTTGCCATTGAACTTGCCCATCGGGGCCTGCCGGTGCATCTGAGCACTTCAGATCCGGCGGCGCACCTTGCAGAAACGCTGGAAGGAACCCTGGAGAACCTTTCAGTCAGCAGGATCGATCCGCTCGAGGAGACCGAACGATATCGCCGAAAGGTGCTGGAGACCAACGGCGCCACTCTCGATCAGGAGGCTCGGGCGCTCCTGGAAGAGGACCTGCGCTCGCCCTGTACCGAAGAGATTGCGGTATTCCAGGCATTTTCGAGAATCATCCGAGAGGCGGACAGGAAGTTCGTCGTCATGGATACCGCTCCGACAGGACATACCCTTTTGTTGCTTGATGCGACAGGCGCCTACCACCGGGAAATCACACGCCAGAGCGGTGACTTGTCCCAGCCGGCCTTCACTCCGATGATGCAGTTGCAGGATCCCGCCCATACAAGGGTGATCATTGCCACCGTCGCTGAACCGACACCTGTGCTGGAGGCGGCAGGGCTCCAGGAGGATCTGCGTCGTGCAGGCATCGAACCATGGGCGTGGGTAATCAACAACTGTATTGCCTTGAACCCTCCACAATCGCTCCTCTTGAGGCAGCGGGCTTTCAACGAGCTGCGGGAGATAGAGGCTATCGCTACCCGGTTCTCAAAGCGATTCGCCATCGTTCCGCTCCTGAAAAATGAGCCTGTAGGCATCCCCCAATTGCTTCATTTGATACATCGGAATGCTCCTGACAGGAGCGAGTAATCAGCCTTGATTCATACATCACAACCATGAATACCTATGTCCGTTCAATGTGAAATCACAGCTAAAGCATCAGAAGATGCGCCTATGAGCGTTTTCGAACGTTACCTGACCGTCTGGGTGTTTCTCTGTATCCTCATCGGTATCGCGCTTGGCCAGTTCCTTCCCGGCCTGTTCCAGGCAATAGGACGCATGGAGGTCGCGCAGGTCAACCTTCCTGTCGGCCTTCTCATCTGGGTGATGATCATTCCGATGTTGGTCAAAGTCGATTTCGGTGCCCTGCACGAAGTTCGCCAGCACGTTCGCGGCATCGGCGTCACACTGGTGGTGAACTGGCTTGTCAAGCCATTCTCGATGGCCTTTCTTGGATGGTTCTTCATTCGTAACCTTTTTGCGCCGATGCTGCCCGCCGGGCAGATCGACAGCTACATTGCCGGTCTTATCCTCCTTGCGGCGGCCCCCTGTACGGCGATGGTCTTTGTGTGGAGTCGCCTGACCAAAGGCGATCCACTCTTCACGCTCTCGCAGGTTGCACTGAACGACCTCATCATGGTTGTGGCCTTCGCCCCGCTGGTGGCCCTGCTGCTCGGTATATCGGCCATCACGGTGCCGTGGGCTACGTTGATCACCTCGGTTGGGCTCTACATCGTCATTCCGGTCATTCTTGCCCAGCTTTGGCGAAAATCGCTGTTATCAAAAGGGCAGGCGGCTTTCGATACCGCGATGGAGAAGATCGGGCCATGGTCCATCACAGCCCTGCTGGCCACGCTTGTGCTCCTGTTTGCGTTTCAGGGGGAGGCGATCCTGAAACAGCCGCTCGTTATCGCCCTGCTTGCCGTTCCCATTCTCGTCCAGGTGTTTTTCAATTCGGCCCTGGCCTACGGGCTTAATCGCCTGCTTGGAGAAAAACACTCCGTTGCCGGCCCTTCGGCCCTGATCGGCGCTTCCAACTTTTTCGAGTTGGCGGTTGCCGCCGCAATCAGTTTGTTCGGATTTAACTCCGGCGCTGCACTAGCAACCGTAGTGGGCGTACTCATCGAGGTGCCGGTGATGCTTCTTGTGGTCCGTATCGTCAATGGGTCAAAAGATTGGTACGAACAAAAAACGGCTTAGTCCGCAGGGCAACCCTGGCGGTTCAGGTTTTACCGGCAAGAGAAAAGGCGCTTCGATGAGGCGCCTTTTCTTTTTTTACCTTTCCCGGTTTGCTGAAATGCGGCTCATGCCGGCGTTATCATCAAGCAACGTCTGCATGAGCTGGAGCGCATTGTCTCAATCAAAGATGAGGTCGTACCAGGTTTATGAGTGTATCAGCGCCGAGCTTGGTCGGCACGATGCCTGGTTTGGTTATCTTGTTCGGCGCCGAAAAGCCGAATGGCAGCTTTTCAGCTACTGGAATTGCCTTTTTCAATATCACAGGCGATCCCGGTTTAATCACGGTCAGCGTGCGGAAATCAGATGTCCAGCCATATGGCCAACTGTAACCGTTTGTCACCCTGGCAGTTGCGGAGATACGGAACAGATAGGCGCATGTCCTTGGCGGAACCCATTCGGCAGGCGAGGCGGGATAGGTCTTGTTGGTAACCCCGTTCCAGCTGTGGGCCGGAGTCCGGTGAGCCGGATACGAATCAGTCGCTATATCCACCCTGGAACCGGCACCATACTCTGCCGAAAGGGTATATGACCAGAGATCTCCTTCGGGGTCTGTGGCGTTGAATACGAACTGCAGGCCATCGGCGGCATCGGTCATCGTTTCGATGGCGCATGGCGCAACCGAAGCGCCGTTGTGCAGCACATCGATAAGCTGGACATTGGGAAGGGCGTTGTCCAGGCGTAGCGTAAGGGTTTGTGCCGGTGAGGCAACCGGCGCATTGAGCGGGTTGAAGAAAGCGATCTGGAACTGGTGCAGATTATTCGAAAACGAGGTCGATGACCACTCAAAGAGCAGTGCCTTGATGGAGTAGTCCAGTGCCGGGTCGACGAAGCGATACATATCATCGGCGTCCGGGGAGAATGATTCCCATACGTGGGTCACTCCGGTCCAGCGGAAATTGCTCCAGCTCTGTCGTATCGGCAGGAATGTAGCGGCAGCGATCTCGGCAGGAGTGTTGCCAGACCGATGCAGCACCCTGTACTTGCGGGCTCCTGCACTCCAGAGTGACGGAAGCGCGGTCGTATTGCCGATAAAGTCAAGAACTCCTCCGAATGCAGCTTCATCGGGCATGATCCTGTAGGTCTCGGTGATCGTTGCATAACCGTCTGGTCCGATGCGTGATGCCGGGATGAGCCCGACCCCGCCGATCAGGACTCCTGCTGTCCCGGCCGGATAGATTGGTGTTGGGCCAGTAGCGAGCACGATCTGGTTGAAGTTGTTGAACGCGCTCATCGGACTGGCAGGGAATTCATAGACGAATCCCGGGGTGCTGGACGCTACCCTGAGGCCGAAACGAATGATGGGCGGGGGTAATGACGGGTCGATGGTGATTCCGAGTTCGCTGAGTTTCAGGCGCATCTCCCATATGCGATGATTTGCGGCCGAACGGGGCGATGGACCGAATCCCACCCTTGTGGATGATGGGATGACCTGAGAGTTAGGTGCAGGATAACAGGCATCAGGATAGGCCATCAGCCAACGGCCAAGCCGGTTTGGATCATCAGGCCAGGGGCTGAAGAGCAGGTCTCGGTTCGTTGAAACAGCCCTGTTGTTGTCGATGTCGATGACGAACCAGAAATAGTCGTTGGTTCCGACATCATTGCCGGTATCGCCGACAAGATCAAGCGCGATATACACGCTGTCATCATCGTTCTTGACCAGCAGCCACCCGGCAGGGATTGGCATGATACCTGCACTTGCCCACTCTGAATCAGGCAAAATACCGTCAAGCGCAATCGTTGCGCCTGGCCATACACTTCTTACAATAGCCATAAGTCACCTCCGCTTGAATATTATTAAGTGTGGACGTTCCGGATATCAATTATTG
>JAAXXK010000001.1:40867-106998 GCA_013334525.1 Chlorobiaceae bacterium
CCACTCTGAATCAGGCAAAATACCGTCAAGCGCAATCGTTGCGCCTGGCCATACACTTCTTACAATAGCCATAAGTCACCTCCGCTTGAATATTATTAAGTGTGGACGTTCCGGATATCAATTATTGTCGGCGTAATACTGCTCCATGGAGAATGGATCCCCTGGCATTCATTTCAGGCAAGGGCACTTGTCGGCCCGGTGCAAAAAGGATGAACTTCCAGTTACTGCAATCCAGGAAATGCGAAAGGCTCTGATACTCGTCAGCTCACGGTTGTGATAGCATGCAGCAGTTCAATGAACGCTGGTCTCGGATGGGGTAGCGGTTCATCAACAAGTTGTCGTGACCGGTTAAAATGTTTTGATGCGTTAATTCGTGAACCTTCGATAAACTTTGTTCTTGGTAATTAACTTAATAGTAATTAGTATTAAGTAGTTGTATTTCCAAAAATATTTTTACTCTCAATAAGCGGTTGCGGCTTTGCGGGAATCGCTCTTTCGACAATACCATGGAGAAAAGACGGGGCTTTGCCTGGCGATGTTGATCGGTTGCCGTTTTAGTGAACGGAGGAAAAAAAATCTGAGAGCACGATGTCGAAACCGTATGCGAGCTGAAGGGAGGCGAGCTGATCTGCGGAAAACCATTGAAGGCGTTGCCCTTCATGCAGTGTGATGTTTTGGGTTTCGACATTGAACTCCATGAAGAAGATGTATTCAGTGCGGTCCGAAAAGTCGTAGACCGCATGTAGGCGACCGAGTGAGACGTCTGTTTCGATCTCTTCAAGCATTTCACGGACGATGCAGGCTTCGGGTGTTTCACCCTCTTCGACATGACCACCGGGCAGGTCCCACATGTTGGGATAGGGGATATCAGGCCTGTCATCTCTCAGGAAAAGCAGTACCTCCTTGCGGATGTTGAAGAGAATGATGCTTGTGCCTGATCTTTTCATGGGATGTTTGACAATGGTGTATGGACCTGGATAGGGAGAGTCGTATTTGATGCTCTTTCTCGCGATCGATGTTTCTCGCTCCAAACTGGCGGCACGTTCTCTTTTGCTGCTCTGATTTTTTCGTTAATGGCGACTCAATGCCAACAGTTATGATCTTTATTCACTCCCGTATCGGGAAATTGGTCGGTTATAGGCCGTAACAAATAATGCATTTAAGGATGATGTGAAAGATGATGTTGGCAATGATTTCTTTCCGGCCTGATGGCTTGTATCATTCACTTAATAAATCCGAAATAATTTCCAATAAATTTAAATTTCTTTAAATTAAATCAATCTTCTATTCGTTTCCTATATCCATATCGCTCAGGGTCGTTCATTTTGTATTAGAATACTGAAAATGTCTTTGGTGTATCATATAAAATATATATAGGTATGGTGGGCGCGGTTAGCGGCCACATCTTCCCGTCCTCTCTTCCTTTTCCCATAAGTTGTTTATACATAGACATATAAACTGAAGTCTGTGTGAGGGTGATCAGTCTTGTTTGTTGGCGCAACGTGTTTTTCGTCAGTTATCAGAGTCATTTGTAACTCTTTTCACAAATTGTTCAGGCACTGGCGATATAGATAATATTCTGAATATCAATAAGTGGAGTATATATAGTTTATAGTGCCTGGAGATTGAGACGCAGGTCAATGCTATTCGTTTTAATGTATGGGGGAGGAGGTTTCATTATAATGTATCTGTTCATGTGCATGTGTTTTGAAGATGCTTTATATAATACGTATGGGTGTGATTCATAAAACGTATATTTGATCGTCAATATATAATAGCTGAAGGGGCTGTTTTATTATTGATTCAGCTATTGATTTCAGGCCTGGTTACTTCATTGTTCTGTAATGACGTGTATGACTTATCCGATGAGACGCCTGGGGATTACGGCAAGGCAGGTGCCAGGGAAGTTTAGGCTACCAGGTTCACCCGGCGACTGGTGAATGGATGAGCGGTCAGGAAACGGGGTATGACGATTTTCCGTTCAACGTGCCTCCCGGGCCTTTCCGGTGGACTATTATTCCAGGCAAGTAAAGAGGACCTCTTTTTATAACGAACAGCAGGGATGCATGATTTATCGGTCATTAAAGTTTCTGGCAGGCCAGCTCGGCACCTACTTCAATGGTCAGGAGAAACCTGGAGGCCTTGCTGCGGTGCCGATCCCGATACTCCAGAACGTGTCGCGACTGGATGAGCAGGAGATGAAAAAGGCGAACAACGTCTTTCTCACCCTGGTTAACCTCTCTGAAGAGGCGACCATGAAAAATATCCCGGGGAACTATGTCGTCAACAGCAACGAGGCGCATTACGACAATCCTCCGGTCAATATGAACCTCTACCTTCTCTTCAGCGTCTGCATGCCCAGTTACGAGCATGCCCTGATCTACCTTTCGCATACGATCACGTTTTTCCAGGGAAAATGCTCTTTTACCAGGCAAAACTCGGTAACGACGCAGGAGGGTCTTCCAGACGATTTCCACATCATCCTGGACCTGTACTCCCTCACTTTCGAACAGGCAAATTACCTGTGGAGTACCCTTGGGGGAAAACAACACCCGTTTGTCTGCTACAAGGTTCGCCTGTTGCAGATGAAGCGGGATAACACAAGGGAAACGCGAGGGGTGATAAGGCAGGTACGTATCGACGACCAGGCAGGCAGCTGAGATTGCTTAATACACACGTAAAGATTGACAGATGAGCGTTACGGTTACATATGACATCCTGTTCGAAGTGAAGCTCCTTCACCACTATTTCCTGAACAAGGGATCAGGAAATTATGAGCAGATGAACGACGATGCGAAGGCGGAGATGATGCTGAAGTATGATGTGCGGGATTTCCTGGATATCACGCCTACTGCCGAATGCAGGAAAAACCTTGAAAGGCATCGCTGCATCTTCAAGAAGACCTCTACGGGCATCATTGTCGGCCTGAAAGCTTGTCCGGATGAGCTGACCCCCGGTAAAAACAGGCCATGCCTTGATCTGGACGCCGATCTGGCTTTTACCTTCCATATCAGCCTGATCGATTTCAACCTGATGAACTACACTGCGCTGCCATTCACCGGAAACAGCGGCAATGTTTATGTATTCCAGAACATAAAGGGAGCCTCAGGCAAGCTGTTTCCTGGCCTGTCGGCAGTTCCCCCGACCTATGCCGCTGGCACTCAGTACCTGCCTGGGGATATGGTCGCCGATGATGCCGCGAGCCCGACAACGCTGTTCACGGCCACGCGTAAAACCGTGAGCCCTACGACAACAGTCGCGGACTGGCAGTCTGAAAACAGCAGTGACGGCCTGCCGATGTGCTATGCAAACTCCCTTGACCGGCACCAGCTTGTACGGCAGATACTGTCGTACAGGGTAAAAACAGCTGGGGTGAACCCGGAAATTTCGCTCAAGACAGCTTCAGGCCAGAGCGTTACCCCCGGAAGCGTCACGTTGCCGGGAGAGTTCAGTACCATCCAGGTTGACCTTCGGGAGTTTCCGGAGGGATTCTATTCGATGCACGCGCAGTCGGCCGACCTGACCTATCAGGATGACATCACCTTTTATCTCCTTCAGTCGAGGGAGGCCCCCTTCGCCGTATTGCGGCTTTCGGTCAAAAGCGACACGGCGGCCTACGATATGCTCGATCCTCAGGGTGACCTGCTCAGCCCGGTCTATGAACTGCGGTTTCGCAACAGGGCGACGCATTGGCGCTATGTGGGCAGGCAATTCGATGCAAACGCGGTTACTGACGAGCCGATGCCGCTTACGCGCTTCGGTTTCATCGAGCATGTTTCTGTGCCGGACAAAGACGGCAATCCCGTGGACGACCTTCAAAACCCGGAAGTGGTTATGATCAAGGCTGAAGCGCTAACCGTTACGGCTGAAAAGAAATTCTACTCGGAAATTCATATCCATTAACTCCAACGAAGCAATCATATGGCGACGACTTACAAAACACCCGGCGTATACGTCGAAGAGATTTCCAAACTGCCGCCCTCGGTGGCCCAGGTGGAAACTGCCATTCCCGCATTTATCGGGTACACAGCGAAAGATTCCTATAAGGGAATCACGCTCGTGGCAAAACCAAAACGCATCAAGTCACTTGCCGAGTTTGTCGAAATTTTCGGAACGGCGAGCCCGGCGACGATCAAGACTGGTAGCGACAGCGGTATCAAGATCAAAAAGGAGGGCAGCGAGTTCAAGCTGGACGGCGAGCTGACCGACCCGTTCCTCTCCCTCAGTTACCGGTTGTATTACAGCCTGCAGCTTTACTTCGGCAACGGGGGCGGTCCCTGCTACATAGTTTCCTGCGGTAAATACAAGAGCAACAACGCCGTTTCCAATACCGAAATGGCCACGGCGCTGCAGGCCCTGAAGAAAGAGGACGAACCGACCATGATCGTACTGGCCGATGCGGTCTCCCTCACCGATGTCGATCAGTATTACGCCCTCTACACCAGCGCCCTTGCGCAATGCGCCGATCTGATGGACAGGGTCGTGATCATCGATCTGCACATTGCGGCGTCAAACAAGGGCGAGGCAGCATTCTCGGATCTCGAAACCCAATTCAGGGGAAAGATCGGGATCAATTCGCTGAGCTACGGTGCAGCCTACTACCCATGGCTGAAGACCTCCCTCGATTACTATATCGATGAAACCGCCATATCCATCCTGCCTCTGGGCACCGATATCCCCGTAAACACCGTTTTGCGCAAATATCCCCCGGCAGGCTCGACGACCCTCACGCCCGGTGATGAAACGACATCACTCTTCCACTGCCAGAGCTCGCTGTATGCCATGCTGAAAAAGGAGATCGGCAAGTTCAAAATCATCGCTCCGCCATCGCCCGCCATCGCCGGCGTCTATGCCATGGTCGACAGTACCCGCGGAGTCTGGAAAGCCCCGGCGAATGTTTCGCTCAATTATGTGGTGGAGCCTGCCGTCAAGATCGATGATGAGGACCAGAAGGACATGAATGTGACCTCTACCGGAAAATCGGTCAATGCGATCCGCACATTCACCGGCAAGGGAGTTCTTGTCTGGGGAGCGCGAACGCTGGCGGGCAATGACAACGAATGGCGCTATATCAGCGTCCGCAGGTTCTACAACATGGTGGAGGAGAGCGTCAAGAAGGCAACGGAACCGTTTGTCTTTGAGCCTAACGACGCCAATACCTGGGTCAAGGTGCGCGCCATGATCGAGAACTTCCTGATCCTGCAATGGCGTCAGGGCGCCTTGATGGGGGCCAAGCCGGAAGAGGCGTTCTTTGTCAATGTCGGCCTTGGCGAAACGATGACGGCGCTCGATATCCTGGAGGGAAGGATGATTGTGGAAATCGGCATGGCGGTCGTCCGTCCGGCTGAATTCATCATTCTCCGCTTCAGCCACAAAATGGTCGGTTCTTAACAGCAACTTCTAACATCCAAAACATTATGGCTTACAAGACTCCGGGCGTGTATATCAAGGAAGTTGCTCTTTTTCCCCCATCGGTAGCCCAGGTGGAAACAGCTGTACCGGCGTTCGTCGGTTACACGGAGAAAGCAGCCGATCCCAACGGCAAGAGCCTTGCTGGCGTTCCTGCAAGGATAAAATCGTTGGTGGAGTTCCAGTCACTGTTCGGCGGCGAATATGTGCCGACAAGTTACAAGGTGGTGGTCGAGAGCGCCGCAGCCAATTCACTGGTATCGGTCGCTCCCGACAAGAGGTTCTATCTTTTCGACGCCCTTCGTCAGTTTTATGACAACGGTGGAGGGAACTGCTACATCGTCAGCGTTGGATCATACGATGAAGCCATCGACTTTGACAGCCTCAAAGGGGGACTGGACCGCCTGAAAAAGGTGGATGAACCGACCCTGCTCCTCTCTCCGGATGCGGTGGGGCTCAGGGACAGCCTCGACAAGCCCGACCTGGCCGGTTTCACCGATCTCCAGAAGGAGCTGCTCACCCAATGCGCAACCCTGCAGGATCGCTTCGCCATCCTCGATATCCTTGAGGGGCAGCTGGCTGAAGATGTTTCCAACAAACCGATATCCAATTTCAGGGACACCATCGGCATCAACAACCTGAGTTACGGTGCCGCCTATTATCCCTGGATCGTCACCAGTTACAGCTATGACATCAGCTTCAGGCAACTGCATTTTTATGACAAGAGCGACCTGCTCACTGAGATTCTCAATTACATTCCCTATGCCAGGAATGATGCCGAAAAAGGGTTGGTCTCTGCTTTGGCGGTGAACCTGGCCGATACCAATGCCACGATAAACATCACCGATTCATCGCTGAACAAGACAAGGCTGCTGAGGGAGGGGATTTCCCACCTGAAAGGGCTGCTTTCGGGGTACCAGGCGAAAATTGCGGCAAATACGGCTCTGGTCACCAACATGACCGCCTATCTCAACCTGCTTGCCGGCATTGTGCTCTCATTCAAGAACGCCGAGAGCCAGTCGCTGGCCGGATCGGGGTACCGCAAGGAGATCGACTCGATCAAGTCAGATGCGGCGCTTGTGGCGGCCATCGTGGCCCTTGTTGCGGTAGAAAAGAATCCGAAAACGGTTGCCAATACAGTCTCTACGCGAACCGACACGGTGGTTGCCGCACTCTACAAGCCACTGGAAACAGATTGGCTGGGTGGAAAAACCGTTGCGACCGTACTGGCCGACGCAACGGCCTTTACGGCAAACAGCGCAGGATGCCTCAGCATTATCAACAAGCTGGCCGGCAGTGTGACGACCATTCTCGACGCCTATCAGCGCCTGCTGGATGCGGCCCTTCATTTTGAAGTCGAGGCTGAAGAGGCTGTTTTTGCAGGGCACCTGTTTTTCGGTGGCGTGCGTGACAAGATTGTCGAATACCTGCGTACGATTCCGCCATCCGGATCGGTGGCCGGCATCTATTCCGCAGTCGACTACTCACGGGGGGTATGGAAAGCTCCCGCCAACGTGAGCATCAACTCGATCGTCGGCCCTGCCGTCAAGATAGACAGCAGGGATCAGGAGGATCTGAACGTGCACACTACCGGCAAATCGGTGAACGCCATCAGGGCCTTCACCGGTAAAGGCACCCTGGTATGGGGCGCACGAACGCTTGCCGGCAACGATAACGAATGGCGGTATGTGCCGGTCCGCAGGTTTTTCATCATGGTCGAGGAGAGTACCAAAAAGGCCTCGGAACCGTTTGTTTTCGAGTCCAACGATGCCAACACCTGGGTCAAGGTACGGGCAATGATTGAGAACTTCCTGATCCTTCAGTGGCGCGCCGGCGCATTGCAGGGAGCGAAACCCAACGAGGCTTTTTATGTCAGGGTAGGGCTGAACGAGACCATGACCGCACAGGATATCCTGGAAGGGTACATGATCATCGAGATCGGCATGGCCGTAGTCAGGCCCGCAGAGTTCATCATCCTGAGGTTCAGCCACAAGATGCTCTCCGGCGGCTGATGGACGGGCATCAACATCAACGATTCAAACGAACGACAAGCAATAACCAAAACAACAGACCGCTATGGCAAATTATCCCATTCCAAAGTTTCATTTCCAGGTTCAATGGGGCGGAACCCGTATCGGGTTTTCTGAAGTCACGGGCCTGACCATTGAAAATGAAGTGATCGAGTACCGTGAAGGCAACAGCCCCGAGTATAACAAGATCAAGATGCCGGGGTTGCACAAGTTCGGGAACATCACCCTCAAACGCGGCATTTTTGCCAATGACAACGAATATTTCAACTGGCTCAATACCGTCAAGCTCAATACCATCGAGCGCAGGGATCTGATCATCAGCCTGCTCAACGAGAACCATGAGCCGGTCGTTTCCTACAAGGTGAAAAATGCATGGCCGGTCAAGATCCAGGCTCCCGACCTGAAGAGCGATGCCAACGAGGTCGCGATCGAGAGCATTGAACTGGCCCATGAGGGGCTGGTAATCCAGAATGGATAAGCAGGGGTATGGCAGAACAGGGTAAACATTTCCCACCGGTAGGGTTTCACTTCCGGGTGGTGTTCACCGGCATAGGCAGCGACGACATTGACAGCCGCTTCCAATCGGTTTCCGGCCTCAGCATGGAGCTGGAGACGGAGTCCAGGAAAGAGGGGGGGGAGAACCGGTATGAACATGTCCTGCCGGTTCGGGCGAAGTATCCTGTGCTGGTGCTGAAACGGGGTTTGGTCAATGATTCCGAACTGCTGACCAGCTGGTGCAACGACGCATTCCAGTCGCTCACCATAAAGCCGGTCGACCTGACCATCTCCCTGCTTAACGCAAACCATGAACCGCTCATGACATGGAGCGTCAAGCATGTCTGGCCGAGGAAATGGAGCCATAGCGATCTCAACGCCGAACAGAATGTCCTGGCGATCGAGACCTTTGAGCTTCAGTACCAGTATTTCACGCTCTCATAACAGAACCCATGCCGATAGAAATCCGTGAACTCAACATTCGCGTAAGCGTAAACCAGAACCAGCAGGAGCAGGATGGCAGCACTGCTCCCGCCGGAGCGTCGGCGGCTCTCCCAGACAAGGACGAGCTGATCGCCGAGTGTGTTGAACAGGTGATGGAATTGATAAAACTTCAACATGAACGGTGATGGCCAACAATGTTTCCAAGCTGAAGATCTACTCCTACCCGGATGCAGACCGCAAAACCGCCGATGACAACATGGAGGTGCTGGTCAACCCGGAGAGCTATTCGCAGAAGATCAGCGTCAAGTTTTCTGAAAAACAGGCACCCGGAACCACGGCAAAGATGCCCAAGTTCAGCAAGATGGAGCCCCAGAAGCTCGACTTTGAACTGCTCTTCGACAGTACCGGCGTAGTCAACGGCGTCAGGGACGAGGCCAACGGCGTAGAGGCCGATCTGTCGAGGTTCAAGAAGCTGGTGCTCGAGTACAAGGGTGATCAGCACCGGCCCCGATTCCTGAGCATCTATTGGGGAACGCTCAAGTTCGACTGCTGCCTGGAGAGTCTCGACATCACCTACAAGCTGTTCCGCCCGGACGGCCTGCCGCTGCGGGCGCTGGCCAAGGCGGGATTCATCGGTTCGATGGACGACACCAAGCGGGTATCGAAGGAAAATGCGAGCTCGCCGGACCTTACCCATATCCGTACCGTGATGGAGGGCGACAGCCTGCCCCTGATGTCGTTTCGCATATACGGTGACCCGAAGTATTACATCGAAGTCGCCAAAGCCAACGGCCTGAACGGTTTCAGGGATCTTAAAACAGGTTCAAGGATTGTTTTTCCGCCAATAAGGAAATGATATGCCGGAAGATAGAAGTATAGCGACAACCCGCCCGGCCACTGTCGTGACCCCCGTGGTCATGATCGACGGCAATGAGATCGCGCGAACCTGGCAGGTGGACTCCATCACGATCCGCAAGGAGGTCAATCGCGTGCCATGGGCCAAGGTGGTCATCCTCGATGGAAACGCATCGACCGGCTCCTTCAGCGCCAGCAACGACGCGCTCTTCGTGCCGGGCAAAGAGATCGAGGTCAAATGTGGATACCAGAACGATATCTATTCGATTTTCAAGGGGATCATCGTCTGCCATGCCGTCAAGCTGAGAGGCAACGCCAACTCCATGCTGGTGCTTGAGTGCAGGGACAAAACGGTGAAGATGACGGTAGGAAGGAAGAGCAGGTATTTCTCCGACCAGAAGGACAGCGATATCATCTCCCTTATCGCAGGAGATTACGTCTCGGACTTCAGCACAACGGCGGAAGCTACTTTGGTGACCCATAAGGAGATGGTGCAGTACGACTGTTCCGACTGGGATTTCATTCTCTCGAGGGCTGATGCCAACGGAAAGATCTGCATCTGTGACGGAGGGGAGTTTTCGGTCAAGGCCCCCGATCCGGAACAGTCATCGGTGCTCTCGCTGCTGTTCGGCGCCACCATGATGGAGTTCGATGCCGAGATCGATGCACGGCACCAGCTCGGCAAGGTGACCTCCAGGTCCTGGAGTTACAGCGATCAGCGTATCGTGAAGGCGGAAGGAAGCGATCCGGAGGTGAGCCTGAACGGAAACATCTCCTCTGCCGAGCTGGCCGATGTCATCGGCCTGGACGATTACCTGCTGGATCATGGCGGAAAAGTGGAAGACAAAGAGCTGCAGGCATGGAGCGACGCGCTCCTGCTGAAACGGCAACTTGCCAGGGTTCGCGGACGGGTCAAATGCAAGGGTGTGCACACGGTCACCCCGGGCTCGATCATAGAGCTTGGAGGGATAGGCGAACGCTTCAACGGCAACGCATTCGTCAGCGGCGTACAGCATTTCATCTCGGCCGGCGACTGGACGCTCGACATCCAGTTCGGCATGGAGCCGGAGTGGTTCACCCGGAAGAGCGACATAGGCGACAAACCTGCCGGCGGACTGTTATCTGCACTGCATGGTTTGCAGGTTGGTGTAGTCACAAAAATCGACAGCGATCCCGACAGTGAAAACCGTATCAAGGTCAGGCTTCCGATCATCAGTGACTCGGAGGAGGGGATATGGGCCCGCATCGCCACCCTCGACGCCGGTAATGAGCGAGGCTCCTTTTTCCTGCCTGAAGTGGGAGACGAGGTGATCGTCGGCTTCATCAACGACGATCCGCGCGACGCCATTGTGCTCGGGATGCTGAACAGCAGTGCCTTGCCGGCGGCTCTGACTGCCGAGGAGAGCAACCCCAAAAAGGGTTTTGTGACCCGGAGCAAGATGAAAATGATCTTTGACGACGAAAAGAAGCAGTTCAGCATCGAAACCCCTGCCGGCAAGACCATCATACTGGATGAAGATGCCGATCTGATCAAGATTACCGATGACCACCAGAACAGTCTTGTCATGGACAGCAGCGGGATCGTCATCGAGAGCCAGGGCAAAATTGAGATAAAGGCACAGCAGGATCTCAAGCTTGGGGGGATGAATGTTGAAATGAATGCACAGGCCTCCATGAAGGTTGAAGGATCGGCCAGCGCCGAACTGAAGGCTGGCGGCACGATGACCGTGAAAGGCGCAATGGTACAAATCAATTAGGGGCCGGAATATGCCGTCAGCAGCAAGGGTTTCTGATATGCACGTATGCCCGATGGTCAATCCCGGGCCGGTGCCCCATGTGGGCGGACCGGTCATGCCGCCGGGCACTCCGACGGTGTTTATAGGGGGCCAGCCTGCGGCGACGGTCGGCGACATGTGTGTCTGCACCGGTCCGCCCGACTCGATCGTCAAAGGTTCCGCCACCGTGTTCATAGGCGGCAAGATGGCGGCGCGCATGGGCGACTCGACCGCACACGGCGGTTCCATCGTGGCAGGATGCCCGACAGTGAACATCGGTGGGTGAAATATCAACGAAAGGAGAATGGTCGATGAGTTCAGAACAGGCATTTCTTGGAAGAGGATGGGGATTCCCTCCGGAGTTCACCCGGCCGTCCAAAAGCGTCGGCATGCTCGAAGATGAACATGATATCGAGAGCAGCCTTGAGATCCTGCTCTCCACGCGGCTCGGGGAACGGGTCATGCAACCCAATTACGGCTGCAACATGGACGAGATGGTCTTTGAGTCGATGAACCTCACCATGCTCACCTACCTGAAAGACCTGGTGGAGAACGCCATCCTCTATTTTGAGAACAGGATAGAGCTGGAGGGGCTTGATATCGATACATCGCAGGACAGCGAAGGGTTGCTGCTCATAACGATCGACTACAGGGTCAGGAGTACCAACTCACGCTTCAATTACGTCTACCCGTTTTACAAGAATGAAGGAACAAACCTGCTTAGCAGCAAATAACCATGGCACTGGACTGCAAATATAAACACCCGCTGCAGCACGACGGGACAAACCAGCTTCAGCGGTTCCAGGAGGCGCTTGAGCCGGGCAACGTTCCCCTCCACGAGTTCGACCTGCGCGACTGGATGCGCTTTGCATGGTACTATGCCGGGCATGTCAAATATTTCAGCATCACCGACGCCAACAATCCTCATGGCGACTGGCAGGATTTCATGAAATCAGGGGATGAGATAGAGGCCTGGCTCAAGGATGCGGCCCTCGTTGAGGATGAGGGGTGGATTTCCCGGGATGAGCGGGAGCGGATCATGAAACGGGAGCCGCAGGGTGACTACCAGCCGCATCTGGCGCTGTTTTTGAGTTTCCTGAAGCTGATGAAGTTTCCGAAAGGGCAGCTTAACGGATTTACCAAAAGGCATCTGGACTTCTATTATACCCGCGTGTTGCAGCTGGGCAGGCAGCCGGCACTGGCCGACAGGGTACATATCCTCTTCGAGCTGGCCAAAAATGCCGCATTGGAAACCGTTCCGTCAGGCGCCCTGCTCGACGGAGGCAAGGACGGCAACGGCAAGCCGCTCCGCTATGCAACCGAGCAGGAGCTTACCGTGAACACGGCTACGGTTGCCCTGATGAAAAGCATATATCACAAAGAGGGGGATACGGTCAGGTTCGCGGAAATGACCAATTCGAGCGATGGCCTGGGAACTGAGTTCAAGGAAGAAAATCCCTGCTGGAACGCATTCGGTAATGAAGAGTGGCCTTCGGCGACCCTCGGCTTCGCCCTTGCCTCGTCAGTGCTGCTCATGAAAGAGGGAACCCGTGAGGTGGCGGTTTCACTCTCCCTGGGATTTCCCGATGATTCAGATCTGCCTTCTCTGAAACAGTACCAGGCTCAGCTCAATGTTTTCCTGACCGGTGAAAAGGAGTGGATGGCAGCCTCCCTGCTGAAGGTAACCAGGGTTCCTTTGGCTGCTGTTGACAAGCTTGAATTTACGGTGACCGTAGACTCTTCGCAGAAGGGTGTCGTTCCCTATGATCCGAAGATTCACCTCGAGCGTCTCAATACTAACCTGCCGGTACTGCGGGTGCTGGTGAACACCGACAACCCCGACGGCTACATGGTCTACGCCTCATTGAGCAGGGCTGTCATAACCGAAGCCTCCATTACCGTCAAGGTCACGGGAGCCAAAGACCTTGCCGTGGAGAACGACCAGGGACGGCTGGACCCGTCGAAGCCCTTCTATCCGTTTGGTCCGTTGCCCGGAAAAAACTCGAATTTTTATGTCGGCAGCTCGGAAATCTTCCAGAAAACATGGGATTATATCGACCTGAACATAAGCTGGAAAGACAAGCCAAAAAGCTTTTACGACCTTTATGAGTCATACCTGACCGGTAACTTCGAGGGCACAAGGATCGTCGGGAGCGAGCAATATTTCCAGGTCAGGCCTGAGTATCTCAGGGACAATATATGGCATCCGGCATCAGCGGAGGGCAAGACCCTGGACCTGTTCAGCACCTCTCCGCTGGAGATCAAGCGGGATGGTGCCGACAGTGCGGACAGAGTATCTCCTGCGGTGCCTCCGTTGCTCATGAAAAAGGGGATTGATGTCAACAAGGCCCTTCTCCAGAATTACCTGAAACCTCCGGGACAGGAAGAGGGGGCAAGTGCCGCCAAAAAGCAGGTCGCTATTTCGGCCCGTTTCGAATCGGCCCGTTTCGATCCCGGTTTTACCGCTCTGGAAACCACGACCGAACGGTTCAATCCGGCCACCAAATCCGGCTACATCCGCCTGAAGCTGATGCAGAGCTTTTTGCATGAACGATATGCTCCGCTATTGACGCTTACGATGATCGAGAAATCGAAGAGCGATTCCAAACATGCCAACGCCGCATTGCCGAATGAGCCCTATACCCCCGTAATTGCTTCAATTACTGCGGATTACCAGGCTACTGCCTGGAACTCGTTCGTTTTCGACAAATCGGTTACGCCGAAACAGAAATATGACAACTTCACGGCGCGCACCATACAGCTCTTTCATGAGCATCCGTTCGGCCAGGCCGAGCAGCATCTGTTCCTGAAGGAGCAATGTGATTTTATCGACCCGACGGAAAGTCGCAGTTTTTCCCCGGTCCCCGTTTACTCGCCTGAGGGAGAATTTTACATCGGCCTGAAGGATGCGCCCCCTTCCGGACTCCTGAGCCTTCTGTTTGAAGCGGTGGAGGGGAGCGAAAACCCCCTTGCCGCCACATTCGGCAGGGACCAGGAAATAGAGTGGTGCGCCCTTTCAAACAACGAATGGAAACCGTTGAACAAGGATTACGTTACGGCCGATGACACCAACAACCTGCTCCGGCCGGGCATCGTGAAAGTCATACTGCCGGCTTCCATCAACAGCAGCAACACCCTGCTCGATTCGGGCTTTTCCTGGCTTAAGGCATCATTGCCCCAGGGGCTGGAGCACACCTCGGTATGCAGGCTCGCAGGGGTAATGGCACAGGCTGTCGTGGCTGTTTTTTCCGACAACGGCAACGAGCTGTCGCATCTTTCCACGGCGCTTCCGGCAGGCAGCATCGGCAAGCTCATCGACAAACCGGCGCTCATCAAAAAAGTCACCCAGCTATTTGCCTCCTATGGCGGCGCGACGATCGAGGATGACCATGCGTTTTACCAGCGGGTGAGCGAACGGCTGCGCCACAAACAACGGGGGGTAAACATCTGGGATTACGAACACCTGGTGCTCCAGCAGTTTCCTTCAATCCACAAAGTGAAATGCCTCAGCCACACCTCCACCCGGAAAGAGGATGGCAGCCCCGATTATTTCGAACTGGCGCCGGGTTATGTTTCGCTGGTGGTCATCCCCGACATCCGGAACAAAAACATCTTCGATCCACTCCAGCCAAGGGCAAGCCAGAACCTGCTCGGCGAGATCGAGGATTTCATACGGCCGCTCAACTCCCTCCATGTAAAATTCGATGCGGCCAATCCAGATTATGAGACCGTTCTTCTCGATTTCAGGGTGAAGTTCCATGATGACTATGATGCGAACGCCTACAGGAAGGTACTCAACGACGATATCGTCCGCTACCTCTCCCCGTGGGCATTCGGGGAGTTTTCGGATATCCATTTCGGGGGGAAGTTGTTCAAGAGCATCCTCATCCGTTTTATCGAAGAGCGCGCCTACGTCGATTTCATCTCCCATTTCAAGATGTTCCACCGGATCGGCCAGGGGGATGTGAACGTCATCGACCGCAATGAAATAGTGGCAGGCAGCGCCAGGGCCATCCTGGTCTCGGCACCTCTCCATACCATTGAATTAATTGAAAAAGACAAGGTCTGCAATGAATGAGAGCCGCTCCATTCCGAAGGAGATCAGCAGCGAATATGGCAGGGACTTCGCATTTCTGCGCCGCCAGGGGCTGAAATACATAGAAGAGCTCTCCCATAAGCTCTGGACGGACTACAATACCCACGACCCCGGCGTGACCATGCTGGAGATGCTCTGTTACGCCATCACCGACCTGGGGTACCGGATCGCCATGCCGGTCGAAGATATCCTTGCCAAACCGAAGGATAACCTCCAGCAGATGCACCGGCAGTTCCTTTCGGCCATCCACAGCCTGCCATCCAGCCCGGTAAGCGCCGATGATTACCGACAGCTTTTCGTAAGGGTCGACGGTGTGCGAAACGCATGGATAATGGCCTCCGATCGGCAGATCGTCGCCAGGTACGCCGGTGTGGCGCAACCGGGCGTGCCCGAGCTTCATTACAAGGCAACCGGCGAAGTCGTGGACCCGAAGAAAGCCCGGGTGTTCGGGCTCCAGGGGCTGAACAACATCCTGATCGATTATGACGAATCGTCATTGCTGACCGAAGAGGAGAAGAAAAAGGATGCGGCGACCCGGAAGCTGATCATTGCCGGCAACAAGAAAAAAATTGCACAAAGGGTGCTCGAAATCTACCAGCGCTACCGGAACCTTTGCGAAGACATTGATACCCTGCAGGAGGTGCCGCTCCAGGGGGTGGTCATCTGCGGCGATATCGACATCGAGCCTTTGGCTGATCCCGAGCAGGTATGGGCCCGTATCGTTTTCAACATCGATCAGTACCTGGCTCCCGACATCCCATTCCATAGCTTGCAGGAGATGCAGGAGATGGGCAAGAGCTCTGATCAGATCTTCGACGGACCTGCTTTCGATTTTACTGATGGATATAGTTTCAAAACGCCTGGCAACCCGTTTTCGAAGAAGGGGTTCATCTGCCGCGAAGACCTTGCGGCAAGCGAGCTTCGCACGCAGGTCAGGTTGAGCGACATCATGCGCATCATCATGGAGACCGAAGGGGTGAAACTCATCAAGGAGATCGCCTTCGGATTGTGCGGTTGCGATGAGAAGGATATGGACAACGTTCGCAAGGCGGTCTCAGGCGACAAATGGAACCTCTGCATCACCCCCGGCAACAAACCGGTTTTCTGCGTCGACAATTCAGTCCTGAACTTCTGGAAAGAGCTGATGCCCATTGAACTGAAGATGACCGAGGCAAAACAGGGGCTCGATGCGTTGCGCGCAGAAAGGAACATGGAGATGCAGTCGAAACTGACCGAGGACATCCCCATGCCGCTTGGCGTATACCGCGACGTCATCGATTACCAGACCTTCCAGAACCATTTCCCCGAGACCTACGGGATAGGCCGGACGGGACTGCCGCCCAGCTCCACCATCCAGAGGAAGTCCCAGGCAAAGCAGTTGAAAGCCTACCTGCTGTTTTTCGAGCAGGTGCTGGCCAACTACTTTTCCCAGCTGGCAAATGTCGGCGTGCTCTTTTCTGCCGATAAATCCATTGCAAGAACCTATTTCGCCAATGTGGTCAACGGCCTGGTCGGTGTCGACGAGATCGTCGACGACACCGCAGGCTGGCAGAAAGAGGTTGAAGAGCTGCTCATCAATAGCGGGCTGGACCCCTACATCGCCAGGAAAAATATGTTCCTGGACCATCTGCTTGCCAGGTTTGCCGAACATTTCAGCGATTACGTATTCCTGATGCACCGGTTGTACGGACAGGACGCCGACCGCATCCTCATCCGCAACAAGGTCGATTTCCTTAAGGATTATGACCATATGAGCACCTCAAGGGGATCTGGTTTCGACTATTACAATCCCCGGAGCGACCAGGAGATGCTTGTCAATATTCCCGGCATGGAGAAGAGGATCTCGCGCCTGCTCGGCTTCAACCATTACCGGCGCCTTCCGCTCTCCGGCCTCTCATACCAGGTTGTTGAAACCACAAAGGTGAAGATGACCGTCAACGGCATCCTCAAGGATGTGCAGCAATATGGATGGAGCATAAAAATGGGCTCCGCCACCGTGCTCGAAAGCGTGAACAGGAGCTTCCTGAAGAGAACCGACGCCTACGAGGAGTTGGGGCTGGCCAGCCTGCTGGGTTGCGAACGAACCTATTACACGCCGGTGCTCTCCGTCGACAAAAAGAAGGTATCGTTCACGCTTCTCGATACGAAAAACCAGGCGATAGCATCGCATCCCGTCAAATACAGCGTGAAGGCAGCTGATCTTTTGAAGGGCTCGTTCCCGCTGCTCGAAAAAAAGATCAACGAAGTCATCCTCTATCTTCTGGAAGAGTTCAGGCTGGAAGGGATGTATGCCGTGGAGCACATCCTGTTGAGGCCGGAATTCACGATCCCGCTGTCGAAGAAAAAGCTCTTTTTCCCCGTCTGCATTGAGTCGGACGGCTCATGTTGCCGTCCCATCGACCCTTACTCTTTCCGGGTAACGGTTGTGCTTCCGGGTTACAGCATGCGGTTCCGGAACAAATACTTCCGGCAGTTCGCCGAACGCCTTATCCGCATGGAGACGCCGGCGCACGTCCTGCCGCGCATCTGTTTTGTCAACGAAGAGTACATGAAGAAGTTCGAGGATGCCTATCACCATTGGCTGAACAGCCGCCATAAATCCTCCGATCCGAGGAAGCAGGCTCCAGACGCGGTATTGACAGCCCTTCTCAGGGTGATAGAGGAGATGTTTACCGTGTATGAGGAGGGTCAGTTGACCGATTGTGACGACGATACCCCGGAAAAGAACCCCGTGGTGCTCGGTCGCTCGCGACTGGGATCGCTGGAAAGCGATTCGAAACCCGGATAGAAGCATAAGGCAGGGTGTAAAGGGAGCCGTCGCCCCCAGGGATTATCAATGATATCAAGCCAATAAACATTACCAACATGGCCACCAAGCAGGAACTACAACTCGAGATACTGAGCCAGGAATACAGCCGGTTTGTCAAGGATCAGGTGCTTACTGAAGTGCAGTTGAACGAGATCATCGATGTATTCGAGGACCAGCATCGGCTTACCGCAACCTGCCTCATCGGCACAGGTATCGTATGCGGCCTGCATCTGAAAAAGAACGACAATACTGTAACCCTGAGTCCCGGCGTCGCCGTGACAACGGACGGCGACCTGCTGAAAATCGGGGAGACCTCCTACAAATATTTCATCAAATACACCCCGCCAGATAACGCCCATTACGACCCTTTCTACTACAAGGCGGGCAAAGGGGAGAAGATGACCACCCTTTACCAGCTCCTGACCGAGGAGGATAAAACCGCCCTCAAAAACGAGAAGGCGCTCGATATCAAGGAGCTCGACACCGCCATAAAGAACTGGGTGGCGATACTCTACCTGGAGTATTACCTGAAAAACCCGGAGAAGTGCACGCCGACCAGTTGCGACAACATGGGAATGCGCCAGGTTTCCACCCCGAAGCTCCTTATCCTCTCCAAGGCGGATATGGACAAGGTCATCCAGCGGGATGTCGATGAGACCATCGGGGACGACATCTACCTGAAATACCATGAAGCGTACGAGAAGTATTTCACCTTCCCGGTCATCCGTGCCCGGCGTCTCATTCTGAACAAGGCCAACACCCTCAAGGGCAGCACCCTTGCCGGAGCATATTTCAATGCGGCAAAAAACGGCAGCGAGCCACTGGTAAAAGCGATCAAACAGCTCTATGAAGCATTCAGGTTCCTGATCGATAAAAACGGATCGATCGGGATGAAAAAACTGCTCGAACAGTTGGCCACGAAGCTCAACGTCGAGTCGGACACCCTCTACGCGCAATACACCTACGATTTCTACAAGGATGTCGTCACTGCCTACAATGAGCTGAGAGAGGTGCTCTACAACCTTGCGTTCGAATGCTGCCCGAACATCTATGCATTCCCCAAGCACATCATGCTGGGCGAACCGAACATCGCCTACGGACCCAAGCCGCCGGCATATCGCCACCAGTTCTACCCATCACCGGCCGTGAGCCGCCACAAGGTTGAGGTGAATGTGGCTATCGGTATGCTTTACCGGTTGAAACTGCTGGTCAGCAACTTCAACCCCGCAACCGTCGACACCGTCAGGATAACGCCAAGCAGGGACTATGACAAGCCCCTTGCGGAAAGGGCTATACCTTTCTACTACAAAGAGGTTTCCAGGCTTGCCGAGGAGTGGAATTATGGCAGGACCCTCAAGGGAAAGCAGAATTGGAACCTTTCCTATCACTCATACACCTACGAGTCGCCGATTCCCGATGAGGTGCTCAATCCGTTCGATTACGACATCGATCCCTACGATTTCTATCGTATCGAAGGGCATATCGGCAGCGTTTTCAGCGATGCGCTGGGTGCGATCAAGGAGCTCAGGAGCTCCAAAGGGATTCCTTTCGACGTTGTTGCCGTGCGCCTGGGCGACCCGAAGCTTTCGGACATCAACCTCGATGATTTCGAGTGCCAGTTCGAAGACCTGAACACGATGCTCCAGGCCTTCCAGGCCGAGATCAGCTGCCTTCTGGCGGAAGGGGCCAGATTCTTCTCCGGGTTCACCGCCAATAAAGAGCTGCCGCACATCAACCTCAAGCGTTATGTCGCGCAGGAAGGCCAGTCCCGATGGGTTATCAATGAGGCGCTTTTCAAAGAGGATGCTGCCGCGGCTGTTGCCACAGAGTACGTCGCGATGAAGGCGAGCGTTTCTCCAGGCGCCAGGAGCCTGTTCATGAGTGCTGCGGATGTCGTATCTGAGAAGGCCGCAGTAACGAACGCCCGCGTATCGAATTCGGCTCTCAACTTCTGCCAGCAGATCGCAAAGCCGACTTTCACGGGCAAACGGATCGTCAAGGCCCGGATCGAGCAGAACGTGGAGAGCATCGGAGTCTATATGACCCAGGCGCTCGAAGCCGAACCGGCTTCAATTGATGATTTCGTCGAGAAAACGCGCAAGTTTGCCGCCGGAGATACCAACCTTAACGCATTGACCGAAGACGAGCGCTTCGTCTCCTTCGAGTACCCGACGCAGATCATCGGGAACCTGAACCAGATGCAACGGTTCATTCCGTCCAGCATCAGGGAGATCAATACTGCCCTGATCTCGGATTACAAGGAGTTCAGCCAGAGCTTCTGCAAGAAGATCAAGGCGATGCATACGCGTCTGGAGGGCCATTTCAAATCGCGAGAATACACCTCGAAGGGGTATGAAACTCTCTACATGACCATGCTTGACAATCTTTCAAGATTGTGCTGCGGCAACGAGAAGCTCGACGTGATCATGAAGGAGATCGAAAAGCGCAAGGCCCTGATCCTGAAACACCTCTCGCTGGCCAGTTATGCCGAAGAGCATCCGGGCCTTGAACACAAGGCGGGGGTGCATCGCGGAGGGACCTTCGTGATCGTCTATGCCGGTTCCGGCGGGAGTGCCGTCAATACCCGTTCCGCGTTCAACCGCTCCCTCGCCGGCACCAACGCCCTTGTCGACGAAATGCAGCTCAAGGCACAGGAGGCCGCCGTCCAGCAATACCGCGATGCGGACGCCTTTGCCCTCTATTTCGTCAGCAATGAAGAGAGTCTTGACAAGGAGGCGGAACTCGCCAACTTCTTCTCGTACCAGAGGGTAAGCGCCGGGAGCCCGGTATCGGAGAGCCTGATCAGCGAGCTCAATACCCGGATTGACGACATCCGCAAGGTATTCTGCCGCACGCTCGCCGAACCGGAAAAGGATATCGTCATCGCGGACTTCTGCCTGCCCTACCTGTGCTGCTCCGACTGCCCGCCGGTGGCCTTCATCATGCCGAATCAGCCGGCAGTGCTGACGTTGCCGGTTGGTATTGCGTGCAGCAACCAGGGGGCGATCAAATTCAGCGCCTGCTCTCCCGCCGGTGGCGTAATCGCCTCGCCGCAGGCCCCTGATTCCATCATCGCCGGTGAGAGCCCGGCATTCGATCCATCGAAAGTCCCTGACGCCCAGATCGGTAAAACCATAACCTTTACCCTTGACGGACAACCCACAGGCTGCACCATCGTCGTGAAAAAACCGGTCGCCATTGCCCTTGCATCCAAAATCAGCGATTCCGGCAGCGACCTCTTTACGGTTGAATTCATCAACAACAGTGATGAAACCTCCTCAGGCCCGAACAGCTATCTCTGGAAATTCAACACAGGAAGCGACGATGTCGGCAAACCGGACAGATCCTCCGTCATTACCGAATTCAGCAGGGCGAAGCTCAAGGAGCTGGGTCTCGATACGATCCAGGCGACGGTCACCATTCCCGGCGATCCCTGCGGATCCAAAGGAACCCTGACGGTCAAGGTCCCGGCTCCGACGGTTGACAAGTGCAGGAGTTTCGTGCTTGGCTTCGTCGAAAAGAGTTACGGAGTGCTGACGGCGGAGGTGTTCGTCAAAAGGGTCAATGCTGTCGACAATACCAAGCTCACAGCTATCCATGACGATGTGGTCAAATTGCTCGAGGCGGTGCCGGATGCTGCCGGCAACGAAGAGCTGGTAAGCAAGGTCGCCGAAATGCTCAAGGCGATCTACCTGGAGAAGTTGCAGATCAAGCCGGATGGCGTCCGTATCTACGAGGAGCTGCTGCGGGTGCTGCTGCTGCTGATGCTGAACCTGGTCCGGTGTGACAAGGATATCTCGGCGGTCAATCTCGAAACCATCCTGATGAACCTGAAGCAGTTCAATGAATTGAAGGATAGGCTTCTGGCCCAATATCCGCAGCTCGATTTCGGCAATGTGCTTGAAAAAGAGATCGTCGCCTATGGTTCTGCATTTGTGTCTCAGAATCCGGAGCTCAAAAAGAACCTGGAGGTGATCGTGTTCATCCTTTCCAAGTTCCCTGAAAGCTGATGGGCAAAGAGCGCCACATCATTCACCGGGTCAACCTCAATATCGAGGCGCCCGACGTGAAAACTGCAAAGAACATGCAGGATGTGGCCGCGCCTTTGTTCTACAATGATATCCTGCCGAAACTCGAAAGCTGGCTCGACGAACTGCTCCCGAAAGAACAGACCATACGCATAGAGCGGCTCGACCTGGAACTTGGTCGGCTGGATCCCTCCGGTTTCAATGAACAGTTCGAAGCCCTGGCCGTAGGGTCGTTCCGAAAACAGATAGAGCAGTTGCTTGCTCCGTCCACAGCGGAAAACACCCTTGACGCTGAGGCCTCCATGCAATCCCTCCCTGCGGAGCAGCGGTTGTTCGACCTTTTTCTCTACTTCCTTGAAACCGGCAGGAAGCCCTGGTGGAGCGGCGATGCGGAGGAGTCTCTCGACGAAGAGGTGCTCTCGCCTTCATCACTCTTTTCAAGCGCCGAACGGATCGAACGCTTTCTCGGCCTGATGCGGTCGGAAGGCAATTCCATCGAACGATTACTGAAGCAGTTCTCCGGGCTGTTCGTCTCGAAGCTTGTCATTGCCCTGCTCCAGGCGAGGTCCCGGCTTGAACAGGAGGCTATTGACCTCATCCTCGGCAACCATGAGCGGCTTGACGCCGGAGGGATTGTGCGAGGCCGGCAGGGGAGCGCATCACGCGGTGGAAGCCGTTTCACGCAGGTAGAGGGAAAAGAGGGGCTACCCGGGAGTTTGTCGCCGGAGGATCACCTCAGGAATCCTGAAGGCAGCGGTTTGGCCTCCGAAGGAGAGTCGCCTTTCAGGGAGGCCGGGATGATGCGGGAAGCATTTCTCCGGAAGATCATCCTGAAGCTTGCCGCGAGTCATGAGCCTCTTGACCTGAAGGGGCTTGAAGCCTTGTATGCAGCCATTCTTTCGGAAGGCCGTAATGGCAACGGCGAAGCAGGAGATCCGGTACAGGCGGCAAAGTCAGCTCGTAAAGATAATTCCCGCACTGAACAGGTAGTAGCCAGAGAAGAGGAAGCCGAGGGCATCTATCTGGATCATTCCGGGCTGGTGATTCTGCATCCCTTCATCGAATATTTTTTCAGGGAGTTCGATCTCCTGGAGGATGGAGGTTTCAGGGATCAGCGGTCGAGGACGATGGCTATTCACCTCCTCTATTTCCTCGCCACCGGAAAGGAGCAGCCTGCCGAGCATCTTCTGACCTTCGGAAAATTCATTTGCGGAGCGGAGCTGGCAGAGCCCGTTGATCGGTTCGTTGAGCTCAGCCGGGCCATGAAAGATGAGGGCGAAATCCTGCTGAAAGCGGCCATCGGGCATTGGCGCGCTCTGAAAAACACCTCGCCTGACGGACTTCGCGAAGGATTCCTCCAGAGGCCGGGCAAACTGCTCCTGAACGGGTTCGAGAACCGGCTCGTGGTCGAATGCAAAACCCATGATGTCCTGCTCAGTTATCTCCCATGGGGATACGGCATGGTCAGGCTGCCATGGATGGCCCGCACCCTGTTCGTCGACTGGTTGGCTTAACCCGGCATCTCCTCAGGACCATGAAAGAAACGCTCAAGACACCGCCGTCGAATACGATTCACCCGAAAGAGAGTTCCGGTGTCGGCGGGCAGTTTTTTGCGCCCGGAAGCCCCTCCCCGTTTTTCCACTCCCCGGGTCTCCAGGCCCGGCTGAAGGTCGGCGAGCGAGGCGACCCTTACGAGCAACAGGCAGAGGCCATGGCCGACCAGGTCGTCAACCGCAAGGCAAACGACGCAGGTGTCCTTTCCGCACAATCCGGCCAGCCTGATCGGCTTGCCAGGAAAGAGGAGCCCAACGGCGAACAGGAGCACGACATCCAGCGCAAACCGTTCTTCGAGAGCGACGGTGAGCAGGGCGCTCCTCCGGTGCAGAAGATGGACCGTGAGGTGGAGGAGGCGGACAAGGTCTGGCGCAGCGAATTTGATCCTCCGGCCGGCATGGGCAAAGGGGAGGCGATCGTCGCCATCGCCCGTGCAAAACTCGGCAAGGTGAAGGCAAAGCAACCTTCCGGAGGGGAGGGGGGGAAAGAGCTTCGCTACGGTTCCGACGTGCTGCTCGAAATTTTCAAACTCTCTGCCCCAGGGGTCTGGAGCGACGATGTGATCAAATACCTCGGACCCGGCCTTCCCTCCTGGTGCGGCATTTTCGCGACCTACTGCATAAAAAAAGCGGGGATCAACATCGGCGACTGGCAGATGGGAAAGGGGGTTTCGGCATACGGCACGCTGAAACAGACCGCCACACCCCAGCCCGGCGACATCGGTTATATCGACCAGCCATTCCAGCACCATTGCATCGTCAGCAAGGTCGATGGGGAGATGATCGAGAGCATAGACGGCAACAGCGGCCTGTTCAGCGAGATCATCGAAAACAAACGACCCAGAAAGGCGTTCACCGGATTTTTCACCGCACTGCAAAACGCACCGGCCCCTGAAGTCCAGAGGAGGGAGAAGGAGGATGGGGGACGCGAAGCGCAGGGTGATATCGAAAGCGACCTGCGCTCCTCCAGGGGGCAGGGCACGCCGATGGACGACAGGACGCGCGGTGAAATGGAGAACGGCTTCGGCAGGGATTTCAGCGACGTCAGGGTGCACACCGACGGCCAGGCGACAAGGATGAGCAACGACCTCAACGCACAGGCCTTCACCCATGGCAGGGACATCTATTTCAACGAAGGCCGGTACAATCCCGACACCTCTTCCGGAAGGCACCTGCTCGCCCACGAACTGACGCACACCGTGCAGCAGCAGGAGGGGGTGCAGACGCTATTGCAAAAGGATGATAATCCCCAGACGAACGTCGAAGGGGCAAAGGAGCCGATCGATTTTGATAAAAGTGTAATCACTCTCCCGAAAATCAGCCTGCCGAAGGCAAAAGACCGTGGCGAAAATCCGAAACTGGCAACTCCGTTTGTATACCCGAAGGGATACGAGAGGAAAAATTCATACAAGGATGTCGATGATGAATCAAGCGCCAAAGAGCAGCGGGAGGTTTGGACAACCGGCGTCAAATCGGGGGTTGAGAAAAAAGTAACCGACTTGAAGAAGGCGGCCGAAGATGCAAACGCATATGACCCGAAAAGCCAGGCACTTTACCTGAAACAGGATAAGGGAAATCTGCTGCTGGTTGGAAAAGCAGAATCGATCAGCGAAAACGCATTCATCCCGACATGGTCAAGGGGCGGCAAAGCTACCGCATTTGATGTAGACCATGTTCGTGAACTGCAGTTGGGTGGGAAAAATTTCCACACGAACATGGAGTTGCTTCATTTCTCCCTGAACAGGGGGTCAGGCAATTCCGTGAAAAACGAGATCAACAGCCGGCTCATCTCGTTCATCGAGAAGGAAAACAAGGAGAACAAGGATGCTTATACGGGGAAAAATTTCCCTGCAAATTCAAAAGCGGCCAAGGAAAATTTCAGTATAGTTTTCAAAACCCTCGATTTTGCGGCTGCGCCAACGGCTTCGGGCAAAGATCATTACTGGACGTTGGAAGAGATTTCTGCGGGCAAGCACCTTGAGAACTTCAAGCCGATGAAATCGAAGGATATTGAAAAGGTCAAGGGGATGAAGGACGATGAGACCATATATACCTCTGCAGTGGGAGGCTCCGCGCTGAAAACGGCCGATATCCTGGCTTTAAATGACACCAACAGGAAAATCACTTTTGGTAAGCCTACATTCATTGCCGACCAGACAGGGAAGAAAGCCGGCGAAAAGGTCGGGAGTTTTCCTGTGGAGTTTGGATTCTATGGAAGCAACGAGACCAGGAAAAAATTCTCTGTTCCGGTTCTTCAAATGGACGGCGTCCTTCATGGCGGTTCCATACCGAGAAGGGGCCAGAACGGGAGTGGCGGACTGGAACAGATCCTTGTCGGCCTTGACTTGCAGGGAATGAGCCCCGTTACCGTCGATGATGCGCAGTTCCTGAAGGGAAAAGGGCTGGCTGTCAGGGGGAGGATTCATCCAACCCTGGATGTCTTGAAGGGAATCGACCTTGATTTTTTCATGGAGGGGGAGGAGTTCGGCATCAGTAAAACCATTACGGCCGAAAAATTCAAGCTGCCTGCGCCATTTAAAATCAATGAAGCCCTGCTGACCATAGGCGCCGGCAACAAGGGTGTCTTTGTCCAGGGTGATGTTCTCTTCGAAATCAGCAAACTCGGGACTGGCAAGATTTCGGGCCTGGGCAAAAGCAACGGTGATTTCGGCATAAAGGGTAAATTCGATTTCGACCCCAAGCTCTTCAGGAAAGGCGCTGCCGCCATAGAGGTGGAGTACAACAACAAGGATGGTTGGTCGGCAAAGGGTGAACTCCAGATCGGCAAAGGGGCCGTCAAAGGCATCGATTCGGCCAAAATCAGCGTCGCATACGCCAGCAATGTGCTTGAGGCTTCAGGCACTGCGCAGGTCGCCCTGAAGGGGGTCGAGGAGGTGACGCTCAGGATAAAGTTCGCTGAAGAGACCTCGGAAATCGAAGGGGGCGTCAAGATCGGGAAACTGCCGGGAATAAAGGAGGGCGCAGGCAAGCTGAGCGTGGTCAACAAGGGCGATAATTACGATTTCAGCGGCAAAGGCAAGATAACCCCCGACATACCGGGCCTGGACACCCAGGTCGATTTCGAATTCCACAACGACATCTTCCTCGTTGACGCCAGGGTGGCCTACGAGAAGGGGCGCCTGAAAGGAAAGCTGAACGTCGGCATCACCAACCGGGCCGTCGATGCGGAAGGAAAGCCGACGGGAGACGCCCTGCCGGATTACAAGGTGTTCGGCAAAAGCGACCTTGAACTCAGGATCACCGACAAGCTGTTGGTGAATGCCGGGGTTACGCTGCTTGAAAACGGGGAGATCGAAGTAAAGGGGGGCATCAAGCTGCCGGATAAATTCGAGGTTGTTCCCAAGCTTTACAGCGTGGAGAACAAGCCCCTGGTCACGATACCTTCGATCCATATTCCGCTGTTCGGCATCCCTCTGGGAGTTGCCACCATCGGTATCGAGGCGGTGATTACCCCGACCCTGGAAGCGACGGTCAAAATCGGTCCCGGCAGCCTGACTAAAGTGGGAGCAGAGATCACCTACAACCCTGCCCATCCGGACGACATGTCCATCACCGGGGCCGCCGATTTTGAATTTATCGCCGAAGCGGGCATCTCTGCCGGAGTTGATTTCGGCCTTGCGGCCAGCGCGGCGGTGGCCTCACTGACCGGCGGCATCAATCTTTCGGCATTCATCAAGGCGGCGGCCAAGCAACCGGTGTTCCATACGGACGTGAAATATTCGCCAAAGACCGGTTTCGAACTCAACGGGCTTGTCGATGCAAAAGTGGCGGCAATCCTTGGCTTCAGCGGTGACCTGTTTGTCAAGGCCTCCGCCGGGGTGGCCCCGCTGGAGATCTCGAAGACCTGGAAATGGCCGCTCTTCAACAAAGAGATCGATACGGGAGTGCAGATCGGATTCGAGTTCCCGTTCAGCTACAAGGATGGCAAGGCTGACGTTTCATTTGAAAACCTCAAGTTCAGTTACCCGAGCATGAAGGATATCACCAAAAAGGTCAGGGAGGAGATTGTGGATCCGCTGGCGAGTAAATTCTGAAACCAAAACGTGTCGTCGTGAAGAGTGTTGCCATAAACAGGTTGTTGAAAGAGGGCGCAGAACTTCATTTTGCGGGAAACCTTCCACAGGCGGAGGAGCGATATCTCCGCGCCCTTGAATTGAACGACCAAAGCGCTGTGGTCCATAACAACCTGGGTTTCCTGCTGATGCAGACCGGACGCATGGATGAGGCTGAATCGCACTACCGTCGCGCCATGGAGCTCAGCCCCGATTACTCCACCGCTTACTCGAACCTGGGTCAACTTTGCCTGCTGATGCAGCGTTGGGACGATGCGGAGCGACTGCTGGCCAAAGCGGTATCGATCAATGACGAGGAGTTCCACGCCCATGAAAGCCTGGCCAAACTCTGCATGTTGAAAGGTGAAAATGAGCGCTCCGAGTATCACTGGAAGCGGAGCTACCTGATCAAACCCGAGCCGGAAATCCTCCTGAACCTTGCCCATACGCTGATCCAGCAGCGAAAGCTTGACGAGGCGCTTGAGGAGTTGAACCGTGCCCTTCCCATGGCGGAGGAGAATCCGCGCCTCTATTCGCTCCTCGGCATCATCTATTTCGCCAGATTTGATTTCGGCACAGCGATCAAATGCTTCAGGCGCACCCTCGGGCTCAGGCCGGAGGACGGCGAAGCGCGTCACAACCTGGCCATGGCCTACCTTAAGACCGGTCAAAGCGCAGAGGCCGTCAGCGAGCTTCGCCGGATTCTTCTCCTCGATCCCGGTTATGCAGAAGCCCGAAACAACCTCGCCGTGATTGAGCTGTCGGCAGGTGACCGTGAGTCGGCCCTCGAGCATTTCAATATCACCCTGGAACAGGAACCCCTGAATGCCAAGGCGCTCTATTACAAGGGGGTCATCATGCTCCAGAAAGGGGATGTGGAATCGGCAAAAGGAGTGCTCGCACTGGGCATGGAGACGGACAACGACGACTACAGAGAACAATCAGAAGAACTGCTCCAAACAATATCCGGGATACAGCAATGAAAAGAGTTCCAAGACGAGCCCTGCAACGCCAGGAACAGCCGCAGGCAAACAGTCGGGCGCCTTTCTTCTCGTCGGACAAGGGCGATATCCGGCGCGCCGAATCGGCGCCATTCTTCCAGGCTGAGGCCAAAGCGGGGGAGAAGGAGGAGAAGCCCGAAACCGTCAGCAAGGCTGAATCTGAAGAGCAGAAGGATTCGGTCAGGAAAAAGGGGGGTGAGGACGAAAAGAAAGAGCAGCTACCGGTCATGCGCCAGGCCGAACCCGGTGAGGAGAAGAAACCCCAGGCGAACCCGCAAGCCTGAAAAACAGATGTAGTGCACTCATGACCTCTTCCGAAAAGAACGCCCTTGCAGTATCGCAGTACCTGAACTTTCTTGCCGATATTTTCAGGCAACGCATAAATCACACCTTCGATCCGGCCAGCCCTTCGCCAATACTGTCGGATGTCAGGAAGATCGTATCGGTGAAAGACGATTCCGAACTCTCGGTTTTCATCAGGGCCAACCATCTCTCTCCCGAAGAGATCGTTGTGCTGCTTCTTGCCTTTGTGCCCCATGTACAGCCGGAGTTCTTCGACTCGGTGATCAACCAGCAGCTGTCGCAGTCGGGCGATTTTCCGCAGATAGGCGGTACGAGGGGAAAGCAGTCCCGGGGATTTTTGCCGACGGGGGAGACCGCGCTGTTCATCCTGGCGGGAAACAACCTGCATAAGCGATTCGACTCCCTGGCGCTCTTTGGTTCGGAACATTTTTTTGCCCGAAAGAACCTCATATGGCTCGATCAGCCGGAAGCGGGGGAGCCGCCGTTGAGCGGCAAACTGATGATGGCCGGCGACTACCTTGAACTGTTCGTCCACGGCAAATTCCTCAGGCCTCAGATCTCCATGGATTTTCCTGCCGAGTACATCACCACGGAGCTGACAGAGAACGACCTTGTGCTTCCGGAGCAGACCATCAATGAGCTGAAAGAGCTCGAGAACTGGATTCGGTACCACGATGTGATGATGGAGCAGTGGAGCATGAAACGATGGCTGAAGCCCGGTTACAGGGCCCTGTTCCATGGATTGCCGGGTACGGGCAAGACCCTTGCGGCCATGATCCTCGGGAAGAAAACCGGGAGGGAAGTTTTTCGGATCGACCTTTCCATGGTTGTCTCCAAGTTCATCGGCGAGACTGAAAAAAATCTTTCGCAACTCTTCGAGCGGGCGAAAAGCAAGGAGTGGATCCTGTTTTTCGACGAGGCGGACGCGCTGTTCGGTAAAAGGACCAATATTCGCGATGCCCACGACAAGTACGCCAACCAGGAGGTCTCCTACCTGCTCCAGCGCATAGAAAACCACGACGGGCTGGTGATACTTGCCTCAAATTTCAAGTCCAACATCGACGATGCCTTTATCAGGCGCTTCCAGTCGGTGATCTACTTCCCGTTGCCCAGGCCTGAAGAGCGCTTTTCTATATGGCGGAAAGCTTTTCCCGTGGTCAAAAACCTGCAGATCCCCGATGAGCGGCAACTGATGGAGATCGCCAGGAAATACGAGATCAGCGGGGCCGGCATCGTCAATGTGGTTCAGTTCTGCTGTATCGAGGCGCTTGCCGACAACTCGATGCAGATCACTTACGAGCGGATCAAGGCCGGAATTGAACGGGAGTTCCAGAAGGAGGGGAAAGTCTTCTGATGGTACCGTTCCTGCCCGTTGTCACTCCATCGCCTCGTCGGTCATGAACGCCCCGTTGTCGTCGAGCTCCGGATAGGGTTTGCCCTTTTCGCGAAGTATTGAACTCAGGCGGGGATAGGTGTATTCGAAGAGCAGGCGCCTGAACTCATCGTCCGAAAACTGCCTTGAGCGGTAGAGCCCGGCGGCTTCACGTTGACGCTGGGCTTCGAACAGGATGACGGCTGCGGCGACCGATACGTTCAGGGAGTCGACTATGCCGCACATGGGAATGTAGACGCATTGGTCAGCCTGTTTCAGGGCCTCTTCCGAGGGCCCGCCAAGCTCCTCCCCGACCATGATGGCCGTCGGCCTGGTATAGTCGATTGACCTGAAATCGACCGCCTCAGGCCTGAATGTGGCGACAAGGATCTGCATGCCCTGTTGCCTCAGCCCATCGCAGACCGGACCTACTGAATCCCCAAGGCTTACCTTTACCCATTTGCTTGCGCCGGCGGCAGTGTTCTGCCTGGTCCGGATGTATGAACGGGATGAAACGGCATGCATCTGGTGGATGCCGACTGCATCGCAACTTCTTATGATGGCCGCAAGGTTGTGCGCCTTGTTCACGTTCTCCATGACAAGGGTAAGATCGGTCTGCCGCTGTTCGAGCAGTCGGCGTATTTTGTGGAATCGTTCCGGAGCGATCAATATATGAGGGTTTGTTTGAACGTAAATGGTCGTCGATACAAGACAAGAAAGCTTTTTTTTACAAGTTCTTCAATCGAAGCCCCGCCCTCCTTCTTTTGCCTTGTGGCGGTTTCCTGTAGGGCGCACGATAGAGGCCGTATATGATTTAAGTTGTCGAGGGGCTTAAAATTCTGCATATATCAAATTAAGGAAAAAGGGGTTACGGTAACGATATTCTGTTATTTCACGATTTTGCCGTGACGACATACTGAACCATCGAACCGCCGATCTTGTTGTGGCTAATATATGCACGACCTTCATAGGTAGTGTGACGACTGGAAGAACGTGATTGTAAACATGCGTCTGCATCAGAAAAAACATCCGCACCTGGAACGGCTGCTTACGACAGCAAAGACCATTTCGCTCGAAAGTTCATCAAGGGTGCTCATCCTGAGCGATCTGCACATGGGCAATGGCGGTCGGCGCGACGAGTTCAAACGCAACGCCGATATTGTGCAGTCGATGCTTGAGGACTATTACCTTCCTGAGAGGTACAGCCTGGTGCTGAACGGCGATGTGGAGGAGCTGTTCAAGTTTTCGGTCGAAGACATCGCCGAACGCTGGGGTGCGGTCTATGACCTGTTCCTCCGGTTTGAAAAGAACGGTTTTCTCTGGAAGACATACGGTAACCACGATGCAGACCTCTTCGAGGAGCGCAACTACAGGCTCTCAGGTCACCTGCTCGAATCGATCAGGTTCATGTTCGGCGATGAGGCATTGCTGCTGTTCCACGGCCACCAGGCGTCGATTCTCCTTTGGGAAACCTATCCGATTGTCAGCCGTGCCGTTGTGCTGTTCCTTCGCTACATTGCCAAGCCCATGGGGATCAGGAATTTTTCCTCCGCCTACAACAGCCGTCGTCGTTTTGCCATCGAAAAATCGATCTACGATTTCTCGAACCAGGCCAAGATCGTCTCCATTATCGGCCATACCCATCGTCCTTTGTTCGAATCCCTCTCCAAGGTGGATAACCTGAACTACCAGATCGAGGAGCTTTGCCGGGCCTATTCATCGGCAGCGCAGGATGAACGGCTTGCTATCCAGGAGCAGATCTCCGACTTGAAGATCATGCTTGACGCCTGTTTCACCGAAGGTAAAAAGATCGGCCTTCGCAGTGGACGCTACAACAACATCGTCATTCCGAGCGTTTTCAACTCCGGGTGCGCCATCGGCAAGCGGGGCGTTACCGCCCTGGAGATTGACGGCGACAGGATTCGCCTTGTGTACTGGTTCAAGGGCAAGCAGGGGCGCCGCTTCGTCAGCGACCGGAACAACCACCCTGAACAGCTGGGCAACACCGGCTTCTACCGCATCGTCCTTAACGAGGACCATCTCGATTACGTCTTTTCCCGCATCCGCCTGCTGGCCTGAGCGCCGGCCATACCTCTGTCCGTTCTCTCACCTGAAGAGTTAACCTGAAGTTGACAAATCGATAAGCAGGATTCTCATACCTTGCATAGGGTTGACTTGATCAATCTGTTTAACTGATCGGGCAGTCATATTTGTTGACTTGCCATCAACGTTCAAGGGACGGTTTATCGAAGTTCCCGTCGGAATGTTCAATACCGCAAAGACGCTTGTTATAGCGGCGGTCGAATCCACTATCAATCGATGAAGAAATACATCCGGGGAAGATATTCCGATCTCGAACGACTGCTGGAGACAGCAAGGCCTGTTCCCATAGATCACTCCTCACGGATTGTGGTATTCAGCGATCTTCATATGGGCGACGGAAGCCGCAATGATGAGTTCCTGCATAACTCACAGCTGTTTGAGACGGTACTTGAAAAGCATTATCTCTCGAGACGCTTCAGCCTGGTGCTTAACGGCGATATCGAGGAGCTGATGAAGTTCAGCAGCAGGAGCATTGCCCAGGAGTGGAGCCGCATTTACGACCTCTTTCTCAGTTTCAGGACAAACGGTTTTTTCTGGAAGATTTACGGAAACCATGATCTTGGACTGCTTGAGGAAAAGGAGTACCGCCTTGCGCCATGGCTCGTCGAGTCGCTGGCGTTCCGGTACGGCTCCGATACGATCCTGCTGTTTCACGGCCACCAGGCCTCGGCACTCCTCAATGAGTCCTCATCGATAATAAGCCGCTCGCTATTCTACCTGCTGAGATACATCGCAAAGCCTGCCGGTATCCGCAATTATTCAGTGTCGCACAAAAGCCGGAAACGCTATGTCATCGAGCAGGCGGTCTATGACTTTTCAAACCGGTCACGAATCATCTCGATCATTGGCCATACCCATCGCCCCCTGTTCGAATCGCTCTCGAAAGTCGATTACCTGAACTACCGTATTGAAGACCTTTGCCGGGCTTACCCATCAGCCGACCATGAACAACGGATCAGTATAGAGGATGAGATCGTTCGCCTGAAAGAGGAACTTGACGGATGTTACCGCAAAGGGTTCCGGAAAAGCCTTCGGAGCGGCCGCTATGGCAACATAACCATTCCCAGTATCTTCAACTCCGGTTGCGCCATCGGCAAGCGCGGGGTTACAGCCATTGAAATCGAAGATGGTATGATCAGGCTTGTTCAATGGCACAACGGCCAGTTGCACAAACGGGTTTCGAATGGGGCGAGCTCTTTGCAGGAGCCAGAAGAGTGCGGACTCTTCAGGGTAGTGCTCAACGAGGATCGCCTCGATTATATTTTTTCGAGAATCAGGCTCCTGGCTCGAAGCAAGGATGAGGCGCGGCCTTATGAGGCGGGAAAGCTGAAGGCCTGTCCATCCTTTATTTAACCATAACGTTTCACGAACGCCACGATTGGACAACACTCGTTTGCTATTCTTGCATATGACTCATTGACAGGAAATTTAACTATTGAAAGGAGCCCGATGCATCACAAAAAAATTCCGATGGTGACGGACAAGAGAATCGCACTGGTAGCTCACGACAACAAGAAGAGGGATTTGCTCGAATGGGCAAGATACAATCGGTCGCTTCTGGAGCACCATGAAATCTATGCGACCGGGACGACAGGCGAGACGCTGATTCGGGAACTCGGCCTTGAGATCAACACCCTTCAAAGCGGTCCATTGGGTGGCGATCAGCAGATCGGAGCAAAGATTGTCAGCAACGAGATAGATTTCCTGATCTTTTTCTGGGACCCGCTGGAGCCGCAGCCTCACGACCCTGACGTCAAGGCACTCCTCAGGATGGCAGTGGTCTGGAACATCCCGATAGCCTGTAACCGCGCTACGGCAGATTTTATGATCTCATCTCCCCTGATGAATGGTGGATATATCCGCCTTGTACCGGATTATGACGAGTACCGATCGAGGAGATCAGTAAAGAATGGCGGATTGGCAACAGTCTCCTTTACGTCTGGTTTCTGAGTGTTCGAAGGCGCTTTTAACGGATATTCCTGCTTTTCCTTCCCCTGTGCAATGCAGGCCGGACATCGTTATCGCAAGCAACCTCTGCGGTCGTGATTCCAGGGCAGGGATATTCGTTTTTTTTATTTGATCAGCCGGATCTTTCCGGCCAGGTATTGCCTGATGAGAATATCGGCAAGGGGGGCGAAGCCCTTGTGTCAGGTAAGGCTTGTTCGAAGCTCTTCCCAAAGTGCCTTGTAAGCTTTTGCCGCAGTTGATTCAGGGCGGGCGGCATTGAGCGGCGCCCGGTAAAGGCCCATTTTTTCGACTTCGGAACTGTACGGGATGGTTCTTGAGAGCACTTCGGGGGTGTTGCTGAATTGATCGACGATATCCCTGTGCATGGTTTTTCTTCTCTCCTCCATGGAGAAAAATGCACGAATTTTAGAAGTATCTAGTTTATTGTCATCAAAAAAAGATTTCAGCTGAAAAAATGTCCTTATGGACAGCGTTGTCGGGATAAGGGGCACCAGGATGATGTCTGAAGCGGCAAAGACGCTTTCAGAAAGAAGGGTAAGGTTCGGCGGGCAGTCAAAAAAAATGTATCCATACTCCTGGCTGAGTTCTGAAAGGTTTTTTTTGAGCTTTTTCAGGGGATTTTTCTCTTCTGAAAGTTCGATATCGAGATTCCTGTAGGTGATGTCGGATGGGAGCAGGTCGAGATGGTCGAAATCGGTAGCCTTGATATTCCTGTAGATTTTCTTGCTGCCTTTCAGGAATTTGTTGCTGTTATACTTTTCCGACGCGGTTATCCTGAAGTAATATGAGCTCGCGCCCTGTGGGTCCAGATCGCAGATAAGGGTTTGAACATTATCTTTGGATGCCAGATAGGACAAATTGACAGCAGCAGCCGTTTTGCCAACGCCACCCTTGATGCTGTAAAGCGCTATGGTTTTCATTCTACTGCAGGCTGGTTACAATTTCGTCGAACAGTTTACCGGTTTCTTCGTTATCAAATCCGGTGAAGGTTTCCTGGAAATGGTCCCTTGCCTTTTCCTTTTCCCTGTGGAGTGAGGCAATGAGGCCGCCGATTGCCGCTGCCTCCATGATGTTGCCTCCATCGACCTTCAGTGATTCGAGACGGGTTTGCAGGAAAACCATCTGAACCGATATGTCTACGAATGTACCAAGATTATCCTGAAGTTCCTTAAGGTGCCGGATCAGGCGGCCGGCACTTCTTGACGGCAGTAAAGAGGAGAAGAATTCGAAAAGATACCTTAGTTTCTTGCACTCTATCCTTAGGGCGTGAAGTTCCTGGTCGTCAGCTTTAGTTTCGATTCGACGGCCGTGAACGATCACTTTTTTCCACGCCTTCCTGATGGACCTTGCTGCGATCTCCTTTGTCGGGAGAGCTGATTTGGGCGCTTGCTCCTGGTCAGGAAGTTGATCGTGTCCGATGAAATCCTTCCATTCATCCATAAATGCGATGTAATCTGCGCTTGAGAGGTATCGGCAGAATTGCTTGTGCCGTATACGCCTGGCCTCGTCGATATCGTTAAAAAATGGGGTCAGGGAGTCGTGGAGTGATGCAGGCAGAAGTTTTGTGTACTCCTCCTTTCGGAGAAGATAGACATCGCAGTCACGAAGCTCGTTGGTGCGTTTACCCAGTTCGCGCAATCCGGAAAGGAACCACGCTGTCTTGTGGGGGTCGAATACTCCGTTCAGCTGCCTGAGTATCGATCTTGTTCGACGAACGGCGACCCGGAAGTCATGCAGAAATTCGGAATCGATATTTTTGCGTATGCCATGTTCGTTCAATTGCAGGATTGAAGTGGTGAACTGCAAAAGGCGCCTGATGTTTTCATGGATCGTCGCCTCGCCGTCGAGTTGCATGTGGAACTTTGAAGAGTAGCCCCTCGAAGATGGCCCAGCCTCTTTCATGATCATCAGGAATCGCTCCCTGAAGCCGGTAATACGATAGGAGTCCACTTGCTCCGGCAATGCCTTGAGCGTCTGCGACAATTCCCTGTGATAGCCCTTGAGCGGTGTTATCGTAAAAAACTTTGCAAAAGTGCCTTGATTTATCCTTTCCGCATCCTGCAACGATTCGGAATTCAGGATTGCGATGGTTTTTTTGTTTTCGTCGAGGACCTTCCAGGATGAGACGAAAACATCGATGGTCCCGTTACGTATGAATGACCTGATATCACTGCACTGTTCGAGCATCTTTTTTGCTTTGCAGTCACTCAGTGCAGAAGGGAAGAACGACGTGGGAGTGCCGTTAATAAAACTTTCCGCCTGGATGATGCCGGTATCCAGATCTGTCAGGTAAAGGATTCCTTTTATTCTGACGACGACTATGCCTTTGTGGAACGCATGTTCTTCAAACGTATCATAGAATACCTGCCGCTCTCTGCTTGAAGAGATTTTTCGCAGACTCCACTCAGACGGAAGAGTGTTTCCGTCCGGCAGGTCACGAGATGAGTTCTCGCCGACCCTGAAATAGAGTGTTTCAGGAGGGTTACTCATCAGCAGGTTACATGGATTGCAGATGTTGTCATTGAAAGGTGCAGATGATCGATAATACCCTGGCGGCAGTAATGGCCCGCGATTTCATGCACAAGCCTGAAACTCACCGTTTCCGACTCCTGGTGGCTTGCAGGTTTCAGGGCGGTTTCGCCTGGATTGATCGGGTTGCCTGAGGAGTTGAACGATCCGGAAACCATTTTCGGTGATACTTTAAGGGTATTGAGCAGGTTGCCTGAGCAGTCGAAATCGCCATATACTTCCACCGGGCCGTGTTTCAGGCTTTCCAGGCGATTGCCGGCGCAGAAGAAATGGCCATCGACAAAATCCGGGCTGCCGGCAAGCGAGGTGAGCCTGTTGTACGAACAGTCGAAATCGTGTCGGACTTCGTCGGGAGATTCCTCAAGCGAAATCAAACGGTTGTTTGAGCAGTTGAACGATCCGGTTTCAAGCGGAGAGCCGTGAAGGGTTCCGAGCAGGTTGTCCGAGCAGTCGAACATACCTTTTACCTTTTTCGGGGCACCCTTGAGGGAGATCAGCCTGTTTCCCGAACAGTTAAAAGAGCCTTTCACCTTTGCGGGTGCACCTCTCAGGCAAACAAGATGGTTTGAAGAGCAGTTGAAATCGCCGTTTACACTATTTGGTCCACCTTCAAGCGAGACGATTAAATTGCTGGAACAGTCAAAACTGCCGACGACTACAGGTGCTCCGTCGAGGCTTGTGAGTCTGTTGCCGGAACAGTTGAAGTTTCCCTCAACGATTTCCGGGCAACCTTCAAGCGAGGTAAGACCCATATTGGAGCAGTCGATATTGCCGGTTCCGTCGAGTGTTCCCATCACATCCCTGAAAGTACGCATCGTCATTTGTCCTTGGTTATATATTGCATTCATTTATTTCAACTGAGCTTGTCACAGGTTACGAACATCAACCATAACCATGCATGGGTGGTCTTCAACCTTGAATCATTTCGTTCAAGCTTATAATAGGTGATCAATGACCCATTTTTCTGGATGTTGCATATTGTTAACAGAATCTTGACAAAGACGTTACAGGCTCCCGATACAGTTTTTCCGTATTGAGATGTCAGATGCATTGGTAAATGGATCTGTATTGACGATTTACACTATCAATCATTAACCCTGCTTAATGGTTTTTGAAGCCCGTCATTTTGTCTCTCTTAATACCTGGATTCATAAAACACTTCTGGCTGTCGACTTTCGGGGCAGTATTGTTGACTGGCGAACAACTGCCATCGGGTTCAATCTGCCAGGACTTTACGTTATCATTGAGCTGCAGGTCAAGATCGGCCTTGACCCGGCGAACCAGTGAGCTGTCGAAGACAGGAAAAAGCGTTTCGACCCTGTCGTCAAGGTTTCGGGGCATGATGTCGGCGCTGCCGAGATAGAGTTCGGGTTTTCCATTGTTCGCAAAATAATAGACCCTGCTGTGTTCGAGAAAACGCCCTATGATGCTGATGACCCTTATGTTGTCGCTGATTCCGGCTATTCCGGGTTTAAGGCAGCAGATTCCCCGTACGATAAGGTCGATTTTGATTCCTGCGCATGAAGCCCGGTAAAGCGCTTTAATCGTTTTGGGGTCGACGAGCGCGTTCATCTTCATGATGATATGGCTGCGGTTGCCCTTTCTGTACAAATCGATTTCACGGTCGATCTTTTCGATGATCCGGTCCCTGGTGTTTACCGGTGAGACAAGAAGATGGATGTACCCGGAATATTTTGAGTACCCGGTAAGCGCATTGAAAAGTTCAGTAACCTCATCGGCAAGGTTTTCGTCGTCGGTGAAAAAGCTGTAATCGGTATAGAGCTTCCCTGTAGCCGGGTTATAGTTTCCTGTGCCGAGATGCAGGTAACGTTTCAATTTGTGCTGTTCACGGCGGACGACCAATGTAAGTTTTGCATGGGTCTTGAGTCCGGGGAGACCATAAATCACATGAGCGCCGACATCTTCGAGCGCGCGGGCCCAGACGATATTGTTCTCTTCGTCGAACCTTGCCTTGAGTTCGACCAGTACGGCAACCTGCTTGCCGAGCTCCGCCGCTTTCATCAGGGCCTTGACGATAGGGGAGTTGCTGCCGACCCTGTAAAGCGTCTGCTTGATCGATAGTACTTCAGGATCTGAAGCCGCCTTGTTGATAAAATCAACGACCGGCTGGAACGAGTCGTATGGGTGGTAAAATAGCTGGTCATTTGATCTTATCGCGCTGAAAATATCGGTCGTACGAGCTTCCTGGAATGCATTGAAAGGTATAAAGGGTTCGTCCTTCAGGTCAGGGCGCTCCATTTTCAGCAGCTCAATAAGGCAGCTGAGACCGAGCGTTTTATCGATCTCGTAAACGTTTCGTTCGTCGAGTTCGAGGTTGTTGATCAGCAGGTTCTTTACAAAAGGCGGCATTTGAGGATTGACGTCAAGCCTTACGACATTTCCGTATCTTCTTGACCGTATACCCTTTTCAATGGTTTTAAGAAGGTCTCCTGCTTCGTCTTCCTCGATTTCAATATCAGCATCACGGATAACCCTGAACAGGTGGGCCTGGATTATCTTCATTTTCGGGAACAGCTCATCGAGGTTGTTTTCGATAAGATCTTCTATCCAGAGAAAGCTTGTTGCCGAATCGTTGTTACTGAAACCCTCTATATCATTCAGCTTCAGAAGACGGGGCAGAATGTCAGGAACCTTGATGCGGGCAAATTTGAGCGTTCCATTATCAAGGTCTTCAAGTTCAATGGCAAGGTTCAGCGACAGGTTGGACATAAAGGGAAACGGGTGCCCCATGTCGAATGCCAACGGAGTGAGAACCGGATAGATCTCTTTGCGGAAATACTCTTTCAATGCCTGACGTCGATTATCCGACAGGGTGGAAAATCGGACGAATTCGATGCCATTATCCCTTAAAGCCGGTAAAATATCATCATACAGGCAGTCATGTCTCTGTTTCAATTGCGTCAGGACCACTGACCTTATCTGGTCAAGCTGTTCGCCGGGTGTGTATCCGTCGATGGAGCGTTTCTTTATTCCTGCTTCAACCTGGCTTTCGATACCAGCCACGCGGATCATGAAAAACTCATCGAGGTTGGAGCTGAATATCGAAATGAATTTTGCCCGTTCGAGCAGTGGATGCACCCCCGGTCGCCTCGCTTCTTCGAGAACCCGCTGGTTGAAGTGCAGCCAGCTCAGTTCCCTGTTGATGTACAGCGAAGAATCAGAGAAATCGGGTTTATGCCCGTTGCCGTTCACGAAAGTCGGAGATGAGATGAGGCTGGGCAGAAGATTGTCCGGATTTTCTGGCTCCATGGTGGTGGATGTATACTGAGTATTAGGTGCGGATCTTGTAAAAAGGGGCTTATAGGTAAATCCCTTGTAAATCATCAACAAGTCGCAGGGAGACACTACAGGCACTGATTATCAAATTAGTTAATCAGTGCTCATCCGAGTGTTACGAGAGTGTTAATTCAGGCTTTTGTTGGGGGGGGGAAACGGCTGAATGCGAAGGTAGGGGGAGTTTGTGAATTGTCAGATTTTGTCGACCGGGTCGAGCAGGGCGATGATCTCATCCGGCGATGAAGCCAGTATGGCGGCACCTGCGTCAACGAGCTCCTTTTCCGGCCTGAACCCCCAGAGAACGCCGAGCGGATACATGCCCGATGCCGTCGCGGTCTCCATGTCGATGCCGCTGTCGCCGACATAAAGGATTGATGAGGGTTCCACGCCGAGGATCCCGGCCAGAAGGAGTGCGCCCTGTGGATCGGGTTTGTGGGCATATCCCTCCCTGTAACCCATTACAGCGTCGAAACGCCATGGAGAGAGCAGTTCGTCAGCGCAAAGCTGGGTGAAGCGATCCGGTTTGTTGGAAAGGATCGCTTTCTTCAGGCCCAACTTGTCGATGGTGTCAAGCAGTTGGCCGATGCCTTCATACGGACGTGAATTTTCCTTCCAGTGTATTGAGTAGGATTCCTGCATCTCCTTCATAAGCGGCTCAACAATAGCATCACCACGGTACTGTTCAGGTAGTGAGCTCTGGACAAGCGCTTTCATGCCGAAGCCCACCAGCATGCGGCACTGGTCAAGCGAATGGGTCGGGTAGCCGTGTTTTTCGAGAATCGAGTTCAGGCTGATGGCAAGATCTTCGAGTGTGTCAAGCAGGGTGCCGTCCAGGTCGAACAATACTGCCTTGAACGGGCCGGGGAATTTATGGGTCATGGAACTCAGGGTAATGATTTTACTGCGGTAACAAGGAAAACCGGATATGATGCAAGCCGGCCTTCGCGATTCTTTTTTTCAATAATATGTGCGGTCATGAACGAGACATGGGCGAATCCCGCGGATTCGATAGTTGTTTCCAGTCTCATTCTGTCGAAACCGTGGTGTACCTTTTCTGTTTCATCGTCATGAAAAAATCCATCTTCAGCGTCAAGGTCTGCGATGGACAATGTGCCGCCAGGCGACATCACACCATAGATCTGCCGCAGGAACCCTGGGGTATCGGAAATATGGTGCAGTGTCATGCTACTGCATACGAAATCAAACCCTTCCCCAATTTCCGGCACAGCTTCCGGTCGGCTGATATCAATAAGTACAGGTTTGATATTTGGGATGGCTTCTGCCGCAATCTTTTCATTCAGCACCATCAGCATTTGACTGGAGCTGTCTGCTGCTGTCAGTGATGAACAATGGGGCGCAATTCGTCTGGTCACAAGACCGGTGCCGCAACCGAATTCGAGTGCGTTTTGCGGTTTTGTGACCGGCAGATGGGCAATCATGGCTCTTGATACGGCATCTGCAAGCGCAGCACGGAGAAGATTTGAATCCCAGCCGGCAGCTTTATTGTCGAAACGTTCCGTATTGATCCAGGGATTGTCGGTCATACGGAAAGATTTAACGTAGATGAAGAAAATTGCTGAAACGAATATAAACAGTTGTTCTATCACACTGTGATTCAATATACACTTCATTCAGAAACAGTGAAAATGCAGAAAGATTATGGGTGATTGATTATGAAAGAAGGTCATTCCGGCGAGAGAGGTATTGCGAGTTCAGCACAACAGACTTTGCAGAGATGTTGCAGTAGCTCAATGAACGGTCAACAATGGCCGGTTTAAATTATGCTTGAAAAGAAAAATCGGGGATTGTTCTGTTTCATCCACTTTAATTCAGGTGCCATGAGCCGAGTCATCGATTACCTGTTCAGGCCGCTACCATTCCTCTCGGTTGGAAAAGCCCTCCTCCTCAGGACGCTCATGTTGCCGAATCTCCTGTTTACCAGTGTCGAAGGTGAGGAAAACCTGGAGATGGCGGCCTTATCGCCATGCATATATGCGTTTAACCACAACAATGTCTTTGAGTCATTGTTTGTCCCGGTTTTACTCATCTATCTCCTCGGAGGCCGGAAGGTGAGTTTTGTCATCGACTGGATGTTCGGTCGCTTGCCCCTGATCGGATGGCTCCTCAACCAGGTTGAGCCGGTATATGTATATCACAAACGATCAATATTGCCGTTTATCGAAAGGAGTCGCCCCAAAGAGCGATTCCTTAGCAGCATGGATCGGTGCATCGACAAGCTTGCGTCCGGCACAAGCATCGGCATTTTCCCTGAAGGCACCAGAAACGGTGATCCATGCCAGCTACTTAAGGCTAAGGCTGGAATCGGATATATCGCGCTCATTTCAGGGGCGCAAGTTCTCCCGGTCGGTATAGAATTCACCACATCTTCAAGGCGGAAGAGGGTTCCGGTTGTTGGTCGGATGGTTCTGAGGTTCGGCCATCCAATGTGTTTTACAGGATTATCGGAAACGTATCGGAACGCCTCAGCCAATTGCAATAAAGACGAGAAGCGAATTATAGCCGACAAGGTCACCGATGAAGTGATGCTGGCCATAGCAGAGCTGTGCGGCAAGATCTATAAGGACAGGAGGAGTTATCGAAAGGAGTTTTTGCAGGACAATCAATCAACGGAGGCCATATGTCTGTTATAAGCGTTTCCAAGGTGCTTTCAGGCAAAGACCGGCTTGATGCCATCGGTGTGATCGAAGCTGTTTTCGTTAAGGAAAAGCAGTGGATTGCTTCAGTGCATGATCAGATACCCGAGAAGCTTGACTCGAACGGTGAATACTCATGGTTTATCGCAAGGGCAGGTGGTATTCCGGCTGGTGTGATGCGCCTTCATTATGAGCCTCAGATCGAACTGCCCGAATCCTGTCATGTTCAGCTTGCCCCGGGTATCAATCTCGAAAATCTCAGGTTGGAAGGCAGATATGTCGAGATAGGGAGGTTCATGATACTTCCCGAATTCCGTCGACAGTATCTGGTCGCCTTGAGGCTTATGCGTGCGGCTACAATGGAGGTGGTCGAGCGAGACTATACCCACTTTATCACAGATGTATTTGACGGTGAGGAGCACTCCCCGCTCAATTTCCATACAAGGGTGCTTGGTTTCGAAATCATCGGCAGCCACCTGTTTGGAGAGCTCAACTGCAGCTCGACCCGGATCATACTGACGCTCGACATCCTGAAGCTCTACAACAGGGTAAAGGACAGTCGAAGCAGGATCTATCAGGAGCTGACGGGTGGGCTTCGAGGAGTTTTTGAACGTAACCGTGCAGCCTTCAGGGCTCAAACATGAGCGATGGATTCCGTCGATGGGTTCTTCACGGGATGTGGGATGTGTTGTTTTAATGACTGATCGACAAGTCTCTGTTTTGTTTGCAATCTCTTAACAAGCCCTCCATGATTCCTCAACACATGGGGTAGTAGATTCTCAACGAGAAGGGATGACTGTGAGGTCTTCCATGTTCATGAGGTGTCAACACAACACAGCACAACGTAAACCAACCTTAATTATGAAAAAAGCTTTGCTTTTCGTCGCACTGGCTACAGTGATGGGCTTTAAATCGGCTGAAGCCATCGATCTGACCCCTACAGGCGATGTCCGTTTCCGATATGAATCACTCCAGAACAAGTACACCGGCAGTACCGGAAATTTTTCAAACGACCGCTGGCGTACAAGGGTTCGCGCCGGTCTGGGTGCATGGATAAACGAAGAGTTGTCCGCCGGTGTCACGTTTTCGACCGATTCTGATGCATTGTCCGACAGTTACAAGGGCTCAACGTCCCGTAACCAGTCTTATGGCAATTACTTTACACCAAAAGCTGTTTTCCTGAGCGAAGCATATGTTGATTACCATCCGATGAACTTCGGCCTGGATGGCAAATTGAACCTTCTGCTTGGTAAGCGTGACGTCGCCAGGACGCTCATTGTGAACAACGATTTGCTGTATGATGGAGACATATCGCTGGAAGGAGCGACACTTCAGTACGGAAAGGCAGCCGATGGAAAGGAAAAGGATGGCCTGGTATTCATCGCCGGTTACTACTTTTTGGACCAGATATCAACAGCTGTCGGCCTTGCCGGGTCAAATGATCATGCAAAGGAAAACGACCCATACCTGACTGTTTTTCAGCTCGCCTACAAGGGCAGTATCGGTGACTCTCCTTACCTTATCGGCATAGGTGATAATAATTTCCAGAACCTGAGGAATGCCGGAAGCTCTGGTGCTGCCGATACCAACAACGTCAAGGTCGCTGACCGTAACGTAGTGGAGTTGTTCGGTAATTTCGGAGGTCAGCTCACCGAGACGCTGCCCTGGAAGGTTTATGGCCAGTATGCGTTTAATACAGATTCTCATACCGATAATGCCGCCATCGATAACAAAAAGAGAAAGGCATGGTTGGCAGGCGTAACCTTCGGTGACGCCAAACAGCCGGGGCAGTGGGCTGTTGACTTCAATTACAACCGGACCGAGAGAGACTCTGTGTTTCCGTTCTTTACCGACTCAGACAGGAAAGTCGGCAATTATAACTCAAACACCATGGGTTGGGAAGTTGGTGCAACGTATCATCTTGTCCAGAACATGACTGTTGGTCTTAAATACTACAACTATCGCCAGATCGTCGGTGTCGAAGTCGGCGACCCAAGGCTTCATACCCTTCAGGGTGATGTGGTTGTGAAATTCTGATTGTATGTGTGCTTGTTCTTTGAGTGTGTGTTCTTTCTCCGTTGGGTGAGTAAGTGGTGTGCTCAACCGGATTGCTGCCAGGCCGTTCAGCATGGGCGGGGCGGCCTGTTTATTGATATTTGGCAGACAATGAACAAGTATTAAGACAAATTTTTATTGAGAAATCAAACAAGGAAAATGATCATGAAACTATTCGGGAAAATTCTTTTCAGTGCGGCAATGTTTGGTTGCCTGGCTTCGGGCAACGTCATGGCTGCAGGCAACAAGCTCGTACTTGACGGCTCTACGACTGTCGGACCGATCGCAAAGGCTTTCGCGTCGCATTTCACCAAGGATACCGGTGTGCAGGTTACTGTCAGTGAGTCCGGTTCCGGCAACGGTGCCAAGAGCCTTATCAACAAGACTTGCGACATCGCAGATATGTCCCGTCCCATGAAAGACAATGAACTTGAAGCAGCCAGGAGCAAAGGTGTAAATCCTGTCGAGCATGTGGTAGCCCTCGACGGCCTTGCCATGGTCGTTCACCCATCCAATCGCGTCAACGCCCTTTCGAAGTCTCAGATCCGCGGAATCTACATGGGGAAATATACCAACTGGAGCCAGCTCGGCGGTCCCAATGCCCCGATCATCATGATCCAGCGCGAATCCAACAGCGGTACCCAGGACTCATTCAAGGAGCTGGTCATGGGTAAGGATAACCCGATTTCAAAGAGAACCGAGACCCAGGCAAGCAACGGCGCCATCAAGAGCCGTGTTGCATCGACCCCGTCTGCTATCGGTTTTATCGGCCTTGGCTTCGTGGACAATTCGGTGAAGGCGCTGCTGGTCGAAGGAGTGGAGCCGGATGCAAAAACGGTCAAGAACAGCACCTATCCGTTGCATCGCCCGCTGTTCATGTACACCAATGGTCAGGCTACAGGTATTGTCAAGCAGTTCATCGATCTTCCGAAAACAGCTGAAGGCAAAAAAATCATCAGCGAGATCGGTTTCGTAAATTACTACTGAGGGTTATTCGGAAACGTAAGCAAAAGCCTGCGGACAAACTGTCCTGCAGGCTTTTGTATTTATCCGGTTCCTGCTGCTTTGCCCTGGCCGATTCCATACTTTTAAAATCGGCTCCCCATCGTTAACTTTCGACACGAAAATCAAACAACCAGAAGAGGTGAACATGAAGAAATATTGGGGCAAAGCGCTTTCAACAATTGCACTGATCTCACTAGTATCGGTAGGGCCTGCGGAAGCCAAAGATGGCATCTCGCTTGATGGCTCAACCACGGTAGGGCCTATTGCGAAATCTTTTGCAGCATACTTTACAAAGAAATACAAGGTTCAGGTGACCGTCAGCGAATCAGGCAGCGGCAATGGCGCAAAAAGCCTGATCAATAAAACCTGCGACATAGCGAGCATGTCGCGTTCGATGAAACCGCAGGAAGTTACGGCGGCAAAATCGAACGGCGTCAATCCGGTGACCACGGTTGTGGCACTTGACGGCCTGGCAATCGTTGTGCATCCCTCGAATCCTGTCCGTGCTCTAAGCAAGGTACAGCTTGCCGATATATACAAAGGCAAGGTAACCAACTGGAGCCAGGTCGGTGGACCGAATGGCCAGATCGTCGTCATTCAGAGAGAGTCGAACAGTGGCACCCAGGAGTCCTTCAAGGAACTGGTCGTCGGCAAGGAGACTCCCGTTACCAGAAATGCCGAGACCCAGGCAAGCAATGGTGCCGTGAAAAACAGGGTATCGCTGACCCGTGGCGCGATTGGTTTCATTGGCCTGGGTTTTGCCGATTCGTCAGTCAAGAAAATTGCAGTCAACAATATCCTGCCGACTTCAGCAACCGTAAAAAACGGTACCTATCCTTTATCAAGGCCACTATTCTTTGTTACAAACGGGCAGCCTACCGGAGTCGTCAAGCAGTTTGTCGATCTCCCGAAAACCCCGGATGGTAAACTTATAATCAAGGAACTGGGTTTTGTGGGTAAGTATTGAACATAGATTTTCATGCTTCTGCCATGCAATGCAGCTTGTGTGATCCATTCATACGGCATCCTTTACAGTAAGGTCTTATTGGGCTGATGTTCCAGAATTGTAACAATAGCACCATTGTTTTCTTGACACAAAGCGCATAGATTAGTCGCGTAATTGAATATGCCTGAAAAAGAGTTAGCGATTATCAAGGTCACAACCTGCTAAACAGCAATGATTATGAGTGGTGAAGAATTGTCAAGTCAGGGCAGGTCATCGGCTTTTGTCGTCAGCGCACGTCAGCGCAAATGGCAGAAAATCAGCAAAACCGCAGGCGAATCGACCCTTCTTCTGATCGCGTCCTTTGTCGCAATCATAGTCTTTTTCATTTTCTTCTTCGTGACACGGGATGCGGTGCCCTATTTTCAGATTCGAGGATTTAAAGAGTTTTTCACCAGTACCAACTGGTATCCGGCCGATGATCCTCCGGGCTTTGGAGCCCTGGCAATTATTTATGGAAGCCTTATGGTGACTGTCGGTTCGGCGCTTATCGCCATACCGATGGGAATTACCGCAGCGATCTGTCTTTCCGATGTGATTCCGTTTTCTGTTCGTCAATATGTCAAGCCGGTCATCGAGATGCTGGCCGCGATTCCTTCTGTTGCATTCGGTTTTTTTGCGCTTGTTATCCTGGCGCCGTTACTTCAAAACTTTGGCGGTACTATCCTTATGTGGACATGGTGGGTTATTGTTTCACCATTTCTGCTGCTGGCGATCATCGTAGCCTCTGAACTATTGTCTGCCAAGGTTTCCGACGAAAAAAAACGAAAGCGTCTCCACACCTTCCTGAGTGTTGTATTGGGAATTATTGCTTTAGGTCTCCTCTTTTTTGTTGGAAATAAACTGCAGCGAATTGAGATCCTGACAGGTACCAATGCCCTTAACGTCTCTATCATATTGAGTTTCATGGCGCTCCCCACGATTGTCAGCGTTTCCGAAGATGCATTGCAGGCTGTCGGTCGCGACCTTCGGGAAGGGAGCTACGCTCTCGGCGCCACAAGGGCTGAAACCATAGTCAAGACAATTCTGCCGGCAGCGAGCAGCGGAATTCTGGCTGCAGTGATCCTCGGCATCATGAGGGCTCTGGGCGAAACGATGGTGGTCTGGATGGCCTCCGGTAACTCGTCGCATATCCCGAGTCCGTGGTTCAATTACCTTGAGTCGGTTCGTACCTTGACGGCTACCATTGCCGGTGATATGGGTGAGGCTGATCAGGTTACCGGATCGGCGCGTTTCCATGTGCTGTTTGCCATGGGCTTGCTGCTGCTTGTTATCAGCTTCATATGCAATTTTATCAGTGAGCGGATCATTGTTCGCCAGCGGAAGGTTCTTTCCGGTCAATAAGATGAAATCTCTCCTTGCCGCAGGCAGAATTATTCAATCTAACTCTGTGATGTTATGAATCTCGGAACCAGAAAACTGTTTGACCGTGCGTTTACCGCCCTGGGCTTCGGTTCCATCGCTATAATGGGGATGATGCTTATCATCGTGCTGGCGCCAATCGTAAGCAAAGGGGTAAGCGCGATTGTTTTTCGCTCTACGGTTGAACACCGGAAAATGCTCTATAGCGAGTTCCATAGAGGAAACCGAGTGTCGCTTGAAAAGGAGATTGCCGCTTCCGATGCTGCCCGTCGCCCTGTTTATGAGATGCTCTCGGAATTTGAGGCCGAACTTGGCCTGATGGATGAGGATAAACAGCAGGAGTACAAAGCGAAACTTGATCAGGTGCGCACCGCCATCAAGGCGTTGCTCGGCCCTTTGCCGGGGGAATCCGAACCTGCATTGACAAGGTTCAAGTATGGCCAGAACAGATGGGAAAAGGCTGAAGAGAAGCTGAAAGAGCTGGTTTATGAAAAACAGTGGGATTACTCAAATCCCGATATTGCCGCAAAGGAGTATTTCGTCAGCCGCGCAACCGCTTTCGAAGGCACTTCGCTTGTCAGGCTTTTTCCCTATGTAGAAAAGAATATTGACAAAATGCTGTTGCCCGAGTGGACATTCTACTGGGGGTTCATTACCGACAGCTCAGTAGATTCCCATATTTTTGGAGGCATTTGGCCAGAGATTCAAGGCACATTCTTTCTTGCGTTGGGCGCCATGCTTTTTGCTTTTCCCCTCGGTGTGATAGCTGCCATATACTTTACGGAATATGCCCGTGAAGGATTTATCACCAGTCTGTTGCGGAGCGCCAACAGCACGCTTGCCGGTGTGCCGAGTATCGTGTTCGGGTTGTTCGGATTAGCTTTTTTCATCAACACCCTCAAGGTTTCAGAATCCAAGAGCGTGCTGGCCGGTTCACTTACCCTTGCCATCATGATTCTTCCGACCATTATAAGGGCGGCTGAAGAGGCGATACTGTCAGTTCCCAAGACATACCGGGAAGCATCGCTTGGCCTTGGATCGACCAAATGGAATACCATCGTGACCGTGATTCTTCCTGCAGCACTTCCCGGTATACTGACCGGCGGGGTGATCAGCCTCGGCAGGGCGGCCGGTGAGACTGCGCCCATCATCTTTACGGCTGCTGTCAGCGTTGGTTCGGCCATCGGTCTTGCGGATGTTTTTTCCTCTCCGACACCAGCGCTCTCCTGGAATATATACAACCTTGCCAGTGAGCATGAAGCTGCGGCAGAAATTCGCCATGTCCAGTATGGAATGGTGTTTGCGCTGATATCTATCGTTCTGATGCTTAATTTATCTGCAATTGTTCTGAGAGCGCGTATATCTAAAAAATTAAAAGGATGATAACCCATGGGACTGACCGCTGAAACCATAGAGAGATCTCAGAACGCAGGTACAGCTGTTCGTGATATTTATCTGCCCCCTGAAAGAAAAAAAATATCAGGAGGCGGGGTGCCACATGTATCAGCAAAGAAATTTTCCATATACTACGGCGAATTCGAAGCCGTCAAGAAAGTCAATGCCGATATCCTTTCGAAATATGTTACGGCCATTATCGGACCCAGCGGCTGCGGAAAAAGCACTTTTTTACGTGCAATCAACCGCATGAATGACCTGATTCCGAACTCCCACACGACAGGGGCTCTTTTGTTTGACGGTGAAGATGTATATGGGAAATTCACCGACGAAGTACTGCTGCGCAAGAAAATCGGCATGGTGTTCCAGAAGCCGAACCCTTTTCCAAAGTCGATTTTTGATAATATTGCATACGGCCCACGCCTGCATGGCATAAAGGACAAGAAGACCCTTGAGGGAATCGTTGAAAAGAGCCTTCGCAAGGCGGCACTCTGGGACGAGGTTTGTGATCGCCTCGACAAGAACGCCCTGAGTCTTTCCGGCGGGCAGCAACAGCGCCTTTGCGTAGCCAGGACGCTTGCCGTCGAACCCGAGATCCTTCTTCTCGACGAGCCGACCTCGGCTCTCGACCCCAAAGCCACGGCAAAGATAGAGGATCTTATCCAGGAGTTGCGTGGCAGTTACACCATCATGATCGTCACCCATAACATGCAGCAGGCATCGAGGGTTTCGGATTATACCATGTTTTTCTACGAGGGAGTGCTGGTCGAACATGCACCGACAGCCCAGTTGTTTACCAACCCGAAAGACAGCATGACAGAAGATTACATAACCGGAAGATTCAGCTAACGAATTAAATTCACTGCCATGTCGGAAAGACCGGTACACGAGCATATCAGAGCACTCTCAGGAGAGCTTGTCCAACTGTCGGACAAGGTGCTTGGCAATTTTTACGAAGCACTTCAGGTCGCCAGGTTACAGGACTCACAGGCGGCCCGTAAGATCAGGCTGGTTGATGACGAGATCAATCTCGCTGAAGTCAGGCTTGAGGAGCAGTGTCTCTCATTTCTTGCCCTTCAACAGCCGGTCGCAAGGGATCTCAGGACGATTGTGACGATTTTAAAGATAAACGACGACCTTGAGCGAATCGGAGACCTGGCTGTACATATCATCGAGCGTATGCCTGAACTCGGTCCTGAAGTAATGGATCGTTATGAGTTCGAAAAAATGGGACGTGTAGCTGGAGACATGGTCAAGAATTCGATCAAGGCGTTCGTTGATCGCGATCAACATCTGGCCGACCAGGTCTGCAAATCAGACGAAAAGGTTGACACCATACACCGGCTGGTATTCAGAAAGGTTGCTGAGGCCATGAAGGCAGAAGGTTCCAATACTGATCAGCTTCTTGCCGTATTGAGCGTATCGCGCTATATCGAACGTATGGCCGATCATGCTACCCGCATTTCACTTGAAGTAATTTACCTTGTCACCGGCGAAATCGTCCGCCATTCAGAAGACTCATTCGAAAAGCTCATCCAGTCTCTGAAGGATTAATTCCTCAAAGCCCGGTGGTAATTGCCGGGCTTTTTTTTCGCCCATTTGGCTTGATATAACCCCTTCGGACACTTAAATTAAGTGCACTTCCTGCAACCAGCGGCAAGTCAAACCAGACAGGGTCTTTTAACCAACAACAGCAACGAGCTTCATCACTATGGCTAAACTTTTTGGCAAGATGTTCGGCGACAGTCCGAAATCCGGCGATATTCCAAAGGCTTTCTCGATTCAGGTCGATCCGTCGAAATTAAATCTCGCCACAAAGCCATCCGGCCCGGTCCATGAACAGCTCGAAACCCTGAAGCAGAAGCTCACCAAGCTCTCTTCGAACGTTGAGAACAACATCATGCTCGCCGTCAGGGCATCGACCAAGAAGAACCGCGAACTGGCAGCATCGGCCTTTGAATTCGATGAACAGTATATCCAGAAAGGGAAGTTCGAGGTGGAGTACCTGACACTTGCCTACGCGAATTTCCAGCAGCTCGCCGAGTCCGATCACAAGACGGTTGTCGATGCAGCAATGATCCTTAAGGAGCTCGAAAAAATCGCCCAGTTTGCCCTGAACATTGCGGGCAAGACCGAATATATCCAGCTTGCCAACGTCCAGGAGTTGCACAAGGACGAATACGGCCTGAAACCCATGGGCGACATTACCGCGGAAATGATCAAGAAAGCGGTCGAAGCCTTCGTGAGCGGCAACTCGAAGCACGCCAGCGAAACGCTCGACATGATGAAAGAGATCGACGGACTCTATCAGGACGCCGTCAAAAAGCTCAAATCGGATGTAAACGACCAGAACATCACCAACCTCACCGGAATCCTTTCGGTGGTTGAACATGTAAGGGCAACGGCCCAGATCTCATGTACGATCGCAAGCCATTTCTGCTGAGCCAGGCCTGTGTTTTCACTTTTTTCTGAAAAGGCGGGCCCGGTGCCCGCCTTTTTTGCTTCCCGGATGCGGGCAAGCCGGGATTGCGGATTTATACCTTGTGTTTATATCTTTCCCGGTAGCGGAGTACAACAGGATATGATATACCGAATGCACCACTGAACAAGAGACCAATGAAGAGGTTTATCGATAAGGTTCGCTCCAGAAAGTTTCTGATCCCGGCGCTTGTTGTCATCATTGCCGCCGCTTTCTGGGGGCTGCAGCATAAGCCAAAGGCTTCGCAAGTAAAGAGTCAGGGTTTTGTGACCAGGGTTCCTGTAAGCGTTGCTGTAGCCGAAAAGGGCTCTGTCCGCGACAGCTTCGCCGTTGTAGGCATCAGCGAGGCATACCGTGACGTTGATATCAGTTCTGAAACCGGAGGAGTCGTCCGCTCCGTTTCTGCCGAAGTCGGCCAGCAAAAAAGGGCTGGCCAGATACTCTTCAAAGTCGACGACGATGTGGTCGCATCCCTGTTGCGCAAGGCTGAGGTGAACCGGGAACTTGCGCGTCGCGATTTCGATCGCTACAAGGCGCTCCAGCAGGAGGGAGCGGTCGCTGTTTCAAGCTTCGAAGCCATGCGGCTCAAGTTCGCGGATGCCGAAGCTGATCTGGTGGCTGCCAGGAGAAAGTTCAGCGATACCCAGATCAAGGCGCCCATCTCCGGCACAATCACTTCGCGTCTCGTCGATGTCGGCGCCCTGCTCCAGCCTGGCACCAAAGTGGCGGGCATGGTCGATCTGTCTAAAGTCAGGATCAAGTCGGCCGTTCCGGAAAAGCAGGTGGCGCGCCTCTCTGAAGGCACACCAGTGCAGGTTACCACCGATGTCTACCCCGGACGCGTTTTCAGGGCGGCCATAACCACCATCAGCGCCAAATCCTACCGTGGCCACACCTATCAGGTCGAAGTGGTCATGGACAACCCGAAGGATACCCCGTTCCGGGCCGGGATGTTCGCCCGCACAGCCTTTGTGGCCGGAAGCTCACGGGAAGCGCTGCTCGTTCCGCGTCAGGCCCTTGTCGGGAGTGTTAAGGAGCCGGAGTTGTTCGTCGTCAGCAAGGGGATCGCCCGCCTCCGTAAAGTCGCCGTCGGCGATGAAACCGGCGGCAACCTCGAAGTACTCAGGGGAGTAGCTCCCGGCGACAGCGTCATCGTAAGCGGCCAGAACGAACTCAGTGAAGGGCTGCCGGTTATCGTTGTCAAAAAGGCAAGCCGCCCGGGATCATGACCATTACCGGACTTGCCATCAAACGGCCGACCCTTGTCGTCGTGCTGTTCTCGATCCTTGGAATCCTGGGGTTTTTCAGTTACCGTCAGCTCAAGTACGAACTTCTGCCGAAGATGACTCCTCCGGTCGTGACCATTTCGACTGTATACGAAGGAGCCTCTCCAAATGAGGTTGAGACTTCGGTGACCAAACCGGTCGAAGAGGCGGTCTCGGCTATCGAAAAGATCTCCACCATCAATGCAGTCTCCACTGAGGGGCACTCGCTGGTCACCATAGAATTTTCAAATTCCGCCGACATAGACAAATCGTTGCAGGATGTTCAACGCAAGGTCAACGAATCGAGGGGCAAGCTGCCCGACGAGGTCAAAGCTCCGATCGTCTCCCGCTTTGCGCTGGATGAGACGCCGGTGCTGCGTATTGGTTCCACATCGAATCTCTCCGATATCGCCTTCTACCAGCTGTTGAAGGATGAGGTCAAACCTGCCCTGTCGAGCATAGATGGGGTCGGCCAGGTGATCATACAGGGCGGGCGTGAGCGTGAAATCAGGGTCAACCTCGACATCCAGAGGCTCGAAAGCAATGGTATGACCGTCAATGACGTGCTTGATGCCGTCCGCAAGGCGAACCTTGATTTCCCGACAGGTAAGGTAGATGCCGGCGACCGTCAGTTTGTGCTGCGCCTGGCCGGCAAGTTCACGAGCCTCGACGACCTCAGGAACCTCGTCATCCGCTCATCTGCTTCGTCAGGAGTGGTTTATCTCAGGGATGTGGCCGAGGTGCAGGACACCTTCAAGGAGATCAAAACCATGTCACGCGTCAACGGCCGCAACTCCGTAGGCATTGTGATCATGAAGCAGAGCGACGCCAACACCGTCGACGTGAGCAGGCTCGCGCGCCAGCAGCTTATCCGGATTGAAAAGCTCTACGCCGACAAGGGGCTGAAATTTGAAATCGCGCAGGACGCCTCCACATTCACCTTCGATGCGGTCACGGCCGTACAGCAGGATCTGTTCCTGGCCATCCTGCTGGTGGCGCTGGTCATGCTGGTGTTCCTGCACAGCCTGCGCAACTCGCTGATCGTCATGGTGGCCATACCCACCTCGCTGGTGACCACCTTCATCGGCATGTACCTTTTCGATTTTTCGCTCAACCTTATGACCCTGCTGTCGCTGTCGCTGGTGGTCGGTGTGCTGGTCGACGACTCGATTGTGGTGCTCGAGAACATCTACCGGCATCTCGAAAAAGGGGAAGCTTCCCGCGATGCAGCACTGACAGGCCGGAACGAGATCGGATTCACGGCCGTGTCGATCACCATGGTTGATGTGGTAGTTTTTCTGCCGCTCTCACTGGTAAGCGGCCTTGTCGGCAATATCCTGCGCGAATTTTCGGTGGTGATGGTGATCTCGACGCTGGTAAGCCTTTTCGTATCGTTCACCGTAACGCCGCTTCTTGCATCGCGCTTTTCGAAAGTCGAGAAGCTTTCCACAGAAAGGCTTGGCGGGCGAATCGCCATCGGCTTCGAGCGCCGGTATACCCAGGCAAGGGAGTGGTACCTCAGGCTGCTCGCCTGGAGCCTCCGTAATCCCCGCAAGGTGATCATTGCGGCGACGCTGCTGCTTATTTCCTCTTTTGCGCTTGTCTTCAGTGGGCGCATCGGCGGCCAGTTCATGGAGGTCTCCGACAGGGGCGAGTTTTCGGTCATGCTTGAACTCGAACCAGGCACCAGCCTGCAGGATACCAACAACCTTGCCCGTCAGATCGAGGAGCGGCTGCGCAAATATACTGAAGTCAACAAGCTGCTGGTCAACGTGGGTGTCTCAAGCGAAGGATTGCTGGACCAGACTGCCGACAACGTCGCGGAGATCATCGTCCACCTGGTCCCGAAGGGCCAGCGCAAACGCACCACTGACCAGGTCATGCACAGCATCCGGGGCAGCCTTCACGATATCGTCGGACTCAAATTGAGCATCAATCCCATCGGTATTTTCGGTACGGCCAACGAAACCCCGGTAGCGGTAATTATCAGCGGGCCGTCCAGGGGCTCTGTGGCCAGGGTTGCCAAGGCGCTCCAGGACAGTCTGAAACAAATTCCCGGCGCTGTGGATGTGCGCCTTTCGTCGCAGGTAGGGAGCCCCGAGATGCGTATCGACGTCGACCGTGAGCAGATGTCGACATTCGGCCTTGCCATGTCCGACGTTGGAGCCGCCATGCGTGTCGGCTATGCAGGGGAGGATGTCGGAAAGTTTCGCGAAGGCGCTGACGATTACGACATCAGGGTGATTCTTGACCAGCAGTACCGCAGAAAGACCGATGAGGTCGGCGACCTTTCGTTCCGGACGGCAGGCGGTGAGCTGGTCCGGCTCGGCCAGTTCTCCACTCCCGAGCAGTCACGGGGTTACTCGGTACTGCAGCGCAGGAACCGCAACAACTCCATATGGGTCAAGGCCCAGGTGGTCGGACGCCCCGTCGGCAGCGTCGGCCAGGATATCGAAAAGGCCATCTCAGGCATGAAACGAAGTGGCATCATGCCCTCTACGGTAACGCATGCCTACGAATCGGATCTCAAGCGGCAGGGAGAGTCATTCTCGACCCTGCTCTATGCCTTCCTTGTTGCGATCATTTTCGTCTACCTCATCATGGTCGCGCTCTACGACTCCTACGTATGGCCGATGGTGGTGCTCTTCTCCATTCCCCTGGCCATCATAGGCGCGCTTTACGCCCTGGCCCTGCTGGGTAAATCCCTGACCATCTTCACGATCCTCGGTATCATCATGCTCGTAGGCCTTGTTGGCAAAAACGCCATCCTGCTGGTCGATTTCATCAACAAGTTCAGGGAGGAGGGGATGGAGATCACCGAAGCCATAGTCGAAGCAGGAAAAGACCGGCTCAGGCCGATCCTCATGACGACACTGACTCTCGTGTTCGGCCTTTTGCCGATCGCCCTCTCCGCAAGTTCGGGTTCCGAATGGAAATCGGGCCTTGCCGTCGCCCTGATCGGAGGGCTCTCCAGCTCCATGTTCCTGACGCTCCTGGTCATACCCGTCGTCTATGTCTGGTTCGACTCGATTCAGCAGCGCTTCAGGACAAAAAAATGAACCTGTTCACATGACCCCTTATGCACGGCAGGTCAGCCGTCGCATAGGTGTATTTGCCCTGTAACTGTTATCTTTGATTAAATGCTCCCGAAATTTATACCGTCATGAATCTGTTCTCCACCCAGGAACCGGCGCTGCTCATCTGCCGCATAGTACTCGCCTTCGCCTGGATCTATCAGGGGCTGGTACCCAAGATCGTCTGCAAGAGTCCCGGCGAGGTTAACCTGATTGCCCCGGTGGCACCGATCTACGAGATCGCCTGCAACCTGATTACCTACATGGGGTATGGCGAGATAGTGTTCGGCCTGGCTATCCTGATTTTGGCTAAAAGATGGATGTTCCAGCTCAACATTGTTGTGCTTGTTGTGCTTCTCGCTTATGTTGGCTTTGTCGAACCGGGCATGTTTACGCTGCCTTTCAATCCCCTGACGCTCAACGCGGCGCTTGTCGGCCTGTCGCTTATCGCGTTGCTGGAGATGAAAAAAAACGAAATGTGACCGAAGGATCATGAACCGTCCAATAACAGCTGAAACCAGCGAATACACCCTGCGGGATATTTCGAGATTGTTCCTTTCGTTCACGGTGCTGGTGATCGTGATTGCCGTACTGGCCGGAGCGTTCGGGACCCTGAGCACCAACGCCTTCCTGACCAGGATCCATCCCTACCTGTTTTTTACGGGTTTCGGCAATACGGCCATCCTCCTGCTGAACCGTTACCTTACCTCATCGATCTTTCCTGAACTCAGGATCGATCCGGCACGGCAACGGCTCTACATTTTTGCTGTGTTGACGGCGCTCATCCTGGTCTCGGCCTCGGTGCTTTTTGACCAACCGCTGCTCAAGGCCGCGGCAGGTTTCCTGATGATGGTCGTCGTGGCCCAGCCGCTCACGGAGATAATCACTACGCTCCCTTTGTCGAAAATATGGGGCAACGTATCCGGCCGTTACTACATTTTCGACGTCATCTTCCTGCTGAACGCCAACCTCGGCCTTTGCACCCTCGGCCTGAAGGAGGCCTTTCCGTCAAACGGCATCATTCCCTTCTTCGTTACACAGTCCGCATATTTCCTCGGCTCATCGTTTCCGTTGAGCATCAGCGTCATGGGCTTTCTCTATACCTACGCCTGGCGCCGGACTGCAAAAATGGAGCTGGCCCGGAAGCTTTTCAGCATCTGGTTCAACATCTTCGTCGGTGGGGTGCTCCTGTTTCTCGTCGTGATCCTTATGGGAAGCTACCTGAGCATGATGCTTATCAGCCACGTGCTCATCCTTGGCGTGATGGCCCTGTTCACCACCTTCGTGTTTTTCCTGAACAACTATTTCCGCAGGAACTTCGCCCATCCGGCTTTGGCATTCCTGCTTGGAGGCCTGGCGTTTCTGCTTGCGACCAGTTCATTCGGCATCCTGAACATCTATTTCGGAAAAGGGATCCTTTTCGGCACCTATCCTCCCGTCAGGGCGGACAAGATGTGGATCTACCATATGCACACCCACGCCGCACTGCTCGGATGGATAACGCTGTCGTTCATCGGCATGATCTACATCGTCATTCCGGCAATACAGAAGCACGGCTCCCTTGAACTTCTGCAATCCGGGGATCCACTTGAGCAGATTCTCGACAGATCCACCATGGCCAAAGCGTTCCTACAGCTTACAGTTCTGCTGCTTTCGGCGATAGCTATCCTGCTGAGCTTTTATTTCGGCGACAGGCTCACACTCGGCATGAGCGGTATGGTTTATGCGGCAGCGCTATATTATCTGAGGAGAAATCTATTGTGTGACCCTGCAATCAAGTTCAATAACAGAAATTTATGAGATACTATTCGTTGAAAATCACTCTACTTGCAACAGGCATGGCGATGATCCTGTTCTGCAATGCGAGTGATTCCATAGCTGCCGACGCATCACAGCTTGCGGATTTACGCAAGGGCGCGGTAGCGTGGAATGCCATGAGAACTACAACGCCTTCAGTTTTGCCTGATCTTTCAAAAGCTGATCTCAAGGGACGGCGCCTGAGGAGTGTTAATTTCAGAAAAGCAAACCTTTCCGAAGCCAATCTCAGCCTATCAGACCTTGGTCAATCCGATTTTCAGGAGGCTGATCTCCGATCGGCCCGTCTTGACGGGGCGGCTCTTTCCGGCTGCCGTTTCAACGATGCGGAGATGAGTGCGGTAACTCTGCAGGGCTCATCATGTGTGAAATCTGATTTTTCCAGGGTAAAGCTCACTTCATCGGTTCTTCGCCGTGCCGATTTATCCAGGGCAATATTGAGTGGGGCAGATCTGCGGGGATCGGACATGAGGGAGTCAGTTCTGGTCAGCGCCGATCTACGAGGCGCTGATCTTCGCGGCGCCAATCTCTGGAGAGCCAATGACGGAGGAGTGCTGCTTGACGGAGCAATCATTTCCGAAGAGACCATCCTGCCGAGCGGCAAACATGGATCTCCTGAATGGGCAGTCCGGAACAGGGCTGTTTTCAAAACTTCAGTTGCATCTGCCCCGGCAACGGCTTCATCGAAATCTACGGCCATTTCTGAACCATCATTGCCTGAAAAAGCATCCGGTGTACAGAACGACGTTCGTGCTGAAATTGGCAACAAACAGGATAGTCCTGCTCCTTCAAGGGCCATAACGCTTCCACCGGTCAAGGCGTGGCAGGCAAACCAGAAAAATGCAGCATATGATGCAGGGCAGTTGGACATTCTGAAATCAAACGCACTGAAATGGAACCGGATGCGCAGGACGCAGCCATCCCTGAAGGTCAACCTCAGAGAGGCCGATCTTGACCACAAGAATCTTGCTTACGCTGATCTGCGGGATGCCGATCTTGCAGGTGCAACTTTAAGATATGCGGATTTAAGTCATTCGGATTTACGCAAGGCCATACTGCAAGGGGCCGATTTGAGGGAAGCAAACCTTAATAAAGCAGATCTTCGTGAAGTCGATCTGCGCGGTGCGACGCTCTGGCGAGCCAATACAGACCAGGCAAGATTCGATGGAGCCATTGTTTCGATAAACACGGTACTCGACACTGGACGCAAGGCGAGCCAGGCATGGGCAGATGGAAAGAACGCCAGGTTCACACAAGACGATTTGCCTGCCAAGTGAGGCGATGCAGAAGAGGATAAATGTATGACAAATTCATCAACACCACTGGTAAGCGTTGCTATTCCGCTCTACAACAACGAACGCTTCATTGCCGAGACCATCGAATCGGTGCTCTGCCAGAGTATGCCCGATTTCGAGCTTCTCATTTACGACGACGCCTCAACGGACAACTCCCTTGAGATCGCCCGCTCCTATACCGACAGCCGCATAAGGATCATCACCAGCGAAAGGAACCTCGGCCCTGAAGGCAACTGGAACCGCTCGGTCAGCGAGGTCCGGGGCAAATGGGTCAAGCTGGTCTGCGGCGACGATATTCTCTATCCCGAGTGCCTCGAAAAGCAGGTCGAGGTCGCCGAAAGTCCCGGCAGCGCAGGCATCAGCCTTGTATCATGCCAGCGAACCATCATCGATTCCGAGGGCAAGACGCTGATCAGGAAGGTCAACTTCATCGACGGCGGTCGCAAGGAGCCCTCCGAACTGGTCAGGAAAATGGTTCGCATGGGCACCAACATCATGGGCGAGCCGGTTTGCGGGCTCTATCCTGCGGTGCTGATCGGCAAGACGCGGGGTTACAGCGCCCGGATTCCCTATACCATCGATCTTGAGTACTGGGTTCAGCTTCTGCGGCTTGGCGACCTCTGGATGATCGACGAACCGCTGTGTGCCTTCAGGATCTCCAACGTTTCATGGTCTTCGAGGATAGGGGAGATGAGGCATGAGCAGTTTCTCGCCTTTATGGAAGAGGTCGCGGGCATAGACCAGTTCAAGATAAACGACCTGGACCTGTTCATCGGTCGCTTCAATTCCGCGGTCCAGTCGATGACGAGCCTTATGGGCTTCAAGCTCTTCGCCGGTTCGCCAGACGAAAATCGCGAGATCGTCGAGCAGCAGGGCGGGTAAATTATCCATTCGGGAATCGACTGAATCAGCACACAACATAAATGAATACCGAAATGAGGCTACAGGGTAAAACGGCGATAGTCACCGGCGCCGGAGGGGGAATCGGAGGGGCGACGGCCCACCGCTTCGCAAGCGAGGGAGCAACGGTCATACTGGTCGATATCGATGCAGTACGCTGCCGGGAGGTTCTCGGGCAGATCGTCGGGTCGGGAGGCCAGGCCTCCTGCGCCATAGTCGATCTCACCTCGGAAACGCAGGTCGTCGAACTCTTCTCCAACGTTCTTCGGGAGCACGGCCGTCTCGACATCCTGGTCAACATTGCCGGCGGAGACTGCGAACCGGCAGCTTCGGTCGAAGAGATCGACCCCGAACGAGCCATGAAAAATCTCGACATGAACCTCAAATCCTGCATGTTGTGCTGCCGGGAGGCGGTAAAGATCATGAAGCCGCAGGGCCATGGGCGCATCGTGAACATGAGTTCGCTGGTCTACCGCGGAAGCCCCAATCAGTTCAGCTATTCAGCATCGAAAGGGGGCATTTTCTCCTTTACCCGATCGATCGCCATCGCCCTTGGCGGCTTCAACATCACGGCCAACGCCCTTGCCCCGGCCCTGGTCGAGGTGGATGCATTCGTTCGTGCCCTCGGACCCGATCGATGGAAGATGCTTGCCGAAGCTTCTGCCGAACGATATCCCCTCAAACGCATCGCCAAACCGGAAGATGTCGCCGGAGCAGCTCTCTTTTTCGCATCCGACGACGCCTCCTTCATTACCGGCCAAATCCTTGAGATTTCGGGCGGCGCCAGGCTCTGAGGTTTTTCCGCAAGGGCGGCGACACCGGCTTTATGGTGCTGTCGCCTGGCATGATGCCGCCGGGCACGTCTGGCAAGGCGCTGCAGGAGAGTCGGCGAGGTAACGTTTGTGCTTGCACTAAACGCAATAAATTACTGATATTACAGTTGCAGCTCCGGCAATTGCCCCTGAACGCCAAATCGCAGTCGTTTAACTTATAAAATATGGCACTCATGTCACACTCATCAGCCCGCGCCTTTCTCGGAAAGATCATCGATGAGGAGGGATTCCGCAAACACATGGTAACTGAACTGTCGAAAAAACGCAACGAGCTGATCAAGGAGTCCGGGTTCGATTTTTCCGAAGAAGAGCTCGAGATTGCCAAGGCTGATTTTCCTCCCGGTGCGCTCGGCCATGTCGCCGGATGGTTCTGCAACGTTGTCAACGAGCAGCCACCCAAAGGCGGGCACTGCTGCAGCAGTGGCCTCTGGCACTGATTCCTTGCGCTCAGGCCTGTCCGGGCCGGTTAAGCGAATCATTTCCTGACTATACATCCGCGGTGGATGTTTCGCCTCGGGAATGAGATTGAAGGGATCATTCAGATCGATATTGCGGCCACCGGTTGTTCATTCAACCGGAATGCCGATTGTTCAGAATTTGCACAGCAATTTACCAACCCAAAGAGCGGAGAGCACATGGATCCCATTCAGATAGGCAATTACTGTTACAAAAGGATGTACCTCTGGCTGCAGTACTCTAAATCATCGCCGCATTTCACTGAAATCGTGATTGAGGTTTTCTATCCGAACGACCGGCAGGCAGATGGACTGGTGATGTTCAACCACGGATTCCTTATCGGGGTCGATCTCTCCTATTACCCGAAACTGATCTACAGCAAGCTGATGGGACAGGACACTCCGCTCTATGAGATCAATCCCTCCTTTTACTACAACTATTCGGATGCGGCCATAAAGAACCACTGGGCCCTGGCATTCGTTACCTCCTCCCACCAGCAGGTCGATATCATGCCCTGGACCGATTTCGGCGGCAATCCCCGGGTTGGACAGGAGGCCTATGCTGCGGCTTCCTATCTGGTGCGTTACGGAGCCACCTACAAATACGACGACCCTGGCCAGGTCGCCGCATCTCGCTTCCTGAACGTGCAGGATGCAACCAGCGGGAACTTCATGCAGAATCGGGTCATTTTTGCCGGACACTCCGTCGGCGGCGCACACGCCCAGGTTGCTGCGACCGGTTTCGACAATATCCGCCGCATGGGAAAGGAGCAGCGGATGCCATTCGACCCGGTGTTTTTCAACCGTGAAGTGGTCCCCGGCAGCACCCCGGCCATGTCATTATGGAGCAGCGAACAGCGGGCAACTCCGGTCGGCCTCCTTCAGCTTTCACCAGTCGACAACAAAATACCGTTTCTCTTCACCGGCATGGAGGCATACCGGAAACAGCTCGCAACCTTGCCGTTGCCGAACCTTATGGTTACCGGCCAGTGCGACTCTGCTACCTTGAAATCATCCACACCTCCGTCCTGGATCGATGAACAAGACAGGAGCTCGAGCCAGTTCGCCCAGATGGCATACAGCAGCAGCGGCTCATGGGCATCTACATGCATGGTCGAAAAGGGGAGCCATTGCGGCTACCTGAGGCACGGCAACGATTTGTGCTCCCAGGCGGACAAAGACAGCAAAAAGTGCGAGGGATGCAGCAGCGTAACTCCCTATGCGGCCAACCAGGAGGAGTTTGCCTTTACCAACGAATTGCTGGACAGGTTTATCAAGTCAACCACTCCTTTCCCCGGCTCCCTGGCGGCCTGGAAGAGCGGCGATTTTGTTCAATGGCTTAACAGCAGCAACCCGGCAGGTACCGCCATCACGTTGAAAAAGTTTACGGATGGTTATCTCCATTTCGCATGATTCCGGATTGCTTCTGCGGTCGTCAAGGAACCGATGATGGAAATCGGATGTTGATTGGTTCAGGATAACGATGTTCGAACTGACCGTTCAGACCGACCAATCATGAATCAGCCATTTTATAGCATTCCTCTGGATGAGTTGTTTCGCCAGCTCGAAACTTCATCTGATGGAATAAGCTCGCAGGAAGCTGTTAATCGTCTTGCAAGACAGGGGCTGAACACCATAGAGGCGGTTCGTGGCCGAAGGTCCTGGCAATTGCTGATGGACCAGTTCAGGAATGTTCTCATTCTTACCCTGCTTGTCGCGACCGTGTTGTCGGCATTTCTCGGCCACGGTATCGAGGCCGTGGCAATACTGATTATCATCCTTTTCGCAGTGTTGCTCGGCTTCTTTCAGGAGTTCAGGGCTGAAAAGGCTATTGATGCCCTCCGGGTAATGGCTGCTCCCAACGCCAGGGTTATCCGTGACGGGCACGAGCAGTTGATACCTGCCTCTGGAATCGTGTCAGGTGATCTCATCCTGATGGTTGCAGGCGACAGGATTCCTGCTGACGCACGTCTTGTTGAGTCGATCAATCTTCGTATCGAAGAGTCCTCCCTGACCGGAGAGTCCGTTCCTTCTGAAAAAGAGAGCGCATCCCCGATACCGGAGGGCACAGGGATTGGCGACCGATCAAACATGGTTTTTGCCGGCACATCGGTTGTCTATGGCAGGGGCCGGGCCATAGTGACCCGGACCGGAATGGGGACAGAGATCGGGCGAATTGCCGGTATGCTCCAGAGGGTTGAAACCGAGAAAACACCGCTCCAGAAAAACCTCGACAAGGTCGGAGCATCGCTTGCAAAAGCTGCCCTGGTGATCGTGCTGGTCATTGTAGCCCTTGGGATAGTGCGAGGCCAGCCTCTCATCGACATCCTCATTTTCGGAATTGCCCTTGCCGTGGCGGTCGTTCCGGAAGCCCTGCCGGCCGTCGTTACCATCTCCCTTGCACTCGGCGTCCAGCGTATGACCAGGCGCCATGCCCTCATGCGACGTCTTCCGGCAGTCGAAACACTTGGCAGTACCACAGTTATCTGTTCAGACAAGACCGGGACCCTGACACGGGACGAAATGACCGTGCGGTCACTGTATGCCGATGGCATGCTTGCCGGCGTAACCGGTTCAGGATATCGTCCGGAGGGTTCCATATCGATACCGGAGGGTAAATCGGAGTTCCCCTCTGTTTTCATGCAGCTTCTCCAGGCCGGAGTTCTGTGCAACGATGCCAATCTTGAACAGAACGAATCGGGGGAGTGGCTCATCAGAGGCGATCCAACAGAGGGCGCACTGATCGTGGCGGCACGGAAAGGCGGGCTCGATGAGCGCGACCTCAGGACGCGTTATCCGCGCATCGACGAACAGCCGTTTTCCTCGGAAACCAGACGAATGGTGACGGTTCATCGTAATGGTGACGCCGTCATGGCAATAGTCAAAGGTGCCCCGGAGAGCATTCTGCCTGTATGTACCCGATATGTCAATGAAGATGGTCTCGCTCTTCTTGATGATGCCGGACGGCAGGCGATCATGATTCAGGCTGAAAACATGGGCAGGGAAGCCTTGCGTGTGCTTGCCATTGCAAGGAGTGATGGTGCAGGTTTGGCCGAAACTGATGACGACCTTGTTTTTCTCGGCTTTGCAGGTATGATCGATCCGCCCAGAAGTGAGGCTCGCGATGCTATCCGTAAATGCTTTGAGGCCGGCATTCGTCCAGTAATGATTACCGGAGACCATCCGGTTACAGCAGAGGCCATAGCGCGTGAGCTGGGCATTCTGGTTGACGGACGGGTTGTGAGCGGCGCTGAACTTGAAGGAATGGACGATACGGAGCTCAGGAAAATGGTCGGGAGCATTGATGTATTCGCAAGGGTGGCACCCGAGCATAAACTGCGTATAGTCGAGGCCTTGCAGTCGAACGGAGAGATTGTGGCCATGACCGGTGACGGCGTCAATGATGCTCCGGCCCTGAAGAAAGCCGATATCGGCATCTCCATGGGCATCAATGGCACCGATGTGTCCCGGGAAGCTTCGGCAATGACCTTGACAGACGACAATTTTTCGTCGATCGTTGCCGCCGTCGAGGAGGGACGGGGAATTTATGACAATATCAGGAAATACCTCACCTACCTGCTTTCGTCCAACATCGGCGAACTCGGGCTGATGGCAGGGGCGACCCTGCTTGGCCTGCCTTTGCCACTTACCGCTGTACAGATTCTCTATGTTAATCTTGCTACCGATGGTCTGCCGGCACTTGCATTGGCCGTTGACCCTGCGGAACCAGGTATAATGAAACGCTCTCCATACGATCCGAAACAGGGCATTTTCACCCGCCCGTTGATTGCTCTCATGATGACGGGAGGGATTTGGTCAACCATTGTGAACCTTTCCCTTTTCCAATGGGCAAGATACTCCGGTCGCCCACTCCGGGAGGCTATGACCATGACCTTTGTCTCGCTGGTGCTGATACAGTTTTTCAAGGCCTATAACTTCCGGTCTGACAAGTATCCGGTTTTCAAGGCTCCTTTTGCTAACCGATGGCTTAATCTCGCAATCCTGTGGGAGCTGCTCATGCTGGCATCGATCGTATCCATTCCTGTTTTGATGATTCCGTTCAGCACGTTTCCGATGTCTTTTGAAGACTGGCTGATTGTAATCATCTGCACGTTGAGCATTATCCCTGTGATTGAAGTGGTTAAATGGTTCATTCGAAAAGGTTTGTTTGGGCTCAAAGCATAAAATTATCGTAATTTGCAATCAGCACTCATCATTAATCATTCACGTTCATACCTGTGAAAAACAGCTTCAGGAAAAAACCGTTGTCGCTTCTGCTTGAAGAGATGAAAGACGAGCATCGGCTGAACCGGGTTCTCGGACCCGTGGCGCTGACCAGCCTGGGCGTCGGCTGTATCATCGGTACCGGCATTTTTGTGCTCATCGGCGTGGCCGCGCACG